>CP075526.1:1200000-1800000 GCA_025808555.1 Anaerolineales bacterium | reverse complement strand
ATTGCGCGCATCTTCACCTTCCTGTTCCCGCTCATCTTTCTGGTGGCGAACCTCGGCCAGGCGACAACCCTCAACGCGGGCGGCCAGCAGATCATTGCCGGCACGCTCAGCCTGGGCGAGTGGCAGGAGTTCAGCCTGTATCTCATCTATCTGTTCATTCCATTGGCCCAGTTCGGCTTCATCATCAGCCAGTTCGGCCAGGCCATGGCTTCGGCCGGGCGCATCTTTGAGATCCTGGACGCCAAGTCAGACGTGACCGATAAACCCGGCGCGCCGGCCCTGCCAGCGGTCAAAGGCCAGGTGCGCTTTGAAGATGTCACCTTCCGCTATTTCGGCGGGGGCGACCCGGTGCTGGATAATGTGAGCTTCACTGCTGAACCCGGGCAAACGGTGGCCCTGCTGGGCGCCACAGGCTCCGGCAAGACCACCATCATCAATCTGATCCCGCGCTTCTATGACCCCTCCGAAGGCCGCGTCACTGTGGATGGCCACGACCTGCGCGATGTGACCCTTGAGTCTCTACGCAGTCAGATCGGCATTGTGCTGCAGGAGACTACGTTGTTCAGCGGCAACATTCGCGACAACATCGCCTTCGGCAAGCCCGAGGCCACCCAGGCGGAAGTGGAAGCCGCTGCCAAGGCGGCCGCGGCGCATGACTTCATCATGACCTTCTCGCAGGGTTACGACACGCCAGTGGGCGAGCGCGGCACCACGCTGAGCGGCGGGCAAAAGCAGCGCATCGCCATTGCGCGTGCTTTGCTGCTCAACCCGCGCATCCTGATCCTGGATGACTCGACCTCCAGCGTGGACTTGCAGACCGAGAGCCAGATCCAGGCCGCGCTGGACCAGCTGATGCAGGGGCGCACCTCGTTCGTGATCGCCCAACGCATCAGTACGGTGATCAACGCGAACCAGATCCTGGTGCTGGACAAAGGCAAGATCATCGCCAGCGGCAAACATGCCCAACTGCTGGAAGAGAGCGAGATCTATGCCGATATTTACAACTCGCAGCTGGTAGGCGATGGGGCTGGCGACACTCGCCCCGAGGATGCAGCCTAGGCTGCAGGAGAGCTATGTTCAATACCCGCGCATTACTTGACCAGGAAGCCCTGAAACCCAAACGGACCAGTGAGACGCTGGGCCGCCTGGCGGTTTACTTCAAACCCTTCTGGTATGCCCTGTTGCTGGCGGGCATCTTTGTCATCATTTCCACCTGGGCCTCAGTCACCACGCCGGAGCTCACTGGCCAGATCGTCGACTGTTACCTGACCCCGGCCGCGGCCGCCAGCTTCGGCGGCGAGGCCTCGCCGCTGGCAGGCGAGGCCAGCGAGGCAGCCGAGAGTAACTGCTGGCTGGCCAGCGGCGTGGAGCCAAGCACGACCACCCAGCGCATCATCAAAGGCGCGTTTGCGCTGGCTAACTTCAACTTGCCAAGCGACCCGGCTAGCCTGACCAACGCAGAGCGCGTGGTCGGCCTGGGCCAGCTGATCGCGATATTGATCGTGCTGTTCATCATCGCTTCCTTCCTGACCGGCTTGACCTTCTTCTCAATGAGCTGGGCAGGCCAACACGTGCTGCGGGATGTGCGCGCCCAGTTGTTCCGCCATATGCATAGCCTGCCGGTCGGTTACTACGCCGAGAACGAGGTGGGCGACCTGATGAGCCGCATCACCAACGACAGCGACACCATCCAGCAGGCGATGAGCTTCGCCCTGGTGAATGTCATCAGCGGCGCATTGCTGCTGGGCTGGACTGCCTACAACATGCTGAGCAAAAATGTGCAATTCGCTCTGCTGAGCATGGCCATCGCTCCGCTGATGGCGATCGCCACCTGGTGGTTCTCAGAGCAGGCGCGCAAAGCCTTCCGCAAGACGCGGGTGGAGATGGGCTCGGTCAACGCCAATTTGCAAGAGAGCATCTCGGCAGTGCGCGAGTCCCAAGCCTTCAACCGCGCCGAGGAGAACATCGAACACTTCCGCGCTACCAACGCCGCCAACCGTGACGCCAATGTGCGCGCGGTAGCCTTCACCTCGGCGCTGGCCCCGGTGCTGGAGGCGCTGAGCTACCTGGCGCTGGCCATCGTCACCGTGGCCGGCGGCCTGGCGCTGCTCAACGGCTCTTCGCTGGGCGGCACGGCCGTTTCCATCGGTCTGGTGATCACCTTCCTGGGCTATGTGCAGCGCTTCAACCAGCCCATCCAGCAGATCGCCGTGCTGTGGGGCAACATCCAGAGCGCGGTGGCCGGCGCCGAGCGCATCTTTGGCCTACTGGATGTGGAGCCGAACATTCAAGACAAGCCCGGCGCCAAGGTGATGGGCGCGATCGAAGGCAAAGTGGAGCTGGACAATGTGAGCGCGGAGTACAAGCCCGGCGAGCCGGTGCTACGCAACGTGAACTTCTATGCCAACCCGGGCCAGACCGTGGCCATCGTCGGCCCCACCGGCGCTGGCAAGACCACGATCATCAATTTGATCCCGCGCTTCTATGATGTCACCGGCGGCTCGGTCAGGATCGACGGCACCGATGTGCGTGACGTCACGCAGCAATCGCTGCGCCAGCAGATCGGCATTGTGCTGCAAGACACCTTCTTGTTCAGCACCACAGTGATGGAGAACATCCGCTTTGGCCGCCCGCAAGCCACCGATGACGAAGTGATGGCGGCCGCCAGGCTGGCGCATGCCGACAGTTTCATCGAGCGCCTGCCGGAAAAGTACAACACCGTGCTGGGCGAGCGCGGCTCTGGCTTGAGCCAGGGCCAGCGCCAGCTGCTGGCGATCGCGCGTGCGGCCCTGGCCGACCCGCGCATCCTCATCCTGGACGAAGCGACCAGCAGCGTGGACACGCGCACCGAGCGCCTGATCCAGAGCGCGCTGGAGAAGCTGCTGGCTGGGCGCACGAGCTTTGTGATTGCTCACCGCCTCAGCACCATCCGCAACGCGGATGTGATCCTGGTGCTCAAAGCTGGCGAGATCATCGAGCGCGGCAAGCACGCTGAATTGCTGGAGAAGAAGGGCTTTTACTACGACTTGTATATGAGTCAGTTCAAGAAGCAAGAAGAAATGGCAAACCAATAACGCAGCGCATGCATTTAGAACAAAACGGACCAGTGCTACTGGTCCGTTTTGTTTTCTATGGTCACAACCGTATAGGCTCGGCTGACCGCGCCATCCTCATCCCAGACTTGTAACTGGATCACCCACAGGCCGCTCAGGCCACGCGTATCCCATTGGGCGCGCGGCTGCATGCTGCCGCCGCTGGCCAGTTGCAGCCAGCGGCGCGGGTAGAGGCCCTGCCCCACTTGCAGATCCCAGCCAGCTGCTTGCGCATCTGCCTGGCCGCGCACCAGCACCGTCTCGCTCACCGCGCTGAAGCGCTCCGGCTGCAGCAGGCTCGCTGCGCCGCCTGCCGGGTATGCGGGCACGCTGTCAAAATCCTCCGGCGGCAGCGGCACGTCGGCCGCCAGGGCGGCTGCCTGCTGCGCGGTGGGCACGCGCATAAACAAAGCCTCGTGCACGAATTCGGCGGGCGTGAAGACGGTCGCCAGGCGGCCGTTGAGCGAATTCACTGCGAGGCGTTCATATAGCGTGTCTGCAAAGCGCGGCTCGGTGCCGATGACGAAGTATTCGCGGCGCGTCTGCGGGCAGTCCTCATCCGGCAATTGGCCGGAGGGCACACACACCATCACCGAGCTCAAGCCGCCGGGCGCCTGCCAATCGCGGATGGGCAGGTTGGCGTGAGCGGCGGCGAACAGGGCGGGCCAGTCGGCCGCTTCAAGGCTCAGCACCACACGCTGCGGCGAATAGCCCAACTGCCAGTCGCCCGCATCTTCGGGCGCCAATGCGGCCGGGCGGCCCAGGGCCAGCATGCGCTGGCGCGTTTGTGCTGGGCGCACGCTGACATCGCTCAGGGTATTGCTCACCAGAAAGGCCAGCTCTGCGCTGGCCAGCGCTTCGTATTGCGGCTGGCTCCAATCCAGAACCACGCCGCCCATCTCATCGGTGGCGAACAGCAGGCTGGCTGGCTGAAGCCGGCCGCCCAGCCACTGGCCGCTCAGCTGGCCGCTGCTCAGGCTGGCATACGCCGCGGCCAGCTCCAGCGGGCTGGCCGCGGCCGCACTCAGGATCTGCTCGGCGGCCTGCGGCGCGCTGAGTGTGCTGCGAAACGCGTCCAGGCCGGCGGCGGCCAGCACGCCGGCCGTGTGGAGCGGGCCGGTTTGCTGCAAGGCGGCCTCCGCCGGCTGCGCCAGCCCGTTCACCAGGGCGGTGCGCATGCTCAGCGGGCCGCGCAACCCGGCGGGCGCTGCAGCGTCAAAATTCCAGGTCAGGCTGGCGGGGGCATTGCCCGCCGCGAACGAATCCAGGTATACAAACGGGAGCAACACATTCCCAGCGACCTGCCCTGCTTGCGCATCGCCCGCCAGCGCCAGCACGCGGCCATTCAGTGCGTCCAGAGCCAGGGCGGCTTTGCCCTGGTCTGCAAAAGCAGCTTGCATATCCGCATCCTGGGTGGTGATCAGGGACAGGCCACCGCGGGCCAGGCGCGCCGCGCCCAACGCCTGCGTGGCCTGCTCCAGCGCCAGTTGCGCAAACGCGTCCAGCGCCAGCGGCACAGCATCCGGCGCGAATTGCAACGACTCCGACTGCGCGGCAGCAAGTTGCGCATCATCGATCATGCCCTGGCTGTGCATGCTCACCAGCACCAGATGCGCCAGCGGTTGGATCGCGGCGGGCGTGGCCAGCGCGTCCAGCTCAGGCGCGTTGGCTATCGCCGGCAGGGCGGCGGCCTGCGCCAGCGTAAGCTGGCTGGCCGGCACGTCAAAATAGAACTGCGCCGCGCTCTGCGCGCCAAAGGTCCAGTGTCCGAAATGCGTACTGTTCACGGCCCAGGCCAGCACCTGCTGCTGCCCGTAGCGGGCGGTCAGCTCGCTGGCCAGCACGCGTGCGCGCAGCGCTTTGCGCCAACCTTCCGGCTCGGCCGCCAGCAGCAAGTCGGCTGCCAGGCGCTCGGCCAGCGTATGTGGCTCAGGCTGGCCTTGCAGCCAGCCCGCCCCGCTGTGCTGCCAGAAGCGCGGGTCGCTGCTGGCGATGAGCGCTTGCTCTACAGAAGGCGCCTGGCCCAGCGCAATAAATTCGCGCGGCGCGGCGGTTGGCACAAGCTGCGCCAGCGTTTGCATGCCCGTACGGTCCTGCAAACGGGTGGGCTGCAGCAACAAGCCGCGCTTCGGGTCCATCAGCACGGGCAGCATGCCCGCGTCAGGCAGGTCATAGGTGAGATAGCGATAGGCCGGCAACGCCGCGGCCGCCAGCAAGGCGAGCAGCAGGCTGGCCGCCGCCAGCAGCCAGCCGGCGGCGCGCGACGCCACCGCGCTGGGACTGCGCCTAGCTGCCTGGCGGCGAGAGCGGCGGCGCTTGACCAGCTGTACAACCTGCAATATCAACGGGGGCTGTGACACGCCGCCGATTCTCGCATATTTGGCGGGCCAACGCGGTGATTCGCGGCATAAATTACAAGGGTGTAAAATACCTGCAGAAGGAGAAGTGCATGGACCCCAAACGCTTCCACGATCTGGACACCCCCGAACGAATTCTCTTAGGCCCCGGCCCCAGCGAGATGCCGGCCCGCGTATTGCAGGCGATGGCCATGCCGGTCATCGGCCACCTGGACCCGGCCTTTTTGCAGATCATGGATGATGTGCAGGAG
This sequence comes from Anaerolineales bacterium, assembly GCA_025808555.1. Taxonomy (NCBI): domain Bacteria; kingdom Bacillati; phylum Chloroflexota; class Anaerolineae; order Anaerolineales; species Anaerolineales bacterium. Next base: position 1,794,300 of record CP075526.1, on the reverse strand, counting down.
CTGCTGCGCTTCGTCTTCCAAACCCAGAACCGCCTCACCATTCCGGTCTCCGGCACCGGCAGCGCCGGCATGGAGGCTGCACTCAGCAACCTGATCGAGCCCGGCGACCGCGTGCTGATCGGCATCATCGGCTATTTCGGTGAGCGAATGTTCAACATGGCCGGCCGCTATGGCGCCACAGTGGATCGCATTGAGGCTCCCTGGGGCCAGGTGCTGGACGTGGACGCGGTCAAGAAGCAGCTCAGCCAGCACAAGTACAAGCTGCTGGCCGTAGTGCACGGCGAAACTTCCAGCGGCGCACAACAGCCGCACATCAAAGAACTGGCTGCCGCAGCCCACGAGGCCGGCACCCTGTTTGTGCTCGACACGGTGGCTTCGTTGGGCGGCGTGCCGGTGCAGGTGGACGAGTGGGACGTGGACGCGGCCTTCAGCGGTTCGCAGAAGGCCATCTCCGCCTCGCCCGGCTTGGCGCCGCTCACTTTTGGCCCGCGCGCTGAGAAGGCCCTGGCCGACCGCAAGGTGGGCGTGGGCAACTGGTATCTCTCGCTGGACGAAGTGCACAAGTATTGGGGCAAGGAGCGCACCTACCATCACACCGCCCCCATCCAATTGAACTACGCCATGCGCGAAGCGCTGCGCATCGTGGCTGAAGAAGGCTTGGAGGCGCGATTCGCTCGCCACAAGCAGAACGCCGAGGACTTGTGGAAGGGTGTGGAAGACCTGGATATGGAGATGCTGGTGGCGCGTGAGCACCGCCTGCCCACCGTGACCGCCGTCAAAGTGCCCCCCACCGCCTCGCACGACCATGTGAAGAACCACCTGCTGGCGGATTACGGCATCGAGGTTGGCGCCGGCCTTGGCCCGCTGAAGGGCCAGATCTGGCGCATTGGCCTGATGGGCCACAGCAGCCGCCGGGAGTACGTCACCCTGGTGCTGGCCGCCATCCGCGAGATTTTGGCGAAGGCCAAGTAGCCGCATATCAATGTAAAAATACGCCGCAGCTGCGGCGCATTTTTTGTTAAGCCAAGCTGGCGCTCGTTCGCGTTTGTGGCGCGTGCCGCCCTTGCCTATACTGATGGCGTGAAGACCTCCCAGATCCAGCTGCCGGCCAGTGGCGATTGGCGCGCCGCCCTGGCGCGTATCCGCGGCGGGGCGCAGGGCCGCGTCATCCTGCTGTGGCCCGAGCGCGGCGAGCCGCGTGCGCCGCGGCTGGTGCTGCAGCTGGCCGCCCGCCGCTGCCTGCGCCTGCGCGTGCCGCTGGCGCTGGTCACCAGCAAGGCGGACATCCGCCTGCTAGCCGAGGAATTTGGCATCCCCACCTTTGCCAATGCGCGCATCGCCCGTAAGGAGAGCTGGGACCTGCCGCCCAAGGTCAGCATGCCCAAACCGGCCTTGACCATGGAAGGCATCTATTTACGCATCATGGCCGAGGAGCGCAGGGCAAAATTTACGGGGATGGAATAGCCCACAGATACATACAGATGTAAAAAGCGGTACATCAGAAGTCCATTCATCCGCAGTGTTATCTGCGCTCATCCGTGGATTCTCTGCTTGTATACTTAATCCATGCGGATTCTGGCCGTAGACCCCGGTGACAGGCGTATCGGCATCGCGCTGAGCGATGCCAGCGGCACCATCGCCAGCCCCTTACAAGTGCTGGCGCACGAGAGCCGCAGCGGCGATGCGGCCCACATCGCCGCCCTGGCGGCGCAGCACGCCGCCGAGCGCATCATCGTGGGCCAGGCCTTCGGTGAGGACGGCCAGCCCAACTACAGCGGGCGCAAAGCGGCCCGGTTGGCCGGCGCTCTGCGGGCGGCCACCAGCATCCCGGTGCAATTATGGGAAGAGAGCTACAGCACGCAGGAAGCGCTGGCGGCCCGCCGGGCGTTGGGTGCAGGTACGCACGACATTGACGCCAGCGCCGCGGCAGTAATCTTGCAAGACTATCTGGATAACCAAAAACAATCGATCAACGGGTAAAAAGATGCGTACCTTCATTGTCCTCGGTTTCGTAGCCCTCCTCGCTTTCCTGGCCTTCCTCGGCGGCAGCACCTTGCTGGCCCGCGCCGAAGATTTGTTCGGCCCGCCCGCGCCCAGCCTCACCACCTTCCAGCGCGTGCGCATTGGCCTGGAGCTAGGCTGGCGCGCCGAAGCCTTGCGCCGCCCCGTGGACCCGGCCGCCGCGCCGGTGCGCTTCACCATCCCACAGGGCGAAGCGACCAGCCAGATCGTCTCACGCCTGTGGCACGACGATCTGATCCATGAGGGCCAGCTGTTCAGCAACTATCTCTTTTACACCGGCAAAGACACCCAGCTGCAAGCGGGCACCTTTCAACTCAGCGCAGCGATGAGCTCGGTCGAGCTCGCCGATGCCCTGCTCGACCCCACGCCGGAGCACGTGACCCTGGTCATCCTGCCCGGCTGGCGGCTGGAGGAGATCGCCGCCAGCCTGCCCAGCGCCGGCGTGAATGTCTCGCCCGAAGAGTTCATTCGCCTGGCGACCTCCACGCCCAACGAGCTGGCGCTGTACGCGGAGATGCCGATCGGCTCCACGTTGGAGGGCTTCCTGCTGCCCGGCAGCTACGAGATCCCGCGCGAGGCGGACGGCATCGCCCTGCTGCTGACCCTGCTGCAAAGCGATGTGTTCTCGAACCAGATGACGCCTGAGTTGGTGGCCGGCTTCCAGGCGCAAAACCTCAGTATCTACGACGCGCTGATCCTGGCCTCCATCGTGGAGCGCGAATCGGTCATCAACTCGGAGATGGCGCTGATCGCTTCGGTGTTCCACAACCGGCTGGATATTGGCATGAAGCTGCAAGCCGACCCCACTGTGCAGTACGCCGTGGGTCTGGATGGCCGCGGCCAATGGTGGCCCAGCCCGCTGACGGGCGCGGATCTGCAAACAGACTCGCCCTACAACACGTACCTCTACGCGGGCCTGCCGCCCAGCCCCATCGCCGCCCCCAGCGGCGAGGCGCTGCAGGCGGTCGCCTTCCCCGCGGCTTCGCCCTATTACTATTTCCAGGCGGCTTGCGATGGCTCCGGAGCGCATCTGTTCGCGGTGACGTATGAGGAGCATGTGGCAAACAATTGCCATTAGGCCTCAGCGCTCTCTGCCCCTCTGTTACACTTAATCCATGAGCCTGCAAGAATCCCAAGACCTGCGCGTCTATAACGACATCATTGGCACCATGGGCCATACGCCGCTGGTGCGCCTGAACAAGGTCACCAAGGGCCTCAAAGCCCCGCTGTACGCCAAGGTGGAATTCTTCAACCCCGGCGGCTCGGTCAAAGACCGCATCGGCAAGAACATCATCGACGAGGCCGAAGCCAGCGGGCGGCTCAAGCCCGGCGGGACCATCGTGGAGGCCACCTCCGGCAATACCGGCGTGGGCCTGGCCATCGTGGCCGCCATCCGCGGCTACAAGTGCATCTTCGTCATGCCAGACAAGATGAGCCAGGAGAAGATCCAACTGCTGCGCGCCTTCGGCGCCAAAGTGGTAATCACCCCCACCGCCGTTGCTCCCGAAGACCCGCGCTCGTATTACAAGGTCGCCAACCGCCTGGCCGCCGAGACTCCCAACACCATCCTTGCCAACCAGTACTACAACCCTGAGAACCCGCGCAGCCACTACCTGACCACCGGACCGGAGATCTGGGAGCAGACCGGCGGCAAGGTGACCGATGTCATCATCTCGATGGGCACCGGCGGCACCATCAGCGGCGTCGGCAAATATTTGAAGGAAAAGAACCCCAATATTCGCATCATTGGTGTGGACCCGGTAGGCTCGATCCTCAAAGAGATCTGGGAGAACAAGGGCAAGATCCCGCCCGGCGTTGAGGCCATCACATACAAGGTTGAAGGCATCGGTGAAGATTTCCTGCCCGGCACCACTGATATGAGCGTGGTGGACGACATCATCCGCGTGACCGACAAAGAGTGCTTCATCCTCACCCGCCAGCTGGTGAGCCAGGAAGGCATCTTCGCCGGCGGCTCCTCCGGCGCCGCCGTCGCTGGGGCGCTCAAATATTTGCAAGACCTGCCGGCTGACCGCGTCGCAGTCGTGATCCTGCCCGACTCGGGCAACCGCTACCTCACCAAACTGTTCGACGACAAGTGGATGCGCGAGAATGGCTTCCTGGACTCCGAATGGAGCGAAGCCACCCTGCGCGAGGTGCTGGGCGGCAAGAGCATGAGCGAGCTCATCTCGGCCTCAGCCGAGGATCGCATTGCTGATGTGGTCAGCAAGATGAAGGAGTTCGGCATCTCGCAGTTGCCCGTGGTGGATGCCGACGGCCAGGTGAGCGGCATCGTACGCGAAGGCGACCTGCTGACCCACCTGCTGGAATCCAAGAACGGCCGCCCGGGCGAAGACAGCGTAGCCGCCCTGCTGCAGCCGGCGCCCAACAGCCTGCCCGCCAGCACCCTGCTGCCTGACGCCATGCAAGAGATCGTGCGCAACAACGCCGTACTGGTCAACGACGGCGGCCGTGTGGTCGGCATCCTCACCAAGATCGACGTACTCGACTTCATCAACGGATAACCCACCGGCTGATGGCCAACCTGCCCACGCTACGCATCGTCCCTTCGCCTGATCTCGTGCCACACGAGTGGCACGACGACCAGCGCAGCCTGCCGCTCATCGAGCGGCTGCGCGCCAGCGGCGTGCTACGCAACCCGCCCATGGTCACGCCGCTGCCGGATGGCAGCGGGCGTTACATGGTGCTGGATGGCGCCAACCGCACCAGCGCTCTCAACCACATGGGCATCCCCCACGCTCTGGTGCAGGTGGTGGAGGCGGACTACGAAGGGCTGGACCTGCACACCTGGAACCACGTATTGTGGGATTGGGATGGCGCCGAGTTTCTGCAGGCGCTAGGCCAACTGCCGGATGTGACCATGCAGGCTATTGACCCCACGGTCAAACGCCCACAGAGCCGCTGGCCCATCAAGACTCTGGTATGGGTGCAGACGCAGGATGGCAAGGCCCACATCGCCCGCAGCGTGCCGGGCGACCTGGCCAGCCGCACGCAGGCGCTTAACAGGATTGCCGAGTTGTATGCCAAAAAAGCGGCGGTGGACCGCACCACCGCCCAGCAAGTGCGCGAGCTGCACGGCAAGTATGACAACCTGACCGCCATCGTGGTCTATCCCCCCTTCAAAGTCAGCGAAGTGCTGGAACTGTGCGCCGCCGGCGTGCTGCTGCCCCCCGGCATCACCCGCTTCACTGTTTCGCCGCGCGCCCTGCGCGTCAATTACCCGCTGGAAGAGCTTTCGGCCAATAAGTCGCTGGAAGAAAAGAACGAGGCGCTGCAGCGCTGGGTCAACGAGCGCACGGCCCGCAAGGGCGTGCGCTACTACGCCGAGCCCACCGTGCTGTACGACGAGTGAGTCCATCGGCTGGCTCTTCATTCACACCGGACTGAATTTCCGCCAACTGGCAAACTCTTTACACTGAGCGCGTAAGGGCCGGTCTAAGACCGGCCCTTACATAGTCTGAGTTGAATTCAAGCTTGCAGGAGACTTCACTTCAAAGCTCCCACAGGTTGTTATTCACGTGTACGAAAGTCTTTCTATTCTTTCTTGGCTGCCTGAGCGAACATCAGACTGTAGCCGTCCAGGTCGCTGGCATTGAAAGCCCGCTCTCCCCAATCACGCGTCTCTATTTGCTTTGTAATCCTTGCGCCGCTGGACTGTGCCGCCTGGTAGAGCGCATCAATGTCGTGGTCTGCGCCCAGGTTGACGTAGAGCTGCACGCCGGTGCCGCGCTTATCCATATTCTCATCGGCTACGAATCCCGTAGTGACGCCAAGCAGGATTTCTGCATCCCCCAGCTTTACGCCGGCAAATTCGATCTCGCCTTTGTCGTTGGGCGGCATTTGCCAGGCCAATACAAAGCCCAGCTTCCTGGTGTAGTACTCAATGGCCGCAGCAACGTCCTTACATGCAAGAATTAGTGATAGCGGCATAGTCCCTCCTCATCTGCGTCTTCATCCTTTACCCATTCTCAGCCCGGCGTACCGCCCAAGGTCTTGTCGATCTCCAAACGGCGGCGAGCATCCTCGGCAACCAATTCGTCCCACTCGGTATTCTTGCCGCCCAGGAAAGCTTTCAAAAAGACTTGGATGTCGGCCACGCGATCCGCGAACTGCTCCAGCCCCTCGCGCTCGACCACGATCCGGGCAGCGTCCCGCAGGGTCAGGCCCGGCGAGTCTTCCTTGAATTCCTTGATCACTGCGGCCAGAAACTCTGTGAACTCGGCCGAGCTGGTTTCCAGCCCGCCGATGGGGTAGCCCATGCCTTCGGAGGCCGCGTTCATTGCATCCGGGCTCTTGTCGCGTTTGCCTTTCTTAGCCATTACAACCTCCTGCGCTAGGCCTTGGCCAGCGCTTGTTCCAGATCTGCAATCAGGTCGTCCACGTGCTCTACCCCTACCGAGAGGCGCACCAGCCCCGGGTCCACCGCCAGCGGCGAGTTGGCCACGGACAAGTGCGTCATCACCGCCGGCACCTCGATCAGCGACTCTACCCCGCCCAGCGACTCCGCCAGGGCGAACAGCCGCGTGCTCTCGGCCACACTGCGGGCGGCGGCTTCGCCGCCCTTCAGTTCAAACGAAAGCATGCCGCCGCCGTTGCGCATCTGTTTGCGCGCCAGCTCGTGCTGCGGGTGCGAAGCGTGAAACGGATAATAGATCTGGCTCACTTTGGGGTGCTTGACCAAGTATTCGGCAATCGCCGCGGCATTCTCGCCATGGCGGTCCATGCGCAGGTGCAGGGTCTTGATGCCGCGCAGCACTAGAAAGCTGTCCATCGGCCCAGGCACGGCCCCGGCCGCGTTCTGGGTGAACGCCAGCCGCTCTGCGAGCGCCGGGTCGTTCACCGCTACCAGGCCCAGCACCACGTCGGAGTGGCCGCCCAGGTACTTGGTGGCCGAATGGATCACGATGTCCGCCCCCAGGGCCAGCGGCTGTTGCAGGTACGGCGAGGCGAAGGTATTGTCCACCGCGAACAGCGGCTTGCTGGCTTGCGCCTTCAAGATGGCAGAAATGGCGGCAATATCGGCCAGGCCCAGGTACGGATTCGTTGGCGTCTCCAGCCACACCAGCTTGGTGTTGGCGCGCAAGCCAGCCTGCACGGCAGCCAGGTCATCCACGTCCACATAACTGAACTCGATGCCAAAGTCCTTGTACTCGCGCTCGAACAGGCGGAAGGTGCCGCCATACACATCGCTGCCCACCAGGATGTGGTCACCCGGTGAATATTGGCGGATGATCGTGTCTGTGGCGGCCAGACCGGAGGCAAAGGCCAAGCCGTGTTTGGCGCCTTCCAGCGCCGCAAAACAGTCCTGCAGCGCGGTGCGGGTGGGGTTGCCGCTGCGCGAGTATTCGTAGCCTTTGTGCACGCCTACTGCGTCCTGCACGAAGGTGCTGGTCTGGTAGATCGGCGTCATCACCGCGCCGGTGCTGGGGTCGGGCTGCTGACCGGCGTGAATGGCAAGGGTTTCAAATTTATCTGGCATTCTTGCTCCTGCCACGATTGTAATCCGTGGAACCCGACCGCTTTTGGCATCAATCCCTCTCATTCTCCTCTTCATTGACTGTTATCCCCAAAGGTTTTAGAGTCAAGGTAACCCCTCCCATAGGGGGAGGGTATCCGACAAAGGAGAAACGCTTCATGTACAGAATGGCCGTAATTTTGGTACTGGCTCTCCTCACCAGCGCCTGCGGCAGCCGCCCCACAGTTGCCCAGGTGGTGCCGATTGAGCTCACCGAATTCGCCATCGAGTCGCCCATCACGGTCTTCAAGGTGGGCACACCTTACCGTTTCATCATCACCAACCCCGGCGCCATCAACCATGAGTTTGTGCTGCTAGCCGAGGGTGAAGAGCATCACATGCAAGCCGAAGGCGAGCACGGCCACGATGACGCCGAAGGCGAGCATGGGCACGGCGAATCAGGCCACGACGCTGAGGACGTGGACGGGATGTTGCATGTCGGCGAAAGCCAGTTGACCCCCGGCGCGACTGTCATGATTGAGTACGCGTTCACGGAACCCGGCGAATACGAATTTGGCTGCTACCTGCCCGGCCACTATGCCGCCGGCATGTTCACTAAAGTCAGTGTAGTTCCTTAGTACAAGAGGCTGGGATGAGCGAGTACGACCAGCACGAGCGCCATCAGCACGCCGCGCACCACCCACAGCCCGACGCAGTCGGGCTGCACAGCGCAGCTGCGCACAGACCTGCTGGACACTCTGCTCACCATGCATCGGCCTCGCGCAGCGTAGCTGCGCACCATAGTGGCCACGAGCAGATGTTCCGCACGCGCTTCTTCGTGTCGCTCGTGCTCACCATCCCAGTCATCCTCTACAGCGAAATGACCCAGCACTGGCTGGGCATTTCGCCGCCATCATTCCCCGGCTCGCAATTCATCGCACCGCTGTTCGCCGCCGTTATCTTCTTCTACGGCGGTCTACCCTTCCTGCAAATGGCCGTGCCAGAGCTGCGGGCGCGCCAGCCGGGCATGATGATGCTCATCAGCCTGGCCATCTCCGTATCCTTCCTCTATAGCACAGCTGCTTTCGTATTCAATCTCGGCGAGGGTTTCTACTGGGAATTGGCAACCCTGATAGACATCATGCTGCTCGGCCACTGGCTGGAGATGCGCAGCGTACGCCGCGCCTCCAGCAGCCTCGACGAGCTTGCCAAGCTGCTTCCAGACCAGGCCGAGCGCATCGGCGCCGACGGCCGCATCGAAACCGTGCCGGCCGCCGCCTTGGCCGCCGGCGACTTGTTCCTCGTGCGCCCAGGCGCGAGCATCCCCGCCGATGGTGAGGTGGTCGAAGGCAATTCGCAAGTCAACGAATCGATGCTGAGCGGCGAATCCCGCCCGGTATCCAAAGCGCCGGGCGACGCGGTGATTGCCGGCGCCATCAATGGCGAGGGGAGCCTGCGCGTGCGCGTCACCGCTGTGGGCGGCGCCACCGCCCTGGCTGGCATCATGCGCCTGGTACAGCAGGCCCAGCTCAGCAAATCGCGCACCCAGATCCTGGCAGACCGTGCTGCCGGCTGGCTGTTCACCATTGCCCTGGTCGCCGCCGCGCTCACCGCGCTGGCCTGGGGGCTGGCCCGCGGGCTGGATCTGTTCGTGCTCGAGCGCGTGGTGACTGTACTCATCATCGCCTGCCCGCACGCCCTCGGTCTCGCCGTTCCACTGGTGGTTGCCATCAGCACCGCTCAGGCCGCCTCCCACGGCCTGCTGGTGAAAGACCGCCTGGCACTGGAGGAAGCACGCCTGGTGGATACAGTCGTTTTCGACAAGACCGGCACGCTCACTCAGGGAGAGATGGGTGTGGTGGCTTTGCGCGCCCTGCAGGGCTACAGCGAGGACCAGGTGCTGAGCCTGGCCGCGGGGCTGGAGGGTGATTCCGAGCACAGCCTGGCCCGCGCCATCCGCGCCTCCGCTGCCGAACGCGGTCTGGCCGCGCCGGCGGTGGAAGACTTCCAGGCCCTAAAGGGCTTGGGCGTGCAGGCCACCGTTGCCGGGCAGCCCTACCATCTCGGCGGCCCACGCTTGCTGCAGCAGCTCGACGCCAGCCTGCCGCCGGAGCTGGCCGCCTTCGCCGAGGATTCCGGGCGCAAGGGCCAGAGCGCCATCTACCTGCTGGCCGGCACACAGCCCATTGCCGTCTTCGCCATTGCGGATGCGCTGCGTCCACAAAGCAAATTAGTCATTGATAGCCTGCGCCAGCTCGGCATCCGCGCGGCCATGCTCACCGGTGACAGCGAGCCGGTGGCGGCCGCGGTCGCCGCCGAGCTGGGCATCACTGAATTCTTTGCCGAGGTGCTGCCCGCCGACAAGGAAAAGAAAATTGCCGCGCTGCAAGCCCAAGGGCGCAAGGTGGCCATGGTGGGTGACGGCGTCAACGATGCGCCCGCTCTCGCCCGCGCCGATGTGGGCATCGCCATCGGCAGCGGCACAGACGTAGCCGTAGAGTCTGCTGGCATCATCCTGGTGGATAATGACCCGCAGGACGTACTCAAGGTTTTTCGCCTCAGCCGCGCCAGTTACGCCAAGATGGTACAGAACCTGCTATGGGCCACCGGCTACAACGTCATTGCCATTCCGCTGGCCGCCGGGGTGCTTGCTAGCCGGGGCATCCTGCTTTCGCCCGCGTTGGGCGCAGTGCTCATGTCTGCCAGCACCATCATCGTGGCGCTAAACGCCCAACTGCTGCGCCGAGCCAGGCTGTAACACTGGCAGCTCCAGTAGCCAATAACTAATAACCAATACCAAGTTCCCAATTTCCCACCGTCTTCCCAACGCTATAATCCCTAGCATGTCTGACATCTTCTTCACCGAAGCCGGCGAAGCCCCCGTGCCGCCTAACGAGGTTCGCATCCGCGAGCTGGAAGCCCAGCCGCGGCCAGATGGCCAGCGCATCCAGGTGCGCATTGATATCACGCCCTTTCAGCGCCGCCCCAATGTCGAAGCCCTCATCACCAACGAGGCCGGGCAGCCGCTGGCCACCGTCAGCGTGGTCGAGGCGATCGACCCGATCATGGAATTCGTGATGCACTTGCGCCAACCGCGCACACCCGGGCGCTACACTCTCAAGGCCCGCGTCTTCTACGCCGATATTGAAGCCCAGCAAACCGAGAACCCACTCGAGGCCAGCTCGGGCGACCTGCTGAGCAAGGCCAAGCAGATCATCCACGAGCACGCTGTTGATTTCATCATTCCCGAAGCGTAGTACGCCAACCCGTTTCTTGCTTTAATACACACATTCCCATGCTCTCAGACCCCGTCACTCCATCCCTGCGCCGCACGCTGGGGTACTGGCTGCGCCTCATCGCCGCCGGCGTGCTGCTCGGCATCGTCCTGCTCTATATCCTCGCCAACGGCTCGCTGGGTTCGGCCGGCACGCCACAAGCCGTCACCAGCACGCCCACAACCGCGCTGCTGGCCGCGCAGGAGCCCACGGCCCTGCCCACCCACACCGTCATGCCCACTCCCCAGGCCACCCCATTGGTGATGGGCGCGGGCCGCTCGTTGGATGGCCTGCGCGTGCTCAGCCTTAGCGAATACGGCTACGCGCGCCTCTTCAGCCACCAGCTCATCGGCCAATCGCTCACTCGCCTCACCTACGGCCAGTGGGATGATGTCTCGCCTGCCTTCTCGTCCCAGTCCGGCTTGCTGGCCTTCGCCTCCAACCGCAACGGCAACTGGGACCTTTACGTGCTAGAGCTGGCTACTGGCATTACCAGCCAGCTCACCCACGACAGCGCCTACGATGGCTCACCCAGCTGGTCAGACAATGGTTGGCTGGCCTACACTCACGATCACAACAACGATCTTGAAATTGCCATCCGTCCGCTGGATGGCTCGGTGGAGCCGCTGTACGTAAGCCTCTCGCCAGCCCGCGATCATTCGCCCGCCTGGCGCCCGCACGCCCAGCAGCTTGCCTTCGTCTCAGACCGCGGCGGCGCACCCGCCATCTGGCTGCTGTATCTGGAGCAGGAGGGCGCCACCCGCTTTGCCCAGTTGGCGCCCGAGCGCGGCGTGCAGGCTTCGCCGGCCTGGTCGCCAGATGGCCGCTGGCTGGCCTGGGCCGAGCAGGACCCCGCCGGTATGTGGAACATCTACGTCAGCGACATGCTCAACCCGCCTCGCTACATCGGCAGCGGCCAGGCGCCGCAGTGGAGCCCGGCCGGTGATGTACTCCTGGCCAAAACCCACACCGAAACGGAGCACTACCTGACTGCCTACACGCTGGATGGCGAGTTGGCCTTGGCGCCTCAAGCCTTGCCCGGCCGCGTGCACGGCGCGGCCTGGACTGCCGGCGAATGGCCCAGCCCGCCGGCCGGCCTGCTGCAAGCGGCCGCCGCGGCCCAGCCTGAGGCCGCTTGGGCACAGCTGGCCGAAAGTTATCAGGTCGTGCCGCTCAGCAATGTCTTTTCACCCAACCCGTCGCTCAGTTCGGCCGCCGCCGCCCCTTTTGAAGCGCTGCGTCAGCGCACCGCGCAACTCCTGGGCTGGGACGCTCTCTCCAGCCTTGAAAATTCGCTGGTGCCGCTAAGCACACCCTTGCCCCCCGGCCAGTACGACAGTTGGCTGCTCACCGGCCGAGCCTTTGCCTTGCGCAGCGGCCTGCTGAACGCGGGCTGGCTGGCTGCCGTGCGCGAAGACATTGGCGGGCAGACCTACTGGCGCATTTATCTGCGCACCGCCGCCCCCGACAGCGGGATGGGCCAGCCGCTCACGCAAAACCCCTGGGATTTTGCAGCGCGTTATTCTGGCGTAGAAAGCAGCTACCAGGCGGGTGGGCAGCTGGCGGACGAAGTGCCTGCCGGCTATTGGATCGATTTCACCGCGCTGGCCGCAGACTATGGCTTTGAGCGTCTGCCCGCCCAGGCCAATTGGCGCAGCTTCTTCCCATCCACACTGTTCAATCAATTTGTGTTGCGTGACGGGCTAAGCTGGCAGGACGCCATGCTTCAACTGTATAGCGCCGAAGTGATCAGCGCCCCCCGGCCATGAGCTTCAAGCGCCTTCGCCTGCTGGCAGCACTTTCATTCTTAGCTCTTGCCGGCTGCACCGCTGCGCCGACCACGGCCAGCCCCGCCGCAACCAGCACCCACACGCCGCTGCCCACGCTCACACAAGTGCTGCCGCCCAGCGATACACCGCCACCAACCAGCACCCTGCCCCTTCTGGAATGGCCCACCTATGCCGCTCCAACCCTGGCGCCATTCCCGCTCGGCGCCGCAGACCTGGCACCCACCCAGCCGGCAGTGCAAGGTTTCCCCGCCATCCAGGCGCCGGTGGCCCTCAGCCCCTACGATCACTTTTATTTCAGCTTCCCTGTCGCCAACGCCCACCTTGGCCTCTATTCCCCTAGCCAGCGCTACGGTGTGCGGCAGGAGGCGGGCACCAACCGCCGCGAACCGCATGTGGGCTTGGATGTTGGTCTGGATGCTGGCACCCCGGTGCGCGCCGCGGGCGACGGCACCATTGTGTGGGCCAGCTACGGCCAAACCTACAACTCGCCCTATTTTCTGGATGATCCCTACGGCATCTCCATCGTCATCCGTCATGATTTCGGCTACAACGGCGACCGCCTGTGGACCGTGTACGCTCACCTGAGCAGTGTCAGCGTGGAGATGGGCCAGCGGGTGCAGCAGGGAGAGCTTATTGGCCTTTCGGGCAACACCGGCCTCTCCACCGGCCCGCATCTGCACTTCGAGGTGCGCACCGGCACCAACACCACCAACTTCACCTACAACCCGGAGCTATGGCTAGCCCCGCCTGAAGGCTATGGCGTGCTGGTTGGCCGCGTCGCCAATGAGCGCAACCAGCTACTGCTCAACTGGCTTACCGAGGTGCGCTCGCTGGACACAGGCGAGTTGTGGACCAATTACACCTACTTCACCGGCTTCCGCCTGCGCTCAGACCCCTATTACAAAGAGAACCTGGTGCTCACCAACCTGCCCGCCGGGCGGTACGAGGTGGCCGTCCCGCTTTATTCCATCTGGTGGCGCACCGAGATCGAGATCAAGCCCGGCGCCGTGACCTATTTTCATTTCATGGGGCGGGACGGCTACAGTTTTGAGCTACCCACCGACCCACCTCTGGTAGGCGTGCCAGATTAGTGCCTCGCCCCTGTTTTTCTGCCCTTCCCAAACCCTTGCCACCATGCTAAACTTGCGTACGCCACGCGCGGGAGAACGCTCTCGAAAACCCGAGGGCGTTTTTGTGTGTAAGGGTAAATTTTCGCCATACAGGTGATGGAATGGATGTACTCATCACGGGCTCAGTAGCCTACGATTACCTCATGACTTTCCCAGGGCTCTTCAAAGAGCACCTGCTGGCAGAGCACCTCGAAAAGATCAGCCTCTCATTTCTTGTAGATAAGTTAGACCGCCGCCGCGGCGGTATCGCCCCCAACATCGCCTACACCATGGCGCTGCTTGGCGGCAAGCCGCGCGTCATGGCCGCCGTCGGCGAAGACTTTGCCGAATACCGCGCCTTCCTAAAGGATCACGGCGTAGACACGACCAATATGGAAGTGATCGAGGGCCTCTACACCGCCTCCTACTTCGCCACTACGGATAAGTCCAACGCCCAGGTCGCCAGCTTCTACCCTGGCGCCATGGCCCGCGCCAGCGAGCTTTCGCTGAAAGCCGTCAAAGGCGGCACGCCTGAACTGGTCATCATTTCGCCCAACGACCCCGGCGCCATGCAGCAGTATGTCGCTGAATGCAAAGAGCTCGACATCCCCTATGTCTACGACCCCAGCCAGCAGATCGTGCGCTTTGATGGCGAAATCCTGCGCACCGGCGTCGAGACCGCCCATGCCATGTTCATGAACGAATACGAATTCGAACTGGTCAAAGACAAGACAGGCATGGATGACAAGGCCATCCTTTCCCACCTGGATTACATGGTCGTCACCCTCGGCCCCAAGGGCGCCAACATCCACACCAAGGATGGCATCACCTGGGTTGAAGCCGTACCCACCGACACGATTGTGGATCCCACCGGCGGCGGCGATGCTTTCCGCGCCGGCTTCCTCACAGGCTACCGCTTGGGCCTCGACTGGGAAACCAGTGGCCGCCTCGGCTCCCTGGCGGCCACCTACTGCCTCGAGCAGGCTGGCCCGCAAACTCACCACTTCTCAACCACCGATTTCGTCACCCGCTATCGCGAGCACTATGACGACGGCGGCAAGCTGCAAGCACTACTGGCATAATTGCGCCTATATAAAAGGAATGGAGTTCTAGTACATGGAAAATTTTGACATCAAAGACGCCGGCCAAGCCGAAGGCGGCCGTCGTCGCATCCAGTGGGCCGAGCGTGAAATGCCCGTCCTGCGCACCATCCACGAGCGTTTCGCCAAAGAGCGCCCGCTCAAGGGTCTGCGCCTGGCGGCCTGCTTGCACGTAACCGCTGAGACCGCCAACCTGATGCGCACGCTGCAGGCCGGCGGCGCCGAGGTGCTGCTCACCGCGTCCAACCCCCTCTCCACCCAGGATGATGTAGCCGCCTCCCTCGTCACCCACGACGAGATCCCCGTCTTCGCCATCAAGGGCGAGGACAACGCCACCTACTACAAGCATCTTCACGTGGCCCTCGACTTCAAGCCCCACATGACCATGGATGACGGCGCAGACCTCGTCAGCGAGCTGCACAAGAACCGCCGTGACCTGCTTGAGACCATCATCGGCGGCACCGAAGAGACCACCACCGGCGTTATCCGCCTCAAGGCCATGGCCGCCGACGGCAAGCTGGAGTTCCCCGTCATCGCCGTCAACGACGCCATGACCAAGCACTTCTTCGACAATCGCTACGGCACCGGCCAATCCACCGTGGATGGCATTGTGCGCGCCACCAACATCCTGCTGGCCGGCAAGACCTTTGTCGTCGCCGGCTACGGCTGGTGTGGCCGCGGCCTGGCTGACCGCGCCCGTGGCATGGGCGCCAACGTCATCGTCACCGAGATCAACCCCATGGCCGCCCTAGAAGCCGTCATGGATGGTTTCCGCGTCATGCCCATGGTTGACGCCGCCAAGGTTGGCGACATCTTCGTCACCGTGACTGGCGACATCAACGTGCTGGACAAGCACCACTTCGAAGTCATGAAGGATGGCGCTATCGTCGCCAACTCCGGCCACTTCAATGTGGAGATCAACATCCCCGCCCTGGCCCAGATGTCCGAAGAGAAGCGCTTGGTGCGCCCCTTCGTGGAGGCCTACTACACCAAGGACGGCCGCACCATCCACATCCTGGGCGATGGCCGCCTGATCAACCTGGCCTCTGCTGAGGGTCACCCCGCCAGCGTGATGGACATGTCGTTCGCCAACCAGGCCCTGGCCGCCGAGTACATGGCCAAGAACGCCTCCACCCTGGAGAACAAGGTCTACTCCGTCCCCGAGGATATTGACCGCGAGATCGCCCGCATCAAGCTGGATGCGATGGGCGTCAAGATCGACAAGCTCACCCCCGAGCAGGAAAAATACCTGAACTCATGGGAAGAGGGCACCATCTAGGAAACAAAAAGACCGGCTTTCGCCGGTCTTTTTTTTATCTAGCCATGCACGCGTAGCAGCTTGCCGCCGCTGATGCGCACCAGCGCATCCGGCGGCAGCGGGAACACCGCGTGCGGGGTGCCGGCGGCCGCCCACACCTCGGCGTACTGCAGCAGGTCCTCGTCAATATAGGTGTGCGCCGGGTGGCTGTAACCGAAGGGCGGCACGCCGCCGATGGCGTAGCCGGTCAGGTTGCGCACGAAGTCGGCGTCAGCCTTGCCAAGGGTGGCGCCGGTGGCCTGGGCCACCAGGGCCTCGTCTACCCGGTTGCAGCCGCTGGTCAGGATGATGACAGCCTCATCTTCCGCAGAGCGGAAGATGAGCGATTTGACGATCTGGCCCAGCTGGCAGCCGATGGCGGCAGCCGCATCAGCTGCGGTGCGGGTGGTGATCTCGAACTCGACCACTTGGCCGGGCAGGCCGTGGTGGCGAATAGTGTCCTGGAATGCGATGGCGGTGGCGTTGGTTGGGGCGCGCATTCGTTACTCCGAAACGGTGATGTCTACATAGAAGCCCACGCCGAAGGGGTTGCCGGCAAAGTCGTGCGCCTTCCACAGGCTGCGGTAGCTGCCCGGCTCGCTGGGAGCGGTAAATTGAATAGTGAGCACCACGCTTTCGCCGGGCTGGGCGGGCGGCAGCGGGTGGCGGGGCACCGCCCCCAGCCCGATGCTGCCCGCCTGCAGCTCGACGGTGTAGCCCACGATCCAGGCGCAGGTGCCGTCGTTGCGCAGCTCCCAGCTCTTTTCAACGGGGGCGCCGGGGGCGAAACGAGTGCCATCGGGCACGGTGATATCGCGCAGGAAGACGAGATTGTTCTCGCATTCCGGGGTGGCAGTGGCGGGCATCGCCGTGGGCGTCTCGAGTACGATGGCTTGCGAGTTGCCGACGACGGTGGGTGCGATGAAGTAGCCCTGGTCAGCGGGGAGTACGCTCCTACTGCATCCAGCCAGAAAACATACGGCGATCAGCAGCCAAAACACGTTGCGGATCGCCGTATATTTATTTATGACGGGAGTTTTGGCGTGCGTAGCACGCCAGAAACTCCAAGCGAAAGACGCTTTTTGTCTTTCGCTACGCTTCAACGGCCTCGAGTTCTGCTTCGGCGGGTTCAAAGGCGAGGCTTTCGTCTGGCTCGGCATAGGCGCTGGGTTCTTGGGTGAGCACTTTCTCGCGGATCTGCTGTTCGATGACGTCGGCTACTTCGGGGTGATCTCGCAGGTAATCCTTGGCCGTTTCGCGGCCCTGGCCCAGGCGGTCGTCACCGTAGTTGTAGAAGGAGCCGCGCTTGGCGACGATCTCGTAGTTGACCGCTAAGTCGAGCAGGTCTCCGCTCTTGGAGATGCCTTCATTATACATAATGTCAAATTCGGCGACCTGGAAGGGTGCGGCAACCTTGTTCTTGACGACGCGCACACGCGTGCGGTTGCCGACGACATCCTGCCCGGTCTTGATGGACTGGATGCGGCGCACATCCATACGCACGGAGGCGTAGAACTTGAGGGCCATGCCGCCGGTGGTGGTTTCGGGGTTGCCGAACATGACGCCGATCTTCTGGCGCAGCTGGTTGGTGAAGACGACGGCGGTATTGGTCTGCTTGATGACGCCGGACATCTTGCGCAAGGCCTGCGACATGAGGCGGGCCTGCATGCCCATGGTGGCGTCGCCCATGTCGCCCTCGATCTCAGAGCGGGGGACCAGGGCGGCGACCGAGTCGATCACGACGAGGTCAATGGCGCCGGAGCGCACGAGGGCTTCGGCGATCTCGAGGGCTTGCTCGCCGGTGTCAGGCTGGGCGACGAGCAGCTTCTCGATGTCCACGCCGCATTTGGCGGCATAGTTGGGATCGAGGGCGTGCTCCATGTCAATGAAGGCGGCGGTGCCGCCGCGCTTCTGCACCTCGGCGACGATGTGCTGGCAGAGGGTGGTCTTGCCGGAGGATTCGGGGCCGTAGATCTCGGTGACGCGGCCGCGGGGGATGCCGCCGACGCCGAGGGCGATATCGAGCGAGAGGGAGCTGGTGGGGATGGCTTCGACGGCCATGCCGTGGGCTTCGCCGAGGCGCATGATGCTGCCCTCGCCGTAGCGTTTGGTGATCTCACCCAGGGTCTTTTGGAGGACCTTGATCTTTTCGTCGTTGTGTTCTTTTTGAGCGGCCATTGTGTCTCCTAGAAAGTCTGTTCTATTTCCGCTTATATTATAGAACAAGCGTTCCTTTGTCAAGGCTTTGCAGGGGCCAAAATACGGCGAGATTGTGCCCTAGCCAAAAGCGGCAAGTGCAAGTATCATCTTGCGGCGCAATCGCCCCTTTCAGCGATCGTGCATTTGTCCAGGCTATTGGTGCGCTCCGCGGCAAACTGGTAGCTGAGTACAAAAATGTAAAGGAAACAGGATGAAGGAATCGAAGGTAAAACGCTCTCGGGCGCTGGGCATCCCCCTGACCCCGAAGGCCATCAAAGTCATGGAGCGCCGGCCGAACCCGCCCGGCCAGCACGGCAGCCAGAACCAGTGGCGCCGCAGCTCTGACTATAAGCTGCAACTGCTGCAGAAGCAGCGCCTGCGCCACCAGTACAACATTCGTGAAGCGCAGATGCGCGGCTACATGGAGAAGGCTTCGCGCTCCAAGGGCCGCACGCCTGAAATGCTGATCACGCTGCTGGAATCTCGCCTGGATGCGCTGGTGCTGCGCTCTGGCTTCGCCCGCACGATCTATGCGGCCCGCCAGTTCGTCTCGCACCGTCACATCACGGTGAACGGGGAGCGCATCAACATTCCGTCGTACTCGGTGAAGCCGGGCGACGTGATCGCCGTGCACGAGAAGAGCCGCCAGATCCCGGCGTTCACTGAGGCGCTGGAGAGCATTGGCAACATTCCGCCGTATCTGGACGTGGACAAAAAGAACATGGCGGCGAAGTATGTGCGCCTGCCCGAGCTGCAGGAAGTGCCGATCATTTGTGAAGTGAACCAGGTGGTTGAGTACTACTCCCGCTAGTCTGGACATTGCAGAACCCAAAACGGCCCGCCCCTGGCGGGCCGTTTTTGTTGGCGTGCGCAGTATCCCCAACAGTGGTGTTGCGTTGCTCGGCTTTGCCGAGCAGCAACACCAAATGTGCGGGTTGCGTGGGCTATGCCCACGCGGCCCGCGCACTATAATGACGGGCATGGATGCGAATACATTGCAGACCCTGGCCACCGCACTGACTGTTTGGGGGGCTACCTTCCTGCTGGCCCTGTGGGCGAGCCTGGTGTACTGGACCCACCGGGACGCGGCCGCCAGGCTGCGGGAGCCGAGCCGCCGGCTGCTGGCGGTGCTGCTTTCGGTGATCTTGTTCATTCCGGGGGTGCTCATCTACATCCTGCTGCGCCCGCAGCGCACGCTGGAGGAAGAGTACTTGCTGACCTTGGAGGAAGAGGCGCTGCTACGAGCGATCGAGGAGAGCGAGAGAAAGCACGGTACGTAGCTGCTGACGCAGCTACTAATGGCGTTTGTGCGCAGCCGCTGACGCTTCTGCGCTTACAAACGCCAGGCTTGAATGGCGACCCTGTCAAGTTGAGATGAGAATGACCTGCTGGCGGGAGTGTGCTTTGGTCATTCTCATCAAGGTGGTTTGATGCGCATGGCGCGCTGGGACGAGAAGTTTTAATAATCATCATTAGTGACCCCCTCTTTTTAGCTCCAAGTTAAACATTTGCCGCCAAAAAATGATCTGTAGGACGGCTAAGCTACAGGAAATGTACTTAATGTATTAATTGTTTACATGTTTTAACTTCGCCCCCCACCCCAACTTGACAAGATACGCAGTGGCTTACGCACGCAAACAGCCCGCCGGGAGCCCGCGAACCAGGCAGCTACGCAGCGGCTGGCGCCGCTGCTAATGGAGTTTGCTGCGCAAACTCCTGCAGGCTTATAGCAGGGAATGTGAGCTGGCGGGCAGATTGGGGCGCGGTGTCAAGGGGGACAACAGAAATTAATAAATGGAAAGCGGGAAGTAATAGACTAAGTAAATCAATCGCTAGCTATCATCTCCAGGTAATCTAAATCGTCTTTACCCTCGATTAGAAGATTCTCCAAGGCCTCCTTCCAGTTTGAATGGTAAGCGTTTGAACTATCGCGTAGAGTACCAACGGTATTCTTGATACGTCCGTACAAAGATTCCGCATGTGCGAGTTTATTAATTGCATACTTTGCTGCTTCTGATACACCTCCCAGCCTGGAAATAGTTTCAATTTCTCGACAAATAGAGGCAACTAAGTGTCTATCAGCCTGCCCTTTTTTCCAAACTGCATCCAAGTTTTCAAGTGAAGGCGAGTATTCCGTCGATGTAAGAGCTTCAGCGCGCAGCTTAGCATTCATCCGTACAATTTCGTTTGGATAAACTAGTGTGCCCCAAAGGTTACTTGAGAACAACCTCCTGAGAGGTTTTTTGGGGCCTTTTCGTGGCGCCGAAAGTATCTGCCACCTTTCGTTTGAAAACTGCCATAGATTATGACTATGGCCAATTGCAGCTGCAGTTGCGCCGAATCCATAAGAGAGCAGTGACATGGGGCCAGCAAATGCATGCATGACAGGCTTCCCTGTCATTGCAAGCTTAAGACCTGCTCGACAAAGCATTTTTACCTTCTCAGAAGAAGCGGGAATTCTCCTTTCGCCAAACTCAATTGAGAAATACCATCCATCCCCACTCAAAGAGGTCACATCAGACAGTATCCTCTCGACCGCAGAAAAGCTATCCAAAGATGATCTGTCAACAGTCACGGTAACAAAGGTAGGAAGTCCCATTGAATCACCGACTGCTTTTGCGGCGGAAAAAAGTTTTGCGTTAACGTCGACAATCTCATTCCTGCCAGCCTGATATTTCATTGCCGGAGCAATGACACCAGTTACAGAGAGCTGTCTCAGGTTTTCTTCCAAGGCTTTAGACAAACCAGACAAACCAATCCTGGACAAATTTGCCATGTTAGATAAAGTTACACGGAATTCCTTTTCCGGATATGTGTCGAAATTCTTGTGACGAAAACTTGAATTGTAAAATTGATGATCAACAAGGACATCGGCGTTCAACTCTTTAAAAGTAGTTGAATATTCCTTGGCACTATTAAAAGGCAAGTCCTTTTCGCTAATTACAACGCCAACTCCAATACCGTTCTGCAAATGCTCACGCGCAATTGTTTGACCTTGATTACCGAGCTGATGCCACGGACCCCTCTTCATAAATTCTTACCTGCCTTTTAAAATAATTCTTGCTGCTAAATTGGCATTACTTGGCCTGTTTACTCGTTCCTTGGCCAGCAATCTGGATACCAACAAAGTAATATTGTTAGGAAGAGTCAAAAATGCCGGATTTTTAAGAAATTCATCTGAACGGAGAGCTGCCTCTCTAAGGTCGCTCATTGACATATCAGCTTTCCAATAAGGATGGACACCAGTTAGAGCTTCATACAACAACAACCCCGTCGCATACAAGTCAGTTCTATGGTCAATATCATACTTGGTACCCACAAACTGTTCAGGAGCAAAATACTTTGGTGTACCAAAACCAGCTCCCTCTTCGGTTCTTGTCAGGTCAGTCAAGTTCAAGTGTCGAGCAAGACCGAAATCAATAATTACAGGGGAAGTATTTTCTCTTACTCGTATGTTTGAAGGTTTCAAGTCCCTATGAACTATACCTTCGTGGTAGAGTGCGGCCAGGCCGCGAAAAAGTTCGGCAAAGAATTTAGTAGCCCTGTTGGCATCCCATATATGTTCTTGCCCCAAGAGATCGGTTAGATCGTTTCCCTTTATATACTCTTCAATCATATAATTAAGAGTAACTCCTGACTTGATAGTTAGGGCATACTCTCTAAAACGAACAATATTGGGGTGATCTAACTTCTGAAGAGCAATCAACTCTCTTTGAAGCCTCTCGGCCTGATAGTCTGGAGAAATGATTTTTAGGCAGAGCTCTAGGCCTTCGGAGTCGCGAACCAGGAACGCTGCCTTTTGTTGACTTGGCGTCAAGGGAGCAACAAATTCGAGATCTGGAAAAAAATTCCTAGCACGTTCAATCGGAAAAAGGAAGGCCATTTTTAGCCACCGTTAGTGGCAATTGTTGAAGCCAGCGAATAGTAATAAGACCACAAAGAAGGATACTTCGATACCGCATTTTTTACAAAGCATGAATCTGCGCCTTGAGCCACGCCAATTAAACCAATCCCTTTTTGGTTGAATGCACTCTCATTACTTATTCTTTTTGCTAAATCTAGTGGCACTGCCACATAAGAATAGTGAGCAAACAGAGTGTTATTCATGGCCTGAGCAACTGCTATCCGCCATTTCGAAATTTTAGCCTCAATCGTAATAATTCTAGGCAAAATATCTCTCCAAGCTTTATCAAGATGATAGGCCTGTTTTTTCTTTCGTATAACTTTTGCATCAATCAGTTTGTCAATACTTAATCGCAAATGACGCGTTTCAATAAGCGTCCTCTTTTGTATAGTCTCAAATCGCGCTGAACTAACTCTATGTAAGTACGCAAGAATAAACTCTGCCCCTGCAACCTCTTCTTGAAGCCAAGTTAATTCGGGCCGATAGGAGACTATGACGATATCAGGGAAGGAACCCCCAATATTAAAAGCTCCCCCCATCCACTGCTTATATTTGCGCTCTGGAAAGGCATCCTGCAACTCATCAAGCAGGTTATCTTCGAGTCTAGATTCTGCCCCCCCTCTCCTCACAGAGTAATAAGTTATGGTCATTTTATGTATCTTCTCCTAACTAGAATTTGTTTCATATCTGTATGGCCGGACCCCGGGTACTCGTCAGTGGAGCCTAGCTCCTCTCGATGCGCAAGATCTTTAGGCTTCACTAGCATTACACGCGCACTAGGCGGCTAGACCCTACCGCCCAATCGCCGCCCAGCCCGCG
The DNA here is from genome assembly GCA_025808555.1 of Anaerolineales bacterium. Taxonomy (NCBI): domain Bacteria; kingdom Bacillati; phylum Chloroflexota; class Anaerolineae; order Anaerolineales; species Anaerolineales bacterium. The sequence continues at coordinate 1,771,312 of CP075526.1, read as the reverse complement.
TACTCGGCGGCAGAGCCCAGCTCCTCCTCGATGCGCAGGAGCTGATTGAACTTGGCGGTGCGGTCGGCGCGGGCGGGGGCGCCGGTTTTGATCTGGCCGAAGCGGTACGCTACGGCCAGATCGGCGATGGTGCTGTCTTCGGTCTCGCCGGAGCGGTGCGAGCACACGGTGCCCCAGCCGGCGGCTTGGCACAGGCGCACGGCTTCCACCGTCTCGCTCAGCGAGCCGATTTGATTGACCTTTGCCAACAGGGCATTGGCCGCCTTCTCGGCGATGGCGCGCTCGATCAGCTTGGGATTGGTGACCACCAGGTCGTCGCCCACCAGCTGCACCTTGCTGCCGATGGCGGCGGTGAGCGCTTTCCATCCGGCCCAGTCTTCCTGCGCCATGCCGTCTTCGATGGAGACGATGGGGTACTGCGCGGCCCAGTCGGACCAGAAGGCCACCATCTCGTCGCTGCTAAGGCGACGGTTCTCTTTGCGTAGGAAATAGTCTTGCTTGGCGTCGTCGAACAGCTCGCTGGTGGCCGGGTCAAGGGCGATGCTGATCTGGTCGCCCGCGGTGTAGCCGGCCTTCTCGATGGCCAGCAGCACCAGCTCGATGGCTTCGACGTTGCTCTTGAGGGCCGGGGCGAAGCCGCCCTCGTCGCCCACCAGGGTGCTGTAGCCCTGCGCCTTGAGGATGGCGCGCAGGCTGTGATAGACCTCGACGCCCCAGCGCAGGCCTTCGCTGAAGCTGGGCGCGCCGAAGGGCATCACCATAAATTCCTGGAAGTCGGTCGATTCCCAGCCGGTGTGAGCGCCGCCGTTGAGGATGTTGAGCATCGGGACGGGCAGCAGCGTGGCCTCGGGGCCGCCGAGGTAACGGTACAGCGGCTGGCCGCTGCTTACAGCGGCGGCTTTGGCCGCAGCCAGGCTGACACCGAGGATGGCGTTGGCGCCGAGCTTGGCTTTGTTGGGCGTGCCGTCGAGGGCGAACATGGCCGCATCAAGGGCGGCCTGGTCGGCCGCGTCATGGCCGGCCAGGGCGGCGGCGATAAGGCCGTTGACGTTGGCGACGGCCTGGGTGACGGATTTGCCGAGGTAGCGCGACTTGTCTCCATCACGCAGCTCGAGCGCCTCGTGGATGCCGGTGGAGGCGCCGGAGGGGACTGCGGCGCGGCCGAGGCTGCCGTCTGCAAGGCGGACATCGACTTCGACGGTAGGGTTGCCGCGCGAGTCGAGGATTTGGCGTGCGTGGATGGAGGCGATGTTGATATTGGACATAGGGAGATTGTAATTCAAGGATGAAGGCGAAAGGATGAAGGATGAGGGGAAAGACAAAACAAGGTGAGAAGTAAGAATGCAGAAGTTAGAAGTGATACCAACACCAGACCGCGTGTGCATCCTGAGCCAGGTGAGCAGCAGCCGAAGGCTGCAGCTTACCGCCAGCGAAGGATCATTGCAGCGTTGGAACAAATGGAGCACAACTGAACTGAATTCCCTCAGCAGGCTTGCCGTAAAGCAAACCAAACGAATGCCCTTCGCGGAGTTACACTGAGGAACGAAGTGCTCAGGGCGACGCGGCTCAGGCGCTGACCGGACACCTTGACACCCTGCTCCACTTTGCCCATAAGTCAACTATGCGTGCTACAACCCGCTCACACCAGCGGAATAAGGACAAAGTTGTTAGTAATAAGTTTTAACCCCCTCCCTCCTCCGCGCAATAACTTTTACGCCCGGCGAGCTAGCTGGCGCTATCTACAGTGACGAGCGCCTGCACCTGGGCGCCGGCCTGCTCGGCGGCGGCGCGCACGAAGGCGACGAACAGTGGGTGTGGGCGCGTGGGGCGCGAGAGGAACTCCGGGTGGAACTGGGTGCCGAGCATGTACGGGTGCTCGGCCACCTCGATGATCTCGACCAGGCGGTTGTCGGGCGAGACGCCCGAGAAGCGCATTCCGTGCTCGGCGAAGGCTTCACGGGCGGCGTTGTTGAACTCGAAGCGGTGGCGGTGGCGCTCCTCGATCACGGGCTGGCCGTAGGCCGCGGCGGCCAGGCTGCCGGGCTCCAACTGGCAGGGGTACACGCCCAGGCGCATGGTGGCGCCCTTCTCGGCGATGCCACGCTGGTCAGGCATCAGGTCGATGACCGGGTACGGCGAAGCCGGGTCGAATTCGGTGGAGTTGGCCTCGCTGTAGCCCAGCACGTTGCGGGCAAACTCGATGGCCATGATCTGCATGCCCAGGCACAGGCCGAAGTACGGCACCTTATGCTCGCGGGCGTACTGGGCCGCGGCGATCTTGCCCTCGATGCCGCGGCTGTCAAAGCCGCCGGGCACCAGGATGCCGTGAGCGGCGCGGATCTCATCCCAGCCGCGGCCCTTCTCCACCTCGCTGGCGTGGATCCAGTCGATTTCGACCTCCACACCGAGGGCGAGGCCGGCGTGCTTGAGGGCCTCTTTGACGCTCATGTAAGCGTCGTGCAGCTCCACGTATTTGCCCACGAGGGCGATGCGCACGGGCGGCTTCTCACGGTGGGCCGACTTGCTGATGGCCTCCCAGGCGGTGAGGTCGGGCTTTTTGGCGGCCTGCAGGCCGAGGGTATCGATGATGTAGTCGGCCACGCCCAGCTTCTCGAGCAGGAGCGGGATCTCGTACATCACGTCGATGGTGGGCACCGGCACCACGCCGCGGCGGTCGACATCGCAGAACTTGGCGATCTTCTCGGTCAGATCGGGCGTGATGGTTTTGTCGGCGCGGGCAATGATCATCTGCGGCGAGATGCCGAGGGAACGGAGTTCTCGCACGGAGTGCTGGGTGGGCTTGGTCTTGAGCTCGTTGGTGGCGCCGATGTGCGGCAGCCAGGTGGTGTGGATGTAGAAGACGTTCTCGCGGCCCACATCGGTGCGGATCTGGCGAAGGGCTTCGATGAAGGGCAGCGACTCAATGTCGCCGACGGTGCCGCCGACCTCGACGAAGACGACTTCGGCGCCGGTCTCTTCGGGTACCAAGCCGATGCGGCGCTTGATCTCGTCGGTGATCTGGGGCACCACCTGGATCGTGCCGCCGAGGTAGTCGCCGCGGCGCTCCTTGGCGATGACCTCGGCATAGACCTGGCCGGTGGTGATGGTGCTGACCTTGGTGAGGTTGATATCTACAAAGCGTTCGTAGTGGCCCAGGTCAAGGTCGGTCTCGGAGCCGTCGTTGAGGACGTAGACCTCGCCGTGCTGGTAGGGGCTCATGGTGCCGGGGTCAACGTTGATGTAGGGGTCGAGTTTCTGCACGGCGACCTTGAAGCCGCGCTCTTTGAGGAGGCGGCCGATGGCCGCAGTGGTGACGCCTTTGCCAACGGAGCTGACAACGCCCCCGGTAACAAATATGTACTTGATCGTCATGACACGACTCCTCTGGTGTATTGCGTGGGCTGCGCCCACGCGTTGGCCTTGCTACTCGGCTCACGCCGAGTAACGCAACGCCGGTTGATTGGCGCGCTATGGCTTAAACGAAACGGAGAGGGGTCTTGTTGCGTGGGCTGCGCCCACGCGTTGGCCTTGCTACTCGGCTCACGCCGAGTAACGCAACGCCGGTTGATTGGCGCGCTATGGATTAAACGAAACGGAGAGGGGTCTTGAAAGAGCCCCTCTCCGTAGAGTGGCGGTGCGGCGAGAGCGATTGCGCTTGCGTATCTATGCGACATATTGCTCCAGGTCGGCGGCGGCGCGGCGCATCTCCATCAGCATGAGGCCGAGCTTGGCCTCGCTGCGGGCCAGGGTGGTGAGCACGGCATCTCGCCCGACGGCGGTAAGCAGCACCAAGCCCTCATCGCCGCGGATGTAGACCTCTTCCATGTTGCCGCGTTGCAGCTCTTGGGCGATGCGCTCACCCAGGCTGAGCATGGCGGCGCTCATGGCGGCGACGCGCTCCTCCTCAACGTCTGAGGGCAGGGCCGAGGCAAGCGAAAGCCCGTCGGCGGTGACGACTGCGGAGGCGATGATATCTGGGGCTGTGGATTGCAGATCCCGAAGGCGGTTCTTGATGAGTGTCGAACGCGAATCGGCCATATCAATACTGCAAGAGACTATACCATATTGAGAAGGCAAGGATGAAGGCGGAAGGATGAGGGACAAGAAATCAAAACCAATCGATTAATTAATTGATCGATTGGTTTTGATCATTGCCAGCGGGTGATGCGCTCGGCGATGGAGCTGGCGTCGAGCTGGGCTAGCAGTTCGCGCAACTGTGGGTGAGCGCCGCGCCATTCGAGGTCGGCCAGGGTTTCGGGCAGGGGCACATCCGTGCGCAGGGTGGCCAGGGTGCGAAAAAGCAGCGCATCGGCCCGCTGGGCTTCGAGGGTGGCGGCCAGCTTGGCCGCCCGCGTGCCGCTGAGCCCAGGCACCTGCCACTGGGTAGCGACGGGCGGTATGGCATCGATGTTGCCATAGACGGCCAGCACGCCGGCGGCGGACTTGGCGCCCCAGCCCGGCAGGCCGGGATAGCCGTCGGCGGCGTCGCCGACCAGGGCGAGATAGTCTGGGATGCTGACGGGCGGCACGCCGAACTTGGCCTGCACGGCGTCAGCATCCAGGATGAGGTCACGGCGGCGGTCCCAGGCGACGACTTTGCCGCCGACCATTTGCATCAGATCCTTATCGGGCGAGCAGAGCAGGATGCGCTCGACGGCGGGGTCGGGTGCCCAGCGGGCGGCGCCAGCCGCCAGGGCGTCGTCGGCCTCGAAATCGACCATGGACCAGACGGTGACGCCGAAGGCGGCCACGAGGTCTTCGGCCAGCTGGAACTGGTTCCAGAGCTCCGGCTCGATGCCCTCGCCGGTCTTGTATCCGGTGTAGAGGCCATTGCGGAAGGATTCGATGACGTGGTCGAAGGCATAGGCAACATGGGTAACTTCGGGGCGCTCGAGCATCGCCATGAGGCTGCGCAACAGGCCGAGGGCGGCGCCAACCTCGCGCCCGGTGGGGTCCTTCTTGGGCGGGGCGCCGAAATAGTTACGGTAGAGCTCGTACGTGCCATCAACGAGGTGGATATGCATGCAGGGATTGTAATCCGTGGCGTGAGCCGGTGCTACAATGAGGTCATTCGCCGTACCAAGGAGAGAAGAAATGGCTAAGAAGAAGCGTTCCACCAACAAGGGGCTGGTACTTTCCGCTCCGAAAGAAGTGACCTGGGTTGTTGCCGTTATTTTCGGCGGCCTGGGTCTGCTGGCCCACTTTGGCGTGTTCGCCATTGGCGTTTCGGCCTTCGCGCTGGTTGCGATCGGTTTCGTGATCCTGGCGCTGGCTACTGCCCTGAAGGGCATCTAGTCCTGCATCATTGTTGTACAAAAAAAAGCCCAGCCATATGGCTGGGCTTTTTTTTGTTTCGTGTTTCCTCATGGTTCACCTCTAAACTGGCTACATAGTTGCCCTTCGCTTCGCTCAGGGCGACACGACTCTTGAAATGCTAAAATAGCTTGAACTCGACCACCCTAGCGTTCGCTTCGGTGGCTACTGTCGTTTAAGAGGAACCATGTTTCGAAAGCGCAAACCGAAAGAGCACGAGAGCAACAACCCACCCTACCTGATCGTGGGCCTGGGCAACCCAGGGCCGGAGTACCGCGAGAACCGCCACAATGTGGGCTTTATGGTGGTGGATAAGCTGGCCGAGGAGCTGGGGGTCAAGTTCAGCAAGGTGCAGAACGAGGCGATGATCGCCCAGGCCGGCGCGGGCGAAGGCCGAGTGGTGCTGGCCAAGCCGCGCACATACATGAACAACTCGGGCGTTTCGGTGAGCCAGCTGGTGCGCTTCTACAAAGTGCCGCTGGAGAAGCTGCTGGTGGTGTACGACGATGTGGACCTGCCGTTCGAGACGCTGCGCTTGCGCAGCGAGGGCAGCTCCGGCGGGCAGAACGGGATGAAGTCCATCATCCAGAAGCTGGGCTCGCAGGAGTTTGCGCGCCTGCGGATTGGCGTCAGCCGGCCCAAGGGACGGATGAGCACGCCCAACCATGTGCTGCAAGACTTCTCACGCGCCGAGCGGCAGGCGTTGGCGTTCGTGCTCAAACGGGCCAGCGACGCCGTGCAAACCTTTATCAATGAGGGCATCGTGGCGGCGATGAACAAATACAACGGAACTGAATGAACGAGATCCTGCCGCGCATCCAACGCCAGCCCGCATTCCAAGAGCTATTGGCGCGCCTGCAAACCGGCAGCCCGGGGCAATTGGGGCTGATCCGCTCGGCAAGGTTGCCAGTAGCAGCCGCTATAGCGGCTGCTACTCAGCAACCTACCCTGCTATTGAGCCAGCGGCGTGACCGAGCGCTGGCCTACTTTGAGGAGCTGGGCTTCTGGGCGCCGGCGATGGAGCGGCTGTACTTCCCTGAGCCCAGCTCGTTGTTCTACGAGAACGCGCCGTGGAGCGAAACAGCGCGGCGCGAGCGCCTTGCGGTGCTGGCGCGGCTTACCCTGCCCGCCGCAGGCGAAGGCGGCGCGCCGTTCATCACCGCCAGCGGGCGGGCGCTGATGGCGCGCACGCTGGCGCCGGCCGAATTCAGCGCGGCGGCCCAGCGCGTGCAACGCGGGGCGCGCAGCCAGCCAGCCGAGCTGGCGGCGCAGCTGGCGCGGCTGGGCTATGAGGCGGCGCAGAACGTGGTGGCGGCCGGCCAATTTGCGCGGCGCGGCGGCATTTTGGACCTGTGGCCGATGCAGGACGAGCTGCCGGCCCGCCTGGAATATTTTGGCGACGAGCTGGACAGCCTGCGCCGCTTTGACCCGGCCACCCAGCGCACGATCCATACGATTGATGACCTGCTGATCCCTCCAGCGCGCGAATACATTGCACAAGAGCCGCTGCCCGAAGGGCTGGAAGCACGTGCTTTGAATGAATTTCACATCCCCCTGCTCCACCCCGAGCCGGCTGGCCTGCTGGACTATTTGCCGCAGGATGCGCTGATCTTGATCGATGACATGGACGCCTTGCGTGAGCAGGTGAGCGAGCTGGAGACGCAGGCGCTGCAACTGCGCCAGGAGAACCTGGAAGCCGGCAGCCTGGCGGCCGAGCACCCCGCGCCGTATCTCTCGCTGTCTGAGCTGGAAGAGATGCTGGGCGAGCGCACGGTCATCGAGCTGGGGCCGACCTTGGCGATCGAGGACGCGCACAGCATCAGCGGCTTGTTCCGCCCGGGGCCGCGCTTTGGCGGCCAACTGAAGCCGATGATGGACCAGGTGGAGCGCTATCTGGATGCGGGCGATGAAGTGCTGATCGTCTCGCGGCAGACGCCGCGACTGAGCGACATGTGGGCGGAGCGCAACTACGGCGCCGGCAACCTGGCCGACCCGCAGTTCGCCGAAGGCAGCCTGGCCGAAGGCTGGAGTTTGGAATCGGCCAAGGAGCCGCGCCTGCAGCTACTGACGGATGGCGAGATCTTTGGCTGGGAGCGGCCACAGCCGCGCCGCCAGCCACGGCCAGAGAGCGCCGCTCCGGAAACGCCGTATGTGGACCTGCAGAACGAAGAGCTGGTGGTGCATATTGACCACGGCATCGGCATCTTCCGCGGCTTGGTGGAAGCCAAGATCGAAGGCAAGACGCGTGAATTTTTACGAGTGGAGTACGCCGGCGGTGACCAGCTGTATGTGCCGGTGCACCAGGCTGACCGGCTAAGCCGCTACATCGGCTCGCGCGGCGAGACGCCGACCCTGAGCCGCCTGGGCGGGCAGGAGTGGCGCAGCACGAAATCCCGCGTGCGGCGGGCGGTGGAAGCGATCGCCGAGGACCTGCTGGAGTTGTATGCCAAGCGCGAAATGGCGCAGGGGCACGCCTACCCGCCGGATACGCCCTGGCAGCACGAGCTGGAGGCCAGCTTTCCGTACGTGGAGACCGAAGACCAGCTGCGCGTGCTGGCCGAAGTGAAGCAGGACATGCAGAACCTGCGCCCGATGGACCGCCTCGTGTGCGGCGACGCGGGCTACGGCAAGACCGAGATCGCCCTGCGGGCGGCGTTCAAAGCGGTGATGGACGGCAAGCAGGTGGCGATGCTGGTGCCGACCACCGTGCTGGCGCAACAGCACTACGAGACGTTCCGCCAGCGGCTGGCAGCGTTCCCGGTGCGGATCGAGATGCTTTCGCGCTTTCGGGATGCCAAGCAGCAGCAGGACACGATCCGCAAGCTGGCGGCGGGCGACATGGACATTGTCATCGGCACGCACCGGCTGGTGCAGGCCGACGTCAAGTTCAAGGACCTGGGGCTGGTGATCATTGACGAAGAGCAGCGCTTTGGCGTGGCGCACAAAGAGCACCTCAAGAAGCTGCGCACCGAAGTGGACGTGCTGACCATGACCGCCACCCCGATCCCGCGCACGCTGTACATGGCGCTGACGGGCGTGCGGGATATTTCGACGATCAACACGCCGCCGGAAGAGCGCCTGCCGATCGTGACCCACGTTGGCCCCTACTCCGAACAGCTGGTACGGCGGGCAGTGCTGCGCGAGCTGGATCGCGGCGGGCAGATGTTCTTCGTGCATAACCGCGTGCACAGCATCGACGCCATGCGGGCACACCTGCAGCGCGTGGTGCCCGAGGTGCGCATCGGCGTGGCGCACGGCCAGATGGCCGAGCGCGAGCTGGCCGAGCGCATGAACGAATTCTCGCGGGGCGAGATCGACATGCTGCTGACCACCACCATTATTGAATCCGGCCTGGATATTCCGAACGCCAATACCCTGATCGTTGACCGAGCGGACGCGTTTGGCTTAGCGCAGCTGTACCAGCTGCGCGGGCGCGTGGGCCGTGGGGCGCAGCGGGCGTATGCGTATTTCTTCCGCCATGCGCAAAACGGTATGACCGACGAGGGCCGCCAACGCCTGGAAACGATCGCCGAGAACACGCAGCACGGCGCGGGCTTCTCGGTGGCGATGCGCGACCTCGAAATCCGCGGCGCGGGCGACCTGCTGGGCGTGCGCCAGCACGGCCTGATCGCCGCGGTGGGCTTTCATCTGTATACGCGGCTGCTCTCCAAGGCGGTGGATGACCTCAAGCGCGTCGGCGGTTTTGGCGCCGAAGCCGGCGCGGTGCATATCACCCTGTATCACCCTCTGATCAATGTGGATCTGCCCATCGAAGTCGGCATCCCGGCCAGTTATGTGAGCGACAAGGCCATGCGCCTGAAGCTGTACCGGCGACTGGCGGACATTCACGATGTGAGCGAGATCGAAGCGCTGGCGGAGGAGTTCCGTGACCGCTTCGGCCCCCCACCCGTCGAGGTGCAGAACCTGCTGTTCCAGCTGCATGTGCGCGTGCTGGCCGAGCGCACCGGGCTGACGACGATCAATGTCGAGAACAAGCAGTTGGCGCTGCGCTTCCCGCCGCCGCGCAAGAAGGACCAACCGATGGATTTTGCGGCCCTGTTTGATGGCAAACCGCTGCCCATAGGCACACGCACCAGCAAGAACACGGTCTGGCTGAGCAATCTGGAATCTGTGGATTGGCGCCAGCGGCTGCTGAGCCTGTTGGAAGCGTTGGTGGAATGGAATACGAAGAAAGCCGGCGCGGTTGCGCCGGCGCCAGCCGAGACGGAATAAAAAAAGGCGGCCTGCATAAGCAGGCCGCCTTTTTGGTTGTAGTGCGTGGGCTATTGAGCCAGCGCGACGAACTCAAGCTCGAGGATCAGGGTCGGCTCAACCGAGGCGACCTGCGGCACGCTGGGGATCTGCAGGTCATAGGTGGCGCGGTCAATCGTGGTGCTGGCCAGGCCGCTGATGCGGGACTCGGATTCCACAGTGACGGTGACGCCAAAAGTAACCAGGCTGGTAATGTCACGAATGGCTAGATCGCCCGTGATCTGAAAACTGAAGGTGTCACCGACGGCGATACTGGCGGGCAGGCCGCTGTAGGCGGTGGGGGTAAAGGTGACGAACTCGAAGGTGTTTGTTTCCAGGATCAAGTTCTGGATGGCGCGGTTCCGGCTGCCGCTATCGGTGATGAAGGTGCGCGCATTCACTTGTACCGTGCCGACCTGCACGCCGGCCGGGCTGGCCGGATCGATCACGATCTGGGCGGCTACCGCGTTGGTGACGCCAACGACGGTCTTGTCTGCGCCGTTGAGGACCTCATTGATGAGGAAGCGCGCTTCGCTTTGGTCGCCGTCGATCTCGAAGACCAGGCTACCCTCCGCCTCGGCCGGCTGGTTGGGCGCGCTGGTGGCCTGCTGGGCCACCGGCGAGGGCAATACGGGGATGGCGGTCAGCTCCCCACTGGGTGCGGCGCTGGGGCGCAGGGCGTAAGCGGCCGCGGCGCCGACGAGCACCAAGGCGACAATGCCGGTTACTGCGATGATTGCGATTGTTCGGCGATCCATATCTCTCCAGGGAAAATGGCGGGTTTAATTATTTGACTATACTGGCTGGGGATTAAGCCGTGATGATAAAGCGCCCACTTTCATGGGCGCTTTATGTGCTTCTATCTGCAAGCTTGGTTTATGCACCAGCTCTATGAATGCCCTTCACTACGCTCAGGGCGACACCTGACCTACTTAGGTAACAGTGACTCCATTTGTTTTGTGATGAAGTGGATGGCGCCGCGCGGGTTGAGCTTGTAGAAGATGTTCATCATGGCGGCATCCCGGCCGATGTAGGCCTGCAGCTTGTTCTTCTCGATGGCCGTGATGATGGTCTCAGCGGCCACCTCGGGTGAGGTGGGCTTGATGGGGGCCGATTCAGCATCGGTCTCAGGCATGGCCAGGCCGGAGTTCTGGCTGATGTTGGTGGCAATGGCGCCTGGGAACACCACGCTGACGCCAACATTTGTGCCGATGAGCTCGGCGTACAGGCCTTCGGTCAGGATCTTGACCGCAGCTTTGGAGGCGCCGTACAGGGTCTGTCCCGGGAAGGGGAAGAAGCCGCCCATGCTGGAGATGTTGACCACGTGCGCCTCGGGGCGCTTGAGCAGCGTGGGCAGAAAGGTCTTGAGCATATAGATGGTGCCATAGAGATTGACGTTGAGCACCCGCTCGATGGCCGGGTAGTCAAGGTCAACCAGCTTGACGAAAGGCTGGATGATGCCAGCATTGTTGACTAAACCGTCCACCATGCCGTGCTTCTCGATCACCTGGGGCAGGAGGGCTTCCACCTGGGCCTTGTTGGAAATGTCCACAATGTGGGTGGAGAGGGCCGCGCTGTTGGCGAGCTGAGCGGTCTCGTTCAAGGTTGCTTCTTTGATGTCGACCGCGGCTACGCGGGCGCCGCGCTGCAATAAAGCCAGGCTTAGGGCGCGACCAATGCCGCTGCCGCCGCCAGTCACTACGAACACTTTGTCTTGAATTTTCATTGTGCCTCCTTGTGAACAGTATAGGCGCAGGCAACACAAGGCTCTAGAGGCAAATGTACTCGGGTTTTTGGGCGCTTTGTTCTTCTGCGGGTATGTTTCGTGTTATGCAGGTAAATTTTTTGCAAGCAAGCAGAAGCAGGCTGTGCTACGCTGGCGGCGAGGAGACACAGACATGGCAAGCCCCGAAGAGCAACTGCAAACGATGGTTAACAACATGCCGGAGAAGACCGGCAAGAGCCTGGAGAAATGGTTCAAGCTTATCAAAACCAAAGGCCTGGAAACGCACGGCGAGATCATGAAGCTGCTGAAGGGCGAGTACGGCGTCTCACATGGCTTTGCCAACACGATCGCGATCATGTACCGGCAGCAGGCCGCCGGCGGCCCGAGCAGCGGCGATGACGTGCAAGCGGCCTATTTCAGCGGGAGCAAGGCGGCCATGCAGCCGCTGTACGCGCAGATCGTCAAGGCCGCCCAGGCGCTGGGCAAGGATGTGGAGCTGGCGCCAAAGAAGACCTATATGAGCCTGCGACGCAACAAGCAGTTCGGGATCGTGCAGGTGAGCAGCAAGGACCGCGTGGACCTGGGGCTGATCTTGAAAGGTGTGCCGGCCAGCGGACGGCTGGAAGCGTGGGGCGGCATGTGCACGCACCGCGTGCGCCTGGGCAGCGCCAAGGAGTTTGACAAGCAGGTTAAGGATTGGTTGAAGCAGGCTTATGGTGAGGCCTAGGGACGAGAAAGAGCCTTCCCTGCTCTGTATGGAAGAGCTATGACCCTGGCTCACCCGTCATTGCGAGCGCAGCGAAGCAATCTGTCTTTTTTGTATCCATGGAGATAAAAACCAGATTGCTTCGGGCTGAAGGGTACATGCATATGCACCTTTCAGCAGCCCTCGCAATGACGGGTAGTGAGGGGGCAAGGCGCGCGGTGATGAATTGCGGGTGTTTGCATCATATGCCCTTTGCAGGGGCTCTGCCCCTGCGCCCCCGTCGGGGGAACCAAAGTTGGTTCCCCCGAGCCCCCTCCGCAGACGCTCATGTGGGTTGTGCATTGTGTGGAGATTCCTCTGCGACCCGCGTTGGATGATTGAGTGGTGCTCACAAAGGTGTTAGACCTATTAGTGGATGAGAGCTTAGTCTTTAGAAGTATCTTCGCCGAGGGCGGCCAGGATCTGGCGAACGGTGCGGCCCACGCTTTGGGCCGCGTCGACGATGATGGCGTTAGCCGGCTCCTCGAGCGCATCGAACTGGCTGTCGAGCAGGGATACGGGCATGAAGTGACGCTTGCGCCCCTGCACGCGGCGGGCGATGAGGGCTGGCGTGCCCTTGAGATAGACGAAGTGTAACGGCAACCCACCCTGCCCCAGTTGCTCACGATAGTTTTGCTTCAAGGCCGAGCAGGCCAGGACGGCGCGCTGGCCGCGGGCGGCGTGCTCCTGCAAAGCTGCGTTGAGGGCGGCCAGCCAGGGGGCGCGGTCCGCATCGGTGAGGGGCTGGCCGCTGCGCATTTTGGCAATGTTCTCGGCGGGGTGGAACCTATCGCCCTCGAGGAAGGCGGCGCCCAGAGCGCGGGCCAGCGCCCGCCCGATGCGGGTTTTGCCCGAGCCGGATACTCCCATGACCACGATGCTTGCAGACATAGCTAGGCCTGGCGGCGAAAGCGCAGGCGGCGCAGCGCGGCGGCCAGGGTACCGCGCAGGCCGCGCGGCAGCAGGCTGGCCAGCAGCGTGAGCCAGGCGGCGGACGCCAGCGGCTGCAGGCGCAGCGCGCTGCGCAGATGCTGGCGGGCGGCGGCGATCTCGGCCCGGCCGCCCTCGCCCAGCAGATTCTGGGCGACCGAGGTGTACATGGCAGCCAGGGCGCGTGCCTTCAGGCGCGGGGTGAGCTGCGGATCTTCGGCGAAGGCCTTCTCCAGCACGGTGCGGAAGTGGGCGGCGGAACCGGCCTTGTGGCTGGACATACTAACCGCCTGCTGGCGGATGCGCACCAGGCTCTCAGGCACAAGATGGAAAGGGTATTTGCGGGCAATGCGCCGCCACATATCGAAGTCTTCAGCGTAACGCAGACTCTCGTCAAACACGCCTACCTCGTCAAACAGCTCACGGCGGAACATGAGGCAGGGCGTGGCCATGAGCATGCGCCAGTAAGAGAGCATCTGAGGGTAGATCCAGCCTTGGAACCAATCAGTCTTGCGCAGACCCAGGTCTGGATTTTCGTCACTGAACTTCCGAAACCAGCAGTGCACCAGCATGGCGTCTGGATGGGCCTTCATGTACTCCACCTGGCGAGCCAGTTTTTGCGGCTCGTACAGGTCATCATCATCCAGGAAGGAGATGTAGGCGCCGCGCGCCAGGCGCAGCCCATGATTGCGGGCGGCCGACAAGCCAGCGTTGGGCTGGTGGGCGTAGTGGATGCGTGCACCCGCGATCAAAGGCTGCAAAGCAGCCCTTGTATCATCCAGCGAGCCATCGTCAACGACGATGCACTCAAAATCCGCATAGGTCTGCGCCAACACGCTGGCGATCGCCTGCTGCACCAGCGCGGCGCGGTTATAGGTGGGGATGATGATGCTTACTGTTGGAGTGCCGACCGGTGAGCGCATGGCGCCGATATTAGACGTTGAGCTTGGGGTTCAGGATCTTATCCAGTGCGAAACCCACCATCGAGAAAGCCAACCCAGTGAGGAACACCAGTGCCAAGGGCTGCAAGACCCAGAAGCGCGACCCGTACACCAGGCCAGAATTCAGCGCCTCATAGATGATGCGACCCCAGGTGGGGTAGATCATACGGATGTTGAACATGCCCAGCGTAGCTTCAAGGAAGATATAGGTGGGGATGAGGTAGATCAGTTGGGGGATGAGCAAGGGCATGATCTTGGGGATCATGTACTTGAAGATGATGCGCCAGTCAGACGCGCCGTAGCTGCGCGCCGCCTCGATGTATGAAGAGGCTTTGACCTGCAGGAAGGCTGAGCGGAAGGTCTTGACGGGGCTGCCGAAGGAGCTGAAGAGCACGATGACGAAGAGCACGCCCCAGATGCTGAGGCCGTAGAAGGCAAAGAACAGCACGCCGATAGCCAGCACGGGCATGACCATGTTGAGGTCAGACAGGCGCTGGGTGATCCAATCCACAATGCCGCCGTACCACACGGAGGCTGCGCCTAAGGCCAGCGCGACGAAGACGGCAAAAACAGCCGCGCCGATGCCGAAGAGCAGCGCGAAGGGCATGCCCCACACCAGCGGCACAAGCAGATCGCGGCGGTAGCCATCGGTGCCGCCGGCGCCGAAGACCTGGCCGAGCATGATGAGCTCGGCATCGATGTCGGCGTCAGGCTCGAACAGCATGGCCTCAATATGCAGCTGGTAACTGCCGGTGACCAGTTGGTTGCCCTGCTCTTCTGGATTGGAGAACAGATAATACAGCGGCACCGCATCCGGCTTGAGGGCAGCCAATGCGGGGTACGAGTTGCTGGCGCGGGCGACGGCGGTTGGGCCGGTGAAGACCTTATCGGTCAGGGGAACTTTCAGGTAGCCGGGGTCACCCATGGAGACAAGCTCCACCGAGCGACCCTCCGGCGTGCGCCAGGTCCACAGAATGAAGGGACGCTTGGCGGAATAGTCTGGCGTGAAGTATAGGAAGATCTCTTGCGGCACATCCTGGTACGAATAGTCGAAATTGAACGTGATATTGACGCGCCGGTTGCCATTCGAGTCAATGCTGACGGTCTTGATAGCACCCGAGGCGGGATCCTGGCTGTCCATCACTACTGTGGAAAGATACGGCCGCTCAGAGAACCAGTTGAGCCAGCTGGGCATGGCAACTTTTGGGCGGTAGGTGCGCCCGGTGACGGAATTGCTGTACCACTCCACACCGATCTTGTTGAGCGGAAGCGCAATGGCGGCATACAGCGAGCCCACGACCATAAACGAGATGATGACGAGGCCGGCCATGGCTGCCGGGTAACGCCGGAACTGCACCACGACGGCCCATACGGCCTGATAGCCGCGGCGCAGCGCGGCAGGCAAGCCCCTTATGGCCTGGACGATCTGGGCGCCGAGCCCGAGAGCGGCGCCGGAGCGCGCTCGGCGGGCAGCCTGGCGCAGCTCAGCCGGCACCGCGGAGCGGCGCGGGCGCACCAGGCGCGAGCGCAGCGGCTCATCGACGCGCACACGCGGGTCGATGAGGGCATACATGACCTCAAGCGCCACAACCGTGATACCCAGCAGGTAGGCAAAGGTGGTGACCAGGGCAACCGTAATGACCATGTCGCCCTCAAACATGGATTCGCCCCAGAAGTTAGGAAGCGAATCTACATAGAGCAGGCCGATGCCGGGCCATTCAAAAACCACTTCAAGCGCAATGGCCATTTGCCAGAAGCCCACCAAGGTGAGCATGAAGCTGGTGATGATGAAGGAGAGCGAGGGGCGCAGGATGTGGCGGCGCTCCAGCAGGCTATTGGGGATGCCGCGCGCCTTGGCCAGCTCTACATAGTCTTCTTCGGCAAAAGAGATCAGGTAGGAGCGCCAGGTGTAGACGAATTGGAAGAACAGGTTGAGCACAATCGCGGTAACCGGCAGCACAAAGTAGCGCGCATTGTGGAGCAAGGTCTCCAGCTGGCTAGCCGTGGGCAATACACTGCGCATGCCAGAGGCAGGCAGCCAGCGCAACTGGATGGCAAAGATGAGCACCAGTACCAGGCCGATGACCCAGCTGGGAAAGGTGGAGAGCGGCGCCAGCAGCGAAACAATGCGATCGAGGCGCGAGCCAGGCTTGCGCGAGAGGTTGAGCGCCAGCGGCAGGCCAACAACGAAGACGATCAGGCTGGCGATGCCGACCAGCGCCAGGGTATTGGGCAGGGCCTGCAACACAATGGCATTTACCGAAGTGGCCTGGGCGGCCGAGGGCAACTGGGCGCGCAACTGGCGGTGGGTGATCTCGCCCCAATCGAAGCTGAGGGCGCGCAGGGCCAGGCGCACCTGGCGGACAATGTAGGGGTCGTTGAAACCGGCTTCATCGAGTAGGCGTTCCTCGATCTGGGCTACGCTCTGGCGCTGGTCATCCGGCAGGCTGGGCGGCTGGTTTCGGTATTCGCGCACGGCCTGGTTGTAGATCTGGCGAGCCATGCCGTCTTCCAGCGTGCCATCGGTATTGACGATCATGACCGTTACGCACACACCAATCAGCACAGTAAGGCCCACCATGAGGCTGCGGCGCAGGACAAAAAGGGCAATGTTGTAAGCCGGGTGAGCAAGTATCGATTTGATGTTCATGCACGTTTCCGCTACGGTGATGGTCCTATCAGTTATATCAAACTAGCTTCAGAAAGCCAAAACTACTTACCGACAGGCTGGGCTGTCGTGGCAATTCTTGGCCCTACGCTTCTACAGGGTGATGCAGGCTTGATCGAGTGTGTTTAGTCGCCTGCACGTGGAAGTATAAAATAAACCAGACGAAGAAGCTTAAGCAGTGCCGGGCTCGCCCCAGCCGCCGCCGCCAGGGGTACGGATGCTGAGCACATCGCCGGCGCGCAGCTGCACCTCGCCCTTGGCGGGCAGGCGTATGGCCTGCCCGTCACGGATGAGCAGGTTCTCGCCGGGGGCGCCCATGATGCCGCCGGCCAGGCCATACGGCCGGCCGTGGCGGCGGTCGCTCAGCAGGCTGGCGGTGGCATCGGTCTGCATCAGCAAGTCGCGGCGCAGGCCATCACCGCCTCGGTATTTGCCTACGCCGCCCGTGCCCTCACGCAATTCGTAACGCACCACCTGGATGGGATAGGCATACTCCATCGCTTCGGCGGGCGTATTGAGGGTGTTGGTCATGTGGCTGTGCAAGCCACTTGGCCCATCGGCCGTGGGGCGCGCTCCCATGCCGCCCGCAATGGTCTCGTAATACGTGAAGGCACGGCCGCGGGCAGGATCCCAGCCGCCGATGAGGGTGTTGTTCATTGTGCCCTGGCTGGCGGCAGGAATGACGTGGGGTAAAGCTTTGGCCAGCGCGCCGAAGAGCACATCCACAATGCGTTGCGAGGTCTCGACATTGCCGCCGGCCACCGGGGCGGGCGGCAATGCGCTGACCAGGCTACCCTCAGGCGCCAGGACGCGGATGGCGCGCAGCGAGCCGGTATTGTTGGGCACCTCACTATCCGCCAGACAGCGGAAGACATAATAAACAGCCGAGAGCGTGATAGCGTAGACCGCGTTGACGCTGCCCTTGGCTTGCGGCGCCGTGCCTTCAAAATCCACGGTGGCCTCATCGCCATGAATGCTGACACTGACGCGGATCGGCAACGGGCCGCTGCCGAGGCCGTCATCGTCCAGAGCGTCGGCAAACTCAAAGCGGCCATCCGGCAGGCGGGCGATGAGGGCGCGGGTCAGGCGCTCGGTGTAATCCAGCAGGGCCGCGGCGTAGTGCTGCACTTCCTGCGCGCCGTAGGCGGCCACCAGCTCGCCCAGGCGGCGCACACCGCGCTGGTTGGCGGCGATCTGGGCGCGCAGGTCTCCGGCGCGTTCGTGGGGCGAGCGGGTGTTGCGCAGGATGATGTCCCACACGCCTTGCTGCAGCTGGCCAGCCGCCAGCAGCTTGACCGGCGGCAGGATCAGCCCCTCCTGCACCAGCTCACGCGCGATCGGCATGGAGCCTGGGGCGATGCCGCCGATATCAGCGTGATGGGCGCGGTTGGCTACGAAGCCAGCCAGCTGCCCGGCGACAAAGACTGGCGCGATCAGGGTGATGTCTGGCAGGTGGGTGCCGCCCTGATAGGGATCGTTGAGGATGACCATATCGCCCTCGGCGAAGGTGGCGCTGCGAATGGCGGCCTGCACCGAGAGCGGCATGGCGCCGAGATGGACGGGGATGTGGGCGGCCTGGGCGATCATCTCGCCGTGCGGGTCGAAGAGGGCGCACGAAAAGTCTCGGCGTTCTTTTATATTGGGCGAGAAGCTGGCACGCTGCAGCGCGGCGCCCATTTCCTCAGGGATGCTGGCGAAGAGATGCTTGAAAATTTCGAGGCGTACCAGGGCGGTGTTCATGCCGCGCCGCCGATCGTAATGATCAGGTTCAAGAAGCGATCCACTTCGGCCGTGTCGCCCTGCCCTACCAGGATGGTCGTGTCGGGCCGCACGACGATGGCCGGGCCGGCAAAACGCTGGCCTGCGCCCAGAAGGCTGCCGTCATAGAAGGGCGTCTCGACCCGCGCATGCTCGAAAAGCACCGGGTAGCGGCCCAGCAAGGCCGCGTCCGCTGGAGCGCCGTGCGGCTCAAAGGACGGCAAGGAGGGACGCTGCGTGCGGCCAATGGCCTGCAGACGCAGATTGACAATTTCCACCTGCGCGGCGGTGTTCTGGTAGCCGTAGCTTTCTTCGTGGACGCGGTGGAATTCGGCAAGCAGCTGCGGCGTGAGCGGAACGTTTAGCTCAAACGACTGGCCGGCATAGCGCAGGTCTGCGCTGGCGTGGAACTGCATATCCGCCGCGGCGACGCCTTCGGCAGCCAAATCCGCGCGGCCACTTTCAAGCATGGGAGCCATTTGGGCTTCGATCTCGGCCAGCGCGGTATCGCCCGGCAGCATCACGGTGCGGCTGTGATCCTTGACCACATCCGCCAGCAGCATGCCCAGGGCAGACAGGGTAGCGGCGTGGCGCGGGACAAGCACGCGCGGCATACCAAGGGCGCGCGCCAGGGCTGCGGCATGCAAGCCGCCGGCGCCACCGAAAGCCAGCAGCGTAAAGTCCTGCGGGTCATGTCCTTTCTCAACGGAGATCACCCGCAGCGCCCGGGCCATATGGGCATTCGTAATTTGCAGAGCGCCCAGAGCGCACTCTTCGGCGGTGAGACCCAGTTCGGTGCCCAGGGCTTCAAACGCGGCGCCAGCCCGCCCCGCATCCAGCGGCATCTGGCCGCCGAAGAAGAGATGCGGCTGAATGCGGCCAAGCAGCACATTGGCATCGGTGACGGTGGGCAAGGTACCGCGGCCGTACGCCGCCGGGCCAGGGTTGGCCCCGGCGCTGTGCGGGCCAACCTGCAGGCCGTCACCCGCATCGCGCCAGGCGATGGAGCCGCCGCCAGAACCCACGGTGTGAATGGCCAGCATAGGCACATGCACCGGCAGCCCACCGATGTGTGAAGTACGGCTGACCTGGGCGGAGCCGTGAATGAGGGCCACGTCAGTGGAAGTGCCGCCCATATCAAAGGTGAGGACGCGCCAGTGGCCGGCGGCATGCGCCACCGCCTGGGCCCCCACCAGGCCGCCGGCCGGGCCGCTGAGGATACAGCGCACCGCCTGCTGCCCCGCCTGCAGCGGGCTGGCCATGCCGCCATTGGACTGCATGACCTGCAAGTGGTCGCCCGGCAGTGCGGCGGCCAGGGCGCCGAGGTAGCGGCTCATCACCTGCGAGACGTAAGCGTTGAGCACGGTGGTACTGGCGCGCTCGTACTCGCGGAATTCCGGCAGTATCTGATGTGAGGTGGAGACATTGAAGCCCGCAGCGACAAAGCGGGCTGCCACGGCCTGCTCATGGACCGGGTTGGCAAAGGAGAACAGCAAGCATATGGCGACCGCCTCGATACCCTCGCGCTGGCAATGAGCGACCAGCGCATCCAGGGCGGACTCATCCAGCGGAAGCTGGACGCTGCCATCCGCCGCCACGCGCTCGCGTATCTCCAGGCGGTGTTGGCGCGGCACGAGCGGCGCGGGCGGATCTGCGAACAAGTCATACAGCGCCGGGCGGTTCTGGCGGCCGATGTGCAGCAGGTCACGGAAGCCTTCGGTATTTACCAGGGCGACATTGGCGCCCTTGCGCTCGAGCACGGCGTTGGTGGCGACGGTGCTGCCGTGCACGATCTGTCGTGGGCCGGCCGCCTTGAGGCCAGCCAGCCCCTGCAGGATGGCCTCGGCCGGGTCGTGCGGGGTGGACAGCCGCTTAAAGGTATCCAACTGACCGCTAGCTGGGTCAAAGACGACAAAATCGGTGAAGGTGCCGCCGGTATCTATGCCGATACGCATGGGGCAGATTGTAAGGCAAGGATGGAGAGAGCGAATAGAGATTGGAGATTGCTAGTCGGAACTTGGGACCTTCGGGTGATGTGTCCGACAAACAAAACAGCCAGCAAATGCTGGCTGTTTTTAGTAGCGGGGCCAGGACTCGAACCTGGGACCTTCGGGTTATGAGCCCGACGAGCTGCCACTGCTCCACCCCGCGATGAAGGGCGATACTATCACGCGGGCAGGGCAAACGTCAAGGCCCAGTGTAAAAAAACCAATTCCACCATGTATCGAAGTTGCTTAAGGCGGAATCAAATTGCGCTTCGGGCGTGGGCGCGGAGGGAGTGAAATCGGCGGGGGGCAGCGGAATGACGGGGAAGTCGCCCGGGCGGGCCCAGCGCCCCTGCTCACGCGCCCAAGCTTCCACTGCGGCGTCCGAGTTGGCGTAGGTGATGCGGTCTTGCAGCACCTGCTGCGTGGCGGCCATTTGGGTGATGACAGCCTGCTCGCGCTCCAGCTGATCAGATAAGCGCGAGAACTCAGCGATGCGGCGGCTGAAGCCAAAAAGCACGATGAGCAGGGCAATGATGCCGATGCCCATCCACAGGCGGCGCATGTCGAAGCTTAGATTACGCAACATAAGGTCGAGTGTACCTGCATGAAAATGCAGGCGCAACAGCTACGGCCCGCCAGCCGCGCTGGATTCAGGCGAGCTGAGCGCCTGGAGCATGATGCGGCGCACGCGCTCCTGGTTGGGGATGAGGACCGAGCTGCCAAAGATGTTTCGGTAGGAGATGACATCATCAGGCCCGATGGAATAGCGGTTGATGGACTGGGTGTCCCGAATGATGCCGGCCAGCGGCAGCAGGGGCAGAATGTCCACCAGGCCCATGTTGGTGGTGAGCATTTGCTGGTACTGCGAATACAGCTCCGGGGCGCGGGTGATTGCGTTCAGGCTGAGCAGGCGATAGACGATGGCGGCGATCAGCTCCTGATGGCGACGGCCGCGGTCGTAATCGCTGGTGGTGCCGCGCGAGCGGGCATACCACAGGGCGGTCTCGCCATCCATGTGCACCAGCCCGGAGGGCACGCTGAAGTCGCCCGGGCCTTCGCGCTCATCCCACAGCGGGCGGGCCACCTGTACATCCACTCCACCCAGCGCATCGATCATGCGCATGAAGCCGTCGAAGTTGACCAGCACAAAATAGTCAGGCTTGACGCCAAAGTTGTAGGCAAAGGTGTCGGCCATCATTTCAAAGCCGCCGCGCTGCATGCCCGCGTTGATGCGGGTGATGTACCAGCCGGGGTGATAGACGTACAGGTCGCGCGGGAAGGAGGTGACGCTGACGGTGTTATCCATCGTGTTGATGGTGAGCAGCTCAATCACATCCGTGCGGAAACCGCCATCGCGTGGGCGTTGGTCGCTGCCCATGATGAGGATGTTGATCTGGCCCTCAGGCTGGGGCAGCTTTCCCATCTGAGGGGGAATGTCAATATCGGAGTCCTGGGTGGGGCCGGGGAACTCACCAAAGCCAAGGTCACCCATGGGGAGATCGAGCGTCACCTGGGCGTTGGGGGTTGGCGGTGCAGTTATGGGGCCGGCGGGCAGGAACGGTGTAGGGGTAGGCGTACCCAACGCGGAAGCGGTGGACTGGGGGCGCGCAGGCTGGCAGGCGCCGAGCAGCAGGGCCACAATGAGAGTGAGGAAGAGCAAAGTACGCTTCATGTATCGTTCCGCGTGCAAGACTTGTGCCTGGGCGCAACTAAAGGATAGCCGTTTTCAGACACACTGAGTTAACGCTGGATAAGGCGGATTGTTCCCTAGGAAGCGGGCGCCAGCGGCAGCAAAACGCTGAAGGTGGCCCCCACCCCAGCCTGGCTTTCGACCCAGATGCGGCCGCCGAGGGCCTTTGCGAGGGTTTCGGCAATGGTGAGGCCCACGCCGCTGTCGCCCACGCCGGGGATGACCGGGTTCTGGGCGCGGTAGACGCGCGAGAAGACCCGCGGCAGCGCATCCTCAGGGATGCCGCCGCCGCTGTCAGAGACCTGGATGAGCACATACTGGCCCAGGCCAGGCTCCTCTTCGACCACGGCGCGCAGGGTAATGGCGCTGCCGGCGGGCGAAGCCGCGTCCGCATTCTGCAGGAGGTGGTAAAGAATCTGCTGCAGAGCGTCTTTATCAGTATTGAGCGAAGGCATCTGGCGCGGCAGGTTGACGCGTAGGGCGATGCGCTTCTCCTGCAGCGCTTCGCGCAGCAGGCTGAGCGCATCGTCGATCACGCTGCTGAGGTCTACCAGGCTGCGCTGGACCGACTGGCCCTGCGGGTCAAGCTCGGCGATGCGGATGAGGTTCTCGATGAGCGTGTTCATGCGCTCGGTGGAGCTGCGCACGCGCTCGAGGAATTTGCGCTGCAACGCGCCGAGCAGGCCGACAGACTCGCCGAGCAACAGGTCGGTATAGCCCATGACCGAGGAGAGTGGCTGGCGCAACTCCTGAGCGATAGAGGCGACCAGCTCGACCTGCTCGGCAGGAATCTTGGCGCCGGGCTGCTGCTGGGTGGTCTCCACGATGGCTTGCTGGGCGGCCTGCAGTTTGGTATGCAAGGCGGCCACCTCTTCGAGGGCCAGGCGCAGTTCTTCCTTGGCTTGCTCCACGCTGATCTGGGCGGGCGGCACGCTGCCGCCTACCCCGGCTGCGGCGGGCGCGGCCTGCAAGTCTGAGAGGGATTGCTTGAGGCGCGTATTCTCTTGCTTCAGGGCGGCAAGCAGCTCCTGGCTGCCGTTGGTCACTGTAGCCGGCGCGGTGGGCGACGTTTGCAGGGAGTCAATGTGGGCCAACAGGCGCTCCACATCGGCGCGGTAGCGAGCATTCTCCTGTTGCAGCGTTTCCAGTTCGCTACGCGCCTCCTCCAGCTCGTGGGCGATGGGAGCGACCAGCTGGGTGGCGGGCGTGCTGCGACCGCTCACGCCCAGCGCTTCGGCCAGCTGCTCGCCGAGGGTCTCGGCGTGCTGCTGCAGGACGACCTCATCGGTCGCTTCCCAGGGCGTGACGATGTGCAGCGCCAGCACGGCCCACTGGCGCAGGTCTTGCGGATACTCGAAGGGCGTCATGAGCAGATTGGCCGGGAAGGAGAGGCGCAGCGCTTGCGAAAGGGCGGCCAGCTCGGTGTCGCCAGCGTCGACTTCGTGGCGCAGGATGCGGCCGCGCTGCAGCGCGGCCGCCAGGCGCGGCACCTGGCGCAGGGCGATGCGGGCTGGCTCCACCGGGGCGGAACGTAGCACGTTGTAACCGTATTGGAATTCCAGTTGTAGTTGGGCCTCGTTGTAGGTGGCCAGCACGCACACATCCGCGCCCAAGTCTTGCGCTAACGCACGGGCCAGCTCCTCAGCGCGGCTGAGCTGGATGGCCAGAGCCTCTGGCTCAGGATCATCCAGAATGAAAGCCGGCGTAGAAGGCAACGGGGGTACGGCCTGCTCGTCTTGCTCCATCTCTTCTATAGAAGGCAACTCGGGGCCGAGCTGGAAATCGAATTCGTTCTCATCGCCATCTTCGACCGGTTCGGCAAAGAGGTCATCCAGAGGGTCGGGGGCATCGGTCTCGTCTGACGGCTCAGGCGACGCCTGCTTGGCGGCTTCAGTGGACTGCAAGGCGGCGGGCTGGGCCTGCGCAGGCAGCGCGAACAGCAGCGGCAGCGAGAGCAGCGCGGCGGCCTGGGTCAGCAAGGGAAGGTTGCCGAAGGGTTCGGCCAGCAAGACATGCGCCACCTGCCCCAGCAGCAGCACGGCCAGGTGCAGCAGCCCCAGCGGCTGGCGCGGCTTGACCGCGCCGACCTGAAGCAAGCCCAGCAGGGCCAGCAAGCCCAAAGCGGCGCCCCAGGCGTAATCCACGTCGGTGTAGTTGAAGGCGCTGCCGGCGGGCACGCCCAGCCAGTAGAGCAGCATAAATGCGGTGAGGATGAATGCGCCCAGCACCGGCAGGGCATGGATGAGCTGCACGCCGCGGCCGGGCGCTGCGGGCCGCGCCCACAACCAGGCGATGACGGCGATGCTGATCAGTAGCACGCCGCGCTCCATCGGGGGCGCAGCGGCCTGGGCTGCCGGCTGACCCAGCCAGGCCAGTGCGTAGACCGGCAGCTGGATGAGGCGCAGGCCCATCAGCACGCCCAGCCCGGTGGCGACGCGGCGGTCAAGCCCGGCGGTTCCGGCTCGGCTGTGCAGCCACACGCTGGCAGCTGAGAGCAGCAGCAGGGTGAGAAGAGCGTAGAACGCGCCGGTCAGCGGGCTGTCAAGAATGGCGAGCATGGTTGATTCGTAGCATTATAAATGAGCCCCTTATTGCGTGCTACGCGCAAGCAATGCGGCACTTGCCCGTTGACATGGAATTGATTCAAGTTAGAATACTGCCTTCTGTGACGCAGAGTTACGCCGAAGTGGCGGAACTGGCAGACGCGCTACGTTCAGGGCGTAGTGGGCGAAAGCTCGTGTGGGTTCGACTCCCACCTTCGGCACAGAAAAACAGCCAGGCAAAGCCTGGCTGTTTTGATTCTTGTTACATGCCGGCGTACTTGACGAAGTCAAAGTACGCCGAGATGAGGATGAACGGCACGAAGATGGCGGCGATGAGCAGGTAGCGCTTGCGCCAGTTGGTGTTCCACAGGGTGACGAGGTTGTAGCCGATGACACCGATCGCCAGCGCCCCTGCCCCAATGTTGACCAGCGGGGAAAAGGTATCGCCCCACCCCAGCAACGGCACCACCAGCGGCACGATGATGTATTGCAGAGTGCAGCGGATGGCGGTGAGGATGATAGGGATGCCGAGCACGGTGCTGCCATAGGCAGCCAGCGGCGGGGTTTCGGTGGTGATGGTTTCTTGCTTGGTGACCATGGGTTAATTATAGACCCATTGCCTGTGTCTGTCATTGCGAGCGCCGCGCAGCGGCGCATGAAGCAATCTGCCCTCGTGAGCCACACGATAAATAGACGAGATTTGGAAGATACATGAGCAGGGATTCCTCACTGAGACGGGTTCGGCGGTCTGGTGTGGGTTTCAATGCCCGTTCGGAATGACACGGGGAGGATGGCACAGCTCCAGTGTCATCCTGAGCGAAAGCGAAGGATATTTGCTGATTGAGTGATGGATACACGCGATTTGGAAAGCGCAGACATTACTTTCAGCAAACTTGAACTCAACACCACCTCTACGATTGCCCTTCGCTGCGCTCAGGGCGACACGATCCCGGACGACGGGTTGATAAAAGAGCGGCCGTGCGGCCGCTCTTTTATTCTGTTAGTGCCCGCCGCCAGAGGCAGTAGGCGTCTTTGCCTTCGTCACCCAGGCTTCCTCGGCTTGCAGGGCGCGCACGGAGCCGGGCTGGATCTTGCGGTAGACCGCGTGCGGTTGGCGAGCTACGCCGTCCACCTCCAGCAGGCGGGCGAGCGGGATGCCGAACAGGCGCTCGTTCTCCTGCAGATACGGCAGGATCAGCGCCCAGTCAGCCTCACTAAGCGGCACGAATTCACCGCCGTTGAGCTGCTCGGCAACCACGCGCTGGTGCGGGTCACGCACGTAGATGGCGCCGCCGGAGGCAAGCGAGAACAGATTGCTGCCGGGGTATGGCGTCTCGAGCTCGGCAATGTGGCCGTCTTCGTCAAACAGGATGCCGTTGAGCACCACGAAGCCACCGCCGTTGAGCGGGTCGCCGGCCATGAACGATTCCGCCAGGTAGTCAAGACAGGTGCCGTTGATGACCACGCGCGGCTTGCCCACCGCATTGATGAGCGGGCGGCCGGCGGCATTGCCGAGGATGTAGGCGCTGCCACCCTTGGCGCCGTACATGAAGGTTTGGCCCACATCGCCATGCACCACGAGGCGGCCAGCCTTCATTATCTGGGCCAGCTGGTCCTGCCCGTTGTTGTGGACGGTGATGGTGGCGCCATCCAGGCCGGAAGCGAGATAGTCGCCCGCCGAGCCATAGGTATGAATGTGCACATCCTGCGTGCTGATACCGATGCCGTTGCCGATGAAGCGCTGGCCGCGCAGGTGAATGATGAGGATGTGGCGGAAGCCGGCGGCCACGATGCGCTGCACTTCGCGGCCCACCGAGTCGTCGCCTTGCGGCGGGTAGCCCTGCGCGTCGAGGATGATGACCTGCTCGGCGCTGGCGGCTTTGGGCAACTCGGCCCCGTAGACGTGATATGCGTAGCCGGGGCCGGGGGCTTGGCGGATGGCGGCCATGACGCGCTCGAACGAGGCGTCCACCAGCGAGACCAGGCTGCTGCGGCGCAGGCTGCCGGTGGGATAGCGGCGATCCATGAGCAGCGAGAGCAACTCAATGGCGCGGGCGCGGCCAGCATCGTCGTTGGCGCTGGCTTCAACACCGGCCAGGAAATCCTGGATCTGCTGGTAGTTCCAGCCGGGCAGCTGGGTCTGCGCCCAATCGTAGAGTTCGGTTGCCCTGCCCTGCGGCAGCGTCATGGCAGACGGCGTGTATGGTGAGCGGTCGTAGGCAGCGCGGCGGGTGGGCTGCTTGACCGGCTCGCCGAACTTGTTGGTGAGCACCAGCTTTGGCTTGGTCTTGTAATCGTCATGCACGCTGAACAGGAAGGCGCCGCCATCGGTGTGGCTGCCGCCGCGGGCGTTCCAGTAGCGGTCCGCGCGTGACCAGAAGCGCGGGTCCTCAGCGGCCAGGCTGATCATGGCGGCGTCAATGCCTTGCTTCTCCGAGGCGGCCATGGCGATCGAGACGCTTTCACCGTCAACAGTGCTCTCCTGCCAGGCGAACACCTGCGGGCGCAGCATGCTGGTGTCGGTGATGCCGGTCAGGCGGTAAACCGCCTCGCCCTGCCCGCCTTCGTCGGCCTGGGCGATGAGGAAGAACCACGGCCCATCTGGCGAGGAGTGGATGTGGCTGCTCTGCAGCATGGAGTAGATGCGCTGCTTATCAGCGGGCAGCAGGGTGAAGTCACGCTCGGTGGTGGGCGCCAGCGCTTCGATGACGTATTCGAGCGGATACTTGTAAGTGCGGTACAGCAGGTCAAAGACCTGCACGGCCACTTCGGTATCCGTCAGATACAGCGGGAATATGTTGCGCTGCGCCAAATATTCACTGATGGAGGCGTGGTTGGCAAAGTCGCCATTGTGAACGAGAGCTTCGTTCATGCCGATGAAGGGATGGGCGCCACCCGGGTGCCAGACGCGGCCCTTGGTGGGATAGCGGTGATGGCCGATCCACACATGGGCGTGCATGTCTTCCAGTTGGTAGTAGCGGATCACATCGTCGCCATACCCCACCATTTTGAGCACCAGCAGGTTCTTGGCATGCGAGAGCACAAAGGCGCGCTTCTCGCCCAGCGAGGCGTAAAAAGTGGTGTTGATCTTGAAGCTATTCTGGTAGACGTACTCGTCTTCCCCGGCGCGGGCGGGCAGATTGGCAAAGTCGTGCTGGGCGCGGAAGGCGGCCAGCGCATCGGCTTTGGGGCGCACAAAATACTGCACCACGTCCGGCGGGCGCACATCCAGGCCGGCGATCTGGGTGTGATCAGCCATCTGAGGCTGCTCACGCACATGGTCGATCTCGAATACCGGGTGAATGTACTGCGCCTCGACCTCGGCACGGGCGGCCGGGTCCATGTAGGCCATGGCGAGCAAGTAGTCGTTGTGCAGCACATCTGGGCTGACACCAAATTCCGCCGCGTCCAGGCCTACGGCGGCGATGCCGCCGCCTTTGCCGTTGCCGCGGTTGCTCATTTGCGCCAGGGCGGCCAGCATGTGGCGGGCGGCGACGCGCTCGCTGCTGGCCATGCCGATCACGCCGCAGCCGCCCTCGGCGGCTTCGTCTCGGTTGAATTCGGTCAGGTCAGTGCGCGGCAAGCGGCCGCGGCTGGCGAGGATACGGGTCAGGTCGTTAGTCATCACAGTCTCCTCAGCCCACATACTTGAGCAGATCACGGCGGCCGCGCAGCTCACGGATGCTGTGCAAGCCCAGCTTGCGCAGCAGGTCACGCAGCTGGGCGGCGTAGGCGGTGTACATATTGACGATGCGCTGCTGGCCCCAGTCGGCGGGCATTAGCTGCTGTAGCAGCGGGTCGGTGGTGGTGAGGCCGAAGGGGCAGCCGCGACCACGCTCGCAGTTGCTGCAGCGCGTGCAGCCAATCGCGATCAGTTCGGCCGTACCCATGACGCAGCCATCCGCGCCAAGGGCGATGGCCTTGGCGACGTCGTAGGCAGTGCGCACACCACCGCTGGCCATCAAGGTCACTTCCTCGCGCACATTTTCGCTGACCAGGTATTTGTGCACCTTGGGGATGGCGAACTCGATCGGCATGGCGATGTTCTTTTTGGCAATTTCCGGCGCGGCGCCGGTGCCACCGTACGAGCCATCCAGGTGGACGATGTGCGCGCCGGCGAAATACGAACCGACCGCCACCATGTCTACATCGGTCGGCGTGGACACTTTGACGGAAACGAGGGCACGCGGATTGGTAGTGCGGATCCAGTCCACATGCTTACGGTGGTCTTCGACCGAATACACAGAGTGGAAGGGGAACGGCGAGAACAAGCTGACCCAGGGCACGCTCTCACGCATGGCGGCGACCACATCGGTGGCCTTGTCGCCCAGCAGGTGGCCGCCCAGGCCGGGCTTGGCGCCCTGGGCGTACTTGAACTCGACGATGGGCGCGTACTGGATGGTTTCCTCGCGCACGCCAAACATGCCGGTGGCCACTTGGGTGATGATGTGGTCTTTGTACGGCACCAGCGACGGCGGGTAACCGCCCTCCCCCGTGCTGGTGAAGGTGCCCAGCTGCTGGGCGGCGCGGGCGCGCGCCTGCATGACGTGCTCGCTGATCGAGCCGTAGGACATGCCGCCGCCATACATCGGCAGGTCTATCTTGAGCTGTGCGCCATCGTCGCGGCGGTTGAGCGGGATAGAGAGATCAATCTCAGTATCAGCAGGAAGCCATTTATCTTCGCTGGGAATGTTGAAATCCAGCACGTCAAAGCCGCCGCCAGAAGCGCCGATCTTGTATTCCAGGCCGTTGTCGGGTGGTTTGCCAGTCTCGGCCATCAGCCAGGTGGCAAGGATCAGGTCTTGCGTCCAGCGGCTGTCGCCGAGGGCGGGCGGAGCCTCCTCGGCGCGCGGCCAATAGGCGAAGCCTCTATGAAAATTCGCGATGTGCTTTTCGACGATGAGTTGCTCGTCGGTCTTTCCAGCAATGCTAGCCATTTGCAGCCTCCGAATACCCCAGCAGGCCGGCAAAGGCATCTGCTTCCAGTGTCTTCATGAACATGGCGCGGCCCATCTCGCCGCGCAGGCGGCGCACTTCACGCAGGCCCATGGCGCCGAGAATTTCGAGCAGTTGGTCACGCCAGGACGCGGCCAGGTTCTTGAGGCGCTGCACGCCCCAGGCCTCGTTGAGGCCAGCGGGCAGCGAGAAGCGGCTGGCGGTGCGGCTGGCGCATTCGCCCTCAAAGCGGGCTTGCAGGGCCACCAGCGGCGGCGTGTCCACAGCCACCGCATCCAGCCCGCAGATCATGGCCTTGGGCATGTGCTCGGCGGCGATCATGCCGCCGCTACCCAGCAAGGTCACTTCTTCGCGGATGCCGGCGTCAACGAAGGCTTTGTGCGCATCGCGGATCAGGTCGAGCACGAAGCGGCCATCGGCGCTACGGCCGTGATAGTCGGCCACCAGGTGGAACACTTTGACGCCGC
Organism: Anaerolineales bacterium; assembly: GCA_025808555.1. Taxonomy (NCBI): domain Bacteria; kingdom Bacillati; phylum Chloroflexota; class Anaerolineae; order Anaerolineales; species Anaerolineales bacterium. The sequence continues at coordinate 1,741,336 of CP075526.1, read as the reverse complement.
GCTGGGCATAGCCCACCAGGGCAGGCGCATCCCCAAAGCCGGTGCGTAGGGCGATGATGGCCTGGGGGAAGGCGGCGATGATGGCGGCATACAGTCCATCATCCCAGCCGTGCATCTCAACCATGCGCGGGGTGAAGCCGAGCTGGCCCAGCTGTTGTGCGTGCTCCGCACGCACAACCGGCACGATGGCGTGGGCGTATTGGCCCAGGCCGAGGGCTTGCTCAAACGGCAAAACGGCGAGCGTATCCAGCTCGGCGGCGGCGCAGGCGTACATGCGGGCGATGTGACCGTCGCGGGGCAGATCGCCACCATCGAACAAAATGGGAAGCTGGATGGAAAGATAGTGCGGAGTGTTGCCCACCGGTTGGCCGGCCGCGTCGAATTGCAGGAAGTTGGGCGTGTAGCCGATATCTACGACGGTGGAGATGGTCTCGCGACCGTGAATGCCGTCCCGCGTGGGGCGCACGATCTCGGACATATCCGTCCACATGCCGTCCCAGCCCTCGCCGCCAAACTTGCCGCGGTAGCCGGCTCCGCGCACAGGCACCAGGCCACTGGACGCCTCATACGCGATCTGGTCCACATAGTTGAAGGTGAAGTACGAGTCGCCCAGTTTCTGGCGCTCGGGGTTGTGCTCGATGCGCACGAACTCGGGGAACTCGGTGGTGCAGCGCAGGCAGCCCACGCAGTGCTCCTCGCGCGGCATGAAGCCGCCCACCGGGCCGGAGAACACTCCGTACATGCATGGCCGGCTGAGGATTACATCTTTGCGGCCGCGGTAATGCACGATTTCAGATAACAGCAGCTTGGCCAGGCCAGTGCGGCGCACTTTGACCTTGAAGCGGCTGGGCCATTTTTCAATATCGGGTGCGGGCTTGGTGGGGATGTGATAGCGGTGATAGCCGCTGGAGGGTGAGCCTGTTGGCACGTGGGTCATTCCGTAACCTTCCTGCCCAACAAAAAATGGGCACATGGCGTGCCCATTCACAGGTCACACCTTCCAATGTGTATATGCAGGCACACTCCACCACTAAATGTGAGTGCGCTCACAACTACTGCCGCGCTGTTTGTCTCGCCCGTCACCGGGCGGTTTTGCAACGCAGCTCGTTCTGGAAGGAGAAGGGAAGCCCGTAGTCAGGCTTCGGAAGTATCCGCTGATCTATGCTGCTTCGGCTGATTCATCAGCCGCACACAGCATGTTCGATAACTTCCACCTCGTACTCTCGCTTGCCAAGGCATAGCATCGCAAAGCGATGCTATGGGTTGGTACAAGAGCCAGCCGCTGGTTCTCCTATTCGATTGTTAACCGAGGGAACTATACCCGCAGGCTCAAAGGGCTGTCAAGGAAGCCTGGCTGGAGAGGCTAGATCTTCTCGACCGCCGCTGGCTCTGGTACCCCACCCTTCTCTACTGTGGAGCGCAGGGCCTGGAAGGCGGTTGCGTCGATACCGGTGCCCACCTGGCCCTCGAGCAGCTTAAGGGCTTCGTCGGAGCTGAGTGGCTCTCGATAGGGGCGCGGCGCGGTGAGCGCCTCGTACTGGTCAGCCACGGCCAGCAGGCGGGCATCCTGCGACATTTCGCCGCCGGGTAGGCCGCGGTGGTAGCCACTCCCATCCAGGCGCTCGTGGTGGGCGCTGGCCACCTGGGCCAGCTGGCGGAAGCCGCGCACACGCTCGAGGATGCGATAGGTGTAATCGGTGTGCGAGCGCATCTGGGCCCACTCGGCGTCGTTGAGCTCGCCCGGCTTATCCAAAATGGTGTTGGAGACGGCCAGCTTGCCAATGTCGTGCAGCAGGGCCGCTCGCGAGAGGTCGCGGCGCTGCTCGGGCGGCAGGTTGAGCTCGGCGGCCATCAGGCGCACGATCTCAGCCACGCGGGCGGAGTGACGGCTGGTATACGGCGACTTGGCGTCGATCACGCGGGCGAAGGCCTCGGCGATCTGGTCCAGCTTGTCCTGATCGGCATGCAGAATGCGGTCAGGCGGCTCATAGGCGCTGATGTCAGCGATGAGCTCGTTGGACTTGAGCTTTTGCCAAAAGCTGTCATCGTGAGCAAAGGTAGCGAAGAACAGATCCACCAGGGACGGATCAAACCAGGTGCCGCGGCGTTTTTGGGCCACGCGGCGTGCATCCTCCGGGCCGTAGGCGCTATAAAAGACTTCGAGTGTCTGCGCAAAATCAAGCACTCGGCCGAGCAGCGAGATCTGCTCGCCCTTCTTGCCAAGCGGGTCGCCCTTACCATCCCAGTGCTCGTCGAGATCCAGGATGGCCTGCGCCGTCTCTTCGGGGAAGCCGAGCATGCGGGCGATATCGGCGCCGCGCTCGCAACGGGTCTTGATCAGCCCGCGGGCTGCCGGGCGGCCCTGCAGGCCAAGGGTGACCACGCGCCAGAAACGCGAGAGCAGGTTTGAACCTTCGCCCGCCGTGCGCACCACGTACATCCCGGCATTGATCAGGCTGGACCACTGCACGGTCTTGAGGCGAAACTTGGCGGTGTGGTCATCCACGCCGAATAGCGAACTGACCTTGGCTGCATTGCTGGAGCAGCCGAGATCCTTGAGCAGCAGCGCGTAAAAGAGGGCTGAGCGCTGCTGCGAGGTGAGATCCATATGATCGGCCAGGGTCATGCCGATCATGCAGTTGCGGATGGTGTGGCCTTCGGGTTGGCCTTCAGTGAGATCGAGCGCATAAGTAAGCGCTGAAACCACCTCAGACAGGCGAATGTCGACTGTATTTGGCATAGGGGTTATGAATTTTATCGTCTCAACGTTTGAGGCGAGCACGTATTTGCGCCAGCACGCCGGCCAGCTCCGGCACACGCAGCAGCCAGGCCGCGGCGGCGTAAACGGCCAGCCCGATGGCAATGCCGCCGGCGGCCTGCAGCCACAACGGCCGGGCCGCGGCGGTTGCCAGCCAGCCCCACAGCGCGGCCAGCATGGCGGCGCTGGCAAGGATGGATTGGCCCGCGCCGCCGAGCAGGCGCTTCTCTTCGAGGCCGCCCAAACGGCCACGCATCAGCCACAGCAGCACCAGCATTTCAATGAAGGTAGCAGCCGAGTTAGCCAGGGCCAAGCCACCGTGCGGCATCAGGCCGGCGCGGGCGAAGACGCCCGGCAGGGTGAGGCTGAGGACCACGTTGAGCCCCATGGCCCCCACCCCCACCATCACCGGGGTGCGCGTATCTTGCAGGGCGTAGAAGGCGCGCGAGCCGATCTCGACCACCGAGTGGCCGACCAAGCCCGCCGCGTACCAGAGCAGCGCCCAGGCGACGAGCTGGGTATCGTCCGGCCCGAACTCGCCGCGCTGGAACAGCAAGGCCACGACCGGCTGGCGCAGCAGGATCAGGCCGATGCTGGCTGGCAGAGCAAGGAAAATGATGCCGCGCAGCGTGCTGACCAGCGATGAGCGCAGCTCGGCGATGTTGCCGCGCGCAAATTGGGCCGAAAACGTCGGCAGCGCCGCGATGGCAATCGCCTGGCCGATGGCTTGCTGCGGCATCAGCATGACCGAGAAAGCCACCGTGATGGCTGCCAGGCTGCCCGGCGCCATGCCAGACGCCACGATGGTGTTGACGAGGAAGTTGAGCTGCACTACCGCCACGCCCAGCAGGCGCGGCGCCATGAGGCGCCCCACCTGGCGCACGCCCGGCAGGCGCAGCCCCAGCGTGGGTGAATAGTGCGGCCGCAGGCGCAGCACCGCCGGCAGCTGCACGCCCAGGTGCAACAGCGAGCCGAGCACCGCGCCCCACGCCAGGCCATGGATGCCCATGCTGGGCACGAAGATGAAGATGCTGAGGATGATGCCCAGCCACAACATGCTGGGCGCCAGGGCGGGCAGGAAGAAGCGCTGGTGCGCATTGAGCACGCCCATCAACAAGCCGCTAAGGCCGAAGATGACCGGGGTCAGCAATTGAATGCGCAGCAGTTCAACAGTCAACGCCTGCTGGGCCGGGTCGAACTGCGGCACCAGCACGCCGCCCACCAGCTGCGGGGCGAACAGCCAGGCCAGCGCAGACACCAACGCCAGCACCAGGCCGACCAGGTTGGCGACCGAGGAGGCCAGCTGCCAGGCGTCATGGGGCGCCTGGCCAGTCTTGTTCTCAAGGTAGCCGGTGAAGGTGGGAATGAAGGCGGAGGCCAGCGCCCCGCCGGCAATGAGACTGAACAGGATTTCCGGCAGGCGCGAGGCGGCGTAGAACGCATCCAGCGCGGCATCCGTGCCGAAGGCCCGCGTGATCAGGATCTGGCGCAACAAGCCCATAAGGCTGTTAAGCACGAAGGCGAACATGACGGTGCCAGCGGCGCGGGCGATCTGGCGGGTGGCGGTGGACATTGGGGCAGATTATACGGCGGAGACGAGTCCATAGATGAACACGGATGAAGCTTTTATCTGCGTTCATCTGTGTTCATCTGTGACTGTTATGATTTAAGGCATGAGCAAAGGACGCATATTCCTGTTCCTGTGGGATGAGACGGAAGCCGAAGCGGCCGCGCTGCGCATCCGCGCCTGGGGCTGGGATGTGGAGCTGGAATGGCAGGACGGCGGGCGCGGCAGCGCGGCAGTGAAAGCCAGCCTGCCCGACGCGGTGGTGCTGTATCTTGACCGCAAGCCCTCCCACAGCCGCGCCACCGCCGAGCACCTGGCCGAGGCCAAGGCCACGCGCAACATCCCGCTCCTCTTTGTAGGCGGCGAGGACGCCGCCGTGGAGCAGACCCGCGCCAAGCTGCCCGAAGCGACGTATACCTCAGAGGCTGATTTGCAAACCGCGCTGGAGGAGCTGACCCTGTGAGCGCAGAGCCGACCCGCTGCGGCTGGCACGGCACCGACCCGCTGTACATCCAATATCACGATGAGGAATGGGGCGTGCCGCTACACGACGAGCGCTGCCTGTTTGAGATGCTGATCCTCGAAGGCGCGCAAGCCGGGCTGAGCTGGATCACGGTGCTGCGCAAGCGTGACGCCTACCGGAAAGCCTTCGATAATTTTGACCCTAACAAAGTAGCCCGTTACACCGATAAGAAGATCGCCCGGCTATTGGCCGACCCTGGCATCATCCGCAACCGGGCCAAGATCAATGCAGCCGTGGGCAATGCCCAGGCCTTCCTGGCGGTGCAGAAGGAATTCGGTAGCTTTGATGCGTACATCTGGCAATTCGTGGGCGGCAAGCCGATCCAGAACAAGCGCAAGAGCCTGCGCGACATTCCTGCCGAAACGGACGAATCCCGCGCCATGAGCAAAGACCTCAAAAAGCGCGGCTTTCGCTTTGTTGGCCCTACGATCTGCTATGCCCATATGCAAGCCACCGGCATGGTAAATGACCATCTGGTGGGATGTTTCAGATACAAAGAAGTAAATCGGGGATAGTGAGCCGGGCACTCCCTTGACAGCCGGCTAGACTTGGCCAATGGGCTGGCATCCTGTGCTATAAGCTCATCATGGGTTATTCGCAGGCTGGGGAAGGCTAAAGTTGTTAGTAATAAGTTTTAACCCCCTCCCCCATGCAGACATAATAACTTTTTGCATTAAGACAGTCCGCAGGGCGCGCCCTGACCGTTAAAGTGAGAGAGCCGGGTACGCCGCCCGGCTCTCACTAAGGAGGAGAAGAAGAGAGAAATCGCCCTTACGAGACATATAATAGGCGGTCTATGCATGGAGTGCTTGACGCTTACCCTACGATTACCCTACTCTAGCCGCTCACTTACCCGCGCGGTAGCTAGGAAAAAAGGACTATATGGATCTGGCAATTCACACTGAAAAACTGGCCCGCGTGTACAAGCTGCGTGGCAACAAAAAAGAAAAAGCCAAAGAGCTGGTGGCCCTACGCGACATCAATCTGGATGTGCGCCGCGGCGAGCTGTTTGGCCTGCTTGGCCCCAACGGCGCCGGCAAGACCACGCTGATCAAGATCCTCACCACCCTGCTGGCCCCAACCTCCGGCACGGCGCAGGTGGCGGGCTACGATGTGGCCAAGGAGCCAGAGAAGGTGCGCCCGCGCATCAACATGGTGTCAGGCGGCGAATCTTCCGGGTATGGCTTGCTGACCGTGCGCGAGAACCTGTGGATGTTCGCCCAGTTCTACGGCATCCCCAGCAAGATTGCCAATGAGCGCATCAAGCAGCTGCTGGATATTGTCCACATGAGCGACCGCATGAACACCAAGTCCTCCGACCTTTCGACCGGGCTGCGACAAAAGATGAACATTGTGCGCGGCTTTCTGACCGACCCCGAAGTGCTGTTCCTGGATGAGCCGACCCTGGGCCTGGATGTAGAGGCTGGCATGGATGTGCGCAACTTTGTGCGCGGCTGGATGGACGCCAACAATGACCGCACCCTGCTGCTGACCACCCACTACATGGTGGAAGCCGACGAGCTGTGCGACCGGGTGGCGATCATCAACGGCGGCCAGGTGCTGGCGTGCGACACGCCGGCCAACTTGAAGCGCCAGTTGCAGAGCGATGTGATCTACCGCATGGAGGTGAGCCCGCTCAATGGCCTGCAGCCCGAAGCGCTGGAAGCGCTGAACGGGGTGCGCAAGGTGAGCCACGAAGCCCAGGACGGTTCGGCGGTGCTGGAGCTGATCCTGGCCGAAGATGACGCTCTAGGTTCGGTGGTGAATACGCTGACCGGTAAGGACATCCACATTCTCAATTTGCAGAAGCGCGAACCCTCGTTGGAGGATGTGTTCGTAAACCTGGTGGGCCACAGCATGAAGGAGGCCGAGAGTGGCGCTGACGGATAGAGTTCCCAAGAATAGCGGCTGGCGCCTGTTCCTCCAGACGGTGGTGGGCCGCGCCTACCCGCGCATCATCGGCCTGCTGCGTGAGCTGAGCTGGTTCTTCTTCGAAGTCTTTCTGCCCGTGCTCTCGGTGGCGGCGTACGTCTTCATTTATCGTGCCATCGGCGCGCCGGATGTGTATGTGGGCTTTGTGGTGATGGGCGGCGCCATGACCGCCTTCTGGCTCAACATCCTGTGGTCGATGAGCAGCCAGATGTACTGGGAGAAACAGACCGGTAACCTGGCGCTGTATATCATGGCGCCCAATTCGCTGATGGCGATCCTGCTGGGCATGGCTTTCGGCGGCCTGTTCTCCACCGGCTTGCGCGCCCTGGTGATCACGCTGGCGGGCAGTTTCTTATTCAATGTCAATTTTGAGGTGAGCAGCTATCTGCTGCTGTTCGCGATCTTTATGCTTACGATGGTGGCGCTGTATGGCCTGGGGATGATGACCGCCTCGCTGTTCCTGCTGCTCAACCGCGAGGCATGGCACTACGCCAACCTGGCACAGGAGCCGGTGTATCTGGCTTCGGGCTTTTACTTCCCGATCAAGAGCCTGGATTTCTGGATCGCGGCCGGCGCTTCGATCATTCCGCTGACCCTGGGTATGGACGCCATGCGCCAGCTTTCGTTCAGCGGCGGCACAGAGCTAGGCTTTCTGCCAGTGCAAACCGAGCTGCTGATCCTGGCCGGGTTATGCGTGGTGTTCCTGTTCGGCGCACGCTGGCTGCTGGGCTACATGGAGCGCCTGGCGGTACGCGAAGGGCGCCTGACGGAGTCGAGGAGATAGCATGCAGGCGACACAAAATATCGAGAAGCCCGCCAAAGAACGCGGCGTTGCCCGGCGCACCTTTAGCGCAGCAGCCTGGCTGGGCTGGCAGATCGAGTCCAACTGGGCTGACCCGCTGATCTTCTTCATTTACTCAGTCATCAAGCCGCTTTCGGGCGCGGCGATCCTGGTGGTGATGTACAGCGTGATCACCAATGGCAATTTTCAGGACCCAATGTTTGCCTACATCTATTTAGGCAACGCCTTCTATATATATGTGGCGGCGGTGCTTACCGGAGTCTCGTGGACCGTGATCGATGACCGCGAGATCTACCGGATGCTGAAGTACATCTACATCGCTCCGGTGCATGTGCCGGTCTACCTGCTGGGGCGCGGCTTCGCCAAGTTCGCTTTCGGCAGCCTGGCCGTGTTCATCACCATCGCGGCGGGCGTGTACTTCCTCAATGTCCCGCTGGACCTGAGCCTGGTCAATTGGCCGCTGTTCGTAGTGAGCCTGACGCTGGGCATCGTGATGTTGGCGATGATGGGCCTGGTGTTGGGCAGCGTGATGCTCCTCATCGTCAACAATGCCAACTTCATGGGCGAGGCGGTGGCCGGCGCGTTGTACCTGTTCAGCGGCGCAGTCTTCCCGCTCAGCATCCTGCCCGCCTGGTTGCAGCCGGTGGGCTACATTATCCCCATCTCGTACTGGCTGGAGCTGCTGCGCCGCGCCGTAGTTGGGCAAGTTGCCGAGTCGTTTCCAACCTTCAGCCAGTTCTCAGACATGCAGCTGCTCGCCATCCTGGCCGGGCTGACGGTCGTATTCACAGTGCTGGGCTTTGTGGTCTTCCGCTATTGCGACCACCAGGCGCGCGAAAAAGGCTACCTCGACCGTTATTCCAATTTCTAGCGCCTAAGCACGCACGCGGTCGTGCACCACTCTCACCGCCCAGGCGAAAGGAGATTGTATGAACGACTATGGGCATGACCTGCTGTTCGGGGTCTTCATCACTCCGGTGGCTCAACCCGCCCAGCAAGCCGTAGAGCTGGCCGTGGCGGCAGAACAGGCCGGGCTGGACCTGGCAACTTTCCAGGACCACCCCTACCAGCCGCGCTTCCACGATACTTGGACCCTTCTTTCATATATAGCCGCTCGCACGCAACGCATCCGCATCAGCGCCAATGTGCACAACCTGCCGCTGCGCCAGCCGGCGGTGCTGGCGCGCAGCGCCGCCAGCTTGGACCTGCTGAGCGGCGGCCGCTTTGAAATGGCCCTGGGCGCGGGCGGCTTTTGGGATGCGATCGCCGCCATGGGCGGCCGGCGGCTGAGCCCAGGCGAATCGATCGAGGCGCTGGGCGAAGCGATCCAGATCATGCGCATGCTGTGGGATACCGAGGAGCGCAGTGGAGCGCGGCTGAACGGAACGTTCTACCAGGTGAACGGAGCCAAGCGCGGCCCGGCGCCCGCCCACAAGATCGAGATCTGGGTGGGCGCTTACAAGCCGCGCATCCTTGCGCTCACCGGGCGGCTGGCGGATGGCTGGGTGCCCAGCCTGGCCTATCTGGAAAGAGGCCTGCCCAGCCTGGGACGCATGAACCAGCATATAGACGAGGCGGCGGAGGTGGCTGGGCGCCCTGCCGCCAGCGTGCGGCGCATGCTCAATATTGGGGGGCAGTTCAGCCCCAACGAAAACGGGCTGCTGAACGGCCCGCCGGCCATGTGGGCCGAACAGCTGGCGGAGATGACCTTTCAATACGGCACCAGCGCCTTCATTCTGGCGGTGGATGATGCCGCTGTGATCGAACGCTTTGCCAAGGAAGTGGCGCCCGCCACACGTGAGCTGGTGGCCGCCGAACGCAACCGAAAATGACAAAGCAGCCCGCGCCCCTGCTCTTCTATGCAGCCAAGCGCCACAAGCGCCTTGGCCTGGTGTGGGCCGCGGTGAGCCAGCGCGGCGTTTGGTCTGCCGCGTACGGAATAGACGAGCCGCGCTTCTGCGATCACATTCTGGAGCGCGGCCCGGCGCAGCTGGTGAAGCAGCCGGCCGCCGCGGCGGATGTGCTGGAGCAGATTCATGAGTTCCTGGCCGGCACGCGCCGCCGCTTTGAGCTTAATGTGGATCTCAGCGGCATGACCCCGTTCCAGGTGGCAGTGCGCAAGGCGGTGATGGCCGTGCGCTACGGGCAGACCGCCTCATATGGCGACATTGCCGCGGCGGTGGGCAAGCCGCGGGCGGCGCGGGCCGTGGGCGGCGTGCAGGCCGGCAACCCGATCTCATTCATCATCCCGTGCCACCGAATCATCGGCGCCGACGGCAGCCTGGCCGGCTACGGCGGCTTTGGCGGGTTGGAGACGAAGCGCTGGCTGCTCAAGTTGGAGGGCACAGAACTCAGGAAGCCTTAGGGGAAGAACCAGAAATATATTGACTATCAGCAATAATATATTGACAAACGATAAATTCAGGCTACACTTGGGACATTCATTTCAGAGGAATGACCAATGAAAAAACCTGCTACATCCTTTCTGAAAGTTGTTGTATTGCTGCTTGCCGCAGTTGTCCTGGCTGCAATGCTGTGGTTTCCACAGATTGAAGGGCGAAATGCAAATGCCGACTGGGTAACCATCTATTTCCGTGACCCAGTGCTGGCTTTCGCCTATGTAGCTACGATTCCGTTCTTTGTGGCCTTGTACCAGGCCTACACCCTGCTTGGCCTTATTGAACAGGGCGAAGTGTTCTCAGAGCGATCGGTGAAAGCGGTCAGGGTCATCAAGCACTGTGCTTTGACTTTGCTCAGCTTTGTGCTGATCGGGGTTGCGTACATCTTCTTCGGGGTTGATGGCGACGACCGCGCCGGCCCAGTTGCCCTGGGTATCTATATTGCCTTTGCAACCATCGTGATCGCGGCTGCGGCAGCCATCTTTCAGCATCTGCTCAAGAAGGCCGCCGAACTGCAATCCGAGAACGACTTAACGGTCTAGGCAGTATGGCAATCATCATCCATATCGATGTGATGCTGGCGAAGCGAAAAATGAGCGTCACCAGGCTGGCAGAAGAGGTTGGCATCACCATGGCAAACCTGTCCATCCTCAAGAATGGCAAAGCCAAGGCGATACGCCTATCCACGCTGGAGGCGATCTGCAAAGCGCTGGATTGCCAACCTGGAGATGTGTTGGAATACCGCAAGGACGAAGCGAGTAATTAATGCGGATACAGCCCGGTTATTACATGAACAAGAAGCACTGGAACCCGTTCCCGCTACAATGGTTCGCATGAAGATCCTCATAGGCACTGACGAAGCCAGCCCGGTTGTAGGGCATGTGCTCGCCTGGCTGCAGCAGCACGGCCACCAGGCCGAGCTGCTGCCGGTGGCGCTGTGGCCGCAGGCCGCCCGCCAGGTAGCCGAAGGCGTAGCCGTCGGCGAGGCCGACGAAGGCATTCTGTTCTGCTGGACGGGCACGGGCGTCAGCATGGCGGCCAACAAGGTGGCCGACATCCGCGCCGCCTTGTGCGCCGATGCCGAAACCGCCCGCGGCGCCCGGCTATGGAACAATGCCAATGTGCTGTGCCTCTCGTTGCGCACCACAACCGCGGCGCTGGCAAGCGAGATCTTGCAGAGCTGGTTTGAAACGCAATACGCACCCAACGCCAACGATGACGCCTGCCTGGCGCAGATCGAGGCACTGGATAAGAGATAGACAAAAATAAAAGAGAGCGGCTTTTAGCCGCTCTCTTTTATTAGTACTAGCCAGTTTACTTCTCAACAAAGATGCGGAAGTCTGAGACGTAGGTGCCGGCGGGGTAATCGCCGTAGCCATCGTTTAGGCTGGCGCTGTGCACCACCGAGACCACCATGTGGTGCTCGCCTGCCGGCCAGTCCGTCATTAAGACGGTGAGCAGGTTGCAGGGCAGGTCCGGATGGGACTCGAAGTCAAGCTGGTCATTGGGGATGACCTCGCCATTGAGCTCAACCGTGATGCTCATCTTGCCCCAGTTGTCCTCCAGTTCCTCAGGGGTGACGGTGCACCAGTAGTAGCCGCCCACGATGGACGTGGATTGGGGCAGAACGATGGTGTAGTACAGGGTGCCAGGGGTTTCGTGCTCGGCGTCGCTGTACTCCTCGCGGGCGACATCGAACAGGGTCGGCACGCCGGCCTGCAGCTGGGCCAGGGCGTTGTAGTCGCTATCCAGCGCGGGCGGGCCGGAGGGCACCACGCCGGCGCCGGCCGGGTTATCCAGCACGGCGATGGCAGCTTCCAGCAGCGGGTCACCGCTGCTGAACAGGGTCTCCTCGTTCACCGGTACGAACACATCGGGCACTACGCCCACGTCCTCGATGATGATATTGCCGTCAAGGTCCATCGGGCGGGCGATGGGGAAGCGCACGGTCATGCCGGGCATCTCAAAATCCTTCACGCCGCCGCCCAGGCCGCCGGTGGGATAGTGGCCCACAACGGTGGCGCGATCCTGGATGGTCATGTCATGGGCGAAGAACTCGCAGGCGCTGGAGCAGTTGGGGGAGACCAGCACGACAATCTTGCCGTGATACTGCATGTCCTCGGAAGGCGGGTAGAGCATGTCCGGCGTGTTGGGGTCCGTGTAAAAGTCGCCCAGGCTTTCATCCCAGGCCGAACCGAGGCCGATGGCCATTTCTTCGGTGAAGAAGTAGGCCGCCATCTGATCGGCCAGGAAACCGAAGCCGCCGCCATTGTTGCGCATATCGATCACCAGGCCTGGGATCTCATTGGTATTGAGCGTATTGATCATGCGCTCCCACAGCTGGATGGTGAGCACCTCGTTGTCGAAGAAGGAGTAGATGGCTACATAGCCGTAGCCATTCTCCATGACCTCAAATTCCACGGGGAGCTCAAAACCGGTGGTCTCGCCGAAGAAGGAGGACTGGTTGAAGCTGTCGTACTCCGCGGTGGTGCGCACCACCGTCGTGGCAGGCGCACCGCCCGGGTTCTGGTACTCCACGGCGATATCTACGGCCTGCGGGAAGCGCACAGCGTAGCGAAGCTGCTGCAGACGGCGAGTATGGTCCGTGCTGAAGGGCGAAGACCAGGGCACGGCGCGGGAGACGATCTCATCGACCGGTTCGCCATCAAGACTGATGATCTGGGCGCCAAGCTGGATGCCGGCGCGTTCGGCCGGGCCACCCGGGGTGAGGAAGGTAACGATGACGCGGCCATCGCTGGTGTCTCGGATCGAGAGACCCAGACCGGTGGCAATATCAATGTTGAATTGGTTGTTCAACACATTGGGGAAGGAGAAGCCGATATGGCCATCGGGGATGGACCACAGGAAATCTCGCATGGCGAAGAAGTAGGCATCTTCATCGTTGTCAGCTTCGGCCTGCTCAAAGCGCGGGCGGAACTCAGCGTCGAGCGCGTCCCAATCCAAGCCCTTGAGCTCGGTGAAGGCGTACTCCTGGCGCATCATCGTGATCATGGCGTCAAAGGCTTCGCCATAGGGTAGGTCAGAGAAGTCGTCCAGCGCAGCGCCTTCGGGCTCTAGCAGATCCATCACTGCGGTGCGTGATCGGTCAAAGGTGAAGGGGTCCGTATCCATATCCACCAGGGTGTAGCCCTGCGGGATGCCGACGATGGGATCGTCCTCAGTGAAAAGCATGTTGTCGGCGCCGAAGCCGGAAGGGAAACCCTGCTGGTCATCGGCGGCGTAGACCAACAGCTTGCCGCCGATGTACTCGCGCTCAGTGGCGGCTTCTTCGCTGGTGCGCACGGAGGTGTAGGCGGTGGACCAGCCACCGCCGCCCAAGTCACGCTTCTCAAGGAAGGGATCACCAAAGGCGTTGGTCCAGTAAGCTGGCGCAAACACCAGCACGCCGGTGTTCTCCTCGCCGTTCTGGTCCACATCCCGGACACCGCCTTGGGGCACGATGGGCAGCGAGATGCTGTAGGTGAAGGGCGAGATATAAAAGTCAGAGGTGATCTGCCCCATCACCTGGGAGGCGACGGGCATCAGGTAGCCGCGGTCACGATCAACAAAACCGGCCTGGTCTTCAAGAATGACGAGGGGCTGGGCTACGCCATCAGTAAAGAAGGGATAGCTGTAGAAGAGCTCACCGGTGATGGTGACCACCCCACCCTCGTCGTTCTGGATGGAAGCCGGCTCAAAAGCGCTGTTGGGCGCGGCGGTCGCTTCGCCATCCGAGCCACACGCGGCCAGGGCAAAAGCGAGAACAATTAACAAAACGCGGGAAGTACGCATGCTCTCCTCCTTGGGAGACAGCTATTGCTTTGCGCCAAATTCTAGCACGCGTCCATAGCCCACAAACGCGCTTACAATCGTGTATCTCCGAGGAAAGAAATAGCCGATGAAAGTCCTTATTGCAGATTCGCTTTCCCCTGAAGCCCTGGGCCGCCTGCAGGCGGCCGGAATTAGCACCGATGACCGCGCCGGCATTGATGCGGCCGAGCTGCTAGCCGTGCTGCCGGAGTATGCCGGGCTGATCGTGCGCAGCCGCACCAAAGTGACCGCCGATGTGCTGGCCGCGGCGCCCAACCTGAAGGTAATAGGCCGAGCCGGCGTAGGCGTGGACAACATTGACCTGGCAGCGGCGGCAGCCCACGGCGTGGCCGTGGTGAATACGCCAGTTTCCACCAGCGTGGCAGTGGCCGAGCTGACCATGGCGCTGATGCTGGCGCTGGTGCGCAGCGTGCCGCGAGCGGACGCCAGCATGAAGGCCGGCGCATGGGACAAGAAGTCTTTTGAAGGCGCCGAGCTGGCTGGCAAGACCCTGGGTATTCTGGGTATGGGCAATATTGGCGCCCAGGTTGCCCGCCGGGCGGCCGCGTTCGACATGAACGTATTGGGCTTCGACCCCTTTTTGGACGACAGCACCATCCAGACCCGCGGCGCCCTGGCGGCCAAGCTGGACGAAGTCTATAGCCGCAGCGATGTGCTGACCCTGCACCTGCCACTGCTGCCGGAAACGCGCGGGATGTTGAATGAAGCGACCTTCGAGAAGATGAAGCGTGGCGTGTATCTGGTGTGCGCGGCCCGCGGCGGCGTAATAGACGAAGACGCGCTGCTCAACGCACTCAACCGCGGCCAGGTGGCCGGCGTGGCGCTGGATGTGTTCGCACAAGAGCCGCCCGGCGCAAGCCCGCTGGTGAGCCACCCCAGCGTGATCGCCACGCCGCATATGGGCGCCCAAACCGCCGAGGCGCAAACGCGGGCCGCCATGGACGTGGCCGATGAGGTGGCCAACGCCCTGCTGGGTAAGCCGCTGCGTTGGCAGGTGAAGTAACCTACGTCACAACCGATATAAGAAACTTTTGCAGCACAAGGAGAGAGATGAGCAAAGAAATGGAACAACTGAAGGAGATCCTGGGCGAGATCTCCGACATCAACAATGCCAGTGCGGTATTGGGCTGGGACCAGCAGACTTACATGCCGCCGATGGGCGCCGAAGCCCGCGGCCAGGCCCAGGGCACGCTGGACAAGATCGCCCATGAGAAGTTCACCTCAGCCGAGGTGGGCAAGCTGCTGGATGCGCTGGAGAAGCAAGCCGGCGACTGGGATCCGGATTCAGATGAGGCCCGGCTGGTGGCGGTCACCCGCCGCCATTTTGACAAGGACACCAAGGTGCCCAGCAGCATGGTGGCTGAGCGCGCCGAGCTGACCACGATGGGCAACCAGGCCTGGCAGGAAGCGCGCATCAAGTCTGACTTCCCGCTGTTTGAGCCGCACCTGGAGAAGTTGGTGGACTGGGCACGCCGTTTTGCCGAGTTGTACGCTCCGTACGACCATGTGTATGACCCGATGCTGGATATTTACGAGCCGGGCATGAAGGCCAAGGACGTCAAAGCGATCTTCGATGACATCCGCCCCAAGCAGGTGGACCTGATCAAGCGCATCTCTGAAGCGCAGCAGGTGGATGACTCCGTACTGCACCAGCCGTTTGACGAAAAAGGCCAGTGGGACTTTGGTGTGGGCGTGGTGACTGACTTCGGCTACGACTGGAAGCAAGGCCGCCTGGACAAGACCACCCACCCCTTCCAAACCACGCTGGGCTGGGGCGACCACCGCATCACTACCCGCGTCTACCCTGATTTCTTCAACCCCTACTTCTTTGGCACTCTGCACGAAGCCGGGCATGCCATGCACGCCCAGGGCGTAGCCGAGAGCCTGAAGCGCACGCCGCTGTACAACAGCCCCTCGCTGGCGATCGGCGAATCGCAATCACGCATGTGGGAAAACCTGGTGGGCCGCTCCAAGCCCTTCTGGGAGCACTACTTCCCCAAACTGCAGAAGGTGTTCCCTGAGCAGTTGAAGGGCGTAGATATGGAAACCTTCTACAAGGCCATCAACAAAGTAGCGCCGTCGTACATTCGTGTAGAGGCGGATGAGGCTACCTACAACCTGCATATCATGCTGCGCATGGAGCTGGAGATGGCCATCATGGAGGGCGAGGCCGAGGTCAAGAAACTACCCATGTACTGGAGCGACCTGTTCAGCAAGTACCTGGGCGTTACCCCACCGAATGATAAGGAAGGCGTGCTGCAAGATGTGCACTGGTCATTCGGCCTGATGGGCTACTTCTCCACCTATGCGCTGGGCAACCTGGTATCCGCCCAGCTGTGGGAAGTGATCGGCCGCGATATCCCCGATATCGAGAACAAGATCCGCTCGGCGGAATTTGCCCCGCTGCTGCAATGGCTGAACAAGCACGTGCACGCCCCGGGCGCCAAGTTCGAACCCCAGGTGATGGTGGAGCGCATCACCGGCTCCAAGATCAACGGTGACGCCTACATTCGCTACCTGGAGAAGAAGTTCAGCGACATCTACGGACTGTAGAAAAAATCGCCGCCGTAACAGGCGGCGATTTTCTTTAAGGTGGCACAGAGAATAGGGCCGCGTTCAGGTATCATTGGCTCTCTATGGCAAACATTCTCTTCGTAGATGATGAGCCGCTGACGCGCAAGCTGCTCACCCAGGCAGCCATGATCATGGGCCACCAGGCGATCACAGCCGCCAACGAAGAGGAAGCGATACGCCTAGCCCAGGAGTCACGCCCTGACTTAATCGTGACGGATGTAAATCTGAACGGCCGCCGCAGCCTTAAAATGATCCAGCAGCTGCGCAGCCTGCCGGAGACCAGCGACATTCCAATCGTCACGCTCTCGGCACTTAATCTAAGCGAAATCCAGTCTGAGGCGCGCGCCAGCGGCGCGGTCGCCTCGCTGGAAAAACCCATTCGACTGCAAGAACTACTAGAGGTAATTGGTGAGTACGCTCCAAAAAAGTAAACCCCTGCGAGTGGTCGTGATGCATGGCGATCAAACCGGGGAGGAATTATTGCTGGAAACCCTGCGAGCAGCTGAGGTGTTGGGTGTGGATTTTGCGTTCGAGCACTTTGACCTGAGCCTGGCCAACCGCGAAGCCACGAAGAACGAAGTGGTGCAAGCAGCCGGCAAAGCAATGGTTGAGTGCGGCTTCGGCCTAAAGGCGGCCACGATCACGCCGGAAAGCGGAACGCTGGGCAGCCCGAATGCGATCCTGCGCAATGCGATGAAGGCGCAGGTGATCCTGCGCACCGGCCGCCGCATCCCCAATGTGCTACCGGTGGCCGGCGTGCACGCCCCGATCGCGGTGGCGCGCATGGCGGTGGAGGATGCCTACGGCGCCAAGGAATGGCGCGAAACGATCGATGGCGACGAAGTGGCCTATCGCACCTCACAGATCCACCGTTCCACCTGCCAGGCCGTGGCCGAGTTTGCCTTTTTGTACGCCAAGAAGAACGGCGCAACCGTGTTCGGCGGGCCGAAGTTCACCGTCAGCCCAGTGTACGAAGGCATGTTCAAGGAAGAGATGGACGCGGCCTCCCGGCGCCATCCAGATGTGGAGTATCGCCCGCTGCTGATCGACGCCACGCTGGCGTTGCTGTTGCAAGCCAACGGGCAGGCGCTGGTGATCCCGGCGATGAACCGCGATGGCGACCTGCTGTCTGACCTGATCCTGCAAATGTTCGGCAGCATTGCTGGCTCGGAAAGCCTGGTGCTTGCGGTGGATGGCGAAAACCAGAGCGTGAAAGCCGTGATGGCCGAAGCGCCGCACGGCACGGCCCCGGCCCTGGAGGGCAAGGACATTGCTAACCCCATGGGCATGATCCTGGCCCTGGGTGCGCTGTTGAGCTATGTGCCCGGCAAGGCCAGCGAGCACGCCTCGCGGGCGATCTATGAGGCCGTTTTTGAGGCGATCCACAATGGGCATGCCACCACGGACTTGGGCGGTCACCTGGGCACGAAAGCCTTCACGGATGAGATCATTAAACGCGTGGGCACCAAGCTTGACGTTTGGTCTTCGCTCTCGTAAGCATGCAACGGCGCTGGCGGCGCTCAGCCTGCTGATCCTGGCAGGCTGCGCCGCGCCGCCAACCGTTCCCCCAAGCTCAACAATTTCTGCAAGCACGCCGCGCCCCACTGCGCAGGCGACTGCAACTGCAACAGAAAATGCAGATATAGATAATTATGCAATTTCGATTGCGGACATATGGATACTGTCCCCGGGGAGCGGCTCACAGGTCATCTCGCCGATCGAAGTGGAGGCTGTGTTGCAGGCGGGCGCGGATGGGCATGTCATCGCTGAACTGAGCGACCAGGCCGGGCGCCTGCTGATGCGCCAAGTGCTGATGCTAAGCACCAGCGAGCTCAGGATGCTGTTGCCTTTTGAAGTCAGCCGCCCGCCCATGCCGGCGCGGCTAACCCTGCGGACTGTGGACAGCTACGGGCGCACCCAGGCGCTAAATTCAGTCGAGCTGATGTTGCTGGCCGAGGGAGAGGCAAGCATCGTGCCGGGCAGCGAGCAGGCGCACATCACCATCAGCCAACCGGCGGATGGGCAACGCGTGCCGAGCAGCGAGATCACCGTCAGTGGCACTGCATATACAGCCAGCCATCGGCCGCTGACAATCCAACTGATCACGCGTGAAGGCCGCGTGCTGGCTGTGCGCGAAGTCTATCCGCAGGGCGAGCTAAGCCGCCCCGCGCTCTTTGAGGCCGTGTTCAGGATAGAGGTCAATGAGCCGACCTGGGTACAGGTGGCGGTGACCGAGCACGGCCAGAGCGTTCCGGGGCCGGCGCACTTCAGCGCGGTTGAGATCCTGCTGGAGCCCTAACCCATCAGGATCTGGTAAAACGCCCGCATCGGCTCCCACACCAGGTAACCCAACACATCAATGCCCAGCCGCGGCAGCAGGAAGATGGCCGCCAACAGAATCAGCGAGCCATAAGGGCGGATGCTTGCCATGAAATCTTTGCCGGCCGGGGGCAGGAAGTACGTGAGGATCTTTTCGCCATCCAGCGGAAAGATGGGGAGCAGGTTGAAGAACATCAACAGCAAATTAATGAAGACGAAAGCCTGCAAGAGCTGAAAGGCGCTCGGTAACAGGGCGCCGGCCGCAGCCAAGGGCACAATGCCAAGCTGGAACGGAATGGCGGCCAGGATGGCGAGCAGCAGGTTACTGGCAGGGCCGGCCAGCGCCACCAGCATCATGGCGGCGGGATGGCGGCGCTGCAGGATGTCTGGATTGACCAGCACAGGCTTAGCCCAGCCGAAGCCGGCCACGATGAGGAGCAGCGAGCCGAGCGGGTCCAGATGGGCCAGCGGGTTGAGGGTTAGGCGGCCCATGGCACGCGGGGTTGGGTCACCAAAACGGTCAGCAGTGTAAGCGTGCGCAAATTCGTGCACGGTAAAAGCCACGACCAGCACGATGATACGGGCGATCAAGTCAGATACGGTCATATCAAGCATAGGGGAATTATAGCGGCGCAGGTTGGCGTGATACCATTCGCCCATGCTGCCGGAAATCAAGCTGGATGATGTTGTGCGCCTGCGCAAAGTGCACCCATGTGGCAGCACAGACTGGAAAGTGGTGCGCCTGGGGGCCGATATTGGCCTGGTGTGCCTGGGCTGTGGGCGGCGCGTACTGCTGGAGCGGCGCAAGCTGGCGCACCGAATGAAAAAGATCCTGAGCGAGGACGAGAAACAAGGTTAATGTCGACGCTGTTTTTGGTAGCAACCCCGATCGGCAATCTTGAAGATATGAGCCCGCGGGCGGTGCGCGTATTGAAGGAAGTGGGTTTGATCGCAGCAGAGGACACGCGCCACAGCAAAAAGCTGCTGACCCACTTTGACATTCACACCCGCATCACCAGCTACTACGAACACAATCAGAAGCACAAACTGGAGCCGATCCTGGAGGCGCTGGCACAGGGCGATGTAGCCCTGATCTCGGATGCCGGCATGCCGGGCATCAATGACCCCGGCTACCTGCTGGTGCAAGCCGCGCTGGCAGCCGGGCACCAGGTCAGCCCCATCCCTGGCCCCAGCGCGCCAGTGGCGGCGCTGGCGGCCAGCGGTCTGCCAACCGACCACTTTGTTTATCTGGGCTATTTGCCACAAAAGGCCAGCGAACGCCAGCGAGCCATCCGAACCGCGGCTGCCCTGCCCTACACGCTGATATGGCTGGAAAGCCCGCACCGCTTGCAAGCCGCGCTGGCCGACCTGCACAGCGTGCTGGGCGAGCGCCAGGTGGCGGTGGCGGCTGAGCTGACCAAGATGTACGAGCGTTTCTTCCGCGGCACGCTGAGCGAAGCGGCTGCCTTCTACGCCAAGGAGCCGGCCCGCGGTGAGTTCACGCTGGTGGTGGCTGGCGCCTTGCAGGCCGAGCAGGCCCGGGATGAAGAGCAAGTAAAATCAGTGCTGCGCGCCGGGCTTGAGAGCACGCCCCCCTCGCAACTGGCCAAGCAAGTCGCCGCCGATACGGGCTGGCCGCGCAGCCAGGTCTACACTCTGCTGGAACAGCTCCGCAAGGAAAACAATGAATCTGAATGATCGTGAACTGCTAAAGAAACTTGACCCTGAGAATATGATCGGCCACATCAATGGCCTGCCTGACCAGCTGGCCGCCACCTGGGAACTGGGCCAAAGCCTACCCTTGCCAGAACGCCAGGGCGCGAAGCAAATTGTGGTGGCGGGGATGGGCGGCTCTGCGATCGGGGCCGACCTGCTGGCCGCTTACGGCGAACCGCATCTGAAAGCCAGCCTGACCACGCACCGCGATTATGGGCTGCCGGCCTGGGTCAATAGCGAGACGCTGGTGGTGTGTTCTTCGCACTCGGGAAATACGGAAGAAACTTTGGAGGCTTACCAGGCCGCCAAGGCAGCCGGCTGCCAGATCCTGGTGGTGTGCACCGGCGGCATTCTGGCTGAGCTGGCCCGCCAGGACAGTGTTCCGCTATGGCAATTCGATCACAAAGGGCAGCCGCGTACCGCGGTAGGCTATTCGTTTGGGCTGCTGCTGGCGCTGGTGGCACGCATGGGTCTGCTGCCGGACCCGGCAGCCGAGGTGGCCGACGCAGTGGCCGCCATGAAAGCGCAGCAAGCCAGCTTCGTAGCCGAGGTGGCGGACACAAGCAACCCGGCCAAGCGCATGGGCGGCCAGTTGATGGGCCGCTGGGTGACGGTGTACGGCGCCGGCCTGATGGCGCCGGTGGCGCGGCGCTGGAAGGCGCAGATCAACGAGAACAGCAAAGCGGCGGCCAGCTTTGAAGTGATCCCTGAGACCAATCACAATGCGCTGCAGGGCCTGATGCAGCCCGAAGCGCAGTTCAACGCCAGCATGGCGCTGTTCCTGACCGCGGCGCACGACCACCCGCGCAACCAAAAGCGCACGCAGCTGACCCGCACGGCGGTGATGGTGGAGGGCCAGAACACCGATATGATCGCCGCCACGGGGGACACGCGCCTGGCCAACCTATGGACGGCGTTGCACTACGGCGACTATGTGAGCTTCTACCTGGCGATGGCCTACGGTTACGACCCCACGCCCGTGCCGGCGCTGGCAAGTTTCAAAAGCAGTATGGCTGAGGATTAAGCCAGCGCAAGAAACTCTAGCCTGTGCGCGAAATGCGCGAAACATGAAACAGCGCCATCTGCACATCATCGGGCTGCAGCAACTGCGGCTGGTGAATGATGAAATCTGCGAGCGCTTTGGGGTTTAGCACCCATACCTCGGCTTTATTGCCTGCACGTGATTCCACATACCAACCCGGGTAGACCACCACGCCTCTGACAGGAAAGGCCTTCCCGGTTGAAGCTTTCAGCATTTCCTGCAGCCAACGCGCGGCCGATTTCACTTGGATTATTGGGTCGCGCGTTGGCTGGCGGCCAGCCACCAGCACGCGAGTACCATCGTAGTTAACCTGTGCGTCTGGCGCAGGCTTGTTAATCGTCTTGGTCTCTACTACATAGATGCCATGCGGTGAAAAGACCACATGATCCAGATTGAATTTGTCACCAGGCACATCGTGCAAAACACCAAACC
Organism: Anaerolineales bacterium; assembly: GCA_025808555.1. Lineage (NCBI taxonomy): Bacteria > Bacillati > Chloroflexota > Anaerolineae > Anaerolineales > Anaerolineales bacterium. The sequence continues at coordinate 1,719,441 of CP075526.1, read as the reverse complement.
CTCGAACACGCAACTCTTCCAGCACTTCGGCAACAATACGTTCTCCATGGCGTCCTAGTTTCAATTGCTTGACGGCCCGTAGAGAACGTAACATTCTAAAAATCAGGAATGTGCAGATCACCGCGGTGAGAATGGTTACAGCTATTGGAGGTTTTGTTTGGGGATAAAAATACAGATACCACTGGAATCCTGTTACAACGATAATGGCAGTCACGAATGTCAGGTCGAAGAAGACCTTTTCATCCAGAACGCGGTTGATTTCATCTTGCAGGGACTGGCCTGCATGACGCAAGGGTTGTTCCCTCAGTGGGGACTTTGGCCTCTTCTTTTTATCCCACATAGTCACCCCTCTTACCCGGTCTAGTCCCCGATCCATTCCACAATCGTCGCCTCGCCCTGCCCCACACCTACGCACATAGTTGCCAAGCCGTAGAAGGGGCGCGGCATGCTGGGCGCACGGCGGCGCATCTCGTGCAGCAGCGTGGTGAGGATGCGCGCCCCGGAGCAACCGAGCGGATGCCCAAGGGCGATCGCGCCGCCATTTACGTTGGTGATGTCTTCACTGATGCCAAGTTCGCGCAGTACCGCCAGGGATTGGACGGCAAAGGCCTCGTTCAGCTCTACAAGGCTGATGTCTTCGATCTTAAGCCCTGCGCGCTGCAAGGCTTTGCGCACGGCGGGCACCGGGCCAATGCCCATGGTGCGCGGCGGCACACCCGCGGCCGCCGAAGCCACTACACGGGCCATCGGCTTGAGGCCAAGAGCCTTGGCCTTGGCGGCGCTGGTGAGCAGCAAGGCCGAGGCGCCATCGTTGAGGCCAGAGGAGTTACCCGCCGTGACAGTGCCATCCTTACGGAAGGCTGGGCGCAGCTTGGCCAGGCTTTCCATGCTGGTATCGCGGCGCGGGCGTTCATCAGTATCTACGATCACGGGGTCGCCTTTGCGTTGCGGTACTGGCACCGGCAGGATCTCGTCTTTGAAGCGGCCGGCATCCACGGCAGCGATGGCGCGCTGGTGGCTTTGCAGAGCGAAGCGGTCCTGCTCATCGCGGGAGATGGGAGTCTCATCGTACAAATTTTCGGCGGTTTCGCCCATCGAGTCGTTGCCGTAAGCGTCTTTTAGTTTCTGATTCGGAAAGCGCCAGCCCAACGTGGTGTCCCACATGGTGACGTTCCCATACTCATACGCCTGGGCGGCCTTGGCTACCGAGTATGGCGAGCGGGTCATGCTTTCAACGCCTGCGGCGATGTACACATCGCCCTCGCCGGCTTTGATGGCACGGGCGGCGGTGTTGACCGCATTCAAGCCCGAAGCGCACAGCCGGTTCACAGTGATGGCGGGCACTTCCACCGGGAAACCTGCCAGCAAAACCGCCATGCGGGCTACATTGCGATTATCTTCGCCAGCCTGGTTGGCGCACCCCATGATGACTTCTTCAATCTCAGCTGGGTTAATGCCAGTTCGCTCGACCAGACCCTTAAGCACCAGAGCGGCCATATCGTCTGGCCGCACGGCGGCTAACGAGCCGCCCAGGGCGCCAATGGGAGTGCGGATGCCATCAATGATGACTGCTTCGTGTAGTTGCATGGCTCAATTCTAATGTGTTTGGAATCAGCTGCGTGGTTTTTGCGCCAGCAGGCCGATGAACGTGCCAAAAAGATACGAGGTCTCGCGCACGGGGTGCAATCCGGCGCCAGCCAGCAGGCCGCGCAATTCGGCGCGGCTATATACCCGGCCCAGCCAAGCGCGCGTGCGCGCCGAGGGCAGCAGGCGCAGCAGCCCAGCAATGCCTTGGCGACTGGGCACTCCGACAAACACCAGGCCGCCGTGCTTTGCCAAAGCGGCCATACATGCCACGGCCTGTTGCGGGCGGTCGATCTCTTCGATCGAAGAGGAGTTCCACACTAAGTCCAGCGAATTGGCTTGCAACGCGGGAGCAAAGAGATCAGTAAGCAGAAATGAGGCCGCGTAGCCGGAGATATTGGCCTGGGTGTAATCATCCAAGTTGAGGTCGGCGGCGATGCTCAGCGACACTTCGGGGCGGGTGGCCAGCAGGTGAGCAGCGAAGCCGCTGCCGCAGGCCACCTCGGCCAGGCGCAGGCCGCGGCGCCCGGCCAACGCCCCCTGCACCAGGAAGTTGATCAGGCTGCGGTTCATCCACTGCCGTAGCCATTGATAAGGGCGGGTTGCCTCCAAGCGGTCAAGCCAGATGGGCTCAGCCATTTTTTTGCACCACTACAACCACAGATGACCCCATCGGCAGGTTCGCTGTGCGCAAAAGCTGGTTCTCAAGCCAGCAGAGCCAATATAGAGGCAAGTTAACTGCCTGTGGAGGCACACTGACATCTGAAGTGCTGATGTGCCCCGTGAGCGGCTTGTTACCTAACTTGCGCAACACAACCAGCGGAAAGACCAGAAAGAACAGATAGGTGCCGCGCAGGACGCGAGCGGTTTTACCCGCAAACAGGTTGCGCAATTGGGTGAGATTAAAACGACGGATGGAGTTCACGGCGCGGTCGTGCTCACTTAGCAGCCATTGGTGAGCAGCCATGACAAACAAGCCATAGCCACCCGGGCGCAGGACCCGCAGGGCGTTTTCCACCAGCGCCTCGGGCTGCACAGTGGCTACTTCCAGCAAGTCAACACAGGTGACGAAGTCAAAACTTTCGTCAGCGAAGGGCAATTCGTTGGCACTGGCGCGCGCTACAGGCCCTGCGCGGCGGGCGGCTGTGAACTCAACTGCTTCCGACGAAAAATCAATGCCGGTCACATGCAAGCCGCGCTGGGCTAACTTTTGCATCAAGCCGCCCGTGCCACAACCAACTTCAAGCACGCGCCCCTGGTGTGGCCTGGGCAATAGATAGAAGATAGCTTGATGGAGCGCTCGAAACCACCACAGTCTCTCTTCTGCGGCATGCAGACGCTGGTATTCGGCGGCCTGCATTAATCCCGACCAGTAATGAAGCGTAGACGCAGGCTGAAGATACGCAGGATGTAGCGCAAACCGGTAACGAAAAAGCTAATGAGTGAAGGAGCGGATTTTGACAAACCGACGCTGCGATCACGAAACGCATAGCCAACTTCTTTGATCTTTAAGCCAGCCCGGTGCGCATCATATATAAACTCAATAAAATAATCCCCATACCCATAGGGGATAAGGGTCACATGGTCGAAGACCTCTCGGCGGATGGCAATAAAGCCGCTGTCGTAATCGCGAACTGCATTGTTCAAAATCAGCCGCGCCAAGCGGTTGATGGCGCGACTGGCGAGTGTGCGAATTGGATGGCGATTGTCGCTGCCCCCTTCCACATAGCGAGAGCCAATAGCGATGTGATATTCATCCAGTTGTTGAACAAGCTGGTTCATTACGGTTGCGGGCATGGTCATATCCGCATCCATCCAACCCAGAATGTCTCCCTTGGCCTCCAGAATACCGCGATGAAATGCAGCCGCAAGCCCTCGAGCTTTACGCCGAATCAAACGCAACCCCGGATAGTCCAGACCAGCAACTACATCAGCTGTACCATCAGGGGATGCATCATCAACGACAATGACTTCAAGAGGTGCCTTGATATGTGTATATAGAGAGTCAACGAGAGCTTCGATGTGCTCTTTTTCATTGTAAGTCGGGATGATTATTGAAACCTGAGTGTTTTCAGGGCGCATAGGCACGAATTATAAAGGTAGAGATGTGCTTGGCGGCGTATACTTCGCCACTGGAGATTCCATGCCCATAACCTATATCGGTGAACTTGCCGGCCTGGCCACTGCCATATTCTTTGCGGGTGGGGCCACATTTTTCACGTTTAGCTCGCGCCTGGTCGGCTCGCAAGTGGTCAACCGCACCCGGCTGCTGGTGGCCACGCTGATCCTGCTCTGCCTGCACCTCTTGCTGTACGGAAGCCTTATCCCGGCAGCCAGCAACGAGCGCTGGCTCTGGCTCGGGTTGTCGGGCGTGATCGGTCTGGCGCTGGGTGACGCGGCGCTGTTCCAAGCTTTTGTTCAGCTAGGCACGCGGCTCACCATGCTTGTATTCAGCACCGCGCCCGTGGTGGCCGCACTCTTTGGGTATTTTTTATTTGGGGAAACCCTCAACACAGTCCAGATCATGGGCATGCTGCTCGGCCTTAGCGGTGTTTTGTGGGTTGTATCTGAGCATGAAGGCGAACCGCGCAGCCATTCGCAGCAACGCGTGTATTTGTTCGGGCTGCTGTTTGCCTTTCTGGCGGCGTTGGGACAGGCTTTAGGCGCCATCACCGCCAAGTTTGGCCTGGTGGGCGATTTTCCAGCTCTTTCGGCGCAGGTACTGCGCATGCTGACCGCGACGGCTTGCATATGGCTGTTTACCTTAGTGCGCGGGCAGGCAGCCGGCACATTTACTACACTGCGTCAACAACCCAAAGCATTTGGCTTGCTTTTTATCGGCGCATTATTTGGGCCAGTGAGCGGTGTGTGGTTGTCGTTAGTGTCGATCCAAAACACGGAAGTCGGCATCGCTAGTACGCTGATCGCCATGGTGCCGATTTTTCTTTTGCCGATCGGCTACTTTGTTTTCAGGGAAAAGCTGACGGCACGAGGCATCGTTGGGACGGTTGTAGCGCTGGCAGGTGTAGCTATCCTGTTCCTGGCATGACCTTATAATCACCAGCATGCCCTCGGCCAACCTCACCCATCCTCTCTCCGGAGTCTACACCGCGGCCGTCACCCCGTTGACGGCCGATGATCAGCCCGATCTTTCTGCTTGGGCGGGTCTGCTTAGTTTCTTCGCCCAGCGCGGCGCACATGGCGCTTTGCTGCTGGGCACCACGGGCGAAGGCACCAGCTTCTCTGCCGCTGAACGCGTGGATATATTCAAAGCTGCGGCGGCAACCCGGCCGGAAGAGTTTCGTTTGCTGGCAGGCACCGGGACACCGAGCCTGACCGAAACGATTGCGCTTAACCAGGCTGCTTTTGATGCAGGCTTCGAAGCGGTGGTGGTTCTACCGCCATACTTTATGCGCAACGCCAGCGAAGATGGCTTGTTTGACTGGTTCAGCCAGGTAATCGAGCGCAGTGTGCCGGAGGGGCGCTGGCTGTTGGGCTATCACATCCCAGCGGTGAGCGGCGTGCCGCTGCCGCTCAGCTTGCTGCAGCGTCTGCAGGCAGCCTACCCCACTCGCTTTGCCGGGCTCAAAGACTCCACCGGCGATCAGGCATCTGCCGCGGCATACGCGGCCGGGCTGCCGGGCTGCGCGGTGCTGGTGGGCAACGACAAACTGATGACCAGCGGAATGCAGGCGGGCGCGGCGGGCTGCATCACCGCCCTGGCCAACCTGCGCATCGCTGAGCTGCGCGCAGTGTACGAAGGCTTTCTATGGGACACGGATGCCAGCGTGCACCAAGCCACCCTAGACGCGGCCCGCAGCGCCATGGATAGCATGCCGCCTGCGCCGGCGTACCTGAAGGCCATGCTGCACAGCCAACATGGCTTGCCCTTGTGGCCGGTGCGCAGCCCGTTGCGCGATTTCTCTGGGGCCCAAGTTGAACAGGCTTCAGCCGCGCTTAAGCAGACTCTCTGATAACCAGCTTGGAGGCAAGCACCTTTGTCAGTGGTTTGTCTGGCCGGTCCTCGATCAGTTGCATTAGCATGTCCACAGCATGGCATCCCAGCTCGGCAATGGGCTGTGCCACCGTAGTGAGTGCAGGCTTGTAGCTGGAGGCAAACGGCGCATCGTCAAAGCCTAGGACGGCCACGTCCTCAGGAACGCGCAAACCTTGCTCATGCAGATAACGGATTGCGCCTACTGCCATGGCATCGTTGGTGGCAAACACTGCGTCGGGCCGGAACGGAGCAAGCTTGCGCATGGCCGCATAGCCGCCCTCCTCCACAAAGCCGCCCTGAGCGATCAGGTTCTCATCTACCTTCAAACCCGCTTCAGCCAGGGTCGCGCGATAAGCCTCGAGACGCGCCCGGTACACCAACGTTCCTTCAACACCTGTGATGGTGGCAATACGCTTGCGGCCGATTTGGATGAGGTACTTTACTGCCTGACGGGTGCACTCTTCGTTATCAATATCCACAAAGCTGACCGGCAAGCTATCTGGGTAACGCCCGATAAGAACAAAGGGGATCTGTGATTGGTGCAGGGCCGCCACGATAGGATCGCGATCCTGCAGGGAGGACACAACCACTCCATCAAGAAGATCGTTGCTGAGGATTTGGGAAATGCTTCTGCGTTCGCGCTCAGGCTCGCCAAGCCAAAGCATCACGGAATGGTTGAGATGATTGCAGCGATTGGTGACACTTTGAACAAGAATAGGGAAGAAAGGCTCCACGAAGAGGTTGGATACCCCAATCGGTATCACCAGACCAATGATTCCGGTACGCCCGCCAGCCAACTTTCTGGCAGCCCGATTTGGGACATAGTTGTTTGAAGAAATAACATCCAGCACACGCTGACGAGTGCGTTCACTTACATTTGGGTCATCATTGATCACTCGGGAAACAGTGGAGCGCGACACGCCCGCCTGCTTAGCAATTTCCTCGATTCCGCTCATCACTCCCCGATCTTGACGTTTACGTGCATCACTAAGGTGAATTGTAATCCTCTGGCCAGCTACAACTGTGGTTGAATCAGCCAATGGCTAGCAAGTCGACCGATATCGTGATCTGTGGCGCCGGCATACTGGGGGTTAGCACGGCTTACGCCCTGGCACAGCGCGGCGTGAGGAATATCGTGGTGGTGGACAAACGCCCCCCGCTCACGCTGACCACGGACAAATCCAGCGAGTGCTACCGCAACTGGTGGCCTGGCCCGGGCGACGCCATGGTGCAGCTGATGAACCGCAGCATCACCCTGATCGAGGAGCGCGCCGCGGCCTGCAACAACATGTTCAAGCTCAACCGGCGCGGCTATTTGTATGTCACCACTGACCCCGCGCAGGTTGCTGGTTTGCGCACGGCGGCGGCCGAGGCGGCCGGCCTGGGCGCCGGCGAACTGCGCGAGCACTCGGCGGGCAGCGCCGGTTACATGGCGCATCATGCCGAAGGCTACGATGGCCCGGATGGCGCCGACCTGCTGACCGACCCGGCTGCCATCCGGCAGCACTTTCCTTATCTTGCCCCTGAGACAGCGGCCGTGCTGCATGTGCGCCGCGCCGGCTGGCTGAGCGCGCAGAGCTACGGTATGTGGATGTGGGAGCAGGCGCGCGCCGCGGGCGTGCAACTCATCACTGGGCGTGTAGCTGCGGTGGAGACTGCCGGCGGAGTTGTCTCTGGTGTACGCCTGGCAGATGGCACCCACATCACCACCAGCACTTTCGTCAACGCCGCCGGCCCCCTGCTTGGCCAGGTTGGCAGACTGCTTAATATTGAAGTGCCGGTCTATAACGAGCTGCATCTCAAGGCAGCTTTCAACGACCACTTGGCCGCGCTGGGCCGCGAAGCTCCATTGGTCATATGTGCTGATGAGCAGGAACTGAGCTGGAGCGAAGATGAGCGCGCCATGCTGGCTGAAGACCCCGAGACAGCCTGGCTCCTGAGGCGCCTGCCTTCAGGGGCGCACACCCGCCCGGAGGGGGACGCGGCCGCCCAGAGCATTTTGATCCTTTGGGATGTACACAACGAAGCCGTAGAGCCGAGCTTCCCGATCGCAGAGGACCCGCTATATGCGGAAACGGCCATCCGCGGCCTGGGCCGGATTTTGCCGGGCATGCGCGGTTACCTGGAACGCATGCCGCGCCCCAGCGTAGACGGCGGCTATTACACAAAGACGCAGGAGAATCGCCCCCTAGCTGGCCCACTAGGCGTGCCTGGGTCTTACGTCATCGGCGCCGCCTCAGGCTACGGCATCATGGCAGCGGCGGGGTTGGCCGAGCTTGTGGCCGGGCATATCACCGGCGCCGCCCTGCCGGACTACGCTCCGCTGTTCAGCCTGGCACGCTACCAAGATCCCGGCTATCAGGCCCTGCTGGCAAACTGGGGCGAGAGCTGGCAGCTGTAGCTAGCCCGCCCACAAATCAAAGCTGAACAACGCCGCCATGATACTCATCAGCAGCAAGCTCACCATGCTCCATGAGCGGTCAAAGGCCGCGCTCTTGCCGGCCCTTGCCAGCAGCAGGAAAACTGGCGGAGCAACCAAAATGTAACGATACATGCCTTGCGCCTGGCCACTGGTAAATGAGAGAAAAATAACGGCCAAGCCAAACAGGGCCAGATCAGGATGGCGGCGCAGGCCAATAAGACAGGCCACGAAACCGAACACAATGCTGGCAAGTTCCAGCGAATAATAGGCTGCCGATTGTGAAACGCCGCTGCGTAGAATATCCAGCACTACTCCCCAATTGTAAAAAGTCTTGCCCCAATCCAATAGCCCGCGCCCAAACCAGACATCCTCCACAGTAGTGAAGGCCTGCCCATAATACGAGATGCGCCATAGGCCAAAGGCCAGCAGCGGCGCAGTCGCCAGCAACAGGCTGCCAAGCGCACGCGCCGAGAAGCTCCTTGGCAGCAATTGCCGCCAAGCTCCACTGCGATACCAGTGATAGAGCAGCGGCAGCGCCAGCAGCACGCCGACCGCGCGAGTATAAGTGGCCAAAACGGCCAAAGCAGCGGCCCAGCCCAACTGGCCACGCCGCGCCATGACTAAAACCCAGAAAGCCAAGCCTACAAACAAGCCTTCGGTATACACCTGGGCCAGAAAGAACCCACTAGGGAAAATGACTAGGTAGAAGGCAGCCCGCAGGCCGCCATCTTCGCCCAGCTCATCTTTTGCAAGCTGGTACAAGGCCAGCATGCCTGCCAGCGTTCCGAGCAGCGATACGGCCACAGCGGCTAGAGTGGCAGTGGCGATAGGCGCCATGCCTAGCAGGCTGAGCGGCATGTTGAGCGCGCGAATAGCAAGCGGGTACAGCGGGAAGAAGGCCATGCTCATCGAGAGACGCTGTCCAGTCGGCACAGAATCGGGCGCAGTAAACGGCCAAAAGTCCAGTACAGCATTGCCAGGCTCAAAGTAACCGTTCACACGGCGAATATTGTCGGAATGGTAGCCCTCAAGCGCAACGCCAAGATAGAACTCTGAATCCCATGAGACGTGAGTGTTCAGGAACGGTTCGCTGAGATACAGCTTGTCGTCCTGCGCGCCGGCCCGCGTCTCCTGTGGGGTCCATTCAATCGCATAGTCAGGCCGGGCCAGCTCCAGGCGAGCGGGCAGGTAGGCTTGGAAGCCCAGTATGGCGATCACCCACCCCAGCCAGATCAATGCAACTCTACGGTGGCCAGGATCTGCAAAGAATTTTTTCATCGACTTCCTCGCAAGTGGCGAACTATACACTAGGAAGTGATGCATGACTCAAACAATTCTCATACTCCGCTTGCTTGACATTCACTCCAATGCCTGTATACTCAGCCAGTCTTATCCAGCTCGGCTATGCCGAGTAACTATCGATATTCAGCAGTCGCTGCTGTTCTACACCCTTCGGGTGTCTAGGTTGAACTTCAGTTTCGGCCCGTCATTCTGACGGAAATTCCCCGTAGACTTCTGAATACAAAGGAATATTGTGAAATTTACTGAATTCAACCTCGATTCACGCCTATCGAAGGGCATTCAACGCGCCGGCTACTCGCAGGCCACGCCCATTCAAGAACAGGCCATCCCCGTGGCGCTGGAAGGCCACGACATTATCGGCACCGCCCAAACCGGCACCGGCAAGACCGCCGCGTTCGTGCTGCCGATCCTCAACAAGCTGCTCAGCGGGCCGCGCCGGCAGGCGCGGGCGCTGATCGTCACGCCTACGCGTGAGCTGGCCGAGCAGATCCGCGAGACGATCGTCATGCTGGCGAGCGGCACCAGCCTGCACTGCGTCACCGTCTACGGTGGCGTCAGCGCCCGCCCCCAGGTGGAATCGCTGCGCCGCGGCGCCGAGATCATCGTAGCCTGCCCCGGCCGCCTGCTGGACCTGGCGAACCAGAATTCCGTGCGCCTAGGCAATATCGAAGTGCTGGTGCTGGACGAAGCCGACCGCATGTTTGACATGGGCTTTCTGCCGGATGTCAAACGCATCATCAAACTGCTGCCGCCGAAACGGCAGAACATGCTGTTCTCGGCCACCTTCCCCAAGGAAGTCAGCGAGCTGGCCAGCGGCATGCTGCACAACCCCAAGCGAGTATCCGTGGGCATCGGCGCCCCGGCCCACACTGTTTCGCACGCGCTGTACCCGGTGCCCGGCGCACTCAAAACCGCTATGTTGCTGGAGCTGCTGAAGCGCGCCGAGGCCAACTCCGTGTTGGTCTTCACCCGCACCAAGCACCGTGCCCAGAAGGTGACGCGCCACCTGGAGCGTGAAGGCTATATGGCCACGGCCCTGCACGGCAACCGCAGCCAGAGCCAGCGCCAAGCGGCGCTCAAGGGCTTCCGCGATGGGCGCTACCAGGTGATGGTCGCGACCGACATTGCGGCCCGCGGCCTGGACATCGAAAAGATCAAGCTTGTCATCAACTATGACATGCCTGACACTACCGACGCCTACATTCACCGCATTGGCCGCACCGGCCGCGCGGAGCGCACCGGGGAAGCTTTTACGCTGGTGGTGGCCAACGAAGACCGCGAAATGCTACGCTCTCTGGAGCGCGTGATGGGCAAAAAGATCGAAAGCCGCAAGCTGGATGGCTTTGACTACAACGCCGTGCCAGCCAAGGTGAGCGAGCCTATGACGGACAATCGTCCGTTCAAGAACTCTGGCCCTCGCCGGCCACAGCGCACGCAGGATGCCCCCAAGGGGGCTACCCCGCAGCGCCCCACGCGCTCGCCGCGCAAACACCGCCAAAACACATCGTACGCCAAGCGGCTGGAAACCTACCGCTAGTAAAAAGAGGCGGCTCAATGAGCCGCCTCTTTTTTGTCTGGTTTGCGGGCCACATACATCATCATGTGGCCGTTATGGGCGTTAACCCATTTGGAATTCATCAGCCATTTTTGCAAACGCCAACCCTGCGGCCAAGCGAACACTTTGCTAAGCCAAGGCAATTCATCTTTGACACCCTTATAGCCACCGTATTGGTAGCGAGCCAGCACTTCAAAACCATGCCGCTCCAAGATGTGGGTGAATTCCTTTGCGGAATATGCAAACTGGTAGAAGGGCAGCGTATCGGAGCCTGGGCGGCCATACAAGCCCAGGCGGGCTTTCAAACGCCGCAGAAAATTGAGATAAGGCACGGAGATGCAGGCCACGCCTCCGGGCGACAAGATGCGATAGGTTTCCTGCAGGAACTGCTGCGGGCCTTCTTGCAAATGCTCCATGACGCCAAGAGAAATGTAGGCGCGGTAGTAGCCATCAGGCACGTCCATAGCGGTGACATCGGCTACACGGAAGGGCTGGTTCGGAAAGCGCTGGTTTAGGAAACGGATGGTCTCCTCGGCATAGTCCACCCCTTCGGCATCGTATCCGCGCTGGCGAAGGGCGATGACGAATTGGCCGAGGCCGCAGCCCGCCTCCAGGATCTTGCCGGTTTTAGGAAGATGACGGGGGAAGATCTCGTTGTAGTAGCCAAGCTCTCCGTTGGCGGCTTCTGCGAACAGGCGCTGTGTATCCTGCGACTTCCAGACGGCATCCCAGTGCTGCGCATCGGCCGCCTGGCGGTAATAGACAAGGCGGTCGTTGGCATAGATGCGTTGCAATGCGGCCATTAAATTACCTTACTCCGCCGGGATGAACTTCATGGAGATGGAGTTGACGCAATGGCGGGTATTGGTGGGCGTGAAGCCCTCGCCTTCAAAGACGTGGCCGAGGTGGCCGCCGCAGTTGGCGCAGGTGATCTCGACCCGGTAGCCATCCGGGTCGGGGTGGCGGGCGACGGCGCCGGGAATCTCGGCGTCGAAAGCGGGCCAGCCACAATGGGCGTCAAACTTGGTGTCTGAGCCGTACAGCGGCGCGTCGCACTGGCGGCAGACGTAGGTGCCGGCTTCGTAGTGGCGGTCATACTCGCCGGTGAAGGGCATCTCAGTGCCCTTGCGGAGGATGATGCGTTGCTCTTCGGGCGTGAGTGGGTTCAGTTTCATGCTATCACCTCAAGCTTTCACTACTGCCAAGGTTACCGTAGCACCGTCAATCTTGTGCTCCTCGCTGTAGGCGCCAGCGGGCGCCGAGCCAGCAGCGAGCTCGAGGCTGAGGGTCTCAGACTTGATCGTCTCCGCCCATTGGGTCAGCACGGCGGCAAGGTCGCCCTCGGCGGCGTAGTAGGTGCGGATACGGTCTTCGATATTGAAGTCAGCCTTCTTCCGCATGTCCTGAATACGGCGGACGACTTCGCGGGCGGTGCCTTCGGCCTTGAGTTCGGGCGTCAAGGCCGTATCAAGGCCGACGGTGACGCCCTTCTCTGCGGCGACGGCCAGGCCTTCGGCGGGCTGGCTGTTGACCAGCACCTCATCGGCGGCGAGCTCAACTTCGCTGCCATCCAGCGTGAGCTGGACGGGCTCGCCGGCCGCCACGCTGGCGGCGACGCTGGCCGCATCCAGAGCGGCCAGCGCTGGGCGCAGCTTGGGGAAATCAGCCCCGAAGCGCGGGCCTAGCTTGGCGTTATTGGGCAGCAGGGTGTAGGTGACCAGCTCACCGGCCTGCTGGACGAACTCGATGTTCTTGACATTGAGCTCGTCTTTGACGATATCGATCAGGTACTCAGACAAGTGATTGGCTCCGCTGGCGGAGTGGACCAGGGTCTTGGCGAGCGGCTGGCGCACTTTCAAATTGGCGGCGCCGCGAGCGCTGAGGCCCAGGCTGGCGATCTGGCGGGCGAGGCCCATCTCATTGATGAGGGTCTCGTCAATGGCGGCGGCATCCGCCTGGGGGTACAAGCTCATGTGGACACTGGTGTATGCGGCGCTATTGTGGGCGGCGACGAGGTTCTGATACATCTCCTCAGTGACGAAAGGCGTGAGGGGCGCGATGGTGCGGATAAGCTTGACGAGGACGTGCCATAGCGTGGCGTAGGCGGCCTGCTTGTCGCCGTCCTGCTCGCTGCGCCAGAAGCGGCGGCGGCTGCGGCGCACATACCAATTGGAGAGGTCGTCGATCAGGGATTCGATAGCCAAGGTCACGCCGAAGGCATCCCAGTTATCCAAACGATTGGTGGATTGTTGCACGGCCTGATTGAGGCGGGCCAGAATCCACTTATCGAGCGGGTTGTCCGACGCGGGCGTTGCGCCTTCGGGGTGGTTCGGGTCAAAGGCAGCGAAGGTTGGCGTCCAACCATCGAGGCGGGCGTAGGTGACGAAGAAGCTGTAGATGTTCCAGAGCGGGATGAGGAAGCGGCGGCGCACATCATCAGCCTTGTTGTAGCCGAAGAGCAGATTGTTCTCCGGCTTCTGGGCGGCATACATCCAGCGCATCACATCCACGCCCATTTTGTCGGCGGCCTGGTTGAACTCGATGGAGTTGCCCTTGCTCTTGTGCATGGACTCGCCGTGCTCGTCGAGCAAGGTTGAATAGCTAAAGAGATTCTTGAACGGCGCGGTCTCGGCCATGACGGTGCCCATGGCGAGCATGCTGTAAAACCAGTTGCGGAACTGGCCGGGGAAACTCTCGCTGATCCAGTCAGCCGGGAACCACTGCTGCCAATACTGCGGCTCGGCGCGGTAGCGCAGGGTGCTCATGCTGACGATGCCGGCATCCAGCCAAGGGTTACCCACATCCGGAATGCGGGTCATGTGGCCCTCGGCGCAATGCTCGCACTTGACCTTGACGGCATCGATGTACGGGCGGTGCGGGGTGTGACCGGCGAAGGTATCGTAGCCTTGCACAGCGCGCTCGGCGAGCTCATCCTCGCTGCCGATGACGGTGTGCTGCTTGCACGAGTCGCAGACCCAGATGGGCAGCGCGAGGCCCCAGTAGCGCTTCTTGCTGATCATCCAATCATGCATGTTGCGCAGCCAGTCCATCTCACGGGCGTGGCCGAACTCCGGCACCCAGCGGATCTGGTCGACAACATCCATGATCTGGTAGCGCAGATTATTGGCCTTCTCTTCGGCGGTGAGCTCCTCGCGGGGCTTGTCGAAGCTCTTACCCATGCTGATGAACCATTCGTCTACGACGCGCCAGACCAGCTCAGTCTTGCAGCGCCAGCAGGTGGGATAGCGGTGGGTATATGGCTCATACTTGTAGAGCAGACCCTTCTCGTCGAGCAGACTGGCGATGGTGTCGGGCACCTCGGCGGTGGTCATGCCGGTGAGCGGACCAAAACCATCCACGATGCGGGCCTCATCATCGATGGGTACGATGATGGGCAGCTTGTTCTGCAGGCCGAGCTGGTAGTCCTCGGCGCCGGCGCCGGGGGCGATGTGTACGATGCCGGTGCCTTCGGCCTCGCCGACCTCATCCCAGAGGATGACGCGGTGGGCCTCCTTGGCGGACTGGGTAACGCCCTTCACCAGGTCACGCAATTCAAGGTGGCCGCCGGACTCGTTGGCGGCGGGCAGGTCATCAAAGGGGCCGTCGTAGGCCCAGCCTTCCATGTCGCGGCCCTTGAGCTCGGCGAGGAGTTCGTGCTCTCCAGTCAGCATGTGCAGGGTGCCCTTGGAGAGGTAGTACGCGTGGTCGCCCTGCTTGACCTTGACATAATCAAGATCGGGGCCAACGGCAGCGGCGACGTTGCTGGTGAGGGTCCACGGAGTCGTGGTCCAGGCAAGCAGGTACTCGTTCTGGCGGCCACGCAGCGGGAGGCGCAGGGTGATGGACTTGTGAGTTACCTCTTTGTAGCCATCGCTCTCGATCTCGTGCTGGCTGATGCCGGTGGCGCAGCGCGGGCACCAGGGCATGGAGTCTGCGCCGCGGTAGAGCCAGCCCTTCTCCCAGCACTTCTTGAGGAAGGCCCAGATCATGTAGTTGTTCTCGTCGCTGAAGGTGAAGTAGCTGCCGCCGAGCTCGGGGAGGCCGAGGTGGCCTACGACCTGCTCGACGGTGCCAGCGGCGCCACCGGCGGGGCCAGCGTAGGCGATCTCGGCCTGCGGGTCAGCGGCGAGCTGGTCAGCCAGCCAACGGAGCTGGGCGGGGTCGTCCCACTCCATCCAGTAACCGAGGCGGATGGACTGCTCGGTCTGGACGGCGGCGAAGCGCAGGACGCGCTCTTTGCAGCGCAGGACGAACTGATCGAGCCCGTAGGCTTCGATATCGCGCTTGCTGGCGAACTTGAGCTCTTTCTCAACCTCGACCTCGACCCAGAGGCCCTGGCAGTCGAAGCCTTGCTGGTAGCGCAACTGGCGGCCCTGCATGGCGTAGTAGCGGTTGTAGAGGTCTTTATAGGTGCGGCCCCAGCCGTGATGGACGCCCATGGGGTTGTTGGCGGTGATGGGGCCGTCAATGAAGGACCAGGGCTTGGCGCCGGCGCGCAGGGTGCGCAGCTTGGCGAGCGAGCGGTCAGCCTGCCAGAAGGCGAGGATTTGGTGCTCCTGAGCGACGAAATCTACTTTGTTGGGTACTTCTTTGAATGCCATGTTCGTGTTGCTCCTCATACGCCCATGCGGGCAAAGTCTTTTCGGCAGGAAGTTTGCACCCAGGTTAAAACTTTTACAGGCAAAGTTTTAACTTGCGCCCTCTCCGACGTATGCGCTGCTACGCAGCGCGGGGACAAGCTGCTCGGCTAAAGCCGAGCGACGCTTGTCCAATGCGGCCGTGCGTCCAAATGCATCGCTATACAGCGTGCGTTGCTTCGCAACGCGGGACAAGCTGCTCGGCTAAAGCCGAGTTTGCGGCGCAGAGCGCCGCGGCGCTTGTCCAAGTTGTGCTTGACGCCAGCTTGTCACGCTCCGCGCGTCAACTTGTAGTTGTTGTTGTAGTGAGCGGGGTGTGCTTCACTACAACTTGACGCTTTCCTCTGTCAAGTTCATATGAGAATGACCTGCTAGCAGGGAGACCGCTTTGGTCATTCTCATCAAAGCCCTTGACGCCAGCTTGGCAGCTTGGCAGCTTGGCTCATCAAGGCCTGACGACAAGCTTCTTCGGTTGTTAATGTGCAGGCTGGCGCAGAATTTGCCAGCAGGCTGCACACAATGCCACAGTTGGCGGAGATGCGGCCAAACTGGGCAGGAAATCAAGGAGTCTTCACCCTCACCTATATGGGGATGGACTCCGCAGGCGGTAGGAGATTAAAACAAAGCTCCCGTCCGTGAAAGCAGGACGAGAGCGAACTCCCGCGGTACCACCCGCAGTTCCTGACCAAGCCAGGCCCTTATGCAGCGCAGATACGCTGCCACTCGCTAACGGGAGCACCCGGCGCCCCTACTGGCCGCCAGGGAACGGCGGCGTTGGGTTTGCATACAACAGAGGGATCTTCGGCCTGGTGGGGAACCTGCCCGGCTTGCACCGTCCCGGGCTCGCTAAAGGGTCAGCAGGCGAAGTTGGCTCTGAGGTAAGGGGATTATGCCACAAGAAAGCACTGCAACACGTCAGATTCAAGCTTCTTGATCGAGCGAACCATACGCGCTCAATGATTCATTTATTCTTCGCAAATCTAGTTGAAGCGTTTGACCAGTTTCTCGTGAAATTTCGAAAGCCTGTGCTTGGATCCAGCCTAGCTGAGTAGCAGCATTCAAGTCGAGTGGATTCTTTATAAGGACCAGATCATTTACTTCCATTTTAAAGGTTCGGCTTCCTAGTTGCACCAAAATTCTATAGCTTTCCCCACAAAGGTTGTGCCGCGGACCCTCAAAACTGATAATAGTCTCTCCGTCTAAAATAGCTAATTTATCAACTGTTAGTGCTTGAAAAAGCAGTTGATTCAAATGACTAAGCGATGACCTTAGCGCGACTAGATTTGTAATAAAGCGTAAGATTTTTCTTTCCTGACTGTTTCTCTCATAGGTAAAAATGACACGCTGCAGCTCAGATGGACAATCTTCTTGAGCAAGAATCGATGCTTCAAAATTACGGACATGGTTAGAAATCTTTTGCGCAGACAAATCAAGAAAGTCTCGAGGAAACCCTAACAAGCAACTATAGCTAGGGTGCTTTATAAATTCTTCGACAAACAATTGAATAGCTGAATTCTCAAACCTAATCTCTTTCAAGGAAGGCGGGATGTTTTTTAGCAGTGTTGGATCATAAATATCTAGTGCTTGCTCTAGTCTCGGATTATGTTCAACTAGTGTTTGAATACATAGCCTGTCCACTTCCACTAATTGATTGTGGAAGCTGCTTATGAGTTGAAGCTCTTCTTGTTCTATTCTAGGCAGACCAAATGGGGACTGTTCTAATTTCGACCTGTTTGCTTCTGTCAACAAATATCCGTAAAGCTGAAGCCGCTGATTTCTAGCTACATAACCGAAATGATTTCTGTCAATTTGTCCTTCTCTAACGGAATTTAGATTGTAGATAAGTTTTCTCAAATCGTTACGTTTAGTAAGTGATTTAACAGACTTAGCAAGCGTATATGCAGCTTCCAATATAGTCATTCTCTACCTCCCTAGCCGGTCCAGTTTCTGAATGTCATCATCGGAAAGCGAGGTTCGTCGATCAACTGGTTCAACGATTGTGTTAACAAACTGTATTGAGGAACTCCTAATTTTGTTCAGCGCCAAATTAGGTACATATCTATAGCAAACGTCAAGAAATTTCTCAATCAATAAACGTTCACCAGTCTCATCACGTTCAACAAATCTATTCCATATTTCAGGTTGATAGCGAGATATATGCCCCAGCCCAAACAGACCCATATACATAAGAATGAGCTGATTCGGCAAAAGTTTCCTGCCATTCTTAAGGTGAGCCAATTGTATGTGCTTCTGTCCGAAAATCGATTTCTCACCTATTTCCACTCCGTTCAACCTAGGGTGTAGTATTAAAAATTCACTATTCAACTGGGGTTCTAAATATGCTTTGTTCAAGTCAATTATGTTATCTACCACATTCTTAGGGTCTTTAAATCTAGACATATCTTTGCGAGCGATGCGCTCTACAACTCCCCGCCTTGTATTAACTATTTCTACCGGAAGAGTATATGGGGAAGAATCTTGATACATCTGCTCAAAATCTAATTTAAGATCTGGGATTGAGCCGAGGATCTCTCCTATGCTCCAGGAGTCGCTGTTTACTAGCTCAACTCCGGGAGAAAACACATTCGCAAAAAGCTGAAGAGAACCTCTATTTAGTTGAACAGGCAGTATTTTTAACTCGGCAATTCTATAGTCTTCCCTCTGAGGTATTTCTGGTACCATCCCATGATGTTCAACTGGAAGCTTAGCGCCTGTAACAAGTACAGAAAGTCCATTTAGCAAATTAGACGTTCCATAATAATAGAGCAGGGGGGAAATAGTAAGTTCTGAATTTGCAGCAGCAAAAAAATACTCTCGACCTTGGGATACTGCGGCAGAGACGAAATTAACCAATCTATCACTTGGGGGGGCAAAGCCGCTTTCGACAAAATGTCGCTTGATATTTGCGGGGTAGGAAAACTGTGAAAGTAATTTCCATTGCTCTTTATAAGCATTTTCAGTTCTCACTAGTAAAGTATTCAAATTTAGGCCCCTTGAAGGCACATCTTTACTCAGCAATTCTTGGATACATTGTAAGTGATATTTCTAATTGACGATCTTACACTAAGATAATGGAACACCCCCAGCTTGCGCTGGAGCTTTTGTTTAGAGCGTTGTGAGCTAGTGTGCTGCTAGCAGCCGGAATTAGCCGACGACGTCCTAAGCTTGGGGTCCTTCTGTCCCTGGGTCACGGTGATACCCCTGCCGACCTTCTTGAAAGTTGGGAAAGCGGGCGAATAGCTACGCCGTTCGCCGTGGGCGACATGTTTCCAAATTGCTTCAGGGCTTAGGAGCTATAAGCGCGCTGTCTTTGAGGCGTTGCTAACAATTCTGCGCGCTTGGGATGCGGCGAGATCAGTAACAGCGGGTGAGGCTGCCCGTTCCTCGGAGTACTGAGCCGCGAAACATCCAGACAAGGAGGACAGCATGGCAGACGACAAGACGCGTCACGAGGACCAGCCGAGCGGGGGTGTACGGCACGACCCCACCGCAGTGCCGGGGGAGGACTACAACCCGCAGCCGGGGGACGCCGACCCGACGGGTACGGTGCCGGACGAAGACTTTGTGAACGACGAGGATGATGGCGTGGAGACGCCGGGCTAATGCGCTGCTACGCAGCGCGGTAGAAGCTACTCGGCGGAGCCGAGTAACGCTTCTACGATGAGTGCGAACCTGGAGATTGCTTCGTGCGCAGGCAAGGCTGCGCCTCGCAATGACAGATGGAAACAAAAAAGCCGCCCCATTGCTGGGGCGGCTTTTTGTTTCGTTAAGCTAGTTGACTAGCCTACGACGGTGACGTCCTGAGCCTGGGGGCCTTTCTGGCCCTGGGTCACGGTGAATTCCACCTTCTGACCTTCTTCCAGGTTGCGGAAGCCGTCACCGCTGATGGCGCTGAAGTGGACGAAGACGTCCGGGCCACCCTCACGGGTGATAAAACCGAAGCCCTTGGTGCCATTGAACCACTTCACGGTGCCTTGAATGCGTTCTGCCATTGCGATCTGTTTAACTCCTTTCTTGCAGAGTTAGGTAGAGCGCTCTTACGCCGCGGGGGCGGCGCGACAGACCGGAATTCAGCATCGCTGAATTCACATCTGTGCATTCAAGCATACAGTTGTTGAGACCGTACAGGGGAAAATCTTGAAAAACCACTACTAACCTACAGAGCAGAATATATCACGAAATTTATAAGATGTATATATGAAAAGTGCGCTGCTGTGCAGCGCGGGAGAACTGCCCCGGCTAACGCCGGGCGGCGTTCTCCACCAGTATAGGCAGGCAACGAGGGTATTGCGCTGCTGCGCAGTCAACTATAGGCAGGGCTGGCAGAATGGGGCAGCGAGGGTCCCTCGCTACGCTCGGGACGCACGATGGCTTGGCAGAGGGAGCGATTGGCTGGGCTGTATAATGTGGCTATGCGCAGAACAAACTTAGTCATTTCTTTACTGGTGCTGGCAAGTTTTGCGGTCGGGTGCAGCGCACTGGCACCCGCCCCCACGGAAACGCCCACGGTGACAGCGAGCAGCACGGCGACCCTGACCCCCAGCGCCACGGCGACGGCCAGCCGCACGCCCACGCCGACGATCACGCTGACGCCAAGCATCACCCCTACCCCGAGCGCTACACTGCCGCCGACACCCAGTTTCACCTGGGGGACGGTGAACGTGGAGATGGCCAGCTGTCGCTTTGGGCCGGGCGGCGGCTACCTGCTGACCACCACCCTGTATCAGGGCGATACGGTTGAGGTGCTGGGGCACATGGAGCTGAACGAGAACTGGTGGCTGGTGCGCCAGGTGTCACGCGGGCTGCGGCGCTGCTGGGTGAGCCAGGAGCTGATCACGCTAGGGGTGGACCGCAGCCTGGTGTACCCAATCGATAACCCGCATATTGTCCTGGCATGGACCACGCAGCCGTACGAGCCGCTGAAGGGCGTGCGCTCCAGCCGCAATGGCAACATTGTGACGGTGTATTGGGAGCCGTTCGAGTACTTGCCGGGTGACGATTCTTTGCAGAACAAGTACCTGGTGGAGGCGTGGGTGTGCCAGAACGGCCAGTTCGTGTTCCGAGCCTATGGCACGAACAACACCTCTATCGAGATCCATGACGAGAAGGGCAACTGCAGCGAGGCTTCGTACGCGCGGGCGTTTGGCTCAGACAAGCACGGGTACACAGGCTGGGTGGGGGTGCCCTGGCCCTAGTACGGTGCCTTCGGCACCTTTCGGAGTTCTACGCTGCTTCGCAGCGTACAACTCCAGATCTATAAAAAAAGACGGCGCATGCGCCGTCTTTTTTTATGTGATGAGCGAGCGGCCTACAGGCCGTAGCGGCCGAAGGCGAGCAGGTGGAGCAGGATGAGCAACCATAGGTTGCCGGTCTTGCGCCAGAAGTAGCCAGCGAGGACACCGTTGGTAGTCACGAGGACAAGAGCAGCGGCCAGCGGCAGCGGATAGCGATTGCCGTACAGATACAGCGGCAGGAAGGCGGCGCTATACATTAGCGCTTGCACCAGCACGGCCCAGCGGCCGGGCAGGTAAGCGGCCAAGCGCGGCTGCAAATAAACTCGAAAGAACACTTCTTCAAGGATCGCGGCGACCACGGCCACGACCAGCACGTTGCCGATGGTCGTGAAGGCCGGGGCGACGAGATTGATGACATCCTCGCTGGGCAGCTCGCTGGCGGGCAACACGGCGCCCAGGGCGCGGCTAAGGCCATAGGTGAGCAAGACCACGACGGCCAGCACGCCGATCTCGCTGGGTTTGGGCAGGCGCAGGCCCCAGGCTTTGGGGCCGTAGCCGGCCGAAACCATGGCGATGACGGGCAGCAGCATGGCGCCGGCGAGCCAGGGCCAGGCAAGGCCGAAGCTGTAATGGGTGCGGGCGCCGATCATGATCAGCAGGTAGCCGACGAGCGCCATGATGAGCTCGCGGCGCGGGCCTTTGAGGCGCTCTTTGGGGGCATCTTTCCAGGGAAGGTATTGGCGGGCTACCGCGAAGGTGGCCGCCAGGATGACGGCTTCGGCCAAGAAGTTGCGCGTGGCGAAGCCGGGGCCAACGGTAACGAGGGCGACGGCGAAGCCGACCGCCAGCATGACGCCGATGACGACGCTGGTGTCGTAGTTATTGAAGAAACCTGGTTCTTTCATGCGCGTGCCTCCGGCTTTGTGGCCAATTGCCTGAAAGTATAATGCAAAGGCTATGAAACGACGCGCGGCCCCGCTTTCACTGCTGCTGCTTGCGCTCAGCGCGCTGTTCTCGGCGTGCGGGGCATTGGCGCCGGCACCCACAGAGACGCCATTGCCGCCGCCGGCGACGATCACGCCTTCGGAGACGCCGGTGCCGAGCGCGACCGCCACCCCAACGGAGACGCCGACCCCGGTGCCGACGGCGACAGACACGCCAACGATCACGCCGACCTACGTCACTTCATTGCGGGCGAAGGTGCTGGTGGAGGGACGGCTGTCGTGCCGCTTTGGGCCGGGGGCGGATTATTTGTACAAGTTCACGTTCCCAGGTGGCGTCAATATCGAAGTGGTTGGCCGCATGGAGCACAGCAATTGGGTGCTGGCGCAGGCGATCGGCGGGAACAACCGCTGCTGGGTGAACGGCGGCGAGGAGTATTTGCAATTCAACGGTGACCGCAATTCGCTGCCGCCGCGTGACCCGCATACGGTGCTGGCGTGGTCTTACATTTATACATACGGGCTAAGCGGCGTGAGCGCCAGCCGCAGCGGCAACACGGTAACGGTGAGCTGGTATGGCATTCAGCTGAATGCTGGCGACGACTCGGAGCAGACGCCGTATATTGTGGAGGCGTGGGTGTGTCAGGGCGGCGAGTACGTTTTCACGGCGGTGGGCTCGTGGGGCAGGTCGGCGCAGGTGGTCGATGATCGCAGCTGCGGCATCCCGGGCTATGCCCGGGTGGCAGCCGCGGAGAAGCACGGGTATACGCCGTTCGTGGATGTGCCCTGGCCCTAATCCATGGCGGATTTAAACGAAAGCTCCGGCAGTGATGCCGGAGCTTTTTAGTTTCGTTCTGTTGGTTTACAGAGCGACAACGTCTTGAGCCTGGAGGCCCTTATCGCCCTGGGCCACAGTGAACTCGACTTTTTGACCCTCTTCCAAGTTGCGGAAGCCATCGCCACGAATGGCGCTGAAGTGGACAAAGACATCATCGGCGCCGTTGTCACGGGTGATGAAGCCGAAGCCCTTGGACCCATTGAACCATTTAACGGTTCCTTGCTCTCGATCAGCCATTGAATTTGGAACTCCTTTCTTACAAATTTCGGACTACAGGTTCCAAATCGAACGGGGCTGCCCCCTGAACTTGGTACTGTGTGCCAGATGCTGATGTTAACACGATTCGGGAATTGGGCGTTATGGGTGGCGAGTACTATTTTGTCTATGGGTGGAGATGGGGGTTTAAGGCCGTGGTTGTGAGGACTTAGGTGGCCTAAAGGTTCTCTTTCCCCGTCGCGATGCGGCGAGTGGGCTATCTGCGATGCTGGCGTTTGTTCAGGCGCAGCAATGGCCTTCGCTGCGCTCAGGGCGACGCGGCTTGGAGGCTGTGTTGGTGGATTATGGATGTGGGTAGAGCTGGTTCTTTTCGGGATGGTCTGGCAGATAGAGTACCACGGCGGGGCCAGGGGCGTGGGTGAGCTGGGGATTGTTCAGGGTGCTGGTGCTGCCCTCGTAGAGCTTGCCGTCAAGGGTGAATTGATAGCGAATGGTCCACGGCATGCGGCCATTGATGCGCACACTGTGGTTGGGCTCCAGGCTGATCACCTCGCCCTCTTTGGCGCGGCCGGATTTGAGCACCTCGACGGTTTGGACGGCTTGCTGGTAGCGCCAATAGAGCACCGAACCACCGCCACCAAGGAAGAGCAGGCCCATGCCGACAAAAGGCAGGCCGACGAAGGCAGTGATGATGCCAATGGTGAGGCCGGCGCCCACGATGATGAAGATGAAACCGAGCAGGACGAAGACGAACATCGAGATTACCCAGCCATCCTGCCCTAGGATCTTCCAGACATAGTTGGGGGCGATGCCGCGCGGCGGTGAGGGTGGCCAGGTGAGCTGGCGACGGGTGCGGGCACGCTCTTGTGGCTGTACGGCGGCGGCCTGAGTGGGCGCAGGCATGGTGCCACCGCAGTTGCTGCAGTTGGACTGAAAGCTGAGGTAATTTGTGCCACACCAGGGGCAAATGACAACGCTGTTCATTTCACTCATTTCTTGGGCAGTATAAGCAATTTGGATTGACACTGCCAACTGCGGCGTATACACTTTCGTTATGCCTAAACCTGCGGCGAATGCAAAAGAGCCGCTTTCCCAATCCATTGAGGATTATCTCAAGGCGATCTACGAACTGACACGGGGCGAGGGACGCGCGTCTACCAACGCGCTGGCTGAGTATCTGAACGTAGCGCCGGCCTCGGTGACGGGCATGCTGCAAAAGCTGGCCAGCACGCAACCGGCGTTGGTGGAGTACCAGAAGCACCGCGGCGTGCTGCTGACCGAGCAAGGCGAGCGCGTGGCGCTGGAAACCATTCGGCACCACCGCCTGCTGGAGCTGTTTTTGCACCAGATCCTGGGCTATGAGTGGCACGAAGTGCACGAAGAAGCTGACCGCCTGGAACATGTGATCAGCGAGCAGTTCGAGCAACGCATCGCCGAGGCGCTGGGCGACCCGCGCATTGACCCGCACGGCGACCCGATCCCACGGATGGACCTGAGCCTGCCGGAGAGCGACGAGACGCCGCTGAGCGCCCTGCGCCCGGGCCAGCGCGCCCGTGTGACGCGGGTGCGTGACAGCATGGCAGACCTGCTGCTGCACCTGAGCGAGCTGGGCGTAGTGCCAAGCGCCGAGCTGACCGTGACGGCTTTCTCTGAGTTTGACGGCAACCTGCATGTGAAGCTGCGCGGGCGCAAGGATGAGATCGTGCTGGGGCCGCGCATTACCAGCCAGGTGTATGTAGAAGTCCTGTAGCTTTCAACTAACCTATCAGCCAAACCCTAATGGCGCTAGGAATTTACCCAGGCTGGGGAGCCTGTGAACACGAGTAAAATTGCCCTGGCCTCACTATGCGCATCGCCTATTTCACTGAGACCTTTTTGCCCAAGATCGACGGCATTGTTATCACCCTGACCCATCTATTTGACTATCTAAAAGAAGAAGGGCATGACAGCCTGCTGTTCGCCCCCAGCGGATCGATCGAGCGCTATGCGGGTACGCCGGTCTCACGCCACCGCAGCATGAAGACCCCGTTCTACCCTGAGCTGCGCATCGCTACGCCGGTGGCGCGGGTGGAGAAGAAAGTGCTGGACTTCAAGCCTGACCTGATCCACCTGGTCAACCCCACCTCGCTGGGGATCGCCGGGCTGCGGGTGGCGCTGAAGCATTCCATCCCGGTGGTGGCCTCGTACCAGACAGACGTATCTGGCTTCGCGCGGCGCTGGAAGATGGGCATGGTATCTGAGCCGGTGTTCCAGTTCTACAAGTTCATTCACAACCGGGCGGATATCAACCTGGTACCTTCCAACTTTACGCGCAAACAGCTGGTAGCCAAAGGCTTCAAGCGGCTGACGGTGTGGCCGGGCGGCGTGGACCTGGAGCGCTTCTCTCCCAAGAAGCGCACGGCCAAATGGCGCAAGAAGCTGACCGGCGGTGAAGACGGCAAGGTGCTGGCGATCTTTGTCAGCCGGCTTTCACGCGAGAAGCGGGTGGACCTGTTGCTGCCGATCGCGCGGGACATTCCCGGCCTGCGCTTGGCAATCGTAGGCGACGGGCCGGACCGCAAACGGCTGGAGCGCGTATTCAAGAACACGCCCACCGTCTTCACCGGGTATCTGCGCGGCGAGAACCTGGCGCAGGCATATGCCTCCGGTGACCTGTTCGTGTTCACCGGCGCCGAGGAGACTTACGGCAACGTGGTGGTGGAAGCGATGGCATCCGGCCTGCCGGTGATCGCCCCCAACTCGGGCGGCGTGGTGGACCTGGTGGACAATGGCAAGACCGGCCTGCAATACCCCTCGGAGAGCCCGGAGCGCTTGTTCAAGGCGGTCAAGAAGCTGGCGGGCGACCCGGCCCTGTTGAAACAGATGGGCAAGGCGGGATACAAGAAGGCGCAGACGCAGAGCTGGCAAAATTCGTTCGATACCTTGTTCGCACAGTATGACAAGGCGCTGAAGCTGCCGCGGCGGGCGCCGCGGGACATGGTGGACTTTCATTTGCCGAGCATTCGCAGCAAAACGCGCGGCAAGTAGCCCTCACTATTCCCCATGCTCATCCGCACCATCTTCTTTGACCTGGACGACACTCTGTATCCCAAGGACAGCGGGGTGTGGGACGCGCTGCGCGGGCGGATCGCCCAATATATGCACGAAGTAGTTGGCATCCCTGAGGCGGAAGTGCCTGGCGTGCGCGAGTTTTACTTGAAGACGTACGGCACCTCGCTGCGCGGGCTGCAGAAGCACCACGCCATTGATGCCGAGGATTATTTGCGCTATACGCATGAGCTGCCGATCGAGGAGCTGGTGACGCCCAACCCAGGCCTGGATGCGATGCTGACCCAGCTGCCACAGGCCAAGTACATCTTCACCAATTCGGCCAGCTTTCATGCGGAGCGGGTGCTGCGGGCACTGGGCGTGGAGCGACACTTTGCCGACATTGTGGATGTGCGCGCGATGCAATTCCAGAGCAAGCCGGACCCCTTCGCCTACCAGCTAGCCTTCGAGCGCAGCGGGACGGCAGCCAGCCAGGCGCTGTTCGTGGATGACATGCCGGTGAACCTGGCGGCGGCCAAGCAGCTGGGCGCGTCTGCGGCGCTGGTGGGCAGCGGGGAGCCGGACTCGGCGGCGGATGTCAGCATTGCCCGGGTAGAGCAGCTGATCGAGGCGATGCCCGCGCTGGTAGAATTGCCGCATGGGTGAACGCGCCATCGTGATCATTTGCCTGACGCTGTTCGTGGCGGTGGGCATTTTAGCGGTACTGTATGCGGGGGCGCGGCGAGGCAGCGCCATTGGACAGATCGAGATCGCCAAAAAGATCTTCAAGGGCGCCCGCGACCCCTGGAAGCCGGAAGATGAGCGCTTGGAAGAACTGGCCCGCAAGGTGGAGGCCTTGAAGAAAGACGAGTGAATGTTTATACCGCTCTAATCCGCCCGTGATACGCTTACCCAAATTGAAAAACCTATTCGCCACCCCATCAGAACGGACCGTCCTATGAAATCAAATAAACCGCTTGTTGCCATTCTTGTGGCTTTGATTCTGATTGCCATGTGCGTTTGTGTTACCAGCGTAGCCGTATTTGGCTGGACCTTGCGGGATGACATAGCCCAGATATTGAACGACCCTCAATCTTTGCTGGAAGAGAACAAACCCACTCCGGCTGAACCGGAAGTGCAGACCCCGGTAGGCAGCAATATAGACCTGGGGCGTCTGTTCAACCCCGTCTGGGAAGTCAATGATATTCTGCACCAGGACTTTTATGACCAGCCGGTCAACGACACGGTGTATGCCCAGGGCGCACACGATGGCCTGAAGGCCAGCCTGGAAGCGCTGGAAGTTGACCTGGCCACGCTGACACCGGCGGCAGATGCCCCGCCCACCAGCCAACTGGCCGACGAGGCGAATACGCCGCCTCAGCTGTACGATGCGATGCTGCCGTTCTGGGAGACCTGGCGCCGAGTGCAGTACAGCGGCGTCGAACTGGACACCAGCTACGAGCAGCTGATGCGGGATGCCCTGCACGGCGCGGTGGCCGCCATGGGCGACCAGCACACAGGCTTCATGGACCCCGTGCAACTGTTCCAAGCCGACCTGGAGCTGCAAGGCAACTATGAAGGCATTGGCGCCTGGGTGGACACCGGCGGCGATTACGTGGTGATCATTGCGCCGATGGAAGGCTCTCCCGCGGAAGCCGCCGGCCTGCGCCCGGGTGACCAGGTGCTGGCCATTGACGGCGAAGACATGAGCAAGATCGACAGCTCGCTGGCGGTCAACCGCATTCTCGGCCCGGCCGGCACGCCGGTCACGCTGACGATCGGCCGCGAGGGCGAGGAGCCCTTCGACGTAACGATCGTGCGCAGCCGCATCATTGTGCCGAGCGTGGAAAGCGAGATGCTGGAGGGCAACATTGCCTATGTGCAGCTGTTCACCTTCGGCGCCGACTCGGGGCGCGATCTGCAGGTTGCATTGGAAGACCTGCTGGCCCAGAACCCGAGCGGCCTGATCGTCGACCTGCGTAACAACGGCGGCGGCTATCTGGACACGGCGGTCGAGATCACCTCTGAATTTTTGACGGATGGCGTGGTGCTGCTGGAAGACTACAACGACGGCTCACGCTATACGTATGAAGTGGAAGAGGGCGGCGTTGCCACCGGGATCCCCATGGTTGTGCTGGTGAACCAGGGCTCGGCTTCGGCTTCTGAGATCCTGGCCGGTGCGCTGCAGGATTATGGCCGCGCACCGCTGGTGGGTGAAACCACCTTTGGCAAGGGCTCGGTGCAGATCACGCGCATGCTCTCGGACGACCAGGGCGCCCTGCGCGTCACGATCGCCCGCTGGCTAACGCCGGATGGCCGCCAGATCCACGGCCTGGGTCTGGAACCGGATTATGTGGTGCCGCTGACCCAAGAGGATGTGGACGCCGGGCGTGACCCGCAGCTGGATGAAGCCATCCGCCTGCTGAGCGGCAACTAAGCTGACTTTAGGAGGATAGATGTTCTTTAACTCTGGTTACTTTATCTACATGCTGCCCGCCTTTCTGGCAATGATGCTGGCGCAGTGGTATGTAAATTCGGCGTACGGCCGCTGGAGCCGGGTAGCGGCGCGCAGCGGGCTGACCGGCGCCCAGGCGGCCCAGAAGCTGGCGCAGCGCGGCGGCTTGAACGTGAGCATTGAGCAAGTAGGCGGCCGCCTGAGCGACCATTACGACCCGCGCAGCAAGACCCTGCGCTTGTCGCAGGGGGTTGCGCAGAGCCCCTCGGTGGCGGCGCTGGCGATCGCGGCCCACGAACTGGGCCACGCCATGCAGGACCGCGAGGACTACGGCCCGCTGCGCCTGCGGGCGGCCCTGGTGCCGATGGTCAACATCGGCTCGTGGCTGGGCTGGATCCTGCTGATGGTCGGGTTTGCGCTCAACTTTACGGAGCTGGCCTGGCTGGGCGTGATCGTGTTCGCGGGCGGTGCGGTGTTTGCGCTGGCAACGCTGCCGGTGGAGCTCGACGCTTCAACGCGGGCACGCCGCCTGTTGGCGGACGCGGGCATCATCACCAGTCAAGAGGAGCAGGCTGGCGTGAACAACGTACTGAACGCGGCCGCGCTGACCTATGTGGCGGCGCTGTTCACCGCGGTGATGCAGCTGCTGTACTATGCCTCGTTGGTGATGGGCATGGGGCGGCGCAACAGCTAGGGTTCGCAGATTGCAAGAATAAAAAAACGCCAGCAAATGCTGGCGTTTTTTGTTGGCACGAGGCTATAGGCCGAATTCGGCGATGACTTGGGGAACCCAGGCGGCGATGCGGCCCTCGGTGAGGTCACGCTGGTTGTCATCGTCGAGGGAGAGGCCCATGAACTTGCCGTCTTCCAAGCCGAGGGACTCGTCGAAGGTGAAGCCATCAGTGGACATGAAACCGACCAGGGTGGCGCCGCGCTCGCGCACTTTGCGGCCCAGCAGACCGATGCAGTCCTGGAAGGTGGCGGGGTAGCCGCGCTGGTCGCCCTGGCCAAAGACAGCAGCCTTCTTGCCAGCGAGCTCGAGCGTGTCGAGCTCATCCCACACGTTCTTCCAGTCTTCCTGAATCTCGCCAATGTCCCAGGTGGGGATACCGAGGACGAGGTATTCGTACTGCTCCATGCCTTTTACGGATTCAGAATAGACATTGAGGAGGTTGACCTCATGCCCGGCGGCCTGCAAGAGCTTCTGAATTTGCTCTGCCGCATTTTCCGTATTGCCGGTGGAGGAACCAAAAAACAAACCTATCGTAGCCATGCTGCTCCTGTCGTGATGTGGCGGCGGTTGGGCCGCCTGAGTAACGGCGTTAGTGTAGGAGCAGTACGATGGGGAATCTAGGGTAGTGTGCGAAGTCTAAGTTCAACTGGTATCAAAAATTCATCTGACAGTTGCGCTGCTGCCGCAGCGCAGATTGGCTTGAACTTGGAATGCCCTAAAGGATTCCTCGCCTCGCTCTGCTCGGCTTCGGAATGACAGTTGCGTTTCTACTTCGCTCAGGGCGCGACACGAGGGTGCTGAGGGTGCAGTAAGACCAACCTGCCAAGCAGAATTACTTTAGCAAATCACGAAGCGCGGGCTCGAGGTCAGGGTATTTGAATTCGAAGCCGGCGGCTTGCAGCGCGGCGGGCACGGCGTTCTGGCCGTCGAGGACGACCGTGGAGACTTCGCCGAGGGCCAGCTGCATGGCGAAGCGCGGTGTGGGCAGCCAGCTGGGGCGGCGCAGCACACGCCCCAGCGTGGCGGCGAACTGGCGGTTGGGCAGCGGCTGCGGCGCGCTGATGTTGAAGACGCCGCGGGCCTTGCCGTCCTCGAGCAGGAAGGTGAGCGCGGCAATGTAGTCTTCAATGTGGATCCAGGGATAGTACTGGCGCCCGTCGCCGAACCATCCACCGGCGAACAGGCGGAAGGGCAGCACCAGCAGCGGCATCGCCCCACCCTGCATGGTGAGCGGCAGGCCGGTGCGCAGCACGATGCGGCGCACGCCGAGCGCCTCGGCGTCCTGCGTGCTGGCCTCCCATTGCTGGCAGACGCCAGCCAGGAAGTCTGCGCCCGGGCCGGTCTCCTCTGTGATGGGCTCCGGGCCGCGCGGGCCGTAGTAGCCCACGGCCGAGGCCTGCAGCAAGGTGCGCGGCTTTTTGGGCGCGGCCCGCAGGGCTGCCCGGAGGGCATCCATCACGGCCTGGCCGGCCTGGACGCGGCTGCTGAGGATGAGGGCTTTGCGTTTGGGGGTCCAGCGGGAGGGCAGGAAACCATCGCCCTTGATGCTGGCGCCGGCCAGGTTGATGATGACATCGGCGGCATCGGCGTGCGGCTGCCAGCCGGCCGCCGTACGGCCATCCCAGCCGGCAATGGTGACGGCGGCGGGCAGGCCGGTAACGGCGGCGGGCTTACGGCTGAGGATGGTGACCTGGTGGCCGGAGGCCAGCAGGTGGCGGGTGAGGCGGCGGCCTAACAGGCCGCTGCCACCGGTAATGAGGATGTTCATTTTTGAGCCTCCTTCGCTTGCAAGAGGGCGGCCTTGGCTGGTGGGGGCAGGAAGGCCAGTTCGAGGGCGTTTTGCTGGGCCTGGTGGATCTGGGCCAGGCTAAGGCCGGCCCGGGGGGCGGCCACATCGTACTCGTAGGGCAAGGTGATGGCGCTAATGCCGGGGTCGTCTGAGTTGATGGTAGCCAGGATGCCCGCTTCCAGCTGGGTCTTGAGGGGATGGGCGGCATAACTTGGCACGGTGCTGGTCTGGAGGTTGCTGGTGAGGTTGGCCTCGATGCCGATGCGATGTTCGGCCAGGTGGGCCATCAGGGCGGGGTCATCCATGGTGCGGACGCCATGGCCAATGCGGGTAGCGCCAAGCTCGCGCACAGCCTGCCAGATGCTCTCGGCGCCGGCCGCCTCGCCGGCGTGGACGGTGATATGCCAGCCGGCCTCACGGGCCAGGCGGAAATGTTCTACGAAGAGTGAGCCGGGGTAGCGCCCCTCGTCGCCAGCCAGGTCAAGGGCAACGAAGCGGTCGCGATGGGCCAGCAGGGCGTTCAATTCTTGCATGCCCTGCTCTGCCCCGAAATGGCGGCTGATAATGCCGATCAGGTTGGCCTGAACTCCGGTGTCGGCGACGCCGCGCTGCATGCCAGCGGCCACGGCGGCGCAGATCTCTGCCGGGTCGAGGCCGTGGCCGGTGGCCATGAAGGCAGGGCTGAAGCGGAGCTCTATGTAGTCTATGCCCTCGGCCTTGGCATCGAGGATGTTCTCATAGGCGATGCGCTCGACGGCATCGTAATCCACCATCACGCCAACCATCCATTTGAAGCGGGCAATGAACTCCATGATATTGGGCTGGATGTCGGCCACCTGTACGTGGGGACGCAGCGTGTCCGGGTCCCAGGCGGGCAGCGGAAGGTTGTGCTGGCGGCCGAGATCGAGGATGGTTTGCAGGCGCACGCTGCCATCCAGATGGCGGTGAAGGTCTATGAGCGGCAGGCCGGGGTGGATGTTTGACATGAAACTATTATCCCCTGAATCATGTTTAAACAAAGAAGCGGTGCATAAATGCACCGCTTCTTTGTTTTTTACGAAAGAAAACCTAGCGCTTCTTAGCGGCCTTCTTCTTCGTTGCCTTCTTGGCAGTCTTCTTGACGGCCTTCTTCTTCACAACCTTCTTGGCAACTTTCTTCTTTGCAGCCTTCTTCTTAGCAACAGCCATCTTACTTTCTCCTTCCGGATTGCACTCATGTTTAAAAACAATGAGTGATTTAGAAAAGTATATGGCGTGTGATGTCTAAAACGCGTGTAAAACTGCGTATAAAAACGTGCGAAAAATGTTTTACGCGTGCAAAAAATGTAAAAAAGCGATGTTTTGCGCAAATTTTTTGCACGCGCGCAAAAATTTTCTCTTTTTTATGCGTTGTTCAAAAAAACTTTAGCGTTAGAAGATACCAAACATTTCCTGCAGCAGCGGAAGAATTGTATTCCAGTTTGGCAAGAGCACTTGCGCGCCACCGCCGGTGACCCACGGCGTTACTGCTTCACGCGGCAGCGTGAGCGCGTGCATGCCATCAAAAACAATGGCGCGCAGGAAGACGAAAGCATAGCGCGGCCACAACCACATGGGTAGATTGGTATCAACCGCGTCTGATAATGCGATCATTGCGCCCGGAATGCGCAGCCATTCGAGAGGATTGAGCATCTTTTTGCCAATCGAAACGATGAAAAGCTGCCCATGGGCCATGCGAAAAAAGTCATCGCCAGTACGATCGCGCACGAAGGCGAGGGCCTGGGTGCCATCCAAGTGGTGCGTGCCGGCAGGATAGCCGGCGGTAGGCGCACCAAGCGTGATGTCTACGCCGCCAAGAGCATCCACCACGGCGGGAAAGCCAGCCAAGCGGATGCGCAAGTAGTGATTGACATTGACGCGGAAGTTGGTGCGGATGGTTTCGAGCGCCAGGCGCGGCCCTCCGCCAGCGCCGGCACCCTCGCCGAAGGCGTGGGCGGCGTTGATACGGTTCTCACCATAGCCGGGGATGGGCACCCATAGGTCACGCGGGATGGAGAGCATTTCAATATGGCCTGTCAGCGGGCGAGCGCTGACCAGGATCATGGTGTCGCTGCGGCCAATATCAGTGCCGTCTGGCGTGCGGTCAATGCCCATGATCAGCAGGTTATTGGGCAGCGGGGTGAGCAGGTAGGCCGCCAGGGCAACGATGATGAGCATGAGCGGGCGCACAGAAAGGCAGCCACGCCGCGGGCGTGGCTGGCGCAGTTGGCTGGCCCGGTTGGGTTCGAGGGCAGCCGGGCCGACGACATCTCGCGAGGTGATCGGCCTGGCCTCAGTGGGCTTGCGGGCTGGCTGCGCGGGGGCAGCCCGCTGCGGGCGGGTATCTGGTTGCGCCGCTTCTGGGTCTGAGCGCAGCGGGGGTTCGTAGTTTTCGTAGGGGTCTATCATGGTAAGGATGAGGGATGAAGAAGGAAGGATGAAGGAACTGCAGATATTATGCCGTGCTTAGAGTGGGTAACGGCGGTGGCGGGCTTAGTGTTGCGTTAGTGCGCTTGCAAGCGCAGCTGGATGTCAACTATGTGGCGATAGTTCAGACACCCGCGATGGCCCTTCGCTGCGCTCAGGGCGACACGGGAGTTTAGCTGGCTGGGAAGATTGCTTCGTGCGCAGGCAAGCCTGCGCCTCGCAATGACGGGATGACTGTCCGCAATGTTGGCGATTATTCATACACCACGATGGCCCTTCGCTGCGCTCAGGGCGACACGGGATCTTGGCTGCTATTTGTTTGATTTGAGATGCTGGAACAGGCCAAAGCCGAGGATGAGACCACCAAGGTTGAAAGTGAGGCCAAGCTGGGAGACAGTGATGGCATTGATGAATTCCCTTAGAGCGGCGGGCAAGCGGAAACCAAAAAGATTCATCATGGGGAAAGAGACGAACAACAATGCTGCAGCCAGGGGCAGCAACACATAGGGAGACAGCGGGCCAGGTACTCGGATGGCAAAGAGGCACAACAAACCATAGAAAAGGGCCAGCAGAACAGGACGTAAGCGCAGCAAAAACACCAGTTCATCCATACGAAAGGCCTGGGAAAGCTGGCGAGCATATGAGGCAAAGGAATAGTCTGCAAACATGCCTACAACGAGAGCGATGACGGCGAGATGGTTCTTGTTCAAAGTCATGTATCCGAAAACGGAGGCCGAGCTGGGTCTGTTACTTGAAAAACAAAAAACGCCGCACATACTGTGCGGCGTTCTTTTGTTTCTCAGAACTGTTAGCCAGCTGCTGCGGCCGGGCGGCCGGCCAGGAACGGGTCTTGCTTGCCGGTCAACTCGTCACGGAACTGCTGGGTGTACAGGTTGTAGTAGTGGCCCTTCTGGCGCATCAGTTCACTGTGGCTGCCCATCTCAGCGATCTTGCCGCCTTCGATGACCAGGATGCGGTCAGCACGCTTGATGGTAGAAAGGCGGTGGGCGATGATGAAGCTGGTGCGGTCTTTCATCATAGTCTCCATGCCCTGCTGGATCAGCGCTTCGGTGAGGGTGTCCACAGAGCTGGTGGCCTCATCCATTACGAAGAATTCAGGGTTGGCCAACACGGCGCGGGCCAGGCTGATGAGCTGCTTCTGGCCGACGGAGAGCAGGTTACCGCCCTCCCCCACCTGGCCGTTGTAGCCGCCATCCAGATCCTCGATGAAGCGGTGCGCGCCGGCCAGCTTGGCGGCTTCTTCCACCTCTGCATCGGACGCATCCAGGCGGCCGTAGCGAATATTCTCGCGAATGGTTCCCGAGAACAGGTGCGGCGTTTGCAGCACCACGCCGATGCGGGACTGGATGCCGTGCAGGGTGAAGTCCTTGTAATCCGTACCGCCGATGAGGATACGGCCCTGGGTCGGCTCAAAAAAGCGGCAGATGAGATTGACGATGGTGCTTTTGCCGCCGCCGGTGGGGCCGACCAGGGCGATGTTCTCACCCTGCTTGACATGCAGGTTGAAGTCAGACAGCACGGCTTCATCCGGCGCATCATCGTAGGCAAAGCGCACATTCTCAAAGACGATGTCGCCCTTGATGGTGCCGGGGTCTTTGGCCCCGGGCAGGTTCACCACCGTGGGCACGGCATCCACCATCGAGAAGATGCGCTCAGCCGAGGCTACGGCGTGCTGCAGCTCGGCGTAGACGCGCGCCATCTCCTGGATGGGGAAGAGCATAAAGGTCATGTACGAGATGAAGGCCTGGATACCGCCGAGGGTCATGCCGCCGAACTCGGTTTGCAAGC
The DNA here is from genome assembly GCA_025808555.1 of Anaerolineales bacterium. Lineage (NCBI taxonomy): Bacteria > Bacillati > Chloroflexota > Anaerolineae > Anaerolineales > Anaerolineales bacterium. Next base: position 1,684,457 of record CP075526.1, on the reverse strand, counting down.
CGCCATACCAGATGATGCTGCCCAGCGAGACCGCGGTAATGATCTGGACGACGGGCAGGAACAGAGCTGAGAGCCAGGCGGCCCGGAAGCCGGCACGGTACATCTCGCCAGTGGTGCCGCTGAACTCCCGCAGGTTGGCGACCTCGCGGCCGAGCGACTTGACGACGCGTACGCCGGTGATGTTCTCGTTGTAGGCGCCGGTGATGCGCGAGTTGATCTTGCGCACCTCGCGATACTCCTTGATAATGCGCTTCTGGAACCAGGAGGCGACCACGACCAGCACGGGGATGCAGGCGAAGACGATCAGGGCCAGCTTCCAGTTGATGATGGCCATGAAGTACATGGCGGTGATGATGTTCATGATGCCCCAGGTGGTATCCAGCATGCCCCAGGTGACCAGCTCGGCCACCCGGTCTGAATCCGAAGTGACGCGGGAAATGATCCACCCCACCGGGGTTCGGTTGTAGTAGGAGAGCGAGAGATTCTGCAGGTGCTCGAACATGGTCTTGCGCAGGTCATAGCGCACGCGCTCGCCCAGCACGCCGGTGAGCCAGATGAAGGCGAACACGGCCACGGCCTGCACCAGCAGCAGGGCGGCATAAGGCTTCATGAGCTCGAAGACCACGCCGATGTCACGGTTGGCGACCCCTTCGTCAATAATGCGCTTATTGAGGTATGTGAAGTACGAATCCAACCCTGAGACGAGGGTGATGGCGAACAGGAAACCCAGCACCCAAGGCCAGTGGGGTTTCAACTGGCTGAGGATGCGCAGGATGGTGCGACCGTTGAACTTGGTCGAAAATTCTTCTTCTTGAAATTCGTTGTAATCTTCCATTGTTATTCCTAGCCTGTCGCAGAGGCAACTTCGCGCTGGACTTCTTCTTCGATCATGGTTTGGATGTCGAAGACCTTGCGATAGATGCCATCCTGCGCCAGCAATTCTTCATGGGTGCCCTGCTGGACGATCTTGCCGCCGTCAAAGACGAGGATCAGGTCGGCCAGCATCACGCTTTGGATGCGGTGGGCGATGAGGAAGGTGGTGCGGTTCTCCATCAAACGCTTGAGCGCGGCGCGGATCTCGGCCTCGGTCTCGGTGTCCACCGAGGAGGTGGCATCGTCAAGCACGAGGATGGCCGGGTTCTTGAGCAGGGTGCGCGCCAGGGTGACGCGCTGCTTCTGGCCGCCGGAGAGGGTGACGCCGCGCTCGCCCACCAGGGTCTCGTAGGCCTTGGGGAAGGTGTTGATGACGTCGTGCACGGCCGCGGCGCGGGCAGCTTGTTCCACATCGCTATCGGGCGTTTCGTTGGCTACGCTGTAGCGAATGTTCTCGCGAATGCTGCGTGAGAACAGGAACGGCTCCTGCAGCACGATACCGATGTTGTCACGCAGGTAGCGGCGCGGGTAGCGCTTGAGCTCGACGCCATCCAGCAGGATGCGGCCGCTGGTGTAGTCGTAAAAGCGCGGCAGCAGGCTGACCAGGCTGGTCTTGCCAGAGCCGGTGGAACCCAGCAGGGCCACGGTCTGGCCGGGCTGGACGCGGAAGCTGATGTTGCTGAGCACCGGCTGGCCGGGTTCGTACTCGAAGCCCATATCCTCGAAGACCAGCTCGCCACGCGGGCGGGACTCGGGCAGGTAGTCGCCCTCGTCGAGCGGCTCGCGGTTCTCCTTGATGATGCTGGAGACGCGGTCAAAGGACACCAGGCCCTGGCTCATCTGCACGATGACGCGGCCGAGGTTGCGGATGGGCCACAGCAGCCACACCAGCACGCTGACGTAGGCGATGTAGTCGCCCAGGCTCAGCACGCCCTGGATAGTCAGCTGGGCGCCGAGGTAGAAGCCGTACAGCATCTGGGCGCCGGTGATGATGTCGGAAACCGGCCAGAAGAAGGAGTGCCATAGCAGCAGCTTGCGGCCGAGCAGGTACTTGCTCCAGTTCTCCTTCTCGAACTTATCGATCTCGTAGCGTTGGCGGGCGAAGGCCTTGACCACACGCACGCCGCTGAGGTTCTCCTGCAGTACGGAGGAGAGCACGCCATCCTGATTCTGGAAGGCTTCGTAGGCCTTGGAGATGCGGCCGAAGAAATAGATGGACATGCCGACCGTGATGGGCACGCAGATGACCGAAAGCCAGGCCAGGCGCGAGTTGATGTAGAGCAGCAGACCGAAGTTGACCAGGAACAGGCTGATGATGCGGCCAAATTCGATGGACTCCTGGGCGATGAAGCGGCGCACAGCATCCACGTCTGAGGTGACCTTTTGGATCAGCTCACCAGTCTTGTTGCGGTCATGGTAGCTGAAGGTCAGGCGCTGCAGATGATCGTAGAGGAAGTTGCGCAGGCGCTGCACCACACGCTCACCAGTGCGGCCGGCCAGCGTGCCGCTGGCGTAGGTGAAGAGGCCCTGCACCAGCGCCAAACCCAGGAAGCCGAGCGCCACCAGCGGCACGCGCGACTGGAAGTTGGGCTGGCCGAGGACATCATCCACAAAATAGGCCAGCAGTAGGTAGACCAGCGAGCGGCAGACGGCCGAGACGGCCAGGCTGAAGGTGGCCATGGCGTAGGGGCCATAGTTGCCTTGCAGCAAGCCGAAGAAGCCTTTGAGCCGCTTCTGCGAGACGACCTTCTTGAAATCTATGTTTTCTGAATTAACTTGTGTAACCACTATCTTTTACTCCTGATGCAGTGCGCCTGGGCACGAGACACTCAAACAGCCATCCGTAAACGGATGTGCGAAAACAGGCTATCCAATTGATAGGCAAAGGGGGCGAGCCGCAACAAGAAGCCGCCTGGCGGCAGAACCTGCCAGCCAGACAAAACCAACGCTGGAAGTCTATACCAAAGGCAGGGTTTCGTCAAACCCAGCTTACGGATACAATTTTTGGCAACCTCTATGAAAATCAAATTGAGCCATTTTGCCCGCTCCACCCTGATCATTGCCGCATTCTTTGGGCTGGATAAGGTGCTGGCCTTTGCTCGCCAGCTGATCATCAACAACCAGTTTGGCCTGTCTTACGAGCTGGATGTTTTTAATGCGGCAAACAACATCCCTGACCTGCTGTCGGCCCTGATCAGCGGCGGTGCGCTGGGTGTGGCGCTGATCCCGGTGCTGTCTGAGTACCTGGAAAAGAGCGGCCGCCAGGGCGCCTGGGACCTGTTCGTGCGCATCCTGAACCTGGCGTTCATTGTGACCGCGGCGCTCTCGGTGGTGATCGCCATCCTGGCGCCATGGCTGATCGATACGCTGATCGCGCCGGGCTTCCCGGCCGAGCAGAAGCTGCTCTCAGTGGAGCTGATGCGCCTGGACCTGATCGCGATCATCATTTTCTCGATCAGCGGCCTGGCGATGGCCGGGCTGCAAGCCAACAAGCACTTCCTGCTGCCGGCGCTGGCGCCGGGGCTGTACAACATCGGGCAGATCTTTGGCGCCCTGATCCTGGCGCCCAGCAGCCCGTACAACATTGGCGGCTTCGACCTGCCCCACTTCAACATGGGCATTCATGGGCTGGTATGGGGCGTGATCCTGGGGGCGCTATTGCACTTGGCGATCCAGGTGCCCGGGCTGCTGGCCTACGGCTTCCGCTGGCGGCCGGTGCTGGGCCTGCGCACGGAGGGCGTGCGCAAGGTGATTGTGCTGATGGCACCGCGTGTGCTGACCATGCTCTTTATTCATATTTACTTTGTGGCGCGCGACAACCTGGCCTCCGGCCTGGCCGAAGGCTCGATCACAGCTCTCAATCTTGGTTGGTTCATTATGCAGGTGCCTGAGACGCTGATCGGCAGCGCCCTGGCGATCGCCCTGCTGCCGAGCGTATCGCAGCTGTTCGCGCGCGGCGACCGGCCGGGTTTCACCCAGGCGGTGAACGGCGCGGTGCGCACCATCCTGGCGCTGACCATCCCCGCAGCCCTGCTGCTGGGGATAGGCCTGCGCCCGCTGGTGGAGCGCGCCTTCCCGGTGTACTCCGCCAGCGAAGTGGACCTGATCGTGTGGATCACGCAGCTATACCTGGCCGGCCTGACCGGGCATGCTCTGCTGGAGATCGGCTCGCGCTCGTTCTACGCGCAGCAAGAGGCGCGCACGCCCATGTGGGCGGCGGGCATCAACTCGGCGCTGTTCGTGGGCTTGGCGGTGGCGCTGACCGGCCGCATGGGCGCCGGCGGCATTGCGCTGGCGGGCACGATCGCCTTTACGCTGGAAGCGATCGTGCTGTTGTGGCTGCTGGCGCGGCGCTATCCCGGCCTGGGCGAGACGCGCAGCACGCTGCTGCGCACGGCCGCCGGCAGCCTGCTGGGCGCCGGGGTGCTGTACGCAGTGATGCAGTGGGCGCCGCTGCCGGGGGTGGTCGCGGCGCTGGGCGGCATGGTGCTGGGCATGCTACTGGCGATGGCTGTGCTGTGGCCGGATCTCAAGGTGTTCGCGCAGCTGGCGAGCAGCACGGATAAGGTTGAGCCAGCGGAGACGCCGGCGGCAGGCGACGCGAGTTTATAGTTGGTGTTATAGGCACACCGCTCGCTCGCTGTGACAGAAAACTTTTTTCCCCGACAATCAGACAAGACTTTAGAGCGACCTAAAGGATTCCTCCCTCGCCCTGCTCGGTCGGAATGACAAGCCTCTACAGCTCCAGCTTGGCCTTGGCGGCCTGATAGTCCGAGTAGCCGCCGGGGTATTCGACCAGCTTGCCGTCTTCAAGCTCGACAATGCGGGTAGCGACACGGTCAAGGAAGTAGCGGTCGTGCGAGATGGCCAGCACGCTGCCCTCAAACTCGGCCAGCGACTCTTCCAGCACTTCGGCTGAGCGGATGTCGAGGTTATTGGTCGGCTCATCCAGCAGCAGGAAGTTGGCCCCGCTAAGCATGATGAGGATGAGCTGCAGGCGGCTGCGCTCGCCGCCGGAGAGCGTACTGATGGGGTTGTTCATGCGCTGGTATTCGTAGACGAACTTATCCAGCAGCTTGACCGCATTGGCCTCAGACAGGTTGGCGGCGCGGCGCACGGTATCCATCAGGGTCATGGAATGGTCGAGCGTTTCGTGCTCCTGGGCGTAGTAACCAGTCTGGATGCTTGGGCCAACTTTGACCTCGCCGGCGTCAGGCTGCTCGCGGCCGAGAAGCAGGCGGAACAGCACGGACTTGCCGGCCCCGTTGGGGCCGACAAGGCCGACCCGCTCGCCGTGCCAGAGGGTGAGATCCAGCCCCTCCAACACCTGGTTCCAACCGGTGCTAGCCTCAAAGCCTTTGGCGATGTCAGTGAGCTCCAGCACTTTGTTGCTGCCGCGCCAGCCCTTGAACTGCAGCCCCATGGTGCGCGGATCGGCCTTGGGTTTCTCGACCTTCTCCATCTTCTCGATGCGCTTCATCATCGACTTGGCGCGGCGGATGAGTTTCTCGTTCTCGTGCGAGCGGCCCCAGATCAGCATGCGCTTGGCAGACTGCTCCAGGCGGCTGATCTCGCTCTGCTGGACCTTGAACTGGCGCTGCTGCTCCAGCAGTTTGGCTTCCTTGAGGGCGACATATTCGGAGTAGTTGCCCTCGTAGACGGTGACTTTGCCGTCACGCAATTCAGCGATCTCATCGGCGACCACATCAAGCATGAAACGATCGTGCGAGATGAGCACGACCCCGCCGGGATAGCTGCGGATGTATTGCTCTAAAAATTCCTTGCCGGCCATGTCGAGATGGTTGTCGGGCTCATCCAGCAGCAGGATGTCCGGGCGGGTAACGAGCAGCTTGGTGAGGCCGAGCAGCTTTTTCTGCCCGCCGCTCAGGTTGGTGACGGGCAGGTCCAGCTCATGCTCGGCGAAGCCGAGGCTGAGCAGCGTGGCGCGCACCTGGCCCGCGTAGCCGGGCCCGCCGATGCGGGTGTGCTCCTCGAGAAGCTGAGCATGCTCCTCCAGTTTGCGGCTGAGGCGCTTTTCGTCAGTGTAGACATCCGGCTGGCCCATTTGCTCTTCGACCTGGGCGAGCGAGTGCTCAAGCTCAAACAAGCGCGTGTGGGCAGTGAGCGCTTCTTCCAGCAGGGTGTGTTCGGGGTTGAAGCGTGGTTCCTGCGGCAGGTAACCGATGCTGAGCTTGCCGCGCATGTTGGCGTATCCGGTCTCGGTGGTCAGTTCGCCTGAGATGAGGCGCAGGAGCGTGCTTTTGCCGCTGCCGTTGATGCCGATCAGGCCGACGCAGCGGTCTTTATGGATCTCCCAAGAGAGATTTTTAAAAACAGGTTCTGCGTTATAGGTAACCGTAACCTGGTCGAGACTGAAACCAATTATGGCTGCCTCCCGCGGCCAATGGGACCGAGGTGGGTATTGTGGAACGAGTCGGGATATTTTAAGCCGTAGCCAAATACACGGTCGAGGCTGGCGTGAGCGAAGATGATGATGCCTGCAATGCGCAGGGGGATCGAATCCATCGGCACGCTGAGCGCGAACAGAAGCACGGCCAGGGCGCGGTGGTGGAAGAGGTTATAGGTGAAGGCACCGACGCGCGGGCCGGCCAGATAACCAATTGCCGAGAGGTCTGGTGCGAAGAGCAGCGCGGCAAACCACCACCACGGCAGGCCCATACCTGCATAAGCAAAGACGGCGAGTGCGAACAGGGAGGCTTCTTCAATGCGTAATAATGTTTTCACTAGAGGCTCCGTTGAGATTTAATCACAAAGGCACAAAGGGTACAAAGATAAAAACTTTGTTCTCTTTGTGCCTTTGCGGTAGTAGTTAGGGGCGCTAATGGCCTTCTTTTTCGTAGGGCTGGCCGTCGGCTGCAGGCATCTGACCGCGGCCAACAACGCCGGCCAGCACGATCATGGTGGCGATGTACGGCGCCATCAGCAGGAATTCGGAAGGCACGCGCACACCCAGGATGGCGAGCCGCGCGGCCAGCATATCGGCGAAGCCGAAGAGCAAGCCTGCGCCAAAGGCACCGAAGGGATTCCAGTTACCGAAGATCATGGCAGCCAGGCCGATGAAGCCGCGACCAGCGGTCATGACCTCATCAAAGCGGCCCACGGAACCCAGGGTGAAGTAGGCGCCGCCAAAGCCGGCCATCATGCCGCCTAAAATCACCGCCATGTAACGGGTTTTGAAAACGTTGATGCCCAGCGTGTCGGCAGCTTTGGGGTGCTCACCCACCGAGCGCAGGCGCAGGCCCCAGCGCGTAAAGAACAAGCCAAAATGCAGCAAGGCTAGCAAAAGAACCATCCCAAAAAAGAACACATTGTGCGAGAAGACAATCGGGCCGAGGAAGGGAATATCCACCAGGCCGGGGATCTGGATATCCGGGAAGATGCCGGGGTTGTTCAAGTGGCGGCTGCTAGCCAGGAATTTGGCAGAAATGAAAGAGGTGATGCCTATGGAAAAGATATTGATGACCGTGCCAGAGACGATCTGGTCGGTCTTGTATTTGATGGAGAGGATGGCATGCACCAAGGCCAGCAGGGCGCCTGCCAGTACACCGGCTAGCAGACCCACCCACAGCCCAAACAAGCTACCGAAGATGGCCGCCACCATTGCGCCGGTGAGCATCATGCCTTCGATGGCGATGTTGACCACACCGGCGCGCTCGCACAGAATGCCGGAGAGGGCGCCGAGGGTAATGGGTACGGCGCGGATGAGCGTGGCGCGCAGCAGGCCGGCCAGGTTGAGCGAGGTGCCGGAAGCGACCCAGGAAAGGAAGGCGAAGATGAACAGCGCCGCCACCAGACCGAGGATGGCATTGGTGCGTTTGCCAAAGCCGCGCATCAATTGATACCCACCCAGCAGCGCGCACACAAAGGCGATGCCCTGCAGCACCGGCAGCGTGATGAATTCCAAGTTGGGGAAATTGGCCTGGCTGCCGCCAGGGTTAAGGGTGAAGGTGGTGACCATTTGCCCCTGGGTGGTGCGGGCAAACAGGATCCAGATGGCAGCGGCCAACGCCAGGAAAACGATGCCCATCACGCGGCGACGGCTGCCGCTGGTGTACTCCGCCGATGATTTCATTGTGGATGTCAGGGTGCTCATGGTTAACCTCCCCAGCCACGAACATGCAAGGTATCTTCCTGCTGTTCAGGGGCGCGCAGGCGGTAGATGGTGCGGATGATGGCCGGGGCGGCGATGAAGGCCAGGATGAGCGCCTGCATGACCGAGATGATATCCACCGGGACGTTGGCAGCGATCTGCATTTGCAGGGCGCCATTGCGCAGCGTGCCGAACAGCAGCGCGGCCAGCACTACGCCCACCGGATGGCTCTTGCCGATCAACGCCAGGGCAATACTGTCAAAACCATAACCGGAGGAGAAGGCCGGGGCCAGGGTGTAATTGACGCCCAGCACTTCATTAGCGCCAGCCATGCCCGCCAGAGCGCCGGAGAGGCTCATGGCCAGCACAGTGATCACCAGAATATTCATACCAGCGTAGCGAGCAGCATTGGGGTTGGCGCCCACAGTGCGCAACTCAAAACCCAGGCGGGTCCTAAACAACAGCCAATATACGCCGTAGGCCGCCGCCAGCGCAATAAAGAAGCCAAGGTGAAAGCGTATCGGGCTTTCAAAGAAGCGCGGCAACTGAGCAGTGGTCTCAATGAAAGGACTGATGGGGTTGGTGGTGTCTGGGCGCTGCAAAGGGCCGCGCAGCAGGTACTCGCTCAGACGGAAGGCAATGTAGTTCATCATGATGGTGTTGATGACCTCATGCCCTCCGGTCTTGGCTTTAAGCCAGCCGGGGATAAAGCCCCAGATGGCGCCGCCCAGCGCCCCGGCCCCCAGCGCCAGGGGAACATGAATGATGGCAGGCAGGCCTTTGACAGCGAAACCCACGTAAACAGAGGCGACTGCCCCCATGAACAACTGGCCTTCGGCGCCGATGTTGAACAGGCCAGAGCGGAAACCCAAGGCAACCGCCAGACCGGCGAAGATATACGGCACCGATTTGGTGAGGCTTTCAAGGAAGGGGTTGAAGGCCCGTCGCAGGGCGGCGCTCTCTCCGCTGGCAAGAGCGTCGGCAATGCGCTCAGGGTTGCCGATGGCGCCGTTGAACAGCGCACTATACGAGCGTAAAGCGGCGTTGACGCCTACGCTCACTGCTTCCAATGGTGAGCGCGACCAGGCGGTGTAGACCTGCTCCGTGGTGACGGCGACAATGAGGCCGCCCAGCAGCAGTCCAGTAAGGATGGCAAGGATGGGAACGATCAGCGAGCCGCGGGTCAGCTCATGCATGAAGATGCCAAATGCGCTCTTCTTTTGCGGGGGTGTGGATGGGCTGTCTTGGTTCGCCATGCTTAGGAGTCCTTACGGCGGCGCGTAGTTTTGGAAGCGCGGGATGCTTTATTTTTCGGCGTGGTTTTCCTGGCGGCCGGCTTGGCTTTCGCTTTCGACTTGGCTTTGGTCTTTGCCTTGGGCTTAGGTTTGGCGCCAGCTGCCCGCCCGCCCACTACGCCAGCCATCAACAAGCCAACTTTTTCCTTGCTGGCGTCCTTGGAGGGCAGCACATCCACGATCTTGCCGCGGTAAATTACCGCAATGCGGTCAGAGAGCTGCATGATCTCATCCAATTCAGAGGAGACCAGCAGCACCGCGCCCCCGTTGTCGCGGCTTTCGATGAGGCGGCCGTGAATATATTCAATAGAGCCCACATCCAGGCCGCGAGTGGGCTGGGAAGCAACCACCAGCTTGACCGGGCGAGAGAGCTCACGTGCGACGATGACTTTCTGCTGGTTTCCGCCGGAAAGCGAGCCGGCACTGGTCTCTACACTTGGAGTGCGAATATCAAAGCTGCTAACGCGCTCTTCGGCCACCTCGGCAATGGTGGCCTGTTGCAACACTGCACCTTTGGAAAAAGGCTTCTGGTAATAGGTATTAAGCACGAGGTTGTCGGCCACGGGGAAGTTAAGCACCAAGCCATCCCGCTGGCGGTCTTCAGGGATGTGGGCCGTGCCCAGCTCAGTGATGCGCCGCGGGTTGGCCTTGGTGATGTCTTCGTTCAGCAAGCGTACGCTACCGTCCAAAGCAGGGCGCAGGCCGGTAAGCGCCTCGACCAGCTCGGTCTGGCCATTGCCTTGCACGCCGGCAACGCCCAGCACTTCTCCGGCGCGCACCGTAAAGCTCACATCGTCCACGGCAATGTGGCCGCGGTCGTCGCCCACTTTGAGGTTCTGCACTTCGAGTACATCGGCTCCAGGCGTGGCAGCGCGTTTGTGCACGCTAAGGTCCACTTCGCGCCCCACCATCATGGCGGCCAGCTTGCTCTGATCAGCTTCTTTGGGGGTGGTGGAGCCGACTACTTTGCCACGGCGGATGACGGTGATGCGGTCGGCGATCTCAAGCACTTCGCGCAGCTTATGGGTGATGAAAATGATGGACTTGCCCCGTTCAGTGAGCGAATGCATGATCTTGAACAACTCATCTGCTTCCTGCGGGGTCAGCACCGCGGTGGGCTCATCCAAAATCAGGATATCGGCTTCGCGATAGAGCAGCTTGATGATCTCGACGCGCTGCTGGCCGCCCACAGGGAGGTCACGTATATAGTCATCGGGATTGACTTCCAGCCCATAGGCGCTGGAGATCTCGCGGATGCGGTCGGCGGCCGTGCGGCGGTCAAGCACCCCGCCCAGCTTCAGGCTCTCAGAGCCCAACATTACATTCTCGGTTACGGTGAACACAGGGATCAGCATGAAGTGCTGGTGCACCATACCCACCCCAGCGTCAATAGCATCTGTAGGGGAGTGCACCTGGACCTGCTGACCATTGATGAAGATCTCGCCTTCATCAGGTTGGTACAGGCCATAGAGGATATTCATGAGGGTGGTCTTGCCGGCGCCGTTTTCGCCCAGCAAGGCGTGGATCTCACCGCGCTCAAGCGTAAGATCGATCTGGTCGTTCGCCAACACACCGGGGAAACGCTTGGTAATTTTTTTTAGCTCAAGGACGGGGGGCATGGGCTTACCTCGGCGGTGGCTAGGATGAACTTTGTGCATTCTACCATGAGCATCGTCTCGCAGTCAGACGCATGCGTAAAAAAAAGAACCGGGCTATGCCCGGCTCTTTTTTTGTGCAACAGTTGCGATGCTTACGGAGCGGTCTGAATGTCGCCGGCAACGATGCCGTCGATCAGAGCCTGCATGTTGTCGAAGCTCGCCGCTACGCCAACACCACCGTTCTCCAGAGTACCGAGGATCAGGGAACCGGCGCTCTCACCGTTGACAGCCGCCTGAATGTGCTGGAAGACGGTTGCGTCCATGTTCTTCAGCACGGAGTTCAGGATGATGCCAGCGTATTCCGGAGCAGTCTGGGTCCAGTCGCTGTCAACACCGATCAGCCAGGCGTTGCCGCGCTCCTGAATGGCCGCAGCGGAACCGAGGCCAACAGGGCCAGCCACCGGCATGATGATGTCGGCGCCTTCGTCCATCAGGCTCTCAGCAAAAGCACGACCGTCATCCAGGGAGTCGAAGTTGCCAGTGAACAGACCATCCTGTACAGCGGGGTCCCAACCGAGCACTTGGACATTGGTGCCGTGCTCCTGGTTGTAGTACTGCACGCCATACCAGAAGCCGTCCATGAACACAGTCACGGGCGGGATGTTGATGCCGCCGAAGGTGCCCACGACGCCGGTCTGGGTGCTAGCAGCCGCGTGGTAACCAGCCAGGAAAGCAGCCTCGTCAGTGGCGAAGGCGTGACCGGTCAGGTTGGGGAAGTCCAGGTAGTCGACATCGATGATGCCGAAGGCCTGGTCCGGATTAGCAGCCGCCGCAGCCGCGGTGGCATCGCCCATCAGGAAACCTACGGTGATGATCAGGTCACAACCCTGGTCAATCATGGCGTTGATGTTGGGCTCGTAGTCAGCCTGTTCGTTGGATTCAACGAAGGCGCCTTCGATACCAAGTTCATCCACGGCCTGTTCCACACCAGCCCAAGCGGTCTGGTTGAAGGAGGCATCATCAATGCCACCCGTGTCGGTAACCTGGCAGGCCTTGAAGTCGGCCGCGCCGGGCGCCGTCCCACCGCAGGCAGCCAAAACAAGCGCAGCCGCCAGAAGCAGGCCAAACAAGGAATAATGCTTCTTATTCATATACTCTCTTCCTCCTGGAAGAATCTTGGAAGCGCGGGGCGCGCATTGGGGCCCCAAGCACCTCACGTTTAGGGTACTGCGAGTCTATCATGAAGAAATTAGTGTGTAAATCTTTCAGACTAAAAGTATGAATGTTTTAACCTGATCACTGGCCTGTTTGCCAGACCAGCACCCCACTGAGCAGCTCCCCGATGGTGATCTGGACAAATTCAAGCCGGGATTGGCTGAACAAGGATGGATTGACATGCTCCACCGCCAGGCCGGAGGCCACATTGGGAGCCTGGCCAGCCAAGGCTTGCTGGAGCTGGGTCTGCAAACTGTCCCCGGAACGAGCGCTGACCGAGGCGACCCACTGATGGGCCACATCTGCCGGCGGGGCTGACGTGCCAATGAGCATGATGCCCAAACTGGCCAGATGCTGGGCCGCCCCGCTGTTCTCCATTTCAGGAGTGATATAGACCACGCGCACAAAATTGATCATGAACTGGTCTATGGCGGCCTGCCAGTTGTCCGGCGCGGCCTGGACTGCGATGGGATAGGTGCTGTTGGGCGGGCCGGCCGGCACGCACGCGCCGCAGAAATACGCCGCGCCGGCGCTGTACGGCGCCACCAGACCCGCATCGGATGCGCCGTAGAGCATGCCGGTGCGCCAATCATTGGCCGACATGGCGGCGATGTAGCCGGCGATGAAAGCCGCATCCTGGCTGCCAGCGGCGGCCGCCGCCGACAGGCTGGTGACGTTGGGCAGCGGCTCGGCGGGAGCAAAACCTATAGCAATGAAGCGCACCTGGGGCGCCGCGCTGGCAAGCTCCTGCAGGCCGGTGTCTGCCAGCAGCACGGCGGCCTGCAGCGTGGCGGGCAGCTCGGCGGCGGTGAGGCCGGCGCGCTGCTCGAACTGCAGGCCCTGCGCAGCGGCGAAGCCGCTGGCCGCGGCCTGCGCCTCGGCCAGCAGGCCGGCGTCCGCGCCTTCGGGAGCGATGAGGAGCACAATGCCCGGCTCTGTCGTGGGCGTTGGGGGTGCGACTGTGGGCAGTTCAACGGTGGGCGTGGGTTGTGCGGCGCCAAATGAGCACGCGCTCAATAGCAAAGCCAGCAAAAGATAAGCAATTTTCACTCCTGTATAATAACCGCCACAGCCCCATCTGACAAAAATGACCCTGCCCCCAAACCAAACACAGCCCGAAGACGACCCGCAGTTGCCCGCCGCCCGCCGGCGGCATGCGCGGCGCAGCTTGTTTGGCCCCTTAGGTGTAGACGAGCGCAGCCTGGCGCTGGAAGCGCTGGCGCGCAAGACCACGCCCACCTTTGACTTCTTCCTTTACTCGCTGCTGGCTGGCGGCGTCATCAGCCTGGGCCTCATGTTCGATTCGCCGTTGTTGCTGGTGCTGGGTGCGCTGTTGGCGCCGTTGATGGCGCCAGCCGTGGGCATTATGCTGGGCACCGCGCTCGGCTCCAGCAAGCATTTTGGGCGCAACCTCAGCGCCCTGCTTCTGGCGGGTGCGTTCGTGTTCGCCGGCGGCGCAGTGGCCGGCATTTTTAACGGCGCGGTCGCGGACAGCAACAGCGCAGCCGGCCTGCACGCCTTGCTGAGCTGGACCGGCTTGCTGGCGATGGCCGCGGCCGGGGCGCTGACCGCCGCCTCGCTGATACGCGAGCACAACGCCAGCGCGGCCAGCCTGCTGCTGAGCTATGGCCTGTATGTGCCGCTGGCAGTGGCCGGCTTCGGCCTCAGCAGCGGGCAACTGCACCTGTGGCCGCACGGCCTTGTGGTGTTCGCCATTCACCTGGCGGTGGCCACGCTGAGCGGCGCGGCTGCATTGGCGGCGATCGGCTTTCGCCCGCCAGCCTGGTATGGCTACTCGTTCAGCGCGGCCGTGCTGTTGGCCGGCGTGCTGTTGTTCATTGGCTTTACTGGTGCGGGCGCGGCCTTTGGGGCGCGGATTGGCCTGCCCACGCTGACGCCGAGCGCCACCCTGACCGCCAGCATTACGCCGACGCCTTCGATCACGCCCACGCCGGAACCAAGCGCGACACCCTCACGTACACCTACGCGCACGCCCACCCTCACCCCCAGCCCTACGGCAACGCCGCAGCTGGCGGTGATCAATGCGCAGGGCAGCGGCGCCTTCATCCGTGAGGAACCAGCTGGCCTGGCGATCACAACCATTCTCAACGGGCAGGTGGTGGAGCTGCTGCCCGAGCCGCCGCAGGAGGCAGGCGGGCAGCTGTGGCTGCACGTGCGCCTGCAGGGGCGCGATCTGACCGGCTGGATCCTGCAAAGCCTGCTGGCCACCGCCACTCCTCAACCCTAGCCTCTGTGTGCCGTCTGGTACAATTCGGCCTTGCCCGGTAACCTTGCCGGGCTTCATTTTGAACCCATAAGGATGTGAAACATGCAAGTTTTACTGTTACAAGATGTACACAAGCTGGGCCGCGCCGGCCAGATCAAGAAAGTTGCCAATGGCTACGGCCGCAACTACCTGATCCCGCAGGGCCTGGCGATCCCCGCCACCGCTAACGCCATCAAGATGGCCGAGAAGATCGCTGCTAACGCTGACAAGCAGCGCAGCACTCGCAATGCCGAAGCCGAAGCTTTGGCGGCCAAGATGCAGGGCATGCAGTTACTGTTCCCGGCCCGCGCCGGCGAGACCGGCAAGCTGTACGGCTCCATCACCACCCAGCTCATCGCTGAGCAGCTGGGTGAGAAACTGGGCGTGACCTTTGACCGCCGCCAGATCGATGTGCAGCCCCTGCGCCTGCTGGGTATGCACAAGGTGGCCGTGCGCCTGACCCTGGACGTGATCCCGGAGTTTGACGCGGTGGTGTACCGTGAAGGTGAGAACCCGGAGAACTACATGGTGGCCGCCAGCGAACTGGCCGCTTCTGCCGAATCCAACCAGCCGAAGCCGGTTGAAGAGGTTCTGGAGCCCATGGCCGAGGAGCTGGCTGCTGAGGCCGAAGTTGTTGAGGCGGAAGCCGAAGCAGCGGCCGACGAGCCTGCGGCCGAGTAAACGCATCATGCAGAATTAATCAGCCTGCCGATACAATAGGCAGGCTGATTTGTTTAAATGACCCCACAGAATGTCGGCCGCGCCCTGAGCGAACAACGCCAACAGCGCGGCATCACGCTCGAAAGAGCATCTGAAGCCACCCACATCCGCAAGCACTATTTGCAGGCGTTGGAAGAAGGCAACTTTGGCGCCCTGCCCTCGGCTGCGCAAGTGCGCGGCTTTCTGCGCGCCTATGCCGGCTACCTGGAGCTGGACCCGGATGCGGTGATGGGCTTGCTGAAGCAGCAACCGGCCGCCGCCCCGGCGGAGCCATCCGCACCTGAGGCTGCGGCAGACGAAGCAGCGCCTAGCGAGGCTCCGCCCCCGGTTGCGCTGGCAGAACCTGCCCAGCAAACTGCGCTGGAACCGGCCGATGATTACGCCGCCATCGGGGTTCAGCTGCGCGCCCGCCGCGAGAAGACCGAGCTGACCCTGGACGAGGTGGAGCAAAACACACACATCCCGCGGCATTATTTGCAGCGCCTGGAGCGCGGCGATTTTGAAAGCTTCCCCTCCCCCACGCAGGCGCGCGGCATGTTGGGCAATTACGCCGAGTTCCTGGGGCTGGAGAGCGAAGCGCTGCTGCTGCAATATGCTGAAGCGCTGCAATCGCGCTTTCAGCAGCGGGCGGCCGCGGCCCCCAAACCCAAGCCGAAGGCCGCCCGCCTTGCCCTGCCCCCGCTCAAATTCCGCCTGCCTGACTGGGCGCAGCCGCTGCTCACCCGCGATATTGCCTTTGGTGCCCTGGCGGGCGTGTTCCTGCTGGCCTTCATCACCTTCAGCATCGGCCGCGTGCTGGACACGCGGGCCGCCCAGAACATTGAGCCCACCGCGCCGCCGCTGGGCAGCCTGGTGCTGCCGACCGGCACGCCAGACCCTTCGGCTGTGGCCAGCGGCGGCGAATCGATCAACCTGCTGGGCAGCCCCACCCCCAGCGCCACCGCCGGCCTGCTGGGCGCCACAACGGTGGAAGCCGGCACGACCGGCAACATCAATCTTCGCCTACTTGCGCTGCAGCGGGTATGGATGCGCATTACGGCTGACGGCCAGGTGCAGTTCGAGGGGCGCACCACACCCGGCCAGAATTATTCTTACAGCGCCAACGGCCAGATCCTGCTACTAACCGGCAACGGGGCTGGCCTGCGCGCGTTTCTCAATGAGCAGGACCTTGGCATCGTAGGCCTGTTTGGCGAAGTGGTCAACGTGATCTTTAACGCCCAAGGCGCGGCGACGCCCACACCATCACCCACACCGACGACCGATCCGGCCGTGCTGACCGCCACCGCAGAAGCGACACCCAGCCCGCAGCCCACCAGCACGCCTGAGCCATAGGCCAACGGTTACAATCAGCCCCGCATGACCGATAAGAACTTTCATCTGGTGTCTTTAGGCTGCGCCAAGAACACTGTCGATTCCGAATCGATGGCGCAATTGCTGCAGCGCGAGGGTTACCGGCCCAGCCTTGTGGCAGACAACGCCGAAGTGTTGATCGTCAACACCTGCGGCTTTATTGGGCCAGCCAAAGAAGAGTCGTACCAGGCGCTCAGCGATCTGGCCGCCAACAAACGCGGCGACCAATGGTTGATCGCCGCCGGCTGCCTGAGCCAGCGCTATGGCGCTGAAGTCATCGAGCGCGTGCCCGGGGTGGATGCGTTGCTGGGCACACGGCGCTGGATGGACGTCCTGCAACTCATCGATAAGCTGCGCCGCCGCACCAGCCCTGAGCCGCTGTACCACCTGCCGGATGAAGCCATCACCGTTGGCCGTGACGAGCAGGACGTTTTGCGTATTTTCAAGCAAGGCTATAGCGCCTATTTGAAGATCGCCGACGGCTGCCGGCGCCCGTGCGCGTTCTGCGCTATCCCACTCATCAAGGGCACGCTGGTCAGCCGCCCGCTCGACAGTATTTTGGCTGAAGCGCGCGCCCTGCAGGCGGCCGGTGTGCGCGAGATCAACCTGATCGCCCAGGACAGCACCGATTGGGGCCACGAGCTGGGCATGAAAGACGGGCTGGCCAGCCTGCTCGAAGCGCTGGTGCATGAAGTGCCCCATGTGGATTGGATCCGCATTCTGTACAACTTCCCCGGTTCTGTGACCGACCGCCAGATCGAAACGATGGCAGCCCACAAGCAGCTGATCCCCTACCTGGATATGCCATTGCAGCACGCCCACCCCGCCACGCTCAAGCGCATGCGCCGCCCGGCCAATATGGACTGGGTGCACCGTACGTTGGAGAAGATGCGCAACAAACTGCCGGGGCTGGCGCTGCGCTCCACCTTTATTGTGGGCTACCCGGGCGAGACCGACGAAGAGTTCCAGGCCTTGATGGACTTTATTGAAGAGATCCGCTTTGACCGTGTGGGCGTGTTCACTTTCTCCTATGAGCCAGGCACCAGCAGCGAACCGCTGGGCGACCCCATCCCGGAGGACGTCAAAGAAGCCCGCAAGGCGCAGGTCATGGAAGCGCAGCAGCGCATCTCGCTGGAGAACAACCAGGCCCTGGTAGGCGAGACGATTGACGTGCTGATCGAAGGCACGGGCGAGGTGGACGGCAGCGACGAGCCGATCGCGGTCGGCCGCAGCTACCGCGATGCTCCGGAGATCGACGGGCTGGTGTTCGTGGAAGGCGGCGCGCCGGTGGGCGAGATCGTACCGGTGCGTATTACCGGCGCCATGCCGTACGACCTGAGCGGCACGGTAGATGTGAGCCGCAATGTGATCACCCTGGAAGGGTTGGAGATCAGAGAGTAGACAGCGGGGATTGTTAGTCAATAGATACTAGCGAGTTTTCGGCCACCTCATTTCGTGAAGTCAACCTCTTCTGCAGCATTGTCATTGCGAGCCACAGACCGCTTGCGGTCTGTACGCGTGGCAATCTGGGTTTCCGCAACCTAGTGGGCAGACTGCTTCGTAGTTCAGCTGCTACGCCGCTTCAAATCCTCGCAGTGACAGGAGTTGAGGCAGATCCACCACCTTGACAAACCGCCCAAACTCGCCAGCCAGCTGCCTCCTGTGCTATAAGCTCCGCATGCCATACGATGGGGACCAAAGTTGTTAGTAATAACTTTTAACCGCCACCCCCAGCCGCGCAATAACAACTTTAGGCTTCCGCCGCTTGAAATCGTGTCGCCCTGAGCGCAGCGAAGGGCAATCGCATAGCTTGGTTATAAATAAGAGCTTACTAGAGGCAAACTGTTTGAGGAATCACTGAGATTTTCTTGGGGCAATAATATTTAAAACAAGAAAACCAATAGCCCTGCCAACGCTCCGCCAAGCACCAGCCAGGCGGAATTCACCTTATAGCGCAATAGCACAGCCGTCAGCACGGCGATCCCGATCGTGGGCAGGTCGATCAACGCGGCGGCGCCCAGCTGCCAAGCCACACCTGCCATCAGGCCAACCGAGGCGATGTTGACGCCATCCAGGAAGGCGGCGGCCCAGGCAGACTGGCGCAGCCGTGGCAGCCAGCGGGCGGTCAAGCCTACGAGAATGAACGAGGGCAGGAAGATGCCGACGGTGGCCAGCAGGCTGCCAGGCAGCCCGCCCAGCAGATAGCCTACGAAGGTGGCGGAGGTGAACAGCGGGCCGGGCGTCAGCTGGCCCACGGCGATGGCGTCTATAAGCTGTTGCTGCGTAAGCCAGCCCAAGCGAGTGACGAACTCAGCCTGCATGAAAGCGAAGAGCACATAGCCGCTGCCATACAGCACCGTGCCAATTTTGAGAAAGACCCAGAACAGGCCGGAGAGTGTAATGGGCGCGGTGGGTAGCATGCCCAGCGGCAGCAGCAACGCCGCGGCCGGCGGCAGGCGGCGACCAGCGTTGGCAACAAGCGTGACCAGCAACGCCGCGCCAAACAGCAAGGCGATCTCGTTGAGGCCCAAGAGATAGAGGGCGAACACGCCCGCCCCCACGGCGGCCAGCCACAGGCTGCGGGCCGCCGTGCGACCCAGCAGCCACAAAGCGTGCAGAATGAGCACGATCACGACCGGCTTGACGCCGTAGAGCAACCAGGCGGCCTGCGGCAGGCTGCCGTAAGACTGGTAGAGCCAGGCCAGGGCCAGCACGGCCAGTGCGGCCGGGCTGATGAAGCAGAGGCCGGCCACCAGCAGCCCTGGCCAGCCACGGCGCAGGTAGCCGACATGCAGAACCATTTCAGTGGAGTTGGGGCCAGGGATCAGATTGGTGGCGCCGAGCAGATCGAGGAAATGCTGTTGGTTGAGCCAACCGCGGCGCGTGACGACTTCGTCACGCAGCATGGCGATATGGGCGGCTGGGCCGCCGAAGGCGGTGAGGCCGAGCTGCAGGCACAACAGCGCAAGTTCACGCATGGCGCTGCGAGTATAAAGCACATGCCCAAGGTTTAGCAATATTCATTGCAATATTAAATATATTTGCAATACAATATGCGGGTAGCTCAAGGCAACAAAAAAAAAGAGCCCCGCGCATGCGGGGCTCTTTTTTTATTGCTCGACTGAAGCTTACTTCAGAGCGAAGGTGATGGAAACATCCGCGCCGACGGTGATCTGGCCGGGCACGATGCTGGTGCTGGCCTCCGCGGCGCCACCGCCGCCACCCATGCCGTACATCGGGCCATAGTAGAAGCCGGTGGGCACGTAGCTGATGGAGATGATGTCACCCAGGGTCACGCCGGCCGCAGCAGCCAGGGCACGGGCCTCTTCCATGGCGTCTTGCACAGCGGCGTCACGGGCCTGGGCCTGCGCCTCAGACTTGTCGTCCACATCGAAGCTGACGCCCCAGATGGAGTTGGCGCCGGCGCCGACCGCGCGGTCAAGCAGCTCACCCAGAGTGGCCAAATCACGCACGGTGACGCTGACAGTGTTCTCCACCGAGTAGGTGGTGATGTCACCGGGCAGACCGGTCGCCGGGTCATAGCCCTGGTTGGCGTAGACGTTGAAGTTGGCGGTCTGCATGTCGGCAGGGGCAATGCCCATGTTGGAGAGAGCCTGCATGACCGAGGAAACCGTCTCGGCGTTGGCCGCCACCACTTCGGAGACGTTGGCGCCGTTGGTGCGCACGCCAATGGTCACCGTGGCGATGTTGGGCACCAGGCGGATCTCGCCGCGACCGGAGACCGTGATTCCGGTGACGGGTACGCTGGCGCCGGGAGCCACAGCCGCCGGGGCGGCTGTGCCACAGGCAGCCAGCAGCAAGCCAGCCAAAGCAACGAACAAAATACTTTTCTTAACCATGATTCACCATTCCTTTTTTTCCATTTTGCGGGGCTATGCCCGCCCAATGGGTTAACGAATTGTTGCATTAAAAGTTCCCGCCTTGCTAGAGGCAAATGTACGGGACACGCTATACAATGGCTCTGGAGGCCACAATGGATGCCAGTACCTTCAAAAACCTGTATGAGTACCACTTTACTCGCAACCGGGAATTGTGGGATCACTGCATCACGACTCTCACCCCTGACCAATTTTTGCAGGAAGTGAACTATTCGATTGGCTCGATGCGCAACCAATGCGTTCACCTGTTGAATATTGACGAGCGCTGGTTCAGTGGGTTGCGCAGTCTGCCTCTGCCCGATTTTGCCGACCCCGAACCCTATACGGACTTCGCCAGTGTACGCAGCAAGTGGGACGAGGTGGAGGCAGGGATGCGGGAGTACCTGACCGGTCTGAAGGATGTGACTTTGGCTGAGGACTTCATGCCAGGGGTGAAAGTGTGGCAGATTCTGTTCCATGTCATCAACCATGGGACAGACCACCGCGCCCAGATGCTGGCTGGGCTGTATTCTCTGGGCGCGCCGACCTTTGCGCAGGATTATTTCTTCTTTGCAAACGATATGCCGATCAAGTTGAGCTGATACGCTCTGAGCTGCCAGTTGACTAAGGCAGCAACAACATTGGGTCCACCGGCGCCCCACCCTGACGGATCTCGAAGTGGACAAAAGTACCCGCTGGATGGCCGATATGGCCGGCCGTACCCAGGGCCTCGCCCTGCAGCAGCGAAGCGCCGCACAGGGCCTGGACCTCGGCCAAGCCGGCATACAGGCTGAACTGACCGTTGCCATGATCAAGCATGACGGCGAAACCGTAGCCAAAGTTGGACCAGCCGGAAAAGGTGACCACGCCATCATCGGCGGCCAGGATAGGCTGGCCGGGCTCGGCGGCCAGGTCCACACCCGGATGGGCTGACCAGAAATCCTCGCCAGTTACATCAACTGCAGCAACCGGGGGCGCGTAGACCCCATCCCCCACCGCGCCGCCCTGGACATTCAGCGGGCAGGCGCCAGCGCCAAACTCAAGGAAATCCACAGCCATGGCCGTACGCGGCAGGTTGGGCATGGTGCGGCGGCCGAGGCTGCGCTGGCCGCCGGGGATCACCAGCCACTGGCCTGGTTGGATGACGGCGTTGGCGGGGTCTATGCCATTGCCGGCCCAGGTGATGATGGCTTGCGGATCAGCCGAGAAGAAGGCGGCGATGTTATTGACAGAATCGCCGCCGCCGACTTGATGGTAGACACCATCCACGGGCAGTATGGTGAGCTGCATCTCTTCAAAAAGCAGATCAGGAATATCCAGCAGCGCATCATAATTGGCCCACAGGATGGTCTCAGGCTGCAAACTGTAGGCAGCGGCGATGCTGCGCAACGTATCGCCGGGCTGGACGGTGTAGGTTTCCACCTCGAGGCGCGGCATCGGCGTGGCGGTTGGCTCTGAGGTGGGCGTGCCGGGCAGCGGGGAGGGCGTGAGCTCGAGCGAAAGCGTGGGCTGCGGTGTGGGCGCAGGCTCGCCGCCGCAGGCGGCGAGCAGAAACAGCAGCAGGCTCGAGCATAGGATGCGCCGAGCCTGCTGAATGTTTGCGTTCATAGCGGGAAGCAGAAGGCGCTAGGCCTGATCGATGAGGGTCTCCAGGAATTCCTGGTTGCTGTCGGTCTTGCCCATGCGCTGCAGCATGGCTTCCATGGCGTTGGTGGTGTCCATGCCGGCGCCGTGGGGCGGCTCGGCGATCATGGTGCCGTACATGCGGCGCATCAGCCAGACACGCTGGGTGATATCCGGTCCGAGTAGCAACTCCTCGCGGCGGGTAGAGGAACGCTCAATGTCGATGGCGGGGAAGATACGGCGTTCCTGCATCTTGCGCGAGAGGTGCAACTCCATGTTGCCAGTACCCTTGAATTCTTCGTACACGACATCATCCATACGGGAGCCGGTGTCCACCAGGCAGGTAGCGATGATGGTGAGCGAACCGCCCTCTTCGATGTTGCGGGCGGCGCCAAAGAAGCGCTTGGGCGGGTACAGGGCCGAGGGGTCAATACCGCCGGAGAGCGTGCGACCGGAGGGAGTGACCACCAGGTTGTAGGCGCGCGCCAGGCGGGTGATGGAGTCCATCAGGATCACGACATCGCGGCCGATCTCGACCAGACGCTTGGAGCGCTCCAGCACCATTTCAGCGGCGCGCACGTGCGAGGTGACGGGCTCGTCGAAGGTGGAGGAGATGACTTCAGCATCCACCGAGCGGTCCATGTCGGTCACTTCTTCAGGGCGCTCACCGATGAGGGCTACGACAAGGTGCACATCTTTGTAGTTGGTGGAGATGGAGTTGGCCATCTCTTTCAGAATGGTGGTTTTGCCGGATTTGGGCGGAGAGACGATGAGGCCACGTTGGCCGCGGCCCACAGGGGCGACGAGGTTGATCATGCGCATGGCGAGGCCACGCTTGTCGGTCTCGAGGTCAAAACGGCTGTCAGGAAAAATGGGTGTCAGGTTCTCAAAACGGGGGCGGGTCTTGGCCTTCTCAGGGTCCATGCCATTGACGGACTCGACTTTTACCAGGCCGAAGTGCTTCTCAGATTCGCGCGGAGGGCGGGCTTCACCAATGACAAGGTCACCATTGCGCAGGCCGTAGCGGCGGATCTGGGTTTGGGAGACGTACACATCGCCCGGGCCGCCCTGGTAATGCTCGGAGCGCAGGAAGCCGACGCCCTCGTTCATGATCTCGAGGATGCCGCCGCGCACCTCGCGGCCTTGCTTGCTGGCCATGACCTGGGCGATGGTGATGACCAGATCCTCCCGTTTGAGGCGGGCAGCACGCTCCACGCCAAGATCTTTGGCCTGCTTGCGCAAGTCAGCGAGTGAAGTAGTTTCAAGTTCTAGAATGTTCATGGGCTATATCTCTGCTAGCAACGATGATAGGTATGAATGCGTACGGGTAGCTGCCTAACGCCCCGGGCAGTACAGGACTAGGTGAGTCTGCAGGTTGGGTGGGATATTTACGTTGTAACCAAAAAAGTTTTTCTGGGGGGAACTCGCAAAGAATTATAACGGGAAAGTTTTGAGCGGGCAAGCAGGAATTTGGCTGGCTGCTTACTGGGGAGCCAAGGCTTGGCGCGCCATGAAGAGGCCCAACATGGTCTTGGCATCTTCGATCTCGCCGCTGGCGATAGCGGCCATGCACTCATCCAAGCTCAGGCTGACGAGTTCCAGCTCTTCATCCTGGTCAGGCGGCAACGCATCCGGCTGCAGATCCTGAGCGAGGAAGATCCACATGCGCTCGGAGGAGTAGCCGGGGGCGAGGTAGAACTCAGCCAGCAGGCTGAGGGAGCCGGCGGCCATGCCGACTTCTTCGCGCAGCTCACGCTGGGCGGTCTGCTCCACCGGCTCGCCGGGCTCCAGGGTGCCGGCAGGCAGCTCAAGGAGCTGCTTGCCGGTGGAGTGGCGATACTGGCGCACGAGCAGAATTTTGCCTTCGGCATCCACCGGCACCATGGAGACGGCGCCGATGTGCTCGACGGTGTCATAGATCAGCTCGCGGCCGTCGGTGGTCTCGAGCACATCGTGCCGCACGGAGAATTTCTGGCCGCGGTACGCCAATTCACTGCTGATGGTCTTATAGGTCGCCATTAGTCCACGATCTTGTAGTCGGCTACGCGCTGCTCAAGGGCACGCCAGATGTCAGGAGCCGCTTCGCCCGCAGCAAGATGCTCGGCGATGAAGCGACCCATGTCGGCACAGTGGTCAGAGTTGTTGTAGTTGTACATGCCGATGCGGCCCGTGGTGAGCAGGTTGGGCACCTGGCGCAGCTTGTCGCTGACCAGCTTCATTTTGTCGGCATACTCCAGGTCATAGCGCGGGTAGAAGTTGGGCTTGCGGATGACCAGACTGCCGGTCACTTCGTCTGAGCCGTTGATGAGGCCGGTTTCGACCAGGCCATCGATGACGCGCTGGGTGAGCTGCTCATCGCTGGATTGCCAGAGGGGACTGCCCTCAGCGGCGGTAAAGTCGGCCGTGATGACGGTGCGGTCAGCCGGGCCGAGAGCGGGGTTCATCTGCTTTTGTTCAAAGAGGCGGCTGAAAACGACATTGCGCTGCGGGAAGAAGACCCACTGATCTTCCATCACCATCTGGCGCTTGATCCAAACATATACGAGAACCAGGTGGCGGAACTGCAAACCGGTGACCGCCTTATTG
Organism: Anaerolineales bacterium; assembly: GCA_025808555.1. Lineage (NCBI taxonomy): Bacteria > Bacillati > Chloroflexota > Anaerolineae > Anaerolineales > Anaerolineales bacterium. The sequence continues at coordinate 1,659,942 of CP075526.1, read as the reverse complement.
AACTGCTCGTCAGTGCCGCCAAAGACCATGCGGCCGATCAGCGGTAGCGGCAGCGAGGAAACGAGATAGTCACAATCAAACTGCTGGGATTTGCCGGCTACTGCGGTCTTGACGCTGCGCACGCGGCCGTCTTGCATTTCCAGGCCTTGCACATCCACGCTGGTGAGCACCTGGCCGCCGTGGGCCAGGATGCCTTCGGCCAACGCCTGCGGCCAGTCACCAAAGCCGGCTTTGGGATAGTAGAAGAACTCGGCATTGGTGTCGGCGGTCTCTTTTTTGAGGCCGAGCAGCTTCAGGACCAGCTCCAGGCCGCCTGAGGCGGGCAGGCGAGTGCGGGCCATCTCCGGGTGCAAAGTGGCGGGTTCGCCCCAAACCTTGTCGGCCAGCGGCTCGAAGACCAACTCATAGGTTGGGCGGCCAAAACGGCGGATGATGTAGTCTTTGTATGAGCCTGGCGGTGTGCGGTTGAAGATGCCCTTGAGGACTTCAATGCCATAGCCAAAGCCGATCTGCAAAAAGCGCACAGGGCCGAGCGCTTTGGCCAGGTTGCCAAGCTTAAGGGGATAGTCGACCAGTTTGCCTTCGAGGTAGAGTCGATTCTTCTTGGGCAACTGGATTAGGCGGTCGCCCATCAGGGCCGTAGCTTCGTCAAGCACACCGGGGATGATGGAATAGAGCTTATGGGCGCCGTAATCCAGCACAAAACCATCGTGCTCAAAGCTGGCGCACAGACCTCCAATGACAGCCTCTTTCTCGAGCACAGTGACGGCGTATTTGCCAGTGCGAGCCAGGAAGTAGCCTGCCGCTAAGCCGCCAACACCGGCGCCAAGCACCACAATTTTTTCTTTGTTAGACAATTGAATCACTCCAAAGCATAGACGATCTTGGACATTGAATTATTTCTTCTCCGCCACGACGAGCATCTGGCCCATCCAGTACGGGATCTGCCAGTGGTACATGCCAAGGCGTTTGACCAGCCAGCCGGCAGCGCGGGCGACAGGGCGCAGATAGGCTTCCATGCGGAAGAGGACATAGCCCAGCTCCAGGCTTTGCCAATGGGTGCGATCTACGCGCAGTTGAAGGCCGAGCTCGTTGAGCATGCGGGTGAGTGTGGGGATGGTGAAGTAGTAGAGATGCACTGACAGCAAGAAGACCCAGCGGCGGCCCATGAGGCGGGCGACCAATGAATGGATGTCAGGATAGTTGACCACCAAGAGTCCGCCCGGTTTGAGGACACGGATGCACTCCTGCAAGGTGGCTTTGGGGTCAGGCGTGTGCTCAAGCACATCCCACAGGCTGACGACATCAAAGCTGGCATCGGCCAGTTTCATATCCTCAATAGTGCCGGGGTATACATCCAAGCCATAGTGCTGCTTGGCCCAGCCAGACATCCAGCGATTGGGCTCACAGCCGGAAACCTGCCAGCCGGCGCGCTGCGCGACGGCCATGAAGGAGCCGCCAGCGGTGCCGACATCCAGAAGGGTGCCGCGCTGCGGGCGCATACGCTCGATGAGCTTGAGCGAGCCGGCGAAGGTGCGCTCACGGCCGGCGGCCTGCGAGACGAACATCTCATCCGTGCCTTCGCTGTACCCGCCGATGACCACATCCGAGCGCAGACGCGGGTTCAAGTACATCAGACCGCATTGCTTGCAACGCACCAACTGGTCAAGCAGCACCTCGTCGCCCGAAGAGCGGAACGTGTTGGCGATCTCGTCTGGCTTGGCGTCCTCGTAACGCGGGGGGTAGACAACCTCGTAATCATCCGCGCCGCATAGATTGCAACTGACATGCTCCAGCAGCGCTTTATACGCTTCTACATTGTTTTGCATTTACTTGCTTCGCCTTAGATAGGTTTTGATGCCTTCGAAACGGGTGTTGATGGCATTGAGTGAAAGCCCGATACCAAGGGCCATTAACCCCGTGGGTACTCCTAGTAGTACTACGCCGCCCAGAATACTATCGGGCAGGCTACCCTGCCCCACAAAGCTGAACAGCCGCAGGATGCCGGCAATGAGCGCGAGCGTCCAGAACAGCAGGGCAACTGCGCCAAAAAGGCGTAATGGGCGGTGGTCCCGCAGCAGGATGGCGGCGGTGAGGATGATGCGATAACCATCGGCAAACGGACGCAGCTTGGAGCTGCTGTCGGCCGGCCGGCTGCGGTAACGAGTGGGTACCTCGACAATATGGAGGCCTTCGGCGAGGGCCTGGATGGTGATCTCGGTCTCAACCTCGAAACCCGAGGTGAGCACAGGCACGCCTTCAACAAAACGGCGGTTGAACGCACGGTAGCCAGAGAGCACATCCTCAAACTGGGTGCCGAACAGGCGGTTGATGTAGGCCACGATCATGCGATTGCCCAATTGGTTAAGACGCTTCATGTTGGCGTCAGTAGCGCCATCCATGCGGTGGCCGACCGCCATATCGGCAGTGCCATCCAGCACAGGCGCCAGCACGGCATTCACATCTTCGGCGTAGTAGGTGTCATCGCCGTCCACCATCACAATGACATCTTCATCCAACTGGTCAAAGATGGCGCGGATGACGTTGCCTTTGCCCAGCGCGCCCACCCGGCGCACTTCGGCGCGGGCCATGCGGGCCAGCTCGGCGCTGCCATCAGTGGAAGCGTTGTCGAAGACGTAGACCTTGGCGCGCGGCAGGTTCTTGCGGAAATCTGCCACCACTTTGGCAATGGTGGCAGCCTCATTATGGCAGGGGATGGCCACAGCGATGCGAGGGCGTGCGGGGGTACGTTTGGATGGCATGATCAGCGTGCAAACCAGCGGAGCGCCAGCGCCCGGTAGGGCACCATCTCCATCTTGGTTTGGAAGTTACGGCGCAAGAAGTTGAAGGGCTGCGACAACAGCTTGAGGGGATGATAACGCAGTTTCCACCACAGGAATCTCGCATACAGGCGGAAGCGGAATGCGGCCAATGCCTTATAGTCCTGACGCCAGGTGGGGCTGAAGTTAAGCTCAGACAGGTTGCTGTAGCCCTGGAACTGGTCATAGATGGAGGAGCCTGGCACCGGCGTAATGATGAAGAGGGCCACCTCGTCCACACCGACGCGGGTCAGATCGCGCACCATGTCCCAGGTCATTTGGAGATCCTCAGGGGTTTCGCCAGGGTAGCCGAGCACAAAGCAGGCCTGCGAACGGATGCCAACCTGGTTCATGCGCTTGACCAGGCGCACGGCATGGCCCAGGTTGAAAGGCTTGCGCATCAGCTTGAGCAGGCGCGGCGAGCCGGTTTCCGGCGAAATGGATATGTAGCGGCAGCCGGCAGCGGCCATTTGGTCAATCGTCTCTTCGTTGAGCATCGTCTCAACCTTGGTGCCAGCGGCGATCTTCCAAGTGATCTTGAGGCCGCGGCGGATGATCTCAGCACAGATGGCACGGATACGCTCATCAGAGATGGTGGGGTCAAGGTCTTCAATGTGAAACTCGCTCACGCCCAGTGTGCGCTGGAAATGCTCGATCTCATCCACCACGTTGGCGGCTGAACGCGGGCGCCAGCGCTGGCGGTTGGTGGCGGGAACCACACAGAAGCCGCAGGGGTACGGGCAGCCGCGCGAGGTGAGCAACGGCAGATAGCGCTCCGCTGAGAGCGGGCCGTGGGCAAAACCGAGGCTCCAGTAGTTGTGCAGCGGGAACAGATCCCAAGCGGGGAAAGGTAGCGCGCTGAGCTCAGCTTCATCCATGAACCCGGCGGGGAGAGTGTAAAAGTCTGGCCCGCCCACCCCATCAATGGCGCGAACAGCAGCAGCATCACCAGCTTGCAGCGCATCCAGCAGGCGCAGGGCGCGGCGCTCTGGCTCCCCGGTGAGGATGTAGTGTGCCCCGGCCGCATAAAATTCGGCGGCGACATGCGAGAGGGCATAGGCGGTGACGGCCTGCGTATTCTCGACGACCACCAGGGTGGCTTGCGGCGCGGCGTGGCGGGCGGCGCGCACCATTTCCATGGTGGACATGTGGTTGGTCAGGTTAATGGCGTAGACGAAGATGATGCGGCTATCGGCGGGGATCTGGGCGGCCAGCTCGGCTGGCGAAAGCCCGTAGACGTAAAACTCCCCCTGGTTGCGCGCCTGGCGCGGCGCGGCGGCATAGGCATCGAGCACTTGCACCGGGTGGCCAGCAGCCCGCAGGCTGGCGGCAAGGTAAGCCAGGCTGATGGGCATATAGACGATGCCAGTGGTCAGCGGGTCGTTGCGTTGCGCTACCAGATTGGGGTTGATTAGCAAAACTGACATAGGGTGCGCCCCACTGCCGTGCGCAATGAGTGCGAAAGATTAATTATACCTAGCGGCCATGTGGTGATTGGTTATGGCAGCGAGCTGCACTGCAGGCTGGCGGCGTAAGGAGCCAATGCATCTGTGGCCGCAGCTTGCAGGAAATGGACTGCGGCTACATAAAAGTAGCCTTCGTGCTGGCAGGCCAGCACGATCACATCGGCAGCATTAGGGAATGGGTGGACCCCGCCCGGCAAGGCCATGAGGAAGTGGCCTTGCGGGCCAACCAACCGGAACTCGGTGTGATCAAAAGGAAGACCGTCACCGACGGCAATCTCGGCAGGTGTACCGGCGCCTTGGTGGCGCGGGTACATGGCACGGCCCCAATACAGCCCAGCACCAGGCTGGCTGAGGAAGGCGGCCGGGTCGAGGCCGCTGGCAGCGATGGCAGGCGAAGCCTGCAGGCGCTGCAACGCGTCGGCCTGGGTTAGGCTGGCATAGTGGTTGGGGAGCAGCCCCTCGGCCAGCGGAATGAAGCTGCCCGCCAACAGAGCCAGCACCGCAGTCCACACCAGGCCGCGGTGCAGCTTAAGGCGAGCCGGCGGCTTGGCAGGCTGGACGGCGGGTGTAGCCGCCTGGAAGCCAAACAGGTAGCGGGCAGCCCACAAGGTGAGCTGGCCGATGCCCAGCGCATAGAAGAGGATGAGTACCCAATCAGCCGGCAGGATCAGGCGCCAGCCGGAAACACGCGCCAGCGCGGTGCTGGCACTGTAAAGCAAGTGCAGGCCGAGCGGGATAAGGGTCAGCCAGCCGACCCGGCGCCAGGCGGCGCCGATGCCCAGAGCGACCAGAGCCATGTTGATGGTCAGCGGCCAAGCCAGGTCTGGCGGGATGATGCCATCCCAGTCAGCCCAGTAGGGCGTGTTGTCAATATAGGCGCTGAGGGAGCAGCAGTGTGTCCAAAGCTGCGCCTCACGTTGCGGCCAGTAGGGGCGCAGGTTGTAGAACTCCACCAGACGGTCGGTGAGGTCAAAGCGAGCGGGCAGCGCAAGAAAAGAAGCCACTTCGTTATGGAGGAAGTGGGCGGTGATGAAGCGGGTCACTTCCACAGGATGCTCAAGCACAAACTGACGCACATTAGCGAAGCCCAGGCTCGCATACTCATCCACCGATGTAGTCTCAACATCAAAACCGGGGTCATTGCTTTCTGGGGTGAGGCTGTACTGGCGAGCCATGTAGAGCGCTTGGTACGGCTGCGAGTAGCCGAACTCGCCCGTGCGGGCACCATTGCGCAGCATCCAGGGCACGGCGGCGAGCACAAAACCAAGCAGCAGCAGCCCTCCCAGCGTGGCGCGCATACGCCAAATGGGGAGGCTGCGCCAGCCGCCGGGAATGCGCATTGCGGCCAGCAAAAGCAGTACTGGCAGGAAGATCAAGGTTTGTGAGCGCAACAGGAACAGCAGGCCCAGAGCCGCCCCCACCCACAGCGCGGCGCGCGGGCTGTGCTGTTTATGCTGCAACCAGTGCAGCACGAACAACGTGAGAGCGGCCAGGCCCAGCGCAGTAGGCAAGTCAGTCATCAGCAACTTGGAATGCGAGACCAGAATGCGGTTGGAGAGCGCCAGGGTGTTGACTTCCCTAAAGATGATGAGCAAAGCCAGCAGGATGCCCGAAAACCGGTGATGAAGCTGGGCAGCGATGAAATAGAGCACCACTGGAAAGAGGGCGAGGACAAGGATCTGCGTATTGACCACATCCGCATATTCCTGCCCGGCAACGGCGTGCAACCCCACGAGAAAGATGCCGTACAGCGGCTTCTCAATAATGTCAGTGAAGCGGTTGCCGGTCAGGAAGCTTTGCGCGGCAATATCCAAGGTAGCCGCGTCTGAGTTCGGGTAGTACTCCCAGTTGGGTGCGGACGGCGCGGGCGAGAAATGCGTGGGACGCAACGGCTCGGCGGTCCAAAGCAGGACCGCCAGCAGCCACAGGCCGATGGCGACAACAGCGTCCAGGCGGCTTTGGCGCCAGCCTGAGCGGCGGACAGCCCAGGCGCCGGCGGTAGCCAGCAGCACGGCAGCCAGCCAAGATAGCAGGACCTGCGTGTTGAGTATCGGAGCGCCCGGCGTATCCCAGCCGGTGCGGTCTGGCGAAAGGCCTAAGCCAGTGAGCACCATGACGATGACGACCAGCAACATAGTGGCCAACGCCGGTGCCGCGACACGCAGCACGCTGCGCTCGGCGCCCCACCTCAGCGTGGGACGCAGCCGCGGCCACAATATCACCGCGCCGGCGGCGGCCCAGGCCAGCCAGGCGCTGAGCGGCAAGATGCGCAGCAAGCGCGCCTGAGCAAACGCATCCGTGATACGCAGGCTGAACAACACAAGATACAAGGCCAGCACGAAGACGATGGCCGCCAACACCAGAAGCACATGCAAACGTATTGGGCGGGAAGTTAGAGCATGAGCAATAGAACGCAGCCCGGCCTCAGCACGCGCCAACGCTGTGCAGCCCGCCGCCAGTCCCAATAACAAGGCCACCAAGGCCAAGCGGGCGAGCGAGAGGCCCAGCAGCAGCGCGGCGTCTTGCTGGCTGGGCTGGGCGAAGACCAGCCCAACGGCCAGCAGGGCGCCAAAGGCGGCGGCCTGTAGCCATATGCGCAGCCAATGGTGAAGGGGGCGTTTCATTTAGCCTTTTCTAACATATTTGCGCAAAGCAAAAGGGGCTGGATTGCTCCAGCCCTTTTGGGTTCGCGTTCGGTTTAGGGGATGTGCAGCTGTGTGCCGCCAGGAATATTCTGGTCAAGACTCATGCTGTTGGCTTCGGCAATGTGCTCGGGCCAAACGTCGCCAAAGGCGCAGGCGATGCTGTAGAAGGTATCAGCGCCGGAGGCCACGTAGGTGGCAGGGTGGGCGCGGAGGGAACGCACACCCCCGAAACTACCCACTCCGCTGGGGATGGTGATGGTGGTGCCGACGCTGAGGCTGTTGGCGTTGTTGGCATTCAGACCGTTGGCAGAAAGCAGCGCATCCGGATTAATGTCAAAACGGCGCGCCAGGCAATAGGGCCATTCGCCCTCGTGCAGGGTGTAACTGCTGGGCACGGCTAATTGGGTGATGGGCGCGGGGGTGGTGGTGGCGGTGGGCTCGGGTGTGGCGCTGGGCTGCACGGTGGCCGTGTCGCCAAAGAGGGGCGTGGGGCTCAGCTCCAGGGTGGGCAGCGTGCCCGCCTTGTCCTGCGCAGCCAGCGCGGTTTGGGTGGCCATGGTGTTGAAGATGGAGACAAACGGGTCTTCAGTAGCCGAGCCGGCCACAGGATCCGTGGTGGCGGAACGCGTGCAGGCGGCCAGCAGCAGGCCAAGAAGTGCGATCAGGAGCGCAAACGAGCGTTTTCTCATGGTTTCAGAACATCCATTCCAGTCAGATCGCGATACTAGCATACGCAAAATTGAGCGTCAAGCGAAGCGGGCTGGCAATGTGCGCTGCTTCGTAGCAGCGATAGAAGGAATATTCGGCAAAGCCGAGTTCACTGCCGATTGAGGTCAGTTTTCGCCTGGGTGCAGTTTGGACGCAAGCAAGCCTCAGCTACTGAGCAGCGGCTCGAGTGTTGCGAAATCGAACTCAATGTAGGGCTGGCCGGCGTCGATACGCTCGCGGCGGCCGCGCATGAAATTGGCGATCCAGGGATTATCAATGTTCTCGAGGTCAAAGTCGCGGTGGATTACGGCATACAGCTCAAGTTCTCGGATCTTCATGAAGTACGGCATTTCCCGCAACCACTTGGGTTCAAGCGTGCACTGGCTGGCGTAACCGCGCAGGAAGGGCGGCATGAATTCGGCCGTAAAGGCTGCTTTGTCCTCGGCGGTGCTGGCCATGTAGAAAAGCACCATAGCGATATCGTTGACCAGCCAGTTGTAGCCGCAATCATCGAAGTCAAACAGGGTAATGCGGCCATCGTCATCAATGAAGAGATTGCCGCTGTGGGCATCCTGGTGAGTTAGCCCGTAAGACTGGGCGTCTTTAGGTAACGTGCGCACATAGTCGCAGACTTGCTTGTAGCGCTGTTTGATTTCGTGTTCGCTGTCGGGCAGGAAAGTGTTCACAAAGTCAAAGATGGGGTCATCCCACTGCGGGCGCTTGGGCGGCGCGGTATAGGCCTGGGTAAGTTTGTGCATGCGGCCAATGGTCTCGCCGTAGGTCTGGTATAGCTCTGGCGTCCAGCGGCCGCGGGCGGGGCCGCCAGGCGCCTTGGCGAAAGCGACAGCCAGGAAATCACCACCATGTCCATCCGGGATGGACTCGACCAGCTTATCGTTGATGGAGTGGATCGCCTGGGCGGCAGAGACACCGCCAGCGACGAGGTAGTTGATCCACTCCGTCTCGCCTTCGATCAAGGTCTGGTTACGGCGGTGGCTGTGGCCGATGCGCAGGATGTATTCCTTGCCATCCCGCGGGAATTCAAAGATGAAGCTTTCAAAGCTATCCAACATCTTGACCGCTGCAGGCTCTACGCCGTAGCGTTGAGCCGCCTGGTGCAAGATGGCATCATTGAAACGGTCTTTGATGAATTGTTCCATGCGGAGAATGGTACTTGGAAATCAGAAACTGCTTGAAGAGATTGGAGATTAACTTATATCCACCACGCAGAAACGATTGCCTTCAGGGTCTTGCATGATGATGTAATCGGCAGTGGGCGGGCGCTTGTTCCACTGCACTTCGGTGGCGCCCAGCGCCTTCAGGCGAGCTACTTCGGCGGCCTGGTCTTCCGTGTAAAGGTCGAGATGGATGCGCGGCGGCAGCTCGTAGGCCGAGTAATGCTGGTCGAGCGAAATATTGGGGCCAGCGCCGTTGCGCGGATGCAGCACAATAAAATCAGCGCTGCGAGACCCTTCGCGTGGCACATAATCCAAAGCAGCGGTCCAGAAGGCTTCCATGCGCGGTAAATGCTCCACCCGAAAGACGATGGAACCAACGCGCAAGCTGGGGTTCATGCTTGGTGGAGTTAAGCGACAGCCGGTCGGAACTTGTAACCGTAGATTAGCATGCCGCGCTCATCGGTGGCGGAGCGCAGCAGGCGGGTGACCATTTCCACCGGCATGCCGATGGCAGGGGTTTGCTCACCCAGGTCAGTGAGTTGAGCGGTGACCAGCGGGCCTTCGACCAGCTTGACCATGGCCAAGGTGTAGGGCGCCTGCTCGGCATAGCCTTCGGGTGCGTCGTACACGGTGGTGAAAGAGTAGACCTCGCCCTTGCCGCTGAACTGGAAGAGGGTCTTGGCCTCTTCGCCACATTCGGGGCAGATGTCACGCGGCGGGAACAGTTTGGCGTCACAATGCTCGCATACCTCGCCGGTGAGCGAGTAGCGCTGTTTCTTAAGTCTCCAATGGCGCGGAATATCCATCTTTTGTTTCTCCTGTCGAGCTTACTGTAATTGGGCCAGACTCTCAGAAACTATCAAATTGGCGGTGATTAATGCGCCTATAATCCAGCAGCTATGACCGTGGAATCTGACGAACAACTGCAAGCGTTGAAGGCGATCGGTAAGATCTGTGCCGCAACCCTGCGCAAAATGATGGCGGCCGCCAAGCCGGGCATGACCACGCGGGAATTAGACGAGCTAGGCCGCGGCTTCCTGGAAGCCCAGGGCGCGGCCTCGGCGCCAGAGGTCATGTACCAGTTCCCGTGCGCTACCTGCATCAGTGTTGCGCCGGTGATTGCCCACGGGGTGCCGGGGGATTATGTACTGCAGGCGGGCGACCTTATCCATATTGATGTATCTGCCGAAAAAGATGGTTACTTCGCAGACACCGGCGCATCGATGCAGGTGGGCAAGAAGAGCCAGGATATCAGCGCCCTGCTGGAAGCAACCAAAGAGACGTTAAAAAAGACACTGGCGACCGCCAAGGCGGGAGTACTCATCAGCGAGCTGGGACGCACCATGCAGAGCGAAGCGCGTCAGCGGGGCTACAACACGATCGCCGAGTTGGCCAGCCATGGCATTGGGCGCAAACTGCACGAATACCCGAGCGATGTGCTAAACGTGCCTAACCCACGCGACAAACGCGTGCTGACCGAAGGGTTGGTGCTGGCCCTGGAACCGTTCCTTGCCGTAGGATCCGGGCGCATTACTGAAGATAGCGACGGCTGGTCATTGCGCACACGTGACCGCTCGATCGCGGCCCAGTTTGAGCACACGATCGTGATCACGCAGGGCAAGCCGATCATCCTGACCCAAGCTTAAAAAAGCCCGCCGAATGGCGGGCTTTTTATTGGCTTTGGGATTGCTCGGGAAAGACTACAGCGCGTAGCGCTTGGCAAACTCTAGCGGGAACGGGATCCGGTTGGCGTAGAAATAGCGGATGAGCTGGCCCTGGTGCTGGGCTTCGTGCTCAAGCAGATCGTAAAGGATGTGCTGGCGCGCCTCGTTCCAAGGCTGCTCAGCGGCGGCGAGGGCGGCATGCAGCCCAGCCTGTGAAGCGGCCAGGGCCGCCTGCACGCTGGCGGGCACTTCGGGTTCCTTCAGGCTGCAACTGAAACCTTGCCAGGCGCCGGCTTCAAAAGCACGCGCATAGCTCTCGCGAGCGCCGACCACGCACCAGAACTGGGCGCCGATGGTGTTGGATGGCGCGGCGCCATTGTGGCTCTTTAGCTGCTCGCTGGTGAGCGATGCGGCCAGCGCGTTGGTGAGCGTGGTAGCTTTATCTAGACGAGCAGCAAGCAGATCCATCTAATTCTCCAATCGGCGCAAAACATGCGTGACCGCGGTCGAGGCAGGCCCGCCCAGGCTCTGCACGATAGCGGTCTTGGCGTCGGCCACTTGCGCCCCGCCCGCCTGACCGCGCAGCTGCAGGGCCGCTTCGGCGGCCTGGTAGGCGCCGGTAGCGCCGCCCGGGAAGCCGCGGGCCTTCAGCCCGCCCAGGGTCGTGATGGGCATCTGGCCGTTGAGCGAAATGGCGCCGTTCTGGGCCAGCTTCCAGCCCTCGCCGCGGGTAGCCAAGCCAGCCGCTTCCAGCGTCAGGGCGCTATAGATGGAGAAAGCATCGAACAATTCGAACAGGTCAGCATCGCCAGGCAAAATGCCAGCCTGGGCGCAGGCGCGCTCAATGGAGAGGCGCGCCGCGTTGAAGGTGAGCGGGTCCGGGCGGTCATGCAGAGCCAGAGTATCGGTAACCGCGCTGGAGCCGATAATCTCAACCAGGGGGTGCGAAAACTTGGGGGGCAGACGCTCACGGCGCGTGAGGATGAGCGCCGCGGCGCCATCGGCATTTGGCGCAACATCAAACATATTGAGCGGCGCGCTGACCATGCCAGCCTTGGTATAGGTCTCTGGCTTGATGGCCTTGCGGAACATGGCATTAGGATTGTGTGCGCCGTTGGCGTGGGCAGTGAGGGCAAAGCCTGCCAGAGCATGCTCTGGCAGTTTGTGCTCATGCACATAGCGCTGCGCCAGCAGGGCCGCCTGGGCGGTGAGGGTGAGGCCCTGCTCGGCTTCGTAGTCAGTGTCGGAGCTCATCGCCAGGGCGGCTTCGACCTCAGCAGGCACTTGCTCGCTGAGCTTCTCGACGCCCAGCACCATGGCGGCGTCTACCTGGCCGCTGGCAACCGCCAGCATGCCGACGCGCAGGGCCATGGCGGCGGAGGCGCCGGCGGCTTCCACCGTGGTGGCCTCAATACCCGTTAGGCCGGCAAAGTCGGCCAAGAGTGCGCCGAGCTGGCCTTGCCTGGAGAGCTGGCCCGCCAGCATGTTGCCGACGTACAGCGCAGTGGGGCGCAGGCCGCCAGCATCCTGCATGGCCGCTTCCATGGCGTGGAAGGCCAGCTCGCGCAGCGAGGTGTTCCAGTGTTCGTTGACGGGCGTCTGCCCGATACCGGCGATGATGATGTTGGTCATAATTCCCTTACTTCATTGTCAACTTGCCGCGCATACGTACATATGCGGCATAGTCGATCTCGGTGCGGCGTTGGATGTATTGCTCTGTGGTGGGCGCCAGGGCCGGCTTGCCAGCGATATTGTCGGTCACCCGCAGCACCATTGCATCCGAGCCAGCGCCAGAACCGAAGGAGACCAGCATGATGCGGTCGCCTGGCTTGGCAATATCCAAAATAGCGGTCAGGCCAATGATGGCCGCGCCGGAGTACGTGTTGCCGATGCGCGGCACCAGCAGCCCGGTCTGGATCTGCTCAGGTGCAAAGCCCAGCATCTGGCCGGCGCGCTGCGGGAACTTGGCGTTGGGCTGGTGGAAGACGGCGTAGGCATAATCTTCAGGCTTTGTGCCAGTGGCATCGAACATGGCCTGGCCGGCGGTGGTGATGTGCTTGAAGTAAGCCGGTTCGCCGGTGAAGCGCTGGCCATGCTCCGGGTACTTGGCATATTGACGGCGCCAGAAATCGGGCGTATCGGTGACGAAGGAATAAGTGCATTCGATCTCGGCGACGGATTCTTCGGCCGGGCCAATGATGAAAGCCGCCCCGCCCGCCCCCGCCGTGTATTCCAAAGCATCGCCCGGGCGGCCCTGGGCCGTGTCCATGCCGATGGCCATGGCGTACTGCGCCATGCGCGAGCCGACGAAGCCCATGGCAGCCACCATGGCCTCGGTGCCAGCTTTGCAGGCAAACTCCCAGTCGGCGGCCTGAATGCTGGTTGACGCGCCGATGGCTTCGGCTACCAGCGTGGAGCTGGGCTTCACCGCGTAGGGATGCGACTCGGAGCCGACCCAGATGGCGCGCAGTTCTTTGACCGGCACCTGAGCGCGGGCGACCGCATTGCGGGCGGCCTCGATCGACATAGTGATGACGTCCTCATCCAAGCCAGGCACAGATTTTTCAACAATGGGCAAACCAGCTGTCCCATCCGTCCACACACGGGCCACTTCTTTGGCTGGCAGACGGTAGCGCGGCACATAGGCGCCATAGCCAACGATGCCAACTGGATGCTCCGGTTTGAGCAAGCGGGCGGTTTCGTGCTCGTGAATGTGTTCTGTCATTGCGACCATTCCTTTAATAATTGCTCGGCGCGGTCTACGCGCACGGTTTTTTCGGCAACCAACTGTGCGGCCAGTTTCTCAACCTGCTCGCCTTGTGCGCCAGCGGCAATCGCCACCTGGCGGGCATGCAGGCTCATGTGGCCGCGTTGGATACCCTCGGTGGCCAGGGCGCGCAAGGCGGCCAGGTTTTGGGCCAGGCCGACGGCGGTAATTATCTCTGCCAACTCGGCCGCAGTGGAAACGCCCATCAGCTTGAGCGCGGCCTGGGCGGTGGGATGAACCTTGGTGGCGCCGCCCACGATGCCAACGGCCATCGGCAGCTCCAAGCTGCCGACGAGGTCACCGTCCGGCGAGACGCCCCAGGTGCTGAGCGAAGTGTAGCGGCCGCGGCTTGCGGCGTAAGCATGGGCGCCGGCTTCCACGGCGCGCCAATCATTGCCGGTGGCAATGACCACGGCATCAATGCCGTTCATGATGCCCTTGTTGTGCGTGGCCGCCCGGTACGGGTCAGCGGCGGCGAAGGCCCAGGCCTCCACGATGCCATCGCGCACCTGCTCGGCAGAGAAATCACCGAAGGCGAGCTCGCTGCGCTTGATGGTGCAGGCGGCGCGCGCCAGGCGGCGGTCGGCCAGGTTGCTGAGGATGCGCAGGTGGACGCGGCCGCCGGTGAGGGCTTCGATGCGCGGCGCCAGGCGCTCGCAGGCGGTGTTGATGGCATTGGCGCCCATGGCATCGCGCACGTCGTAGATCAGATGCAGCACCAGGAACGGCCCAATGGGTGACTCGTCAATACGGCGCACGACCAGCTCACGCGGGCCGCCGCCCAGCTTCAGGAGGACAGGGTCGATTTGGGCTGCCTCGGCCAGCAAATCAGGCGTGGCGGCCTGGATGGCGGCGGTGGCGGCATCCAAGTCAGTCACGTCCAACAATTGCATCTGACCGATCATGTGCGGCGCGTCGGTGGAGGCGGTGAAACCGCCAGCAGCGCGGGCCAGTTTGGCCATGAACGACGCGCCCGCCACGACCGAGGGTTCCTCGACGGCCATCGGCACCAGCACCTCGCGGCCATTGACTACGAAGTTGAGCCCCAGGCCGAGCGGAAGGCTGTGCACGCCGATGGCGTTCTCGACCATGTGGTCAGCCGCTTCGGCGTGGATGCCACCTTCGGCCAGGGCAGCCAACTGTTCCTCAGTGAGCACTCCAAGGCCACGCAGGCGCTGGTGGCGCTCTTCTATTGAAAGGTCATAGAAACCAGGAATACGAGAGGTGCTTTCAGTGGGCGAACTCATACACCCTAATTAATACGCGGGAGTACTTGCAAAAGCTATCAGGAACGGGTGGGGTTTGTGGGGAGAAATTTGTGGCTAAAAAGCAGGTTCTCCATGACAATCCAAGCCAACTTGAGGAGAATCATGAAACCCTTACATAAGCATCTCAGTTGGGGCTTTGTATTGCTGCTGACCCTTCTGGCTGCGTGCAGCCCCAGCGCCCCGGCAACGCCTACACCCACCCCAAGCGGTGGTGGCGGCGACACGAGCGCAAGCGGCTCGACGGACGCCGGCGGCTCGGCCGCTGATCCTGGGGCGAGCGTAGACGCTGCCACCGGGTTGGGTGCGCCGGTACTGGGCGCAGCGCCGGCTGGCGCGGCGCCGCCGGCCAGCCGGCCCAGTGGCGCACTGCCCAGCGATACATCGGCGGAGAATTCAGCCACGATCGCAATATCTGGCGGGTTGCCGCTGATGGTAACGGGCGGGTCCTGTTCCACGCTGGATGGCGAAACCTATGTCAGCGTACCTGCTGTCTTTGACGCGCCGCCTCCGTACGCCTCTTTGGTCATTTATCCGGCCTCGGATGAAAGCAACCTTCGCGGCGGCTATCTGGTGTGGGCAAGCAGTGACGCCGCTACCGATAGTGCCCTGGTATCCACACAGGATTTATTTGTAATCACATTAAACGACGACCTGTTTTCGGGTAGCTTCGCCGGTACTGCGCACAAGGTAGTGGAAGGTGTGCCAGTTCAAGAAGTGATTGATGTCAACGGTGTCTTCAATTGCATCGCCGGTCTGCTGCGTGTATTTGGCGATCACCCAGTGGATATGACCGGAGCTCAATGCGAGACGGTTCCCCAGATCGTGATCAGCAGCGGGCGAAGTGGCGAGAATGCAGCCTTGCTGGTGGTGGAACCCGGTGCCACGCCGGATACCGCGGTGCGCGGCGGATTGAGTTGGCGCGTAGGCGGTAGCGAGTACACTACCAACTGGCTCAGCGTGACCGTAAACGCTGACCAACTGTCAGGCTCCTACTACGGCGAAGGCCGCCGCCCAGATGGCAGCACTTTCCCAGTGCAGGGTGCATTCAACTGTCTGGGGATGTAAAAAGCGAGCAACCCTAATACAAAAAGCCTTTGGCGATGCCAAAGGCTTTTTTGTATTAGGCACCCTCGTATAATCGCCACCATGACCGCCATCACCAGCCGCAGCAACCCAAAAGTGAAACTAGTACGCAGCCTGCATGAACGGAAGACGCGGCAGGCAACCAGCCAATTCCTGGTTGAAGGCGTGTTTCACATCGGCGCAGCGTTGGAGGCTGGAGCAACATTAGAGATGGCGCTATATGCGCCCACCCTGCTGCGCGGTGAGTTTGCCCACGGGTTGCCGCAGCGGCTGCAGCAGGCGGGCGTGGAAACTATCGAAACAAACGAAGATGTGATGGCCAGCTTGAGCGAGAAGGACAACCCGCAGGGCATTCTGGCGGTTGCCCGCCAGAATGCGACCCACCTGGCGAACCTGCAGGTGCATCCCTCGGCGGTGTATTTGGCGGCGGTGGCTCCGCAAGACCCCGGGAACCTGGGCAGCCTGCTGCGCACGCTGGACGCGGCAGGCGGCGAGGGCTTGCTGCTACTGGATGGCGGCGCCGACCCCTGGCACCTGCAGGCTGTGCGAGCGGGTATGGGGGCCCACTTCACCAAGCCGATCGTGCAAGCCAGCTTTGCAGACTTTGTGGTGTGGGCCGCCGCAGAGGGCGTGAGCATCTACGGCAGCTCGGCCAAAGCCGAGCTTCCCTATCGCGAGGTGACCTACACGCGCCCAGCAGCCCTGCTGCTGGGCAGCGAGCGCGAAGGGCTGAGCCCAGAGCAGCTGACCACCTGCAGGCAGGTGGTCAGTATGCCAATGCGCGGGCGGGTCACTTCGCTCAACCTGGCTGTGGCGGCAGGGATCTGGCTGTATACAGTATTGGCCTAGCGCTGTTAGCCCTTGGGGAAGGTAAACGAAGCATATTCTTTGCCCTGCTTCTTGTATTGAGCGATCGCCTCGGCCACTTGCGGGTTGCTGGTCATGGCATCTTCTAGACCTTTGGAATCCCAGGTGACACGGCCGGCATGATATGAGGCCTTCATGCCTTCCACGGCCACATTGGCCTGGGCTGTCACTACACTCGCTTTGATCCTCTCTTCCAAGGCGGCCAGTGATTCTTCAGCCGCCTGGCTCTTGCCGGCAAATTCGGCTTCGATATCCGCAACGCGCTGGCGCACATCGGGCGGCATGGTTTCCTCAATCATGCGCTGTTTTTCTGATTCCAATTGAGCAGCCTTCGACTTCATGTCAACATATTGGTTCATCAGGTTCAGGATTTCTTCGTTTGTCATGCATATCTCCTTGGTTAGGGGTTACCCCAGATACGATATGAGTCAGTTGTGCAACGGGTGGCTTCATGCAGGCCGTCCAGGCAGACCTTGTAGACCACCTGCTCCCAATTCTGTCCTTGCACAGGTGGCACGCTTAGCTGGGTCTGCCCATTGGCATCCGTAGGGGGGAACGTGTAGAGCTGGCTGCCGCCTGAGGGCGTGGTAAGCTCCAAATAGGGCTGCAAGCCGGCCAGCAACTGGCCGTTGGCGTGCAGACTGGCGTAGATGGTCTGACCTTCAGTGGAGGAAACCTGCGAGCGCGCCTCCCACACATCAATGCGGATCTGTTCAAAAGCAGCTTGCACCTGGGGCGAAGCTTGATCGTAAAACTTTGTGCGGTACTCCAGCCCAAGCGGCAGCGGGCTGACCTGTCCGTTTTGATAACGCAAGCATGCGTTCACAAAGCACTGGCTTGCGCCGCCATCCGTGGGTTGCAACTCTGCAATCGGTGCGCCAAAGAGCTCGTAGCCGCCGCGCTGGGTGATGTACTCGTTGAAAACTAAAGGCACGTTGTAACCAAAGTCGCCATCCAATGCATAGAAGGTGAGATTGGCATTCTCCACCCGGGTGACGCGCGGATCAGGCAGGATGCCGAGCAGGGCCGTGATCGGGCGAGGCAGGACTGCGCTGGGCTGATCGGCTGGGGTGTAGAGCACCATGTTGTTGAAGATGACCTCTATGCTGCCATCGGCCAGCTGATATGGCCCCGCCAGGCGCGTGCCTACCACGTCACCCAGCGCGGCCACAGCGCCCACGAACGGCTCGCCATAGGCCAACTGAGACTGGATGACGGCGGCCGGGCTGCTGGCAGGTGCGCCGCAGCCCTGGGCGCAGACCTGGCGGCCGTAGTCCATCAGGCGTACGCCGGTCTGGGGCTCATCCAGGTCCATATAAAAACCCAGATTCTCAAAGTATTGCTCAACCCGGCTTTGCTCTTCTATAAAACGCACGCCGGTGAGCGGCTTGCCAATGTAGCGCTGCCCGCCGAGTTGGCGATAGAGATCCTCGAAACCTTCGTAAATAATGTAGCCATCGACAAAAAGCACGTCGGGCAGATTCATGTCCGGCAGGGGTGCATCCCAAACGCCCAGCTGCTGGCCCAATGGGGCCAGACTGTACTGTTCACTAGGCGCCAAGGCCGGGTTGTAGACCATGAGGCCGGCTTCGATGTATTGCTTTTGGATGTTGCCTTCAACAATGCCGGGCGAGATCACGGCGCCGGCGCGCTGCGGCCCGCCCAGAAAGGCATAAAACTCCGCAAACACTGGCTCGATGCTATACGGGCTAGGGGTGCTGGAAGCGGAATTGGCGCGTGGGGCGGCGCAGGCGACAAGCAGGAGCCCCAGTGTGAGTAGCAATAGGTGATTTCTGCGCCATGCCATATTGTTAATGGGTAAAGGCGATTTTAACATGCGGGCTCACCCTACCCTTTGCCTGGCTGGGGGCGAAAGTACTATAATGAAAACTACCCCATCTCCAAAGGAGCGCCCATGGTGCAAGTGAATGAAGCCAAAACCGAAGCACGCCCTATGACGGAAGAAGGCGACTTTCTGCCGATCCAGGGTATTGACCATTTACATTTCTACGTAGGCAATGCAAAACAAGCCATGCACTACTGGTGGAAGGGTCTGGGCTTCAAGCCCGTAGCCTATTCCGGCCTGGAGACGGGCAACCGCGAGTTTGCTTCTTACGTTTTGGAGTCTGGCAAGATCCGCGTTGTGGTGTCGGCTGCGTATGGCCCCAGCCATGAGATCGCCGGCCACCACCTGGCCCACGGCGACGGGGTCAAGGTTGTAGCCCTGCAAGTGGAAGATGTGGAGAAAGCCTACAAAGAGACCACCGCGCGCGGCGGCCAGAGCGCCTGGGCGCCGCGTGAGGAAAAGGACGACTTCGGCGTTCTGCGCACCTCCGCCATTCACACCTACGGCGAAGTGCTGCACATGTTCGTAGACCGCAGCGACTATAAAGGCCCTTTCGCCCCCGGCTACGAGCCGTACGAGCGCGAAGCACAGAGCACGGGCCTGGCCGCGGTAGACCACATTGTGGGCAATGTTCAGCTGGGCAAGATGAACCACTGGGTGAACTTCTATCACCGCGTGATGGGCTTCCGCCAACTGCAACACTTTGACGACGAGGACATCAGCACCGAGTATTCGGCCTTGATGTCCAAAGTGATGGAGAATGGCAACGGCCGCATCAAACTGCCGATCAATGAGCCGGCCGACGGCAAGCGCCGCAGCCAGATCGAGGAGTACCTGGACTACTACCTGGGGCCTGGCGTTCAACACTTGGCGCTCTCCACGGGCGACATCATTGAGACGATCACGCAGCTCAAGGCGAATGGCATTGAGTTCCTGCGTGTGCCTGACGAGTACTACGAACTGCTGCCTAAGCGCGTAGGCGACATCGTCAAAGAACCGTTGGACAAGATCAACGAGCTGGGCATCCTGGTGGACAAGGACGATGAGGGTTATTTGCTGCAAGTGTTCTCTCGCCCTATTCAGGACCGCCCCACGGCTTTCATTGAAGTGATCCAGCGCCGCGGCAGCCGCGGCTTCGGCAAGGGCAACTTCAAGGCCCTGTTCGAAGCGCTGGAAGCCGAGCAAGATCGCCGCGGCAACCTGTAAAGCCAATGCGATATCTGACCTTCAAAGCACCTGGTGATGGGCGCCCCCGTTTGGGGGCGCTCATTGCAGAAGACCGCGTGGTCTCGCTGGGCCGCGGCGACCTGCCGCAGGACATGCTGAGCTTTATCCGCGCCGGGGCGGCCACCTGGGGGCTGGCGGCGCAAGTGGCGCGCCAGACCCAGACTGTGTGGCCGCTGGATGAGGTGCGCCTGCTGGCGCCGTTGCAAAACCCACCCAGCATACGTGATGCATATGCTTTTGAGCAGCATGTGCGCACCGCCAACCAGAACCGCGGGCGCGAAGTGCCGGCGGAATGGTACGAGTTCCCCGTCTTTTACTTCACCAATCCCACGACGGTGTTTGGGCCAGATGATGAGATCCAAAAGCCCAGTTACACCGAAGCGCTGGATTATGAGCTGGAAGTTGCCGCGATCATTGGCAAGCCCGGCAAAGACATCCCGGCCGAGAATGCGCTGGAGCACATTTTTGGCTTCACCATCATGAATGACTGGTCTGCCCGTGATGTGCAGCGCAAGGAAATGAAAGTGGGTCTTGGCCCTGCCAAGGGCAAGGATTTTGCCACCAGCCTCGGCCCTGTGATCGTGACGCCGGATGAGCTGGAAAGCGTTAGTGCCGCCCGGCCGGGTGTATACAGCCTGGCGATGACGGCACGCGTGAACGGCAAAGAGCTTTCGCGCGGCAACTGGGCCGATATCCATTACTCCTTTGGGGAAATCATTGCGCGGGCTTCGCAGGGGGTAACCCTGCAGCCGGGAGACGTCATCGGCTCTGGTACGGTAGGCACTGGCTGCCTGCTGGAACTGACCAAGGCCGAAGGCCCGTGGCTGAAGGCTGGGGATGCTATTGAGCTCGAAATCGAACGCATTGGCACACTCAAAAACACTGTGCGTTAGCTCTGACGACTGAATTAGAATACTTTCAAGGCGGCTAAGGCTGCCAGCTACCCATCTCGATAAAGGAGCTCCCTCATGCCCTTCTATCATTCCCTTGGTGAATTTCCGCAAAAACGCCATGTGCAATTCCGCAAGCCGAGTGGCGGCTTGTACCGCGAAGAAGTCATGGGCTTGGAGGGCTTTTCCGGCATCCAATCCCTGCTGTATCACCACTTCCTGCCGCCGCGCATCAAGAAGGTAGAGCTGCTGGGCAGCGCCAAATCTGAGTACGTGGACTTTGGTGCCATCCGCCACCGCGCCTTCCGCACCGCGGATATCCCCGCCGGCGGCGACCCGGTAGCCGCCCGCCGCGAGCTGCTAGGCAACAACGATGTCACTATCGGGCTGAGCCGCCCGACCAAAAGCATGGATTACTTCTACCGCAATGCGCAGGCCTACGAGTGCTGGTTTGTGCATGAGGGCAGCGGCGTGCTGCGCAGCCAGTTTGGCGTTCTCGAGTTCCGCGAGGGCGACTATCTGGTAATCCCATTCGGAGTGACATGGAAGCTGGAGCTCTCCGGCACGGAGGCTCGCTTCCTGGTGGTCGAGACACCCTCGCACATTGAGCCGCCGCGCCGCTACCGCAACGAATACGGCCAACTGCTGGAGCATGCGCCGTACACCGAGCGCGACATCCGTGTGCCTACCCAACTGGACACGCACACTGAGCGCGGCGAGTTCGAAGTGCGCGTAAAGGTGCGCGACAGCATTACGCGCCACATTCTGGACCATCACCCGCATGATGTGGTGGGCTGGGATGGGTACCTGTATCCGTGGATCTTCAACATCAACGACTATGAGCCGCGCACCGGCGCTCTGCACTTGCCCCCGCCGACCCATCAGACCTTCCAAGGCCGCGGCTTTGTGCTGTGCTCGTTCGTGCCGCGCCTGTATGACTATCATCCAGATGCGATTCCCGCTCCGTACAACCACTCGAATGTGCAGTCTGACGAAGTGATCTATTACGCCGAGGGCGAGTTCATGTCTCGCAAGGGGATTGACCGTTGCGATATTTCGATGCATCCCTTCGGCTTGCCGCACGGCCCGCAGCCTGGCGCCACCGAGGCCTCGATCGGCAAGCAGCGCACGGATGAGCTGGCGGTGATGGTGGACACCTTCCACCCACTGCACGTCACCACGGCCGCGCTGGAGATGGAAAAGCCTGAATACCAGGACAGCTGGCTGGAAGGCGACGGCGAATAATGAAGGGCAAAGCACTCGAGCGCAACATTGCCCGGATGGCGCTGGCAGCCGGGCTGGTATTGGCTGCCATGCTGGTAGCGATGGTGCTGCAGGGCTCAGCCGAGACCTCCTTTGACACCTTCATGCCGCCGGCTGAGTATGCAGGCAACTTGCTGCAACATGAGGCGGCGGTGCGCACGTACGTGGCGCTGGACAGCCTGTTTGTGCTGTTCTACACGGCGCTGTTCGTGCTGCTGGCGATGGCGCTGAAGAATGCCGAGAATATGTGGCTGGTAGCTGCCGGCCTGGGCGCCTTGCTGATCACTACGTACCTGGACGTGCATGAGAACAATGAGCTGCTGGTCTTCATCCAGATGGCGCAGCAAGGCGTACTGCCCACCGCCGAGGTGGTGCACGCACGCGCCCTGTGGAGCGCGATCAAGTTTCATAGCAGCTACGTCAGCTTTTTTTTGATGGCGTTTGTGCTGCCGGATAAGACAACGCTGGAGCGCGGTTTGCGCTGGAGCTTGTGGCTGGGCTATGTGCTGTTCGGCGTGCTGGTGTACGCCTTTCCCAGCCCGTGGTTTACGCTGGCGCGCTTTTTCTTCATGCTGGTGGGGCTGTTTCTGCTGGCGTGGAACTTCCACCTGCGGGCACGCAAGTAGCCGCTGATGGAACTTGACCCGCAAAATGCCCCGGCCGGAGCGCTGGGCAAGATCATCAACGGTTCGGTGGTGCCCCGCCCGATCGCGTGGGTGTCCACGGCGGATAGCAACGGCGTGCGCAACCTGGCGCCCTTCTCGTTCTTCAACGTAGCCGCGCACAAGCCCCCCACCCTGCTGTTCTGTATCGAAGTGCGCGGCACGGATGGCGGCGTCAAGGATACATACAAGAATATTATTGCCACCAAGCAGTATGCGATCAACATTGTCAGCGAGCCGCTGGCGGAAGCAATGAACCTGAGCTCGACCGAGCTGCCGCCGGAGCGCGACGAGTTCGAAGTGGCCCGGCTGACGCCGGCAGCCTGCGTGCGCATCAAGGCGCCGCGGGTGGCGGAGAGCCCGGTCAGCTTCGAATGCGAGCTGCGCCAGGTGGTACCCATTGGGGATGGCACGCCAGGCTCGGCTTGGATCATGATCGGGGAGATCGTCTATATCCATGTGGCCGACGAGATCATCAATGACAAGTTCTATGTGGATGCGCAAAAGCTCCAGGCGATCGGACGTCTTTCCGGCTTTGGCTATACGCGTACCAATGACACCTTTGACATGAAGCGCCCACCCTCTCAACTTGCGAGCTAGACCATGATCACGATCAACAGCATCAGACTTTGGATGGAAGCCAACGAAAGCATTGCCCCCTGGGTGGTGCTGGGTGCGGTCCTGTTCAGCTTCATCATTGCCCGCTATGTCGTAGGCCGCGGGCTGACCTGGCTGGCGCGCAGCACCAAGAACCAGTGGGACGATGTGCTGGTGAAGCACATGCGGCCCAACCGCCTGTCGTGGGTGGCGCCGCTGGCGGTAATCTACGCCTTTGCGTACCTGTGGCCGCAGTTCGCACGCTCGCTGCAATCCGTATCGCTCTTTATTATTCTGTGGATCCTGGTGCTTACATTGAACGCCCTGCTCTCGGCGGCCAATATCATCTACGAGAGCCGGGCCAACTACAGCGGTGTAGCGATCCAAGGCTATCTGGACCTGGGCAAGATCCTAGTCATTGGCGTGGGCATCATTCTGAGCATCTCGGTGTTCACGGGGCGCTCGCCACTGCTGCTGCTGGGTGGGCTGGGGGCGCTGACGGCGATCCTGCTGCTCATCTTCCAGGACACGATCCTGGGGTTGGTGGCCAGTGTGCAGATCGCCGCCAATGATCTGGTCAAGGAAGGCGACTGGATCGAAGTGCCGGCGTTCAATGCGGACGGGGATGTGACCAACATGTCTCTGCATACGGTCAAGATCCAGAACTTTGACAAGACCTTTACGGTGATCCCGACCCATAAGCTGCTGGAAGTGTCTTTCAAGAACTGGCGCGGCATGAGCCAGAGCGGCGGGCGGCGAGTGAAGCGCTCCATTTCGCTGGATATCCAGAGCGTGCGCTTTTGCAATGAAAAAGAGATGGCGCGGCTTAAGCAAATGGAGCTGCTCAAGGATTTCTTCACCAACAAGCCCAGCCAGCTGACCAATGTTTCAGTGTTCATGGCCTATGTGGATGGCTATCTGCGGCAGCGGCCGGATGTGAAGAAGGACCAAACCATTATGGTGCGCCAGCTGGATCCCGGCCCTACAGGCCTGCCGATCGAGATCTATATCTTCACCACGACCACGGCCTGGGAAGCTTATGAGGCGATCCAGGCGAGCATCTTTGACCATCTGCTGGCTGTGGCGCCGGAATTTGGGCTACGAGTGTTCCAGAACCCGACGGGGGCTGATTTCTCCAGCTTTGGCAGCAGCCTGAGCACGTAAACCCTGCAAAGTTATTATGTCCAAAACAGGGAGGGGGTTAAAACTTATAAGTAACAACTTTTGGGCGGGTTTTCCCGGAGGCAGCTAACGCTGGAGGCTTGGACACGCATGCTGCATCTATAGCTTCAAACAGCGGACGGCGCAAGGGTGCGTCAAGCCACTGGACAAATATGCCGCTCTCGGAAGCAAACAAAAGCCTCGCTCAATGAGCGAGGCTTTTTGTTTGGCATATAGGCTAGATGGCTGAGTAGAGGTGGAATTCGTAGGGAGAAGGGCGCAGCGCGACCTCGTGGATCTCGCTCTGCTTGAGGTCCTTCCACATGGTGAGGACATCTTCGGTGAAGACGCCACCGTCCAGCAGGTAGTCGTGGTCTTTCTCCAGGGCGGCGACACTTTCGTTGAGGCTGCCGGGAACACTGCGGATGGCTTGCTTCTCTTCGGCGCCAAGCTCCCAGATGTTCTTGTCGAGCGGGCCGTAGCCAGCCTTGGTGGGGTCGATCTTGCGCTTGATGCCATCCAGGCCGGCCATCAGGATGGCTGAAAAGGCGAGATAGGGGTTGGCGGTGGGGTCCGGAGCGCGGAACTCGATGCGTTTGGCCTTGGCATTCTCCTCGCCGCTGGCATACATGGGGATGCGCACGATGGCGCTGCGATTGCGCTTGGAGAAGGCTACATTGACGGGCGCCTCGTAGTGCGGCACCAGGCGACGGTAGGAGTTGGTGGTGGGGGCGCAGAAGGCGAGCAAGCTATCGACATGGGTGAGGATGCCGCCAATGTAATACAGGGCGAGCTCAGAGAGCTCGGCGTAGGAGCCCTTGCCGAAGAAGAGATTCTTGCCGCCGCTCCACAGGCTGTTGTGCACATGCATGCCGGAACCATTGTCGCCAAAGAGCGGCTTGGGCATAAAGGTGGCTGTGAGGCCATGCGCCTTGGCGACATTGCGCACAACATATTTGTAGGTGAGCAACTTATCTGCCATGGAGACCAGGCTGTCAAAGCGCAAGTCCACCTCGCACTGGCCGGCGGAGGCAACCTCGTGATGATGCATCTCCACTTTGGCGCCGAGAGCATCCAGGGTCAGGGCGATCTCGCTGCGCACGTCTTGCAGGGTGTCCACCGGCGCGACGGGGAAGTAGCCGCCCTTGGTGGGCACGCGGTAGCCGAGGTTGGTCATATCCTCGCGGGCGCCGGTATTCCAGCTGGCTTCGGGGCTGTCGATGTCGAAACCCATGCTGTGCGGCTCGATGGAGTACGAGAGGTGTGAGAATAGGAAGAACTCGGCCTCAGGGCCCCAATAGCTGGTCTCGGCGATGCCGCTTTCTTTCAGGAAGGCCTCGGCCTTCTCAGCAATGAAGCGCGGGTCACGGCTGTAGCGCTTGCCCTGCTCCGGATCGTGAATGGTGGCGATGAAGGTGAGTGTCGGCGCCTGGTAAAAGGGATCCAGCTGGGCGCTGTCAGGCTGCAGGGTGAGCAACAGGTCAGAGTCATAGATCTGCTGGAAGCCTTTGATGCTGGAGCCATCAAACCCGATGCCGCTCTTGAGGGCACCTTCAAGCTCATCTATCGGTACGGAACAATGTTGCCAGACCCCCAGCGGGTCTGTAAAACGCACGTCTACCATTTTGGGGGAGTGGGCTTTGATCAACTTCTCGACGTTCGCGGGCAGTGCCATTCAAGCTCCTTGGATATTGAAAACAAAAAAAGTCTCCCGAGGTGTTGAACACACTCGGGAGACTCCATTGTCTTCCTAGTATTTAGTTATCCGCGCCGTTGCGAATAAGAGATTATAGTACGGAAACTTTAGGCGCTTGTCAATAGGCAAGCGCGGTGATTATGTACTTAGCAAACGCACGCGGGCAAAGCTCTAATCTTCGTGGGAGTTATGTGCTTGGCAAGCCCAAATGGGGCTTAGATGGCTAATTCAGATGGGTTTAACATAAAAAGGAACGACATGTACAGTTATTCCGTCAAGTTTGATTTCGATTCCGAATACCCCGTACTCCATAAAATGGAAGTCTGCGAAGTCAACCGATACGATTTCGGGTATTCTGCGGATGGTGATGTTCATGTCACTGCCTACGGGACCGTACGGTTTACCGCTGGGGTCCAAGAAGGACGCGTTGAAGGTGAATTGCTCTCCTAGCTCGCCACCGAACGCGGTGACCATAGAAAATAATTCGAGCTTGGCTACCCTATTTTCACCTATATCGCCACTAACTGCTGAAAACACATTATGTAATGATACTGTGGCAGTTTCGTGGTGAACTTCCAACCCTTTGCAGAGAACTGTCCAAAGTCTGGTGGGCATTTTGCTCTCCTAGTCTAATGTGAACGATCGCATTGTAAACGAAAGCGACTCGTTTCCGAGTCGCTTTTTTCGGCGACTGCTGTACTTGGCAATGTCAAAGGATCAACTTCTAGTAATCTCAAAGAAGGGGTTTGCTTTACACGTAGTTGCTTACAGCCTGAATAAAGAACCCAACAATCAGCAGACCAAGAGCAATTCGGGAATTTCGTTTGTAGATTTTCCCTAACCTAATACCTTCGTGGTCTACCTTCTGAGTTGCGATGCCAATATGCCCCGTAGCGTTGATGTCTGATGGAAGACCGTATTTAAACAAAAGTACAGCCCCTGCGATATCCAACGCAAGACCAACAGTGTTCAGACAGTTGGCGTCCATCAGTTATTCTTGCTGGGCTTCTTCTTTGGCTTTTTCTCGACTTCGGGCCTCACATCGGCTCCAATTGGTCCATCAACAGGATGGCGTCGCAGATCTCTTTGAGGGATTTACGGCGATCCATGCTTTCGCGCTGGATGAGCTTGTAGGCAGCTTCTTCATCCAGATTGCGGCGCTTCATCAGGATGCCCTTGGCCTTCTCGACCACTTTGCGCAGCTCGAGAGCTTCTTTGAGGGCGAGGGTTTCTTCGATCAGCAGGGCATTTTCCACGGCGGCGCCGACCAGGCGGCCGACGGCGGCGAGCAGGTTGATCTCGGTCTCAGAGTGAGTGTGCGGCTGGCGATGCTGAACGTTGATTACGCCCACCACCCCAGGCTTGCCGACAATGGGTACCGAGAGAAAGGCCTCAAAACGGTCTTCAGGCAGGTTGCGGAAGTACTTGAAGCGCGGGTCTTGCCCGGCGCCCTGGGCCAGCGCCACCGGCTGCTGCTGGCTGGCGACCCAGCCGGTAATGCCCTCGCCCTGCTTCAGGCTGACCTTTTGCAGGAGGGCGGGATGGGGGTTTTTGGAGGCGCGCAGCACCAGATCCCTGGCGTTGCCGGAGACAACGTAGACCAGCACCGAATCGGCGGCACTGACCTCCTCGGCCACGGTGACGATCTCGCTGAGTACCTCGTCCAATTCCAGGCGAAATACGTCACGCGTTACTCGGTAGAGTAAAGCGAGCTCTTTTTCAAGTTTTACGAGTTCGTCCTGCGTCACGAGGACGGATTATAAGCCCCCACATGACTGTTACAATTTTCGGCGTTCTGACGTGTGTCAGGGATGTTGAAAGGATGACGATGGCTACAAAGAAAAAGAAGCCCGCAAAGAAAGCAGCAGTGAAAGCCAAGGCCAAGAAGGGCGCCAAGGCTAAAGTGACCAAGAAGGCGGCTAAGAAGACGGTGCAGAAAGCCGTGCGCAAGCCGGCCGCCAAGAAGACGGCCGCCCGCAAGCCGAAGGCAGCTGCGGCCCCCAACCTGGGCAATGTGCCGCGCTGGGACCTGAGCAATGTGTACCCGGGTCTGGAGAGCGAGCAGTTCAAGGCCGGCATCGTAGACCTGCAGGCGCAACTGGAAGGCATCGAAGCCTATCTGGGCGAGCACCAGATCCGCAAGAACGCGAGCGGCCCGGCGCAAACCAGCACCGATGAGCAAGCCAACGTACTCTCGACCCTGCTGGACAAAGTGAATGCGGTGGCGCGCCTGTACGGCACGCTACGCGCCTACATCGCCTCGTACACTACGACCGATTCATACAACCAAGCCGCCCGCAAAATCGAGTCTGAGGTGGAGCAGTATGGCGTAAATCTACAGAAAATCGATGTAGCCATCAGCGGCTGGGTCGGGAGCCTGAGCAGCAGCCAACTGGCTGAGATCACGCAGCGCCCTGGCACGCTGGCCGGGCATGCCTTTTATCTGAAAGAGCTGCACGAACAGAGCAAGTACCTGATGGAGTCTGAGCAGGAGGCGCTGGCGGCTGAGCTTTCGCTGAGCGGCTCCAACGCGTGGGGCAAGCTGCAGAACACCACCAATTCGCAACTGAGCGTGGACTTCAAGCTGGACGGCAAGGTGCAGAAGCTGCCGATGCCGGCCCTGATCAACCTGCGCAGCCATGCCAACCCGGATGTGCGCCGCCGCGGCTACGAAGCCGAGATGGCCGCCTTCGACAGCGTGAAGGAAGTGTATGCGGCGGCGATGAATGGCGTGAAGGGCGAAGTCAACACGCTGAATAACCGTCGCGGGCGCAGCGACGCGCTGCATTCTTCGATCGACACCTCACGGATCGACCGCCAGACGCTGGACGCGATGATGGAAGCGATGCAAGACAGCTTCCCCATGTTCCGCAAATATTTCAAGTCGAAGGCCAAGCGGCTTGGCAAGAGTTCGCTGGCATGGTGGGACCTGTACGCCCCGATGGGCAGTATGGACCGCGTGTACACCTACGAGGAAACGCGCGACTTCATCCTGGAGCAGTTCGGCACCTTCTCAGATGACCTGCGCGAGCTAGCCCGGCGGGCCTTTGACAAGGGCTGGATCGACGCTGAAATGCGCGAAGGCAAGAGCGCCGGCGCGTTCTGCATGGATGTGCCCGGGGTGGACGAGTCGCGCATTCTGGCCAATTTTGACGGTTCGATGGAGCAGCTGAGCACGCTGGCGCACGAACTGGGCCATGCATATCACAACGAATGCCTGGTGGGCAAACCCTACCTGCAGGCGATCACTCCCATGACTCTGGCGGAGACCGCCTCGATCATGTGCGAGACGATCATCACCAACGCCTCGATCAAGTTGGCACAGACCCCGGGCGAGAAGCTGGCGATCCTGGAGAGCCAGCTGCTGAATGCTTCGCAGGTGATCGTGGATATCACCTCACGCTTCCTGTTCGAGAAAGAAGTGTTCGAGCGCCGCGACAAGGCCGAACTTTCGGCGGATGAGCTGTGCGAGATCATGGAACGAGCTCAGCTGGCTACCTACGGCGACGGCCTGGACCCCAAGCAGCTGCACAAGTACATGTGGACCTGGAAGCCGCACTACTACTATGCCGGCTTCTCGTTCTACAACTACCCGTACGCGTTCGGTTTGCTGTTTGGCACCGGCTTGTACGCCATCTACCAGCAGCGCGGCGCGGAGTTCACCAAGGACTATCGCGACCTCCTGGCGAGCACGGGCCTGGGCGATGCGGCCACCCTGGCGCAGCGCTTCGGTATCAACATTCGCGAGAAGAAGTTCTGGCAGGACAGCCTGGCCGTCATCGGTGAACAGATCGAAGAGTACGTCAACCTCAAGGCCTAGCTTGGAAATAAAATAACAAAAAAAGCCCGCCGAATGGCGGGCTTTTTTTTATGGACAAGGGGGACGCAGAATGGTGCTGGTGGAGGAAACCGTGATGGGAATGGTTTGCGTGCCAATAATGGCGCCCACGAAGGGCATGGTGAGACGGAACTGATGGGTAACCTGAACTCTAAGGCGACGGCCGGCGCATGCGGCGGGCGCCGGAGTGATGGGGCAGGCTCCGGTGGCGCCGCAGACGTTGACGGCGACAGTGACGTTGGTGGTGTCCGCCAGGTTGACCGGGGTGCTGGAGCTGCTGCGCACGCGGGCAATAATGTCTGAGGCGTTGGTGGGCCGGAAGGAGCCGAAGATCGCGCCTTCTTCGGCAGCTTCACGCAGGGAGATGAGCGAAAAGTAGGCCCGCCCGGAATCCACGCCGACCGAGAGGACCAACAGCAAGGCTACAAAGGAGATGGCCAGCTCGGTGAGGCTTTGGCCGCGCTCACGGCGGCTGCCGGGGGCGCGCATGCTACTCAGACTCCGCGAAGCTGATCTCAAGCGAGGCCAGCATAGGGATCCAGCTGCTCAAATCCACTTCTTTGACGATGGTGCGGCGCGAGATGGTGGTAAAGGTCATGGTGGGGAAGCGGAATATGGGCATGGGTGCACCGGGGGTGAATGTGCCGGTCACTTGCACGATAATACGGTCTCCCAATGCGATGGTGGAGGCACTGACCGGGCAGTTGCCCAGAGAGGAGGTGCCCGGCCCACGGTCATAGCTGATGAGCACATTGGCGGAAGTGACATTGCCCGGACGCCCTAGCTGCACGGCGCGGTTACGGATGGCGGTGCAGTTAATGTATGGCGGCGTGCCGCTGACATCACTGGCCCCGGAGCCGAGACGAGCCGCCTCACGGCTGGCGCTACTGATGGACTGGTAGACGTACAGCGCGCGCCCGGCCTCAAAGATGCCGACCATAATGAGCAGCAGAACCGGGATGGCCAATGCAAATTCGACCATGCCCTGCCCTGAGCGCAGTCGGGAGCGATTGAAGCGGGAGCGTAATGCTTGCAGCATATGCAGAAATTATAGCGATTAGACGCCTTCTGGCCTATTTCTTTTTGGCAGCTTTGTCCCTGGCTTTGGCCGGCGCGGCGGCGGGGCGCCCCATGCTGTAGAGGCGGTTGAGGCCGCGCACCAGGAAGAACAGGGCGATGGCCACGATCAGGAAGTGGATGAGCGCATTGGCGAATTCGCCATAGTTGAGGGTGACGGCGCCGGCGGTCTGGGCGGCTTCGAGCGAGGCGTACGGGCCGGCAGGGTCACCGGGTTTGAGGAGCACGTACAGGTCTTTGAAGTCAGCACCGCCGAGCAGCAGGCCGAGAGGCGGCATGAGCACGCCTTTGACCAGCGTGTTGACGATACCGGTGAAGGCCGTGCCGAGGATCAGGCCCACGGCAAGATCAACGGCATTACCACGAGTAGCAAATTCCTTGAATTCTTTGAGCATCATCCCTCTATGAGACGTTGGATTTATTCTGCGGATAAACGCAGGCCGAAGATGCCGGCGATCAGCAGGACCAGCGAGACAAGCTTGATGGCATCACGCGGTTCATCGAGCCACAGCATGCCAAAGATAGCGGTGCCCGCGGCGCCGATGCCTGTCCACACGGCGTAAGCCGTGCCGACAGGCAGGGTCTTGAGCGCCTGTGAGAGCAGGGCCATGCTGATGACCAGGCCAACCACAAAGGCGGCGGTGTAGGCCGGCTTGGTGAAGCCGTCTGACTGCTTGAGCATCAGCGCCCAGAACACTTCCATCAAGCCAGCAACGAAGAGAATGACCCAGCTCATAGGGGCAGGCACCTTAGGCAAGCGCATCGATCTTGTCCTGCAGGTAGGTGGAGAAGTAGCCGGCGTAGCGCTGGCGCAGCTCCGGCAGGCGCCAGTCTTCGCTGGTGATGGTGCCGCGGCAGTTGGCCGCGCCGCAGGCGCACTCAAAGTCTTCGTCGGGCGTGCTGTCGCACATGGCATAGTCTATACAGACTTCCTCGCCCGCGGCAATGTCGCGCATGGCGACGATGAGGATCTGGCCGCGGATACCCGCATTGCCATCGCAACTGTGATTGATGTAATCGCCAGGGCCGGGCTTGCTGGAGACGAGGTAGAAGCCATCGGCCACCTGGGCGCTCTGGCGTTTCTGGTGCTCGCCCAGCGTCTTGAACACGGCGGTAGGCACCACATCCCCACCCCAGATGGTGACAGTTTCACCCTTGCTGATGGGCTGCACTGCGAACATGCCGCGACCTTCCACTGTTTTCTCCTGGCGAATCTCCAGTTTGGGGGAAAGCCACGAATTAGGGTAAGGCAGGCTGTAATCTTCTGTTTTTGTCATGGGAAAAATGGCTCGGGCGGGCAGGATAGTTCACAGTCTATCATGCCCGCCCGAGAGAGTTCAATAGGAAGCGTAGCCTACCCCAGTTTCGCTGGGTGTCAGCGTGGCTAGGTCGTGAGGCCGAAGCCGAACGGGAAGAGCGGCTCGCCTTTGGCATCCTTCAGGGGAATCTGGTCCATGCTGCGCGGCCAGGTGAAGGAGAGCTTGCCGGTGAACGGCTTATCGCCAAAAAGCACATCGGTGATGCCGGCCGCTTCGGTGCCAGGCCAGAAGGAAGCGACAAAGGCATCGGCGAGCTTGATCTCCTCCGTGATGATGAGCGGGCGGCCGGAGAACAGGACGATGACCAACTTCCTGGCGCGCGCCCGCACGCGGGCGATCAGCTCGCGGTCGGCGTCTGAGAGCAAGAGCGACTCGCGGTCACCGCGGCCTTCGGCGTAGGGCTGCTCGGCCAGCATCAGCACGGCCACGTCTGCCTGCAGCGGTTTGCCATCTGCGGTGACCTGGTCATCAAAGTTGCCGAAGCGGTCAAAGACCACCAGGCTGTCCGTGGAATCGCTGTCAAGGAAGGCATCCAGAACCGTGGTGCCGGTGGTGCTGGGGCCAGGCTTGCCTTGCCATTCGATGGTCCAGCCGCCGGATTGCAAGCCGATATCGTTACCCTCGCCAGCGAGGAAGATCAGGCGGGTGTCCTTGGCGAGCGGCAGCAGGCCACCCTCGTTCTTGAGCAGCACGGCGGACTGCGCCACGGCTTCCCGGGCCAGCTCGCGGTGCTCGTGGCTGCCGACGTGCGGCAGCAGGGATTTGTCAGCATACGGGCGATCAAACAAACCGAGCTCAAGCTTGACCTTGAGGATGCGGCGCACGGCGTCATCAACGCGCTCCATGCTTACATCGCCGTTGTTCACGGCCTGGGTCAAGCAGTGTATGAACCTCTTGTAATCAAAGGGCACCATGTTCATATCAATGCCGGCGTTGAAGGCAATGACAACGGCCTGATAGTAGTCTGGCGTAATCTGATTGATGGCTTCCCAATCGGTGACGATGAAGCCTTCAAATCCCATTTCGCCCTTGAGCACATCGGTGAGCAGGTAGCGGTTGGCGTGCATCTTCATGCCGCCCCAACTGGAGAACGAAGCCATGACGCAGCGAGCGCCGGCTGCCAAGGCATCAAAATAGGGCGCCAGATGCACCGAACGCAACAGCGCCTCATCAACATCGGTGACGCCCTGATCAAGCAGGTACTGCACCATAATGAAGGTAGTGGAGGAGCCGTAGGCGGTGCCGCCATCGCCCACAAAGTGCTTGGGGGTGCCGAGCACGGCGGTGGGCGCAGCCAGGTCTGGCACGCCAGCTGGGTTTTGCAGGCCCTGCAGGTAGGCAATGGCCATCTCGGTCACCAGCTCGGGGCGTTCGCTGAAGCCTTCGAAGGCGCGGCCCCAGCGCAGGTCTTGCGGCACGGAGAGGGCCGGCGCATAGTTCCAGTAGATGCCGGTGGCGGCCATCTCCACCGCGGTGGCACGCGCGATCCGGCGCACCAGATCAGGATTGCGCGTGGCGCCCAGGCCGATGTTGTGCGGGAAGATGGTGGCACCGAATACGTTGTTGTGCCCGTGCACAGCATCCACACCGTAGATCATGGGGATGGCCAGGCGCGTATTAAGGGCGCGCTTCTGGAAGTCATTGACCATGTCAGCCCAATTTTCGGCCGTGTTGGGGTTGGGGTAACCACCGCCACCACTGAGCAGACCGCCGATGAAGTAAGTCTCTACGTCATCGAGGGTGATGCTGTTCTTCTCAACCAGGGTGAGTTGGCCTATCTTCTCGGCCAGGGTCATCTGGCTAAGCAAGGCCTCTACGCGGGTCATGTCAACGGCGGTGCTTACGTTCTGTGCAGATTGCATGTGTCTCCTAGTAACAGCTGTGATGTATGCGTACCCGAAGGCACACTAACTTGCGTCTTGCAGCGCTTTGAGATAGCCCGGATACAAAGCGCGGACATGTTTATTGGGGTCGGGATTGAATTCAGCGGCGTCAACGGCCAGCCTGGCCCATTCGGGGATGGGCTGGACAGTGGGCTTCGTGGTTGCGAACTGGCGAATGGCCTCAGCGTGCGGTTTGAGGCTACCATCGGGCCGCACGAGGCCGAAGAAACGTTCATGGCGGCTGGAGTCACAGGGAGGTTTATCCCATAGCTCTTCTACATAGTCAGCAAAGCACCATGTGATGGCGCCGGTGGTGCCGATCTGCTGAAGCTTGGGAAGGACCTGGCGAAAATATTCGGCCAAATCTTCTTCGGAGGCCATGAAGCGCTTGTAGTGCTGGCCCAGCGCGTCCCATTCCCAATCGTATGAGGCCTGGCCGGGGGCTGCAGTGCACCCGCCGAACTCTTCCATCAAGACGGGTTTGCCGCTCAGCGCGGCAGTGAGGGCGCAGGTATATGGGACAAAATCAGGGTCAAGCGGGTAGCGAGACCAATCCACATACATGGGGTAGGAATGCATGACGGCCACATCGGTTTCGGCGTAGACATCACTGATCATCAGCCCATTGCGCTCATGCAGGCTGCCGCCGTGCAGGCCAAGGGTGACGGGGTGCACGGGGTCAATATCCTTGATGAGCTGGGTCATCTCACGCGTCCAGGCGCGGCCCTCAGCATTGGAGGCGGGCCAGGCGAAGAGGTCAGGCTCGTTGCCGAGGTTCCACATCCAGATGGCGTCGTGCTGCTTGAAGCGCTCGACCACCGTGCGCAGCAGCAAACGCTCGGCTTCAAGGGCGACGGGGTCATTGAAGAAGTTGCGATAGCCGCTGCTCTGCACGCGGCCTTCGCTGACGACCTGGCGAATCCACTTGTGGTGCGGCAAGGGGCCGCCGAGCAGCCAACGCGGCGACCAGTTGGGGCCACTCATGTGGCCGGTGAAGAAGGTGACATCCAGCTGAATGCCTGCATCAACAGCGAGGTTGCAGACGGTTTCCAGATGAGCCAAGGCCTCAGGCGAGACGCGGTCAGGCTGCGGCTGGAAGTCATCCCATAGCAGAAAGATGCGCGCCACGCTCATGCCTAGATCGTGCAGCAAGGCAAAATCCTCGCGCACTTCGCCAGCGTCAAACTGGCTCCACCAGTACATAGCCTTGCGACGCGGCCAGTAATTGGCGCCAAGAACAAAGGGTTGGGGTGTCTGCGTCATAGAGCCAGTTAGGGAGCAGGGATGATGAGCAGGAGCATTGACTCGGGGCTGAGATCAAGCAAGGTTTCGTTGCTCACTTGCAGCGGGGGCTGAACCACGGCCGCTTGCTCTTTGTCAAACAACAGCGCCTGTGCCTGGCCTGAATAATCCCAGCCATTGAGGGTAAGCGGAACTTGCCTGGCTTCAGCGGCCAGGTTAATGACCATCACCGCCAGGGCGCCATCCTCACGCACGGAAGCGAAGACGGATACCAAGTCCTCGTCAGAGGAGGCGTAGACCAGCTCCTGCCCGAATTCCTTGTACATTAGGTAGACGCTGTAGATGGGACGCACTTCGTAGTTGGTCATCAATCCAAAGTTGCCGGCGATGGCAAACTGGTTGACCATATAGACGCCATTGCGAATCATGCGGCCGAGTGAATCCCCCCACCAGATGGCATTGAGATGCGAATCCATGGTGGTATCGCCGCCGCTGCTGGCAGCCCAACTGGAGTTGGCCTCGGTGACGGCTACGGGAATGTCGCGTCCGGCGTGCTCTCGAATCAGTTCGCGCAGATAGGGGATTTTGAGGTCCCACTCAGCGGAGGCATGACGCAACTCGTCAGGGCTAGGTGGGCCGGCCAGTTGCGAAGTGGGAAATGGGTAACGATGGATGGAAACTACATCCACCATATCACCATTGGCCTGTAGAAACTCAATCATCCAGCGTTCGAGTTCAAGCTGATGCGGCTGAGTGGGGTTTTCGTAAAATTGGTTAATTTCTGGGCCGATGAGAATGATGCTGGGGTCAACGGCGCGCATGGCCTCAGCCCACTCACGCCATTCGCGCACAAACTGATCGGTCTCGTAGCCATCGCCGAACAGATTGGGTTCGTTACCAATCGACCAGAAGCGGATGTTATAGCCCTTCTCGCTGTTGAGCATGCGCACATGCTCGGCAGCGCGTTCGGCGGTGCCATTGAGAAGGCGAACATGGATGTATGGCTCGGCGCCGAACTGGCGGGTCAGCGCAACGTACTGATCCAGGTTCCACTCATCCATGTCATTGCGGTCACCCCAGTTGCCGCCGGGGTAACGGACGACGCTTAGGTTGGCGGCCTCAGCTGCCGGCTGCATTTGCAGCGGCACAAACAGCCAGGGGCCGTAGTTGGTGCCATAGACCAGCGGGCTGACAGAGCCGGCGGGCACAGAAGCATCTACGAACAGGCCGGGCTGAGTAACGGGGATGGTTGGCGTCCAAGTGGGCAGAGGCTGCGGCCCGGCGTCGGTCGCCTCGGCGGCAGGCGCTTGGGCTGCTGGGGCGCAGGCCGCCAGCAGCAAAGCAGCGCACAGGCAGGCCAGAAAGGGGCGGAGGCGAACCTGTGCGGCTTGCCTCATTTCTCTACACCAGTGACGACGATGCCCTGCACGAAGACGCGCTGGGCGAGGAAGAACATCACCAGCGGCAGCGCGATGGCCATCATGGAAGCAGCCATGGCGAGGCCCGGCTGGGTGTTGAAGATGTTGTTGAACTGGGTCATACCAATGGAGATCGTGTACAGATCCTCACGGCCTTGCAGGTAGACCAGCGGTTCAAAGAAGTCGTTCCAGGCGAAGAAGAAGTGGAACAAGCCAACCGCGATCAGAGCCGGGATGGACTGCGGCAGGATCACGTGCCAAAGCACCTGCCAGGGGGTTGCGCCGTCCAGCGTGGCGGCTTCATCCAGATCACGCGGGATGGAGCGGAAATACTGGCGCAGCAGGAACACGTTGTAGGCGTTGGCAAAGAAGTGCGGCACGATGAGCGGAAGCCAGGTGCCCCCCCACCCGATGGTGCGAAAGAAGATATAGGTGGGAATGAGCGTGACCTGGCGCGGCAGGATGATGGTGGAGATCAGAATTAAGAAGAGAATACCGATGCCCGGGACCCTGAAGCGTGCGAAGCCATACGCCACCAGGATGGAAGAAAGCAAAGTGCCTATGGTTCCCAGGGTTGCGATGAAAATGGTGTTGCGGAACAGCCGCCCAAGATTCACCTGCTCCCATGAGGTTGGAAAGTTATCCAATGTGGGATCGAAGGCGTAAACCGGGTCAAAGGTGCGCCAGCGACCCACCACCGTGAAGGTGCCGGCTTCGGGATTTTGGGGGTCTACATAGTCGCTCTCTTCGCGGCCGGGCTTTACCAGCGCCAGCTCGCGCACGCCATCTTCCGTAGGGACCATTAGCAGCGGGTATTCGGCCCCCTGGTAGGTAAAGTTAATCGGGCTGGCTGGTAAGCCTTGCGAATGCGTATCACGCACCTGCACGATGGTCTTGAACGCGGTCAGCGACATGTAACCCAGAGGGGCAAGGAACAACAGCAGGATCACCAAGCCAAGGGTAGAGATGCCGAGGTAAGGCAACAGTTTACGGAAGCGCGGTTTGAACTGAAAACGCGGCTTTGAGGGCACGCTAAGGGACTGGCCGGCCATGGGTTATTCGCCTCCTGCGTAGTACACCCAGCGTTGCTGCGTGCGGAATAGGAAGATGGTGATGAGCAGCACGACCACAAACATGACCCAGGCCAAGGTAGCGCCATAACCCATATCCAGGAAGTTGAACGCTGTGCGGTAGAGATACAGGTTGTAGAACATGGTGGAGCCGTTTGGATCGCCACGGCCATTGCTGACAATATAGGCCTGGGTGAAATATTGGAAGGAGCCGATGAGGGCGAGCACCAATTGATAGAAGATGATGGGGGAAATGATGGGCAGGGTCACATGGCGAAAGCGCTGCATGCCGGTGGCGCCATCCACCTTGGCGGCGTCATAGAGCTCGGTGGGCACGTTTTGCAGGCCGGCCAACATAATGATCATGGCGTTGCCGACACCCCAGACGCCCATCAGGGTCAGGGCGGGTAGCACCCAGTTCTCATCCTGGAACCAGCTGGGGCCTTGAATGCCGAAGACGCCTAGCATGCGGTTGAGCCAGCCCGTCTCAGTGCTCATGATGCCGCGCCATACCATCACATTGACCACCACAGGGATCATTGAAGGCATAAAGAACAAAGCTCGATAAATATTCTTGCCCAGCAGGTGCTCAGAATTGACGAGCAGCGCCAGGCCCAAAGGAATAATGATGCCAAAAGGAACTGAAATAGCAACAAAACGGAGCGTCACGCCAATGGCCTGACGGAAAAAGGGGTCTGTGAACAGACGGGCATAGTTGGAAAAACCCGCAAAGCTGATCTGGTCTGGATGCAAGGGGTTGTAGTTGGTGAACGAAAAAGCCAATGAGGCCAGGGTTGGCAGCAAGGTGAAGATCAGGAAGCCGATCAGCCAGGGACTAAGAAACAGCAAACCCCAGCGAATTTCCCTTCGCATCAAATTGTTGCGCGGCTTGCTCTCTTTTGCCTTGGCCGGGGCAGCGGCCATCGTTTGGGTTGTATCTGCCATCCTACACCTCAGAGAAAGAATTGTCTGGCGGGCCAAACTGCAGCCCGCCAGACAATTATCAAGTGAAAGTTACTGAGCTTCCTGGTAGATCGCGGTCAGATCGGTCAGGAACTGAGCGATACGAGCGTCGATGTCCAGGCCCGGGTTGCTGCGCAGGTCACTACCAAACTGCAGGAACGCGTCGTGCGACTTGGCAATGTTGGGCAGCACCAACTCGTGGCCGGGCACTTCCAGGTACGGGATCATACGCAGGAAGACGTCCCAATCCACTACGTTGGGGGCAAAGTTGGCAGCCTGACCTTCAAAGAAGGCAGCTTGCTGAGAGGTGCGGGCCGGCAAACCACCATAGATGGCGTACAGGTCAGCGGAACCTTCACCCAGCATGTAGGAGTAGACCTCGAAGGCCTCTTCCGGATACTGAGTGGTGTTCATGATGGCGAAGGTGTCGCCATGCATCTTGGCGGTGGTCACACCGTTGTAGGAGGGAACCACAGCCACGTCCCAGCTGGGCACGGAAGCCTTGTCGATACAGCAGGTGTACCACAAGTGGGTCAGACCCATGGCAACCTTGCCGGAGCTGAAGGAGTTACCGCTGATCAGGTCGCTGTCCATCGCGGCCTGAGTGGGTAGGAAGGGCTGAGCGCCCCACATGGCATCGTAGTACCACTTGATGGCGTCAACCTGGCCAGCCGAGAGCTCGGCGGTGCCATCCGCAGCCACAGGGTAGTGCGGCTCAAAGTAGGCGCTGAACCAGCGCGGGCTGTCCTTGGTCCACTGGAAGTCAAAGCCGTACTGAACGATGTTGCTGCTGTCAAAGTCAGCGCTGGTGGCATCGTTGCCGTTGGCGTCCACCGTCAGGCGGCGGGCGACTTCGGCCAGGGTGTCAAAGTTCCACTCCACCTCAGCGCCATCCAGCACGTAGGGTTCACCCACTTCGTGCGGAGGATAGGCCAGGCCAGCTTCGTCGAACAGGGCAGTGTTGTAGAACACCGCAGACGGGAAGATGGCGAAAGGCAGACCGATCAACTCACCCTGGTCCTTGTAGAACTCCAGGAAGGCCGGGTCAATGTCGCTGGTGTCGTAGTCGAACTGGTCAACCAGGGGCTGCAGGTCCAGGAAGGCGCCGGGGAAGAAACCACGGCCTTCGGTGCCGACGGGGCCAACGATGTCGGGCGCGTTACCGGCCGCGATCTGAGCGGTCAGGTTGTCACGCGCGAACTGGTTGTCCACGACGATCATGATGAGCTGGATGTGATCCTGGGAGTCGTTGAACTTCTCCACAAACTCACGCTGCAGCGGGATCTGCTGCGGCTGGGCGCCAGCGCCCAGGCCGATGTACCAGTAGATCTGAACGCGGTCAGCCTGAGCCGTATCCGGCTCAACCATCACGCCGCCGTCGTCCTCAGCCTCTGTGTCGGCCGGGGCCGCGGTGGGGGCAGCGCCGCCACCACAGGCTGCCAGTACGAACGAGGCTACCATCAGCAGCGACAGCAAAGTAAGCAAATGCTTCTTCATGTACACTTCTCCTCTTGAAAGTTTAATAAACAACTGCATTAACGGATCTAGAACTTCCGCTGTATAGGGCAACCACCTCCTTTATTTTGAAAGTTGGTTTCACAGAGTAGGAAAGAAAAAGAATCGGCTTTTTCATTTTGCTAAGCCGATTCCCGGATAATCAAGTCTGAGGCGAAGATCTCGTTGGTCACGTCATTGGGCTGCTGCTCAATGACGTTCACCAGCATGTCCACGGCCCGGCGGCCAAGCTCGCCAATGGGCTGGGCAACGGTGGTGAGGGCCGGCTTATAGCTGGCGGCAAACGGCGCATCGTCGAAGCCCACCACGCCTACGTCCTCCGGCACGCGCACGCCCTGCTCACGCAAGAAGCGGATGGCACCGACGGCCATGGCGTCGTTGGTGGCAAACACTGCGTCCGGCTTGTGCGGGAAGATCTTGGCCATGGCGGCGTAACCACCCTCTTCGACAAAGCCGCCTTCGGCGATCAGGTTGTTGTCCACAGTGAAGCCGGCCTTGGCCAAGGTAGTGCGGTAGCCATCCAAACGCTCGCGGCTCACCATCGTGTCTGCCACGCCGGTGATGGTAGCGATGCGCTTGCGCCCGGTTTGGAGCAGGTAGTTGACCGCCATCTGGGCGCACTTCTCGTTATCGATATCGACAAAGTTGACCGGCAGGTCGCGGTAGCGGCCGATAAGCACAAAGGGAATCTGTGAGCGGTGGAGCGCGGCCACAATGGGGTCTTGATCCTTCAGAGACGAAACAATGACCCCGTCAAGGAGGTCATTGCTAAGAATCTGGGTAATACTCCTGCGCTCGTACTCCGGCTCCCCCAGCCAAAACATCACGGAACGATTGACTTGATTACAACGATTGGTAACGCTTTGGATGAGGATAGGGAAGAAAGGCTCTACAAACAGGCGGGAGACGCCAATGGGGATGACCAGACCGATCACGCCGGTGCGTCCACCCGCCAGCTTGCGGGCTGCACGATTGGGCACGTAGTTGTTGGAATTAACCACATCAAGCACACGCTCACGCGTCTGCTCATTTACGTTAGGGTCATTGTTGATGACCCTGGAAACCGTCGAGCGGGATACTCCTGCTTTTTTGGCGATTTCTTCGATCGTGCTCAAATCCGCAACTTTCTGAGAGCGTTCCCAACTTTGCAAGGAAAAATTACAGGGAAACAACTCTCGATTTCGTCAGATATTGGGAGCGTTCCCATTCTAAAGCGATTTTTGCAGGGCTGTCAATACTAGGATTCGGGCTTGACATTAGGGATAAACTGCTTTTATAATTAGGTATTCCTAAATTACGGAGAGAATGTGAAAACCAAAGCTCTAATCGTGTTCGCGTTGAGCCTGGCGCTTAGCGCGTGCTCCACCCCCGCACCCACCAGCGACAAGTTGCAAGTAGTTACCACCATCGGCCAGATCGGCGACGCCGCCATGAACATTGGCGGCGACCTGATTGATGTGCATCCACTGATGGGTCCAGGCGTGGATCCCCACTTGTATGTAGCTTCTGAAGGCGATGTGACTACCCTGCAAAATGCAGATGTGATCCTATACAACGGCCTATACCTTGAAGCCCAGATGGTAAGCATCATGGAACAGATCAGCGAATACAAGACGGTTGTGGCCGTCGCCGAAAGCATCCCTGCTGAACGCTTGCTCGCCTCCCCCATTTATCCGGACGAGCATGACCCGCACGTATGGTTTGATGTACAGCTCTGGCGGATCGTGGTGGAACAGGTGCGCGATACCTTGATGGCGGCTGACCCGGCCAACGCGGCCGCCTTCGAGGCGAACGCGGTTGCCTACCTGGCGGAACTTGATGAGCTGGACGCTTATGTCAAACAACAGGCGGAGCGCCTGCCGGTTGAGCAGCGCATCCTTATTACTGCCCATGATGCCTTCAATTACTTTGGCCGCGCGTATGAATTTGAAGTGATGGGGCTGCAAGGCATCAGCACGCAATCTGAAGCCAGCACCTCAGACGTGCAAGACCTGGCGACAGCAATCGTAGACCGCCAGGTGCCGGCCGTGTTCATCGAATCCTCGGTGCCTGTGCGCACCGTGGAAGCGTTGCAGGAAGCCGTGCGCGCCCGTGGGCACGAGGTCGCGATTGGCGGCCAGCTGTTCTCTGATGCGATGGGTTCGCCCGATACGCCGGAGGGTACCTACATCGGGATGGTGCGCCATAATATTGAAACAATCGTCGGCGCTTTGCTGGGCGAGAACTGAGGCAGCCATGCAGAACCAAGAACTTGCCGTTCAAGTAGCTGACCTGACGGTTGCATACCAGGAGAAACCCGTCTTGTGGGACGTGGACCTGGAAGTGCCCAAGGGCGTGCTGATGGCCATCGTTGGCCCGAACGGCGCCGGCAAGACCACGATGCTGAAAGCGATCCTGGGCTTGCTGACGCCCGCCGCGGGGCATGTCTCGATCTTTGGCAAGCCATACCAGCAGCAACGCGGCCTGGTGGGCTATGTGCCCCAGCGCGGCAGCGTGGATTGGGATTTCCCCACCAGCGTGCTGGACGTTGTGATGATGGGCAACTATGGCAAGCTGGGCTGGCTGCGCCGGCCGGGCGCAGCTGACCGCCAGGCCGCCCGCAGTGCGCTGGAGAAAGTGGGCATGGCGGACTATGCCGACCGCCAGATCAGCCAGCTCTCCGGTGGCCAACAGCAGCGCACCTTCCTGGCGCGGGCGTTGATGCAGGATGCGCAAGTCTATTTCATGGATGAACCCTTCCAGGGCGTTGACGCCACGACCGAGCGCGCCATTGTGGATCTGCTGAAAGATCTGCGCGCCGAGGGCAAGACCGTACTGGCGGTGCATCATGACCTGCAAACCGTGCCCGAATACTTTGACTGGGTGATGCTGCTGAACGTACGCCGCATCGCCAGCGGCCCGGTCAACGAAGTCTTCACTGACGAAAACCTGCGCAGCGCCTACGGAGGCCGGGTGGGCTTCCTCAACAAACGGCAAGACCATGAACCTGCTTGAGCTGCTCCACAGTCTGCTGTTCGACCACACCGTGCGCACCGTAGCATTGGGCACAGCCACCCTGGGCGTGGTGAGCGGCGTACTGGGCAGCTTTGCCGTGCTGCGGAAGCAAAGCCTGCTGGGTGATGCGCTTTCGCATGCCGCACTGCCCGGCGTGGCGATCGCCTATATGCTGACCCAAAGCAAATCGCCTATCGTGTTGATGCTGGGTGCGGGTGTGGCGGGGATTCTGGCGATCCTCTTGTTGATCAATATCACCCGCCAGACGCGCCTAAAAGAAGACAGCGTGCTGGGGATTGTGCTTTCGGTATTCTTTGGCTTCGGCCTGCTGCTGCTCACCTTTCTGCAGCGCAACCCGGATGCACGCCAGGCCGGTTTGAACACTTTCCTGTTCGGACAGGCGGCCACACTGCTGACTCGGGATGTCTTGACCATGGCGGTCTTTGGCGGCCTGGCCGTGCTGCTGGTAGCTGTTTTCTGGAAGGAATTCAAGCTATTGAGCTTTGACCGCGAATTTGGCGCCAGCCTGGGCCTGCCGATGGCACGCATTGATATCCT
The DNA here is from genome assembly GCA_025808555.1 of Anaerolineales bacterium. Lineage (NCBI taxonomy): Bacteria > Bacillati > Chloroflexota > Anaerolineae > Anaerolineales > Anaerolineales bacterium. The sequence goes on along the minus strand of CP075526.1, from coordinate 1,616,258 downwards.
GCTAACCACCCTGCTGGTGGTGGCGGTGGTGATCGGCCTGCAGGCGGTGGGCGTGGTGCTGATGAGCGCCATGCTGGTGGCACCGGGCGCGGCCGCGCGCCAGTGGACCGATCACTTGGGCCGCATGACCCTGCTCTCGGCGCTGTTTGGGGCGTTGGCCGGTGTGGCCGGCGCCCTGCTGAGCAGCCTGGGCACCGGGCTCTCCACCGGGCCGGTGATCGTGCTATGCATCAGCATCATCGTGCTTTTCTCGCTCTTTCTAGCGCCCAATCGTGGATTGTTGTGGAATTACCTACGGCAATGGAGCAACCGCAGCCGGCTGCGCACCGAAGCTGTACTGGAGAACATTTACTTGATGAGCTCCCAACACGCTGACCCGCGCCACCCGCATGCGGTCACCGCGCTGGAAGCAGTCAGCGGCGCCGGCAACGTTCGCCGCTCGTTGGAGGAACTGCAGCGCCGTGGGCTGGCGACCCCTCACAGCGACAACAAGTGGGCTCTAACCATGGAGGGTGTGCGCGCTGCGGAAACGCACCTTCAGCCCGCCAACAAGGACAAAAAATGAGCAGCGCACAAATTGAAATTCAATTGATCGGCATTGTGGTGGCCGCGGCCTGCGCCCTGCCGGGCGTGTTCCTGGTGCTGCGCGGGATGGCCATGATGAGCGATGCGATCAGCCACACGGTTCTGCTGGGGATCGTGCTTGGCTTTCTGGTCACCGGAGACCTGGAGTCACCCTGGTTAATGTTTGGTGCAGCGGCGATGGGCCTGCTCACCGTGAGCCTTACAGAGTTGCTGAACCGCACGCGGCTGGTCAAACAAGATGCGGCGATCGGCCTGGTGTTCCCTGCCCTGTTCAGCATCGCCGTCATTCTCATCTCGCGTTTTGCACGCGGCGTCCATCTGGATACGGATGCTGTCCTCCTCGGCGAACTGGCCTTTGCTCCGTTCGACCGGCTAATGCTGCTTGGGGCGTTGCTACCGCGCTCTCTGGTGGTCATGAGCATCATCGCCATCGTCAACCTGGTCTGCCTTCTGGCCTTCTATAAGGAGCTGAAGCTGGCAACCTTTGACGCCGGATTGGCTGCGGCTCTGGGTTTCTCGCCTGCGCTTATTCATTATGGGCTGATGGGTCTGGTGTCCATCACAGCTGTGGGCGCATTTGACGCGGTAGGCTCGATTCTGGTGGTGGCCTTCATGGTGGCCCCTGCCGCGGCCGGCTACCTGCTGACCGACAAGCTGGAGCGTATGCTTCTCTATAGCGTGGGCTTGGGCGCATTGGGGGCAGTCGGGGGCTATTGGATGGCACACCTGATGGATGCCAACATTGCAGGCTCCATGGCGACGGTGATTGGCCTGCTGTTTCTGTTGTGCCTGCTGTTTGCGCCGCAGCGCGGCCTGTTGGCCGTGAGCGCTCGACAAAGACGCCAACGCTGGGAATTTGCGCAGACCATGCTGACCATTCACCTGCTCCACCACGAAGGCACGCCGGAAGCCGAAGTGGAGAACCGCGTGGACCACTTGCACGACCATTTGCGCTGGGAGCCAGCATTTGCTCAGGGCGTGGTGCAGCGGGCAGATGAGCGCGGGCTGGTGCGGCTGGAGAATGGCGGTCTGTATCTTACAGACGCAGGCCGCGGGCTTGCGACTACGATGCTGGCAGACAAGCGCTAGACAACAAAAGCCTGCACATCAGTGCAGGCTTTTGTTTATGTACGGTGGAGTTGCGTTACTCGGCGCAGCCGAGTAGAAACTCCTAGGAGTGGCGGCGCCAGCCGCCACGTATGCCCCCACGGGGAGTCGAACCCCGGTTTTGGCCTTGAGAGGGCCACGTCCTAGGCCACTAGACGATGAGGGCTTGCGGCGCAAAAGCAGCGCCGCGTTGGAGTTGCTACTCGGCTGGCGCCGAGTCACGCAACATCCATTGCCGGCGAGTATTACGCCGCTCGCGTTGGGCTTACTACTCGGCTACCGCCGAGTGACGCAAGACCCATATGAAAGGATTTTACCAGTATTTGAATACAGATGACTAACCCTTCCGTGTCCAAGGGATGAAGGCCGGAGTGCGCTTCATGTAGGCGGCGTAACCCGGCTTGCGTTTGGCAAGGGCGCGGTCAAGCATGTCTACGCCGGAGACGTAGCGCAGAAGCAAGGTCATCACGATCGGGCTGAAGACCGTCCACCAGGCGAAGCCACTGGCGACAGCCAGCAGCCAGAAGGCCCACCACTGAACGGCATCGCCAAAGTAGTTGGGATGACGAGTAAGTGCCCAGAGGCCCTCATCGAGCACTTTGCCTTTATTGGCGGGGTTGGCTTTGAAGCGCACCAGCTGCCAGTCGCCCGCAGCTTCAAAGTAAAAGCCGGCCAGCCAAAGAGCGGCGGCCAGGGCATCGAGCCAGCCGAGGGGACGGCTGCCGAGCACAGCGGCCAGCAGCGGAGCGCTGATGGCCCACAGCAGGATGCCCTGCAACAGGAAGACTTTGAAGAAACTACGCCACCACCAGCTGGCGCCGGCTTCACGACGCCATTCGGCGTAGCGGAAGTCTTCGCCTTTGCCGTGGTTGCGGCGGGCGATGTGGATGGCGAGGCGGAAGCCCCAGATGGTGACGAGTGCCAGCAGCAGCCAGTGACGGGCCGGGGTGCCGGCGCCTTCGCTGAGGCTGGCGTACAGCCAGGCTAGAGTGACAAAGCCAGTGCCCCAGAACATATCCACTATGCTGGAATCCTTGATGGGCAGGCTGAGTAGCCACCAAAGGATGCCCATTAGCAGGGTAGCAAGTGCCCCGTAAAGTAGCAGTGTTGTAAATTCCATTTTTTAGTCCTTTGTTATCAATGCAAAACCAGCCGCACCCGGGCCTACATGGGCCCCAATGACTGGCGTGATGCTGATAGGCTGTGGATCAATCTCGGAGACATAAGGTAAGAGGGCAGTACGCAGCTTGTTCGCTCGTTCAGGCGCATTGCTGTGCAACAATACCAAGCGTTCGATCTGCCCGCGCTCGGTCACCATTGATAGCAAACGTGCTTCCGCTTTGCTCGTGGTGCGTACGCGCTCTGAGCCAGGTACTCCGCCACGCATGGTCAGAATAGGCTTGATCTGCAATACACTGCCCAAACCTGCCATCACGCCATTCATACGCCCGCCCCGCCGCAGGAATTCCAGTGTGTGCAGTGCTGCAGCCACGAAAGTACGGCGCTCCAGCGAATCCAATGCCGACGAAATTTCCTCAACGGTTTTACCCTGCGCGGCCAATTTAGCAGCCAGCTCCACCTGGAACCCGGTTCCCATACTGAGTTGGCGCGAATCGCGCACCAGCACGGGAACCGCAGAGAACTCGCTGGCGGCGGACCGGGCAGAGTCGAGCACTGCGCTGAGCGCTTGCGAGATGTGAATACTGATGATTGCTTCTACTCCTTTTGCGGCCAGGGCTTGGTAAGCCTGCACAAATGCCGCAGTGCCGGGAGTGCCCGTGGTGGGGTGCGAAGCATATGAGGGCAGGTTGGCGTAGAACTCTTCGCGGCTTATGTCAACGCCATCCTTGAAGCCTGTGTCGCCGATGTTTATGAACAACGGCACCACCGTTACGCCCAGTTGCTTTATCTGCTCGTCTGGCAGATCACAGGTTGAATCAGTAACAATGCCCACTTTCATTTTTCTTGCTCCCGTTCATTACGTTTAATTGTTCGGTTTTTCATTGTGCACCCTTTGTTTCAAGATGTTGGCTCACTACTGATTTGAGGTCCTCAAAGAATATTGGGAACTGCGGCTGAAGATGGCGCCTAGCCATGTTTATGAAGCCATCCAGATACTGCCGCAGCGCTGCTGCTGGAACGCCAGCTTTATCCAACAAGCTGGCGGCCCAGCTGAGCTCATTTGAAAGAAAATTGAGATCGCCAAGAGCGACAGCCGCCTTTAGATTATTGTGCCAATAGTTGTTGATACGATCCATATTCACTTTAGGGAATTCAAACTCCATTTGGTTAGCGACCTTAGCGATCTCACGCTGGAGTTGGCGCAGATCACGCTGTACGTACTTATTGCGGCCCGCGCGAGGGGGCGGCGAATAAGGGAGAGCAAGATTGCGCTCCAAGACAAGCGCGGCACCGTGCAACTGGTTGCCAAGGTGGACGCCGGCAATCTGACCCGCAATGGCGGGGAGCTGATCGAACGGGCGGCCGCCGTAGTACACGCGCACACCCAGCGGGGCCAGGCGGGCTGCCGCCTGCTGCAGCCCGGCGGCGGTGGCCAGACTGGAAGCAGTGAGCACCACCGCGGCGGGCAGTGTGCGTTGGGCAGCGCTGTCTAGCTGCTCGACCGGGACGTTTGCACCGAGATATGCGACTGGAAAGCCCAGCTGGCGCAGTTCCCAGGCGATGTAGAGCGCGGGGTAGCTATGCTCTTCATCAGGCGCGCAGGCCACCAGTACTTTCTCGGGACGGGTGGGAGGGGGGCAGCTATCAAGCAGGACATACATATGACGCAACACCAGTGCAGTGGCAAAGTGCTCTTGCTGCACGGTAAGCTGGTTGGCGTGCCAGGCCTCGCCGAGCTCGGCGAGGCCGCGCTGGAAGAGGCCTGCGCAAGCATCGGGGGCGGGATAAGTGGCGAAGGCGGCCTGGGCGATGTGCTCAGCGGCAGGCTCGTCATAGGATTCGACGGCGCGCACCCAAGCAGCGCGCAGCTGGGCGAGGGATTGGGTGGCGGGCTGGCCAGGCTGCAAGTTGTGCAGCTGGGCCTGGCGCTGGCGCCAGAGGGCGATGGCCTGCGAGATGGTGACGCCTTTGGCAACTTCCGCCTTTAGCCAGCGCAGCGCCTCAATATCCCTGAGGGAAAAGAGGCGATGACCGCCAGCGGTGCGCTGGGGGGTGGGAAAACCGTAGCGGCGCTGCCAGGCGCGAACGGTATCGGCCGGGAGGCCGGTTTGCTCCACTACATGACCCATGTTGAATCGGGACCAGGTGTTCTCTTCCATTGCCCAGTGATGATATCCAGCAGAGCCCTGTTTGTCAATGTTTTGCACGGTTTTTTGGTACTACGCACTTGTGAAAAGTTTAGGGCAGCTCCATCGGCTATAATCGAAAGAAACCGCCCTTTTGGAGGCTGCTGGATGTACGATCGCGACAAGATTGAGAAGATCCGCGAAGAAAAAGAGAAATGGGAAGAAGTCACCCTGCAGCAAGGCAGCAGCCGTTTACCCGAACGCAAAAAGCAATTCATCACCACCTCATCAGAGCCAATTAATCGCATATACACCCCGTTGGATGTAGCTCATTTGGACTACACCAAGGACCTGGGCCTGCCGGGCGAGTATCCGTTCACGCGGGGGGTGCACCCCACCCTGTACCGCAGCAAACTGTGGACGATGCGCATGTTCGCCGGGTTCGGCTCGGCGGAGGAGACCAACAAGCGCTTCAAGTACCTGCTGGAACAGGGGCAGACCGGCCTCTCCACGGCGTTTGACCTGGCGACGCTGATGGGCTACGACACCGACCAACCGGAGGCCGAGGGCGAGTTCGGCGTGTGCGGTGTGGCGGTGTCCTCTCTGAAGGATATGGAGATCCTGTTCGACGGGATCCCGCTCGACAAGGTCTCGACCAGCATGACGATCAATTCGCCGGCCTCGATCATTTGGGCGATGTACATCGCGGCGGCCGAGAAACAGAGCGTACGCCCGGATCAACTGCGCGGTACGCTGCAGAACGACATTTTGAAAGAATATATTGCGCAGAAGGAGTACATCTTTCCGCCCGAGCCTTCGATGCGCTTGGTGACGGACACGGTGGAGTATGCGGCGCAGCATTTGCCGCAATGGAACCCGATCAGCATCTCGGGCTATCACATCCGCGAGGCGGGCAGCACGGCGGCGCAGGAGCTGGCCTTCACGCTGGCCGATGGCCTCGAATACGTGCGCTGGGGGATCGCCCGCGGGCTGGATATTGACGAGTTTGCGCCGCGGCTGAGCTTCTTTTTCAATGCGCACAATGACTTCTTCGAAGAGATCGCCAAGTACCGCGCCGCCCGCCGCATTTGGGCGCGCGAGATGCGAGAGACCTTTGGCGCCAAGAACCCACGCAGCTGGCTGATGCGCTTCCACACCCAGACGGCGGGCGTCTCGCTGACGGCACAGCAACCGGAGAACAACGTGGTGCGCGTGGCGATCCAGGCGTTGGCTGCCGTGCTGGGCGGGACGCAAAGCCTGCACACGAACAGCATGGACGAGGCGCTGGCGCTGCCGAGTGAGCACGCGGTGAAGGTGGCGCTGCGCACGCAACAGATCATTGCCGAGGAGAGCGGGGTGACCAATACGGTGGACCCGCTGGGCGGCAGCTTCTTTGTAGAGGCGATGACCGACCGGATGGAGAAGGCGGCGCTGGACTACTTCCGCCAGATAGAGGACCTGGGCGGAGTGTTGCCGGCGATCGAGCGCGGCTTCTTCCAGAGCGAGATCGCCGAAGCGGCCTACCAGTACCAGCGCGAGATCGATTCCAACGAACGCCTGATCGTGGGCGTGAACGCCTACAGCGACGAGGCCGGCTATAACATCCCAATCCTGGAGATGGACCCGGAGGGCGAGCGACGCCAGGTGGCGCGCCTGCAGACGCTGCGCAAGGAGCGCGATGCGGGGGCGCTGGGCCAGGCGCTGGACCGGCTGCGGATCGCCTGCCAGGGGACGGAGAACACCATGCCATACCTGCTGGATGCTGTGCGGTCGTATGCGACGCTGGGTGAGATCATGTCGCTGATGAAGGTGGAGTTCGGAGTGTACGAGGAATCGACTGAAATTTAGCGTGCCGGAGGTACGCTCTGGAGTTTGCAAACGTCGGCGTTTGCCACTCGGCTAAGGTCGGGTGACGAAACTCCGCGCGGTAGTACAACTAAGCATGCCTGAGACCCGCCAATGCGGCTGGCGCCGGGCAACGAAAGTAGAGACGGGCTAAAAGTTTTAACCTGAGTGCAAACTTTTACCCGTAAAGTTTGCACTTTTAACTTCCCGACGAATTGGTTAATACTTGACACTTTCCCCCTACTCTCCGGCTATCAAGCTGTAGTTGTAGTGCGGGGTGAGCGGGTCACTACAACTTGACATGATTTCCAGCTAAGCCTTAGATGTACAGGACCTTAATCGATTTGGGTGGCAAGCAGGGATTTTGGTGGCAGGTGTCAATGTTTTGCTCACTTATCTAATAACACTGGCTCAGATGCGCCTTGATTCGGCAGGTGAAGTCGCTGAGAGCAGCCCCGCCAACTACCCTTTCAACAAGCTCACCCAGGGCAGTTTGCCCGCCAACTTGTTGAAGAGCCGCTTGTCTGCCGTCAACATATCTTGGTTAAGTTTGTAGCCTAACGCCAGATAGGTTGCATCGTAGACGCTGCAACCTACATGGCGGGCGAGTTCCAGACTGTCGCCCCACTCCGGCGCGTGCAGCTCAATGCCCAACCCATCGACAGCCTGCAAGATTTCGGCGGCCTGCAAGTTGCTGATACGGCCGCGGCGTTCGGCCTGCCAGACCGCATTGTTCATCTCATAAATCAGCAGCATGGGAGCCTGCAGGCGTCGGCGGCCGGCAGCGTGCTCGCGCAAGAGGCCTTGGACGGCTCCCTGCGCCTCGTCGGGGAAGAAGGCGCACAGGAGCGCGGAAGCGTCGATGATCACGAGCGGTCTTCTAATTCGTCACGCGATGCCTCGTATAGCTCGCTGGCAGTCAAGCCACTTTCGCGTAGGGAGTGTGAGAGTCGCTCCACTTGGCCGTAGGCCTCGAATTGGCGCAGGCGCTCGTATTCCTCGGGCGCTAGCAGCACGCCCACAGGCTTGCCGTGGCTGGTAAGAGTGATGGCACCCTTGCGTATCTTCTTCAGCAACGCAGAAAGGCGGTTGTGCGCCTCGGCAATGGAGATTGTTTTCATTGTCCTCCAAAAATGTCTATATATATAGACATTATATCAGAGGTACTCAGATTAGTACCCAACCAAAGGCGCAGCGGTTCCCCGCTGCGCTTTTGGTTGGGTACTGGAAACTGGCAACTACTTGCTGAGATCGCCGACGACATCCAGCAGGGTTTTGAGGACCAGCTCGCTAGATTGGGCGCGGTGGGGTGTGGGGGCCATGGCGCTGTCGGCGACGAGGGCCTTGATGAGGGCCTCGCCGGTGCTGGCGCCTGAGTTCTTGGCGTTCATGTAAGCGATGCCGGCGTTGAGCAGGTCGGCGGCGGTGATCTCGTCAGTGTCGGAGGATTGCTGGCCGCCGGCGAGCTGGGTCAGGATGGAGCCTAATGGACTACTAGGAGCCGGTTGGGCCGCGGGCTTCTGGCCGCCGCCCATGAGCAACTGGATGAGCTGAAGGATGTTGCCAGCGTTGATCTCGCTGCCTTTGAACTGGCTGGCGGCCTGCTGCAGGCCCTTGGCGTACAGCTGGGCGGAGCCGCTGTTCTGCTGCGAGAGCAGCTGGGCGGCGTAGTCAAGCTGGGTGGCCTGCGGGCTGCCCTGCTTCTGCTGGATGGCCTGGCTAATAAGCTTAAAGGCCTGGACCATGTTGTCGCCATGGTCGTGGTTTTGGGTGTCAGCTTTGTTGAGCTGGGTTTGCTGCTGGGCAAGGGCTTTGGCCACCTGCGAGAACAGCGGGCCGAGATTGATCTGTTGATTGGACATTGCGTACGTTTCCTTCCACTAAAGTGTGCGAATGGTAACGCAGGGTAGAAGAGATTACAAGAAGTGGTGCTGGTTGGGATTGAGTTGCGAAGGTCTTTTAAGCGACTTGGGGATTGCTTCGTCAGCCAAGAAATCGCATGAACATGCGATTTCTTGGCACTCCTCGCAATGACAGCCAGCGTGGGGTTCGCTGCTTTTGCGCACTCCCGCCTTCTAACCAGGCTTGCGCTTTGCGCAAGCCTGGTTAGAAGGCAAGCATCTTGGCCATCTCGTAGTAGTCGAGGTTGGCTTCGCGCTGTTTGGTGGTGACGTCTGCCAGGGGGACAGGCTCGACTTCGCGGCCGCGCAGACCCATCATGACGTCGGTCTGGCCGGCGAGCAGGGCGTCGACGGCTTTGACGCCCATGCGGCTGGCGAGCAGGCGGTCGAAGGCGCTGGGCCGCCCGCCACGCTGGATATGGCCGAGGATGGTGATACGGGTGCTAAAGCCAACATCCATCTTGTCGAGCGCGCTGGCGAGCTCGGTGGTGAGGATGTTGGCGCCTTCGGAGACGATCACGATGGAGTGGGTCTTGCCACGCTTGTAGGCATCCTCAACTTTGGCAGCCACTTCTTCGATCGTGACAGGCGCTTCGGGGATGAGTACGACTTCAGCGCCGCCAATCACCCCGGCCATGACGGCAAGGTAACCGCAGTTGCGGCCCATGGTTTCGATGAGGAAGGCGCGGCGGTGCGATGATGCGGTGTCGCGCAGTTTATCTATAGCATCGCAGATGGTGTTGAGGGCGGTATCCACGCCGATGGACATGTTGGTGCCCCACAGATCGTTATCAATGCTGCCAGGGACGCCAACCACCGGCAGCCCGCGGGCCGCCAGGGCCCTGGCCCCGCGCATGGAACCGTCGCCGCCGATGACGACGAGGGCATCAACGCCGTGCTGCTCAAGATGCTGCATGGCCTTGAGTTGGCCGGCTTCAGTGCGAAACTCTTCGCTGCGGGCGGTACCGAGGATGGTACCGCCTCGCTGAATGATGCCGCCGACCTCGCGGGCATCCAGCGGAGCCATATCGCCGCGCAGCATACCCTCATAGCCGTCGCGAATACCGATGACGTCTATGCCGTTGAAGAGCGCGCAGCGGGCTACGGCGCGGATGCAGGTGTTCATGCCGGGGGCGTCGCCGCCAGAGGTGAGGACTGCGATACGTTTGATGGTAGACATAGGTGCACCAGTTGGATTTTATCAGTGAGTCGGTCGAGCTTGGAGATTGCTTCGTGCGCAGGCTTTGCCTGCGCCTCGCAATGACAAGTTTGGGGACTAGTGTATTTTCAAGTCTTCGACGCGGACGTTGTTGGGGCCGAGCAGACTTTCCAGTCGGGCAACCAACTCATCGTTGAGGTCGGTGGTTTCGTTGGGGAATTCGATGAGGTAGCTGCTGCGCCCCTCGAAGACATAGAAATTGAAGCGGTCGTTACCGGGATAGCTGATGATGGCGCCATGGACGCGGCGGATGTGCAAGATGTCGCGCATTTTGTCGCCCAGGCTACGCAGGTATATGGTAGCGATGCGCGGCCGGCGCTCCTGGCCAGGCTTGGCTGGCGCGGCGGGCTGCGCCTGCGGGGTAGGTTTTGCCTGTGCGGGCGGAGCCAACGGGGGCACTGGGGCGGGAGCGGGCTTGGTGGCCGCAGGCTGCGGGGGCGCAGCAGACACTGGACTGACGCTGGCGCCAAGTTCGGTGGCGGCGACACTAACGGCTGTGGTATCCGGGGCAATGTCCAGTGGAGGCTCGGGTTCAACCTCGGCGGTGTAGGCAGGCTCGCTGAGGTCCATTTCAATGGTGTGCTCATCGGCGGCTTCGACAGGAACTTTGACCATGGGCGAATGGTCCTGAGCCTGCACATCCCACCAGTCGCCGGCAAAGGTTTCAGGCTCAGCGGGCATATCGGCGGGGCTGGGATCAAAATCAGGCTCGTCTGAGGATGCGTAGGCAGGTTGCGGCCCGGTTGCGGGCGGCTCGGCGATGGCGGGCATAGGTAGCCCGTCTGGTTCAGCGGCGGCGGGCTGGCGGACCGGGACCAAGTTTGCGGGCTGCGCACCGGCAGCAGGTGCGGAGGCGCGGAGCGGCTCGACGATGTTGAAGTTGGTATCGAGCTTATCGGCGAGCACTTTGGGCTCAGCGTTCTCAGCATCGATCTTGCCTTCCACCAGTACGAGATTATCCAACTGCACCAGGCCGGCGAAACGCTTCCAGGTTTCCGGGAAGAGCACCAGCTCGATGAGGCCGAAACCATCATCCAGCGTGACGAAGGCCATGTCTTTGCCGCGCTTGGTCTGGAAGCTGCGGAAAGTTTTGACCTGGCCGGCGACGCGGACGCGTTCCTCATGCTGGGCTTCGCCGAGTTCGGTGGATTTGTGGGTGACCACTTCGGCAATGGTGCTCATCATGTGGCTGAGCGGATGGTCTGATACGTAGAGGCCGATGACCTCACGCTCCCAATTGAGGCGCTCACGGCGAGCAAATTCAGTATCGGCGTGGTTGGCGGACGCCAGGGTGATGGGCTGCTCCATGCCGCTGCCAGCGGCAAACATGCTGAGCTGGCCAGCCTCCTTGGCCGCAAAGTGAGCCGCGCTGGTGGCCACGATCTGGTCAACCGCATCGAGCAGCGAGTGGCGATCACCAAAGGCATCCAGGGCGCCTGCCTTCACCAGGCTCTCCAGCGGGCGTTTGCCGACATGGCGCAGATCTACGCGGTGGGCAAGGTCGCCCAGGTTTTGGAAGGGCTGGGCGCCGCGCCCGACGATGATGGCTTCGATGGCGCCGCGGCCAACGTTCTTGACGGCGCCGAGGCCGAAACGAATGGCGCCGGCAGTGTCTTCGCGGTCCTCGACAGCGAAATCCCACACACTGGAATTCAAGTCAGGCGGCAGGACGTCAATGTTCATGCGCTGGCAATCAGTGATGTAGGCAGCCACTTTGTCGGTGTCGCCTTGGGAGACGGATAGCAAGGCTGTCATGTACTCAACAGCAAAGTGGGTCTTGAGGTAGGCGGTTTGAACGGCGATGAGGCCATAGTCTGCAGCGTGGGCTTTGTTGAAACCGTAGCGGGCAAAGTTTTCCCAATCGGCAAAAATACCCTCGGCGGTTTTTTCGGCAATGCCCTGCTTGACTGCACCTTCAATAAATTTCTTGCGGTGCTTGTGCAGCTTGGATTCGATCTTTTTGGCGATGGCCTTGCGCAGGTCGTCCGCCTCGGAGGGCGTGTAACCGGCCACCTCCATGACGGCGAACATCAATTGTTCCTGGTAGACCGGGATGCCGTAGGTCTCAGCGAAGATGCTCTCAAGTTTGGGATGAGCGTACTTGACCTGCTCTTTGCCGTGCATGCGGGCAATGTAGGTGGGGATGAAATCCATTGGCCCGGGGCGGAAGAGGGCCACCATGGCCACCGCATTGTCGAGCCCTTTGGGTTTCATCGCCACCATCCAGCGGCGCATGCCCGAACCTTCAAACTGGAAGACGCCGGCGGTCTCGCCCCGGCCGAGCAGCTCGAAGGTCTCAGGGTCATCCAGCGGGATGTTGTAGAGATTGAGGTCTACCCCGCGGCGCTCTTTGATGAGGACGCAGGCGCGCTGCATGATGGTTAGGGTGGCGAGGCCGAGGAAATCGACCTTGAGCAGGCCGAGCGACTCCAGCGTCGCCATCTCGAACTGGGTCAGTTTTTTAATGGGCGTGTCTTCGGTGGCGTTGCCGGTTGGCCGATGCAGCGGCACGTATTCGATGATGGGCTTGTCAGCGATCACCACGCCGGCGGCGTGAGTGCCCGCGCCACGGATCACGCCTTCCATCTGAATGGCAGTATTCAGCAACTCTTTTGACTGGGGGTTGCTGTTGTACTCCGTCTTGAGGTCACGGATCTCTTCGAGCGCCTCGGTGATGGTCACGGGTTTGCCGGGGATGTTGGGGATCATCTTGGCGACGCGGTCGACATCGCTGAGGGGCACATTCATCACGCGGCCCACATCGCGCACAGCGGCGCGGGCTTTGAGCTTGTTGAAAGTGATGATGGCGGCCACGCGGTCATCGCCGTAGCGGCGGGCGGCGTATTCCAGCATGCGCGAACGCTTATCGTCCTGGAAGTCCAGGTCAATATCGGGCATGCTGACGCGGTCTACATTTAGGAAGCGCTCAAAGATGAGGCCATGGGCCAACGGGTCTACGAGGGTGATGCCCAGCAAATAGGCAACGATGGAGCCGGCCGCCGAACCGCGGGCGTTGTACCAAATGCCCTGTTCGGCGGCGAACTTGCACAGGTCCCACACGATGAGGAAATAGGCAGCAAATCCCATCTGATTGATGGTGTTAATTTCATGGTCGAGGCGGGTGCGGACATCAGTGTCCTGCTCGCGGCCCGGGTAGAGACGCGGCAGGCCAGCCTCGCAAAGTTCGCGCAGGTAGGTGGCGGGCGTGTGGCCGGTGGGCACATCGAATTCGGGTAGGCGGTAGCCCTGGGTGCTGAGGTCTACGTTGCAGCGCTCAGCAATGAGCAGGGTATTGCTGAGCGCATCGGGAACTTCGGAGAAAAGCTCGGCCATTTCCTGCGGGGTGCGCAGGTAGTACGAGTCGCCGGTCATCTTCATGCGGCGCGAATCATTGAGCAGTGCGCCGGTCTGCACGCAGAGCAGCACATCCTGCAGGCGGGCGTCGCTCTGGTTGACGTAGTGCACATCGTTGGTGGCGACGAAGCGGCTTTGGTAACGCGAGCCGAGCTCCATCAGGGTGCGGTTGACACGCTGCAACTCGGGGATATCGTGATGCTGCATTTCAAGGAAGAAACGATCTGGCCCGAAGACTTCGTAGTACCAATCGAGCTTCTTGCGCGCCTCGGCTAGCTGCTCGTTCTGGATGGCGCGGGGGACCTCAGCGGAGAGACAGCCGGAGGTAGCGATGAGCCCTTCGGAATGGGCGGCGAGGAACTCGCGGTCAATGCGGGGAAAATAATAGAAGCCATCCAGCTGAGAAGCCGAGGCGATCTTGAGCAGGTTTTGGTAGCCGGTGGCGTTTTCGGCCAGCAGCAGCATGTGGAAGGACTTTTTGTCTTCCTCAGGGTCACGATGCTGCATGGTGCGCGAGGCGAGGTAGGTCTCGATGCCGATGAGGGGCTTGATGTCTCGCTCACGGGCGGTGTTGAAGAAGTCAATTACGCCGTAGAGCGCGCCGTGGTCGGTGATGGCCAGGGCGGGCATCTCCAGCTCTTTGGCTCGATCCACCAGTTTGGGAATCTTGCTGAACCCGTCCAGCAGGGAATACTCAGTGTGGACGTGGAGGTGGACGAAGGAAGAGGACATTGGGATTTTTGATTGTTGACTGATGATTTTGATTGATGATTCGAACAACAATCAACTGGGTGATTCTAGCATTCTGAGGACAGTGATACCAGCCAGCAAGCTTAAAGTTGCTGGATTTTAAGATTGGGATGATGTGGCAGGTTCAGTTCTCGGCCAGGATGCCACCCCATTCAGCGGGGTCGGAGTCGCGCAGGGTCTGGGAGAAGGTCCACACGTGGCCGGCGGGGTCGGAGACGCTGTATTGGCGCTCGCCGTAAGGAAAATCCTGCGGACTGGCCAGAATTTTGGCGCCGGCGGCCTTGGCCTGGGCGTGGTGGGCGTTGACATCGGCCACGCGCACCATGACGCTGTGGTCTGCGCCGCCCGGCTCGCCGCGAGTGACAACGATGCAGCCTCCGTCACCTACGTTGAGCTGGATGCGGTGGCCGCCGATGCGCAGGCGCGGGGTGAAGCCGAAGGCGGCGCACAGCCAATCGGCGGCGGTGGGCACGTCTGGATAGGCCAGCGTGGGAATGACAAGGCTATTCGGCATGGAGCGATTGGGGAGCATGGGGAAAGTATAAGACCTTGATATGAGAATGCTAGGGCGAGAACTCATAAATTGTGGAGGGTTATAATCACTTTTCACGGAGTATTAGCCCCATCATGTTCAAAAACATAGCCAAAATCATTGGGGGTGACCCCAACAAACAGGCTGTAGAAGCCTACGCCAAGAACGTTGAAAAAATCAATTCACTGGAAGCGGAGTACGAGGCGCTTTCAGAGGAGGCTTTGCGCGGCAAGACCGCCGAGTTCCGGCAGCGGCTGGCAGCGGGCGAAAGCCTGGACGCCCTGCTGCCCGAGGCGTTTGCGGCGGTGCGCGAGGCTGGCAAGCGCACCTTGGGGCTGCGCGCCTACGATGTGCAGATGATGGGCGGCATGGCCCTGCACGAGGGGCGGATTGCCGAGATGCGCACCGGTGAGGGCAAGACGTTGGTAGCAACCGCCCCGCTGTATCTGAACTCGCTAAGCGGCGAAGGCGCCCACCTCATCACGGTCAACGACTACCTGGCGCGGCGTGACGCCCGCTGGATGGGCCCGATCTTCAGTCTGCTTGGCGTGAGCGTGGGCGTGCTGCAAATGGGCACGCGCACCGACAGCGGGCGCTGGGCCTATATTGTGGACTTGGGCAAAGAATCAACCCAGGAGGACCAGCACCAAATGCGCCAGGTAGAGCGGGCTGAAGCCTACCGGGCGGATATTACCTACGGCACGAACAGCGAATTTGGCTTTGACTATTTGCGCGACAACATGCGTATGACCCAGGCCGAGAAGGTGCAGCGCGGCCACAATTACGCCATCATTGACGAAGTGGATAACGTGCTCATTGACGAGGCACGCACGCCGCTGATCATCTCAGGCCCGGCCCACGACGAGGCCGAGCACTACATGCGCATGGCGGATGTGGTGAAGCGCCTGAACCCTGAAGACTACGAGATCAACGAGAAGGACCGCACGGTCACCCTGACCGAAGTGGGTACGGCACACATGGAGCAACTGCTGGGCACGCCGTTGAGCGACCCGGAGCGCCCCGAGGACGTGACGCCGGAACAGGCGCGTACGATGGGCTTTGTGGAGCAAGCGCTGCGGGCGCAGTTCCTCTTCAAGCGCAACAAGGACTACCTGGTGCAGGGTGGCCAGGTGGTGATCATTGACGAGTACACCGGGCGCCTGATGCCCGGCCGGCGCTGGTCAGACGGTTTGCACCAGGCGACGGAAGCCAAAGAGAAGGTGAAGGTGGAGAGCGAAAATGTGACCTACGCCACCATCACCATCCAGAACTACTTCCGCATGTACAAGAAGCTGGCCGGCATGACCGGCACGGCGCTGACCGAGGCCGAAGAGTTCAGCAAGATCTACAAACTGGAAGTGGTGGCGCTGCCACCGCAGGTGGAGTACGCCGCCTCGCGGAAGGATTCAACCCTGGAAGAAGTAGAAGCCAAGGACGAACAAGGGTATCGCTACAGTTACTTCTCACTCCGGGATGACCCGCAGAAGACGCCGGCCCTGTGGCGGCGCAAAGATTATCCGGATGTGGTGTACCGCACCGAGGAAGCCAAGCTACGCTCCATTGTGCAGGAGATCATTAGCATCCATGTCATCGGCCGCCCCATCCTGGTGGGCACCACCTCGGTAGAGCGCTCAGACCAGCTCTCCGGCCGCCTGCGCGCCGAGCCGATCCAGCGTCTGCTGCAGGCGATGCTGCTGCGCCAGATGTGGCTGCAGAAAAACAACAAAACGGATGAAGGTTTTGTCATCCCTGAACTGCAATTCTTGTACGAGCCGCTGGAGAAACTCAACGTGGCGCAGTTGCGCCAGTTTGGGCGCGACCTGGGCGTGCAGCTGAACTTGCAGAACGAAGAGAACCTGCCTACCCTGCTGAGCATCCTGGGCCTGCGGGCCGAGGATGCGCCGCGGTTGGGCAACGTGATCCAGGGCGGCGTGGCGCACCAGGTGCTGAATGCCCGCAGGCATACGGAAGAGAGCCAGATCATTGCCGGCGCCGGCGCGTTCGGGGCGGTCACGATCGCCACTAACATGGCCGGCCGCGGCGTGGACATCAAGCTGGGCGGCGAGATCGCCGAAGAAGTCACCAGCGCGGTCAACCGCGTGCTGCGCAAAGCCGGGCACGCCAACGCATATGCCCTGACCTACGACGAGCAGCGCAAGCTGTTGCTGGAGATGAAACCAGAGGACTTTGGCATTTATAGGTCTGAAGTTGAGTACTTCATGCAGTCGGTAGAGGAAATGGCCAAGGTCAAGACGCTGGGCGGCCTGCACGTCATCGGCAGCGAGCGGCATGATGCGCGGCGGATCGACAACCAGCTGCGCGGCCGCGCCGCCCGCCAGGGCGACCCGGGCTCCTCGCGCTTTTATCTTTCGCTGCAGGATGACCTGATGCGCCTGTTCGGCGGGCAGCAGGTTGAGAGCGCCATGCTGCGTATGCGCATGGACGACGCATTGCCACTGGAATATGGGCTCGTAAGCCGCATCATTGAGCAATCGCAAACCCGGGTGGAGGGCGCCAACTTCGACGCACGCAAGCACCTGCTGGAATATGACGATGTGCTGAACTCGCAGCGCGCCACGGTGTATGCACAGCGCGACCGCATCATGTCCAAGGACGACCTGACCGACGATGTACTGCAGATGCTGGAAGAGGAAGTGAGTTTGCGCGTGCCTGCCGCACTGGCAGATAGCGACGGGGCGTGGAAACTACTGGCCTGGCTGGAGCAGATCCAGCCGACCTTGATCATCAATGGCGTGCCGGTGCCCTCGTTCACCTTCCAGCTGTTGCTGGATGAGCTCAAGGCCAAGAACCTCAAGAGTATTGAAGAAGCCAAGACCGCGCTGAACGAAGTGGCGACACGCGCCCTGCAAACGGAGCAGGCGCACCTGCTGAGCAGCCTGGCCGGGTTGGTGGAAAGCAACCAAACGCGGCTTGACCAGGTGCTGGATGAGCGTCTTGAAACGATCGAAACCTTTAAGCAGGGCATGCGCATGGAGGATGAAGGCCAGCAGCGCAATGCCAACGAGTTGAGCACAGAACTGAGCAACGCCCTACACATGCCGCTGAAGCTGGATGGTGGGCTGCAAAAGTTGCTGCGCGAGGACCCGGAAGCGGCCGCTGACCAGATCTACGAGCAGGTGGCAACCGCACTGACCGAGCAAGCCGTGGCGCGAGTAGTGGGCGCGGTGGAACGCCGCCTCGAGAGCGACCTGGGCATCAAGCCGGCGGAACTCGCCAGCCAGGACTGGCCGCAGATCAGCGAGCGGCTGAATGAGGCGGTCAACGCCGAGTTCGCCGCCCGCCAGGAGCGCCTGATCGGCAATGGCGACGGGCAACTGGCCAGGGACGTGACCCAGGCACTGGGTGACGGCGAAGTGAGCGAGCTGAAGCTGCTGGCCGCCCTGCTGGCGATGCCAGAGAGCCGGGTGGCCAGCTTTGACAAGCGCAGCCACCAGCAGGTGGTGCAGCGCCGCCGCCGGCTGAGCCTGACGTACTATGCGGCCAACTTTATTGAAGGGTTGGATGAACAGAAGGCGGGCGACCGCATCCTGAGCCATCTCAAGAATGCGCGGCGAGCCACCGAAGCAGTGTGGGGTGCGGGCGCGTGGGAAGCGGTGGCCGGGCGCACGCTGGCCGAGCTCTCACCGCAGGCGAGCGAGGCTGTGCGTGCGGCGATCGGCGAAGAGGCGGCGACCCGCATGGGCAGCCAGCCGCTGAGCAGCCTGCCCGAGGAAGCGCGCGTCAAGACGGTGGCCGAGCTTGGCCGCCGGGCGCTGAACGAAAGTTATCGCCAGGTGCTGCTGCGCGTAATCTCTGAACTGTGGGTGGACTATTTGACCCGTATGGAAGCGCTGCGCATCTCGGTGCGTTTGGAAGCGTATGCCCAGCGTGACCCGCTGGTGGAGTACAAGGCGCAAGCCTTCAAGATGTTCCAAACCCTCTTCGCGGATATGCGCACCAGCCTGGTGAACCGCATGTTCACCTTTGGCCCCGGCGCGGTGCAGAACATTGCGCGGGGAGCCAACCCTTCGGCTGCCAGCAGCCCCACGGCAGCGGGCAGCAATGGGAACCAGGAAGCTGCAGCCAGCGGCGCTGCGGAGGAAGCTGCAGCCGAAGGCGGCAGCAAGGGCAAACGCCGCCGCCGCAAGAAGAAGTAAAGGAAGCTTATGGCCTCAGAATGGCATCTCATCCCCACCGGGCGTGTATGGGTGGACCCGGGTGGCCCGTTTGGCCTGGTGCCGCGCTCCTTGTGGAGCCGCAGCCAGCAAGCCAATGAGCACGGCCTAGTGGCGATGGACCTGACCTGCCTGCTGATCATCTCAGAGGGCAAGACCATCCTGGTGGATACAGGGCTGGGCGACAAGCTGAACGAGAAGGGCATGCGCCAGTGGAACCTGGAGTACCCGCAAGGCACGATGCTCGAGAACCTTGCGACACACGGCGTGCGCCCGCAGGATGTGGACATTGTGCTGGATACGCACCTGCACGGCGACCACTGCAGCGGCAATACGACGCTCGCCGACGGTGCACTGGTGGCCACCTTCCCCAAGGCTGAATACTGGGTGCAGCGCCTGGAGTTTGCCGACGCGATGCACACGAATGAACGCACGCGGGCCACGTATTTGCCCGAGAATTTTGTGCCACTATGGGAGCAGGGCAAACTGCGCCTGCTGCACGGCGATACGCAGGTGACCAAGGATGTGCGCTGCGTGGTGACACCTGGCCACACGCGGGCCATGCAGTGCGTGCTATACGAAGGCGACAGTACGCCGTTGCTGTACGTCGCCGACCTGGCAAGCTATGCAGTGCACATGGAGCGGCGCGCCTGGGTAACGGCGTACGATGTAGAGCCGCTGGAAACCATCCGTACCAAGGGCTATTGGCAGGACTGGGCTCTGGAAACGCAGGCCCGCCTGGTATTCGAGCATGACACGACCATGCCAGTGGGTGTGCTGACCCAGGACACTGAGGGCAAGCTGAAGGTGAAGGCAGTCTCCATCAATTGACAGCTGCCCTCAGCAGTCAAAGCAGGTGACGATGGGACCGAGCATATGCGGTGGTGTTGCAGGCTTATTTGTGATTCCGCTTGATTAAAAAAGATGCCACGTTGTAAAGCGGCTTGCGCGCCGCCCACGTCCTCGCAGTGACGGGATCGTGGGCATGTCCTCGCATTGCTAAGCGACTTACGCCTCCTCTCGATGAAAGGTAGCTAGAGTCGCTGGCAATTCGGGCAGAAGTGGGTGCTACGCTGGCCGATGACGGTGCGGCTGATAGGAGTACCGCAGTGCGGGCAGGGCTCTCCGGTTTGCTGGTAAGCCTTGAAATAATTCTGAAACTCCCCACCCCGATAGACCCAATCAATACTTGCGCCGTTGCGCTTGATGCCCTCGGCGAGCACTTTGCGGATGGCGCGCAACAGCTTGCCAGCGGCGGCCCTGTCTACTGACTGGCTGGCCTGTAGCGGATGCAACTGCGCCGTCCACAGCGCTTCGTCTGCATAGATGTTGCCCAAGCCGGCAATGAAGGCCTGATCAAGCAGTAATGGTTTGAGCTGGCGGTTGCGCTGGGTCAGCATGCGGTGGAAGCGGGCGGGCGTGAGGGCGGGGTCGAACGGCTCGGGGCCGAGGGCGCCGAGCACCAGCTCCGGGTCATCCAGCAGCCAGAGGCGCCCGAATTTGCGGGCATCGTCAAAACTGAGCTGCACGCCGTCGTCAAAGAACATCTGCACGCGGGCAAAGCGCCCCAGCCGCGCCTCGCCGCGGCCCAAGAGCAGGTCGCCGCTCATGCGCAGGTGGACCAGCAAGCTGCCCTGCGAAAGGTCAATACGGATGAACTTGCCGCGCCGCCCCACCCCGGTGACCTGGCGGCCGGCCAACTGGCGCCCGAAGCTGCGGGCGCCGGGTACGGCGATACTGCGCGGCCAGCGCACGCTGGCACGCGCAAAGCGCCGGCCGACGACATTCAGACCGAGGCCCTGGCCGCTGACCAGGGAGCGGGCTACGGTTTCTACTTCGGGGAGTTCTGGCATCTTGCGCTACTTCGTAGCGCGGGCAAAGTTACCCGCTTGCAGCGGGTGACACTTTGCCTGCTTGGTTGGTTGGGATTCTTTCATTTTGTGTTTTGCGTTGCTCCGCAACACGGGCGAATCTGCTCGCCGTTGGCGAGCAACGATTGCCAGCAGGGTCTACTCGTTGAACATTTGGCCGACGCTGACGCCGCGATGGGCACGGGAGATGACCTCGCCCAGCAGCTCATCCACCGAGAGGATAGTGAGCCGGTCACCCAGTTTGGCTTTGGCCTCTGCGCTGATGGGCACAGTATCCGTGGTGATGATGCCGGCCAGCGGCTGTTCAGCCAAGCGCTCGATGGCAGGGCCGGAGAGCACGGCGTGCACGAAGACCAGGTAGACATTGCGGGCGCCGGTTTTCTTGAGCAGCTGGATGGCATTGGCGACCGAGCCAGCCGTATCCACTTCATCGTCCAACAGGATGACATCTTTATCGACTACATCGCCAACCACGCTCATGGCTTCGGTGCGGGCGTCGTGGGGAGTGCGGCGTTTCTCGACCAGAGCCAAGGGCACATCAATCCGTTCGGCAAAGTTGCGGGCGCGCTTGGCGAAACCAAGATCTGTGCTGACCACAACGGGGTCTTTGAGCTTCTTGCATAGCTGAGCCACATGCTTGGAGAGGATGTGGAAGGCGGTGAGCACATCGCCGGGGATAGAGAAGAAGCCCTGGATCTGGCCGGCATGCAGATCAAGCGTCATGTAACGGTCTGCGCCGGCCACCTGCACCATATCAGCCATCAGGCGGGCGACGATGGGCACACGGGGCTGGTCTTTCTTATCGGAACGAGCGTAGCTCATATACGGGATGACGGCGGTAATGCGAGCGGCCGAATCCAGCCGCAGGGTCTGCAGCATGATGAGCAGTTCCATCCAGTTACGCTGGACGGGACGGCTGGTGGACTGGATCACATATACATCCTGCCCGCGCACGCTGCCGTGAAGGCGAACCATAATGTTCTCATTGGAAAATTCAACAATGTCTCGCCCGCTGAGGGGTACTTTGAGGTACCGAGCGATCTTCTCAGCCAGCTCCGGGTTGCCGCTACCAGTGAACAGCTTAATGTCGCCATACAGGCCTTTGGTGCTGCGGGCGGCGGGGCTCATTTTGTGCTCCCTTGCAGGGCGTCATATTCAGGGCGAAGGATGCTCATCATCAGTACGTCAGAGTATACGCCTTCGTCATAGTGGGCGTGGCGCTGGCGGCCTTCAAACTGGAAACCCGCTTTCTCATAGGCGCGGATGCCAGCCTGGTTGCGCTCAAACGCACGCAGATACAAGCGGTGCAAGTTCAGGGTCTCAAAACCAATTCGCTGTAGCAACTGCATGGCCTCCGTGCCGTAGCCTTGATTCCAGTGCTCTTTGACGCCAATCATAATACCCAGCTCAGCGCTGCGGTGCACCCAATCGATGTGATGGAAGCCGCAGTTGCCGACCATCATCCAAGTATCGGCACGCTGGATCTCGATCACTAAAGGATGCTCGTGAACAGGACGGTTTGCCAGCTCAGCAAACCAGCGCTCTTCACGCGCCATGGACATGGGCCAATAGGCGGCCAGATTGTGACGAACTTCGGGGTCATTGAGCCAGGAAACGAATACGGGCAGATCAGCCTGCTCCGGGCTGCGCAAGCGTACGCGTGCGCCGTAGATCATGCGTGCACTCCCAACAATTGCGGGCTCATAGTGCTCACATGATACTGCGGAATTTTTTCAACGTAATGTCTCAGGGCAACAGGGTTTGCAAGGCCTGACGCGGAGAGAGCTTGCGCGCCACCAACTGGTCGAGCGCACTGGCATATTGCGCATCGGTAACCGTGCTGCGCCAGCTTGCCATCAGGGACTGCTGGACCAGGCCCAGCAGTTGGGTGTGCAGGCGGGAGCGCTCGCGGCGTTGCCAATCGCCGCTGTTTTGCAAATGGGCCTTGTGGGCGGCCAGCACGTCGAGCAACTCGGGCAAGCCAGTGCCCTCGGTGGCAACGGTGCGGCGGATGGGGATGAGCCAATCATCCGCGGGAGCGGCATCGGCGGGGGCAAACACTTCTTCCAGGCGGCCGTGGTGCTGCACCAAATGCTTGGTGGGATGGCCCAGCTTCAGCATGCCCAGCAAGGCACGCTCGGCGGCTTCTACGCCCGGACGGTCAGCCTTGTTTAGCACGAGGATGTCAGCGATCTCGAGAATGCCGGCTTTGATGGCCTGCACATCATCACCCAGGCCGGGTACATCTACCACGAGGACGCTGTGAGCCAGCTTAACGATCTCAACTTCGGATTGGCCCGCGCCTACGGTCTCGATGAGGATGACGTCAAAGCCAGCTGCATCCAGCACCTGGGCCATGCCGGCGGTGGCTTGTGCCAGGCCACCCAGCGAACCGCGGGTGGCCATGGAACGGATGAAGACCCCACTGTCTCCGGATAGCTCACGCATACGCACCCGATCGCCCAAGACCGCCCCGCCAGTGAACGGACTGCTGGGGTCGACCGCTACGATGGCAACCTTGAGCGGCTGGGCTGCCTTACGGTAGTGCAGGGCAAGCTGATTTACGAGGGATGATTTGCCGGTCCCAGGGGCGCCGGTGATGCCGATGAGGTGAGCTTTGCCCGTGTGGGTGAAGAGCTCGTTGAGGGCGGCCTGGCCGAGGGCGGTGTCGTTCTCCACTTCGGTAAGCAAGCGCGAAGTTGCCAGCCGGTCGCCCTGAAGGACGGAGTCTTGCAGGCTCACGCGTCCTCGTTAGGCGTCTTTGTTGACTAGTTTGCGAATGTCATCAATGATGGCGTGGGTGGGAGAACCGGGGCCATACACACCCGATACACCCATTTCTTTCAGCTTAGGCACATCCTCATCGGGAATAATGCCGCCCACAAAGATACGCACATCATCCTGTCCATTGGCCTGGATCAGCTGAGTGATGCGAGGCACGAGAGTGAGATGAGCGCCAGAAAGAATGGAGAGACCAACTGCATCAACATCCTCCTGCAGGGCGGCCTCGGCGATCATCTCAGGCGTTTGACGCAGGCCGGTGTAGATAACTTCCATACCAGCATCACGCAAAGCCCGGGCGATCACTTTTGCGCCGCGGTCATGCCCATCCAGGCCGGGTTTGGCGACCAAAACACGGATTTTCTTGTCAGTCATAGCTCTCCATTTGAAATTATAACTGTGCCAAGCAGGGATAAAAACAGCCCCATGAAGGGGCTGTTTTGGTTCCTGCGGAAGAAGCTTAGTCGGTCGACTGATCGGTGTAGGAGAGCAGCGCCAGGTGGCGGGCACGCTTGATGGCGCGGGCCAGCTTGCGCTGGTTGCGGGCGATCACGCCGGTCTGGCGACGGGGGCGAATCTTGCCCTCGGGCGACAGGAAGCGCTTGAGCAGATCTACATCCTTGTAGTCGATCTTCAAGGATTTGTCGGCCTCAAACGGATCCGTCTTGGGCTTGCGGAAGAAACGGCCACCGCCGCGCCCGCCGCGCTCTTCGCCGCCGCTGTCTTCGCCTTCTACACGATCTTCACGATTGTCACGATATGCCATGCTTGCTTCTCTTCCTAAGGGTAAATTTCCTTCAATACAGGTTCGTAATTGCAGATGCAGCCGCCCTCACGAGAGCAACCTTCCACCGGCAATACGGGAACTTCAAACTTGCTGTAGACGCCCTGCACGGTTTGCGCCGTGCTGCAATCCTCCGGCCCGGCCACACGCACCAACTCCACGCGCTCATTGGCTTGCAGCCGTTGCAGCGCTTGGTTTTGCTGTTGGGTCTTGTATGCGATGTGCTCGCTAACCGACATGAGGCGCCTGAAACTAGCTGACGTCGGCCAGGGTCTTGCCGTTGGAGCGCAAGTAGGCCAGCAGGCCGTGGGCGTCAATACTGCGCAGGTCACGCGTGGTTACGCGCAGCTTGATGAAACGGTTCAACTCCGGCACCCAAATGCGGCGCTCCTGCAGGTTGACTTCCCAGCGGCGGCGGCTGCGTTTCTTGGAGAAGGGCACATTATTGCCGTAGCTTGGACCCTTGCCGGTGATGGATGATCTTTTGGACATGAAAACTCCTTAACAGCGGGCGATTATACCAATGAAAGACAGCAAGGGGAAGGAGAGATTCGAAGGCGGGTTAGCGAGCCACTTCCCAGGCCAAATGTTCCAGCTCGGGCTGGATCAGTTTCTCCCAGGCCAGCTGGACGGCGGCCGGGCTGCCGGGGGTAGAGATGACGACCTTGCCGCGGTAAACCCCGGCAGTGGCACGCGAAAGCATGGCGGCCGCCCCCACCTGCTCATAGCTGAGCATGCGGAACAACTCGCCGAAGCCGGGCAAGGTCTTCTCCAGGTTGCGACTGAGGACATCAAAGGTGGTATCTCGTGGTGAAATGCCCGTGCCTCCATTGAAGAGGATGAGTTGGGCAGGCCCTGCGGCCAGCTCCTCGAGAATGGACTGGATCTGGGCTGGCTCATCCTTCACCAGGCGGTAATTGACTACCAGATGGCCCAGCGCCTCGATCTGCGGGCGCAGGTAATGGGCATTGGTGTCAGTTTCGGCGATGCGGGTGTCGCTGACGGTAACGATGGCCAACGCCACAGGGCCGCGCTGGGCGGCGAGTTGGCGATGGCTGGCACTGGAGTCTGATGGAGCCATGCGCTCATTTTATCCGACTGGTCATGCTTCCTCGTTTATACTGCCCGGCTATGACCGAGCACTTTCCCGAAGGTTTCCTATGGGGAGCCGCCACCGCTGCATACCAAATTGAAGGGGCGCACGACGAAGACGGACGCGGTGAAAGCATCTGGGACCGCTTTTCGCACACCCCCGGCAAAATCTTTAAAGGCCATACCGGAGACCGGGCGTGCGACCACTATCACCTCTGGCAGGACGACATTAAGCTGATGCAGGAGCTGGGGCTGCAGGCGTACCGCTTCTCGATCGCTTGGGCACGGGTGCTGCCAGAGGGGCACGGCAAGGTGAATCAGAAGGGCTTGGATTTTTATAGCCGCCTGGTGGACGGCCTGCTGGACGCGGGCATCGTGCCATACGCGACCCTTTACCACTGGGACCTGCCGCAGGCCCTGCAGGACCAGGGCGGTTGGCCGGCGCGCAGCACAGCCGAGGCCTTTGCCGAATACGCCGATATTGCCAGCCGCCACCTGGGTGACCGGGTGGCGAGCTGGGCCACGTTGAACGAGCCGCAGGTGAGCGCGGATGCCGGCTACCTGCAAGGCCGCCACGCTCCCGGGCACACCAGCCTGGCCGAGATGGCGGCGACCACGCATCACCTGCTGCTGGCGCACGGCCTGGCGGTGCCGGTGCTGCGGCGCAATGCGCCGCAGGCTCAGGTGGGGATTGTGCTCAACCTACAGCCGCATGTGGCGGCCTCGGCACGTGCGGCGGACGTGAAGGCGGCGCACCTGGGTGACGCCATGCAGAACCGCCGCTTCCTGGACCCGCTGGCGGGCCGTGGCTACCCGGAGGAAGTGCTGGCGCAATACGACGGCTGGCGCGGTTTTGTGCAGGCCGGCGACCTGGAAACAATCGCGGCGCCGGTAGATTATCTGGGCGTCAATCACTACTTCCGCACAGTACACCGCAGCGAGGATACGCCGGATGATGAAGTGACTGTGCCTGTGGGCGCTCACAAGACTGCGATGGGCTGGGAAGTGCACGCACCGGCCATCGAGCAGATATTAGTGCGCCTGCACAAAGACTACAGCTTCCCAGCGTACTATGTGACCGAGAACGGGGCGGCTTTTGCAGACACTGTGAGCGAAGATGGCCAGGTTCATGACCCGCAGCGCGTGGACTATTTGCAGAGTTATTTACACCACGCCCAGCGCGCCATCCAAGCCGGCGTGCCGCTGAAAGGCTACTTTGTCTGGAGCCTGATGGACAATTTTGAATGGGCCTGGGGCTATAGCCGGCGCTTTGGGATTGTGTATGTGGACTATGAGACACAGACGCGCATCATCAAGGACAGTGGACGTGCATACACACGAATCATCAAAGAGAACGCGCTAGGCTAGCCAGCATTTAGCTGATCACGGCGTAGTAGAGGGACTTAAGCAAGTTCCACAAGCTGGGCTTAGCCTGATAACGCGTGTCTTGACGGAAATAGAGATAGCTGCGCTTGGAATGGGCGTGGTAGGGGTCGGGTATTGAGATGAACGGGGCACGCACCACAGACTTGAGCGGGCGGTCGAACATGAGCGGGTTGTTGATGAAACCCACACCAGATTGAATGTCGAACATGTCGTGCCCGGGTGCGGCCCCCCAGGGCGTAATGCACATGTAGTAGCCTAGCGCACCCCAATGGTTCACCACCACTGTGCCATAGTTCAAATCGTCCACGGCCTGCTCCACCGCGGCGGCGACCAGCGGGTCTTGCATGCTCTTGGGATGAACGATGATTGAAGCGCACAGGCTGCCCCACAATTGCTCATTTGCAAACTTCACCGCATTGGTAATGAAATCGACCGTATCGGCGGCATCCAGCGCGGTTTCGGAGAACAGACCCATGAAGGGTTCTTCACAGAATGCAAGCTGGTCTGCGTCGGCTGGGTCAAGGCCGGGCAAGAAGGTCCACGGCAGCTGGCCTTCAGCAGGGCTGCCGATCTGCTGGGCCTGCGGGTACGCCTGAACGAACTTGGCGTGCTGGCGCTCGGCACCGGGATAATAGGCCTTACGAGTAGGCATCTCGGCCAAATAGCCGGCGATGGTCTGGTTGAGCGGCTGGCGCTGCGTCCAGGCGGCATGCTGGATGAGCATGCGCGGCGTGATGCAGTTGAAGCCGGCGTTGCGCACCAGCCAGCCGCCGATCTTGGCGGCCTGCTTGCGCACATCGGCAGCGCTCCACGGGCCGGGCACCACGATGACTGGTGAGACGTTACCCAGCTCAGCGCTGAAAGGCTTGGTGACCAAGGGCTGCTTGTTGAGTTTGCGCTGGCGGCCCTCTTCGCCCGGACCGAAGACAATGGCCTCATAGGTGCGGTCTGAGCCGGTGAGGTGCAGCTCATCAATAGACGGGTGGTGCACCAGATAATTGGCCACCTCCGCCCCACCCTCGGCCACCTGCATATAACCCGGCTCAACAAGGGCACGGAAGCCCTCCTCGATGAGCGGGGCGAGGTAGGCGTTGACCGGATTCATTTTGAGGAAGACGACCTGGCCTTCCACGAAGAGCTTGTGCAAAAAGTCGTAATTGACGGTCGAGGCGATGTTGCCGGCGGCCAGCACAAGGCAGAGTTTGCCCTCAGGCTGGGGCTGGCGGTAGAAGGCAGCCCGCGGCGGCTCATCGCCGTGCATGCTGTCGTACACGTGCACTTCGGCCTGCACGAAAGGCAGGGCCAGGAAATCCTTGACGGATTGCGGGTACACATCCAGCCGCCATTCGCCGGCGTGCTTCCAGCACACTTTGCCGGGCAGGCGCGGCTGGCCGCGCTTCTCAATATCTACCAGCGCTTTGCGCAAGTAGCGCAGCAGGCGATAGGTGACGGTGAGGGTGAAGCGCTCCTCGCCTTCGGCGAGGCTGCGCATCTGGCCGCCTTTGGCGGCCAAGCTGGCGGCGACCCAGCGCTCTTCGATAGCGGGCAGATCGGCGACGATCTGGTCGATCACGACGATGCGGGCGGCCATCGGCAGCTGCGCCCAGGCCTGCTTACCGGCCTGCAGGCGCGTCAACTTGGCGTCAAGGGCGGGTTGGCTGGCGATCGTAGCGGGCGCGGGGGCCTGGGTCTGAACCATGATGGGCAATTCTACGCCAGGAGTGGCATGCCTCAGGGGTTAATCTCCCCAACCACAACCCCATTGTTTAGTATTGTCAGAGTACCCACATCCATGTCTAGGAGAAAGCATAAACGACAATATAAAGCCGTCGACGGGATTGGTTGCATAAAAGAATCCAACGCCTTCTGCTGTTTCAGGTAAATCATTCAGATATATGGGGACAAGGGCCTTCAATTCAGCAGGGAACGAGTAGTTTTCTCTTTCATAGTGGTATATTGCGTCGATAATAGTTGACCCTGTTTCAATGTTAGTTTCTCGAGCTTCGTTAGCATTTACACAGGATGCAATCACCAAAGAAAGACATGTGACGATTAGCAAGGGATATGCCCGCGCAGATTTAATCTCCACGACCACACTCCCAACGTTCAAACCGCGAGGTATACCCGCAACCATAACCAGGCCTCACCCTAAAGCTGAGATGGAATCCATTGACAAGCTTGGTTGTGTAAAAAAAGCCATCACCATTCGCCATGGTCGGCATCTCCGGCAGAAAATTGGGAACTAACTCCTCTAAGCTTTCAGGAAAGGAACTTCTTTCCTCTTTAAAGTAATAAAGGGCCAAAATTATTCTGTCAGCGCGCTGGAGATTCTCTGCCACAACTATGGGTCTTGTGTTTCCACATCCAATAGAAAAGAGCAGAACAATCAAGCTGACAACGACCTTCTTCCTCATGGTTGCCCTACCCACTCTGTTGATCTCCAAAAAAAAAGGGAGATTTCACTGGCATCGGGGTGTTTTAAGTATTATGACACACAGTCTATTTTGATAAATGCTATCTAAGTAAAAAACTAATGATTTACTTGACGTAAAGATACTCTGCCTAGCATCCACTTACAGGAGATGCGTAACGCTGCACAGTCACGGCCACCTGATGCGAGCTTGAAACGGCTGCAGTAGAGCAGTTTGAGCAGATGGTGCTCCTTACAATTGCAACCGAATTGCAACCAACAAGCACAATTTAAAGACGAAACCTCCAAAAGTGGAGGTTTTACGGGGGAAACTAAGTGATCCCGGAAGGACTCGAACCTTCAACCAATTGATTAAGAGTCAACTGCTCTACCATTGAGCTACGGGACCGTAAGAAAGCGAATTATATCAAAGGATTACTGGGTTGCGACTTGGCGCTTTACAAAACCCGAGCGGGCGAGCGCGAGCAACTCGTGCGGGGGTATCGGCTTGCTGAAGTAGTCACCCTGAATTTGCTCGCAGCCGGCTTGCTGATACCGCTTCAGCTGGGACTCATGCTCCACGCCTTCGGCGAAGACTTCCATGCCCAATTTCTGCGCGATCGTGACGATGCCGCTGACGATGGCAGCATGCCCCGCGGAGTTCACGATCTGGGCAGCAAAGTGCCGATCGATCTTGAGGGTGTCAAACGGAAACTCGGCGAGTTGGCTGAGGGTGGAGTAGCCGGTGCCGAAGTCATCGATCGCCAGGCGCACACCAAGCTGCTTTAGATTCATCAGGATCTGGCGCGCCTGGCGGAAGTCTTGAAAGATGATGTTCTCGGAAAGTTCAAGCTCCAGCAGATGGGCGGGCAGTTGGCTGTGCTGCAAGGCAACTTTGACCCGCTGAACCAAGTCGCTTTGTTTCAGATCACGATCGGATAAGTTGACGGATAGGCGTATTGGCGCCAGACCGGAGTCAAGCCAACGCTTGACTTCGGCACAGGCCGTTTTGAGCATCCAGTCAGACAAGTCAACAATCAGGCCCATCTCCTCGGCCAGGCCTACAAAGCGCTCAGGCAGCAATAAGCCCAGCTGGGGGTGATGCCAGCGAGCCAGAGCTTCCACACCAACGATCCTGCCGGTTGCGCACTCCACCTGGGGCTGATAAAAAGCCGAGATCTCGTTACGCTCAAGAGCATAGCGCAGCTGGTTGCCCAACTCCAGCCGCTCGAGGGCCTTGGACCTCATGTCGGTTACAAAGAAGCGGAAGTTGTTCTTACCCTCAGCCTTGGAGGCGTACATAGCCCAGTCGGCATTCTGGATCAGCGTCTCAGGGTCACTGCCATGTACGGGGTACACGCTGATGCCTACGCTGGTGGTGATGAAAGCCTCTGCATTTTGGAAGTTGAAGGGCTGCGAAACCGCATCAATAAGCTTTTGGACGATGCCGACAGCCTCATCAGGGTCACGGATGCCTTCCAACAGGATGCCGAACTCATCGCCGCCCAGGCGGGCGACGGTGTCGCTTTTGCGCAGGGCTGACTGAATACGTTTGGCGATCAACTGCAGGACCGTATCGCCCTGCTCGTGACCAAAGGCGTCATTGACCGCCTTGAAGCCATCAAGATCTAAAAACAGGACGACAAGGGTGGATTGGTTGCGCTTGGCAATATCAATGGCATGTGAGACGCGATCAAGAAACAATGCACGGTTGGCCACCCCAGTGAGCGAATCGTAATTTGCCAGGCGTTGTAATTCAAGCTCGGTGATCTTGCGCTGGGTGATGTCACGCGCAATGCTCTGGTAGACCTGGCGGCCGTCCTGCTCCATGATAGTGGAGCTAACCTCAACTAACATGGTGCTGCCGTTTTTGCGCACATGAGTGCGTTCAAAAGTAAGATAACCGGTCTCAAGCAATCTTTGAACAATGTTGTCCGTGCGTTCAAGTTCTTCGCGCGGATAAATTTGATCAATCTCCATGCTCAACAGCTCTTCGCGCGTGTACCCAAGACGGTCGGCAGCCACCTGGTTCACATCCAGAATCCGGCGGGAAGCGACATCGATGATAAAAATGGAATCAATGGCGTTCTCAAACAGGCTTCTAAACTTGCCTTCACTGACGCGCAGGGCTTCTTTGATGTGGCGTTGCTCTTCATCGTATAGCAATTGGGTTTCTTTGGAGGAAATGGCGAGTGAGCGTTCGAGCAGGTAGCGATCCTGATCGGCCTGACGATACGCCTGTTCAACGGTGGAAAGAAAATCCTCCCATTCCTTGTGACTGGGAGGCGCATCAGGCACCAGCTTCAGGCGCCTGAGCTGACGCCACAAAAGTTTATGCATAACTACCCTAGAGCACTTCCCTCAGGATTGTGAGCGTCATGGTCTGGTTGTGCAGATCGCAGGTGCCGCTGGCGTATGGCGAAATTTCGCCGTAGGAATAAAAGCCCACCTGGCTCACGCCGGGGGGCAGCGCTTCCAGCGTGGCCTCGAGCTCCTCTTCGGTACGTTCGTTGAGCACAAGGCGGCGGCCAACACAACTGATGGCGACGGAGAGAATCGGCCCATCTGGCGTGGTGCTGGCGCCGGCCATCAAGGCGGCTTCACTGGCGCCATCGATCAGGCGGTCAAAGTTGGCTTTCATGAGTTGGGCATAGTATCCGATAGGAATATCGCCAGCGAAAGTCAGCGAATGGGCATTTTCATCAACGCCGAGGATGGTGCGCACGATGGTCTTCTGGGCCTCGCGATCTTCACTAAGTGCGAGCGGGAACAGCAGCGCGCTGGAGGGCAGACCGGAGACCAGGTCTCCCAAATATTCCTTGTACAGGTCGAGGGCTGGGCGGCCATCCAGCTCGTAGAGCACATTGCCTTCCGAACGCGTAACCAGGCGCTGCGGGCCGAACACATCCCAACCGCCTTTGGAGCCATGGCGCACTTCGATGTGCTCGCCATACAAGCCTACAGCGGCCACAGAATCTTGCGTGACCTCGCCGTCGTTGATGACCCAGGTGCGCTCAAATCGATCCCCATCGCCAGCCAGGCCGCCGGTGACGACCACCTGGCCGCCAAACTGGTCATTGAGGGCGCGCACCAGCTCGCTACCGTTGATGGTGGTGCCGTTGGAGAGGACGAACACGGCCACCAGGTCAGGCGCTTTAAGTTGGCTGGCGATCAATTCGCCCGCCTGGTACGAGTCCTTTGCGGAACTCACATGCGTGCCAGCCGAGGCCACCCGCGTGCGCTGAAACTGCATAACGGCTACAGAGAGCGAATCATCCTGCACCTCGGTGCCAATGATCTCGCCGGCGGTAGAGCAGCCCATGACTTTGGCCTGGGGATATTGGCGGATGAGATCTTCGATGGGTGTGGTGGCATCCAGGAAATTGGAGGCGCCAAATACAAGCAGGAGCGTATTGGCAGAATCCAGCGCGGGCAGGTCTTTGACAGACCATCCTTTATCTTTGGTGTAGGTAAAAGTTTCCAGCTTCATGATAAGTCCTAATAATGAATAACTTGCCTTAATGTCAGGTCATTGTATAGCAAGTGTGCAAGTGTCCTAAACGTCAATTTGTACTGGATTCATATTACAATAGAACACACGTTCTTATGTCGGCGCACCTCAATACTCACTCGTTTTTCTCCCTGCTGGCTGGGCTGAATTCGCCCAGCCAACTGGCCGAGGCGGCCGCCGCGGCCGGGCAAAGCGCCATCGCTCTGACTGACCGCAACCGCCTGACCGGTGCAGTCGAGTTTGCCGAGGCCTGCGGCCAGCACGGAGTGAAAGCCATTCTAGGTCTGGACGTACAGTTGGAAAGCGGGCGGCCGCTGGCCCTGCTGGCGCAGGATGCGGCTGGCTGGGCCAACCTGTGCAAGCTGAGCAGCTGGCTGTTGAGTGAGGAGAACAACGAGAGCCGCAAGCTGCCGCTGGCGCGGCTGCTGGCGCATGCTAACGGCCTGCTGTGCCTGGCCGCCTACGAGACGTCTAGCGGCGAAGCCCAACCGCGCACCTTTGCCCCGCCCGCCGCTGAACTGGCCGAGATCAAAGCGGCCTTTGCTGACCGGCTGTACATCCAAGTGCCGCCGGACGCGCACGCCGAGCCCGCTCTGAAGACGGCGCACAAGCTGGGCGTGCGCGGCGTGGCGGCGTGGTCGGTGTACTACCTGCAGCCTGACCAGGCGGAGCTGCAACGCACGGTAAGCGCCATGCGCTTGAACAGCACGGTGGTGCGTGTGCCGCCCGCAGAGCTTGCGCCGCACCAAGCATGGTTCGCCAGCACAGAGGAACTGCAGGCAGCCTACCGCGCCCACCCCGGCGCACTGGCAGCCACCGATGAGGTGGCGGCGCGCTGCACTTTCACATTGCCGCTGAACCAGCCCAACTATCCGCACCTCGACCTACCTGATGGCCAGACCCCACTGCAAGCGCTGCGCCAGCAGACGCTGCAAGGCGCAGAACGCCTGTATCCCGCACTGACCGAGCAGTTCACGCAGCGTATGGAGCACGAGCTGGCTGGCATCGAAGCTAGCGGTTACACCAGCTTGTTCCTCATCATGGCTGAGATCGTGGGTTTTGCGCGCAGCAAGGGTGTGCCGCTATCCTCGCGCGGCTCGGCCGCCTCTTCGCTAATTGCGCACTGCCTAGGCATCACAACACCAGATCCGCTGCGGCTGAATCTCTATTTCGAGCGTTTTCTGAACCCAGCCCGCCCCACCCCACCGGACATTGACACGGACATCTGCTCGGCACGACGGGATGTGGTCATCAAACATGTGTATGAACAATACGGCCATGACCGCGTGGCGATGGTGGCGACCATCAACCGTTTCCGTTTACGTTCGGCCTTGCGCGAAGTAGCCAAAGCGCACGGACTGAGCGCCGACGAGATCAAGCGCATGGCGGCGCGCCTACCCTACCGTTGGTGGGGGCCAGGACAAGATGATCGAGACGAGCAGCCGTATGCGAAGTTGGAAGGCGAGTTCAGCGACCCGCAAGCCCGCATTGTTCTGCAGCAGGCACGTGCCATTCTGGATACGCCGCACCATCTCTCCATCCACCCCGGCGGCATCGTGGTCAGCTCCGGCCCGCTGACCGAGCTGGTGCCGCTGCAGTACTCGGCCAAGGGCATGACCATTACCCAATACGACCTGACCGGCGTGCAAAAGATGGGCCTGGTGAAGATGGACCTGCTGGCCACGCGCGGCCTGACGGTACTGGGTGATGTGGCAGATCGCATCTGCGATATGCATCCGGAGATGGGCCGCAGCCGCCTGGAGGTGCTGGAAGCGATACCCGACGGCGACCCGGCCACGGCGCAAGCGGTGCGCAACGGGCGTACGATCGGCTGCTTCCAAATCGAGAGCCCGGGCATGCGCGCCACGTTGCGCGAAGTGCAGTCAGATTCGGTGGACAACATTATGGTGGCGCTGGCGTTGTTCCGCCCCGGGCCGCTGACCGGCGGCTTGAAAGATGCGTTTGTGCGCCGCCACCTGGGGCAGGAGCCAGTGCGGCATGTGCACCCGGCGCTGGAACCGTTGTTGGGTGAGACGCATGGCGTGTTCCTGTATCAGGAGCAGGTGCTGCGGGTAGCGCATGAGCTGGGCGGCTTCAGCCTGGCCGAGGCTGACCTGTTGCGGCGGGCGATGAGCCACTTTGACCCCGGCAAGCAGATGCAAACACTGAAAGAGAAGTTCATTAGCGGTGCCTATCAACGCCACCAGGTGCCAGCGGCGGTGGCTGAGCGCATTTGGGACATGATGGCGGCGTTTGCCGGGTATGGCTTCCCCAAGGCGCATGCCGCGTCGTATGCGCTCACCGCCTGGCGTTCGGCGTGGTGCAAAACCCACTATCCGGCCGAGTTCATGGCAGCGGTGCTGGCCAACTGGGGCGGCTACTACGACCAGAATACCTATCTGCTGGAGGCGCGCCGTTTGGGCCTGCCCCTGCACGCGCCGCACATCAACTATTCGCAGCCGCAATTCAGCGTGACGTATCACGATGGCGCGCCGCACTTATATATGGGGCTGGAACAGCTGCGCGACCTGGGGCGTGCTACGCAGCAGCGTATTCTGGAGCAGCGCCCGTTTGCGTCGCTGTCAGACTTCCTTGTGCGCGGCTTCCCGCGGCGGAATGAAGCCCGCAACCTGATCGAAGCCGGAGCGCTGGAAGGGCTGGGCAGCATCCCGGCCCTGCTGGAAGGGCTGGAGAGCGGCGGCTGGGTGCGCGGACAGATGCGGCTGTTCAACGCCCAGCACGAAGACCTGCCGGATTGGACGCCAGAGATGAAGGCCGCGGCGCAGGAGCGCCTGCTGGGTGTGAGCCTGATAGCCCATCCGTTGGACCTGCACGCGGCAGCCATGCAGGGCGCGGGCGTGCTGAGCACGCTGGAAGCCGCTTCGCACTTTGGGCAAGAGCTGCGCGTGGCGGGCATGCGCCAAAGCTGGCGTCGGGTGGGCAGCTCAGCAGGCGGCTATGTATATTTTATGGACCTGGCCGACTTGGAGGGCACGCTGCGGGTGGTGATCCCGGGGGATGTGTGTGCACGCGGCCGCAGGAGCATTCAGGAGGGGCAGCCGATCTTGATCGAAGGGCGAGTGGAAATGGCTCGGGATTCTGCAGAGCCGCTGTTGCGCGCCAGCAAAGTAGAGGGGCTGCACCTGCCGGTCATGGCGCATTAACCGAAAGCGCTAGGCCACCCGTGCCATGGCAGTGAACGCCAGCACGAGCAAACCCAGCAACAGGTTCAAGACGATCAGTGACTGGAAGCGGCGCAAGGTGTGCTCCACCGCGGCTCCGCTGGCCTTGCCGCGCGCCTGCTGCAGCGCGGCGCGGCTGAGAGCCGGGGCAACGCTCCAGGTGAGCACGCCTGAAACGCCGATCATGCCCAGAAAGACGATGTGCTTAAGGCAGATGGCTACGGACCAGGCATTGGAAATGCTGAGCAAGCCTTCGTAGTTGGCATTGCCATCCATCTGCAACAAACCTGTGAACGTGAGGATACCCAAGCTGAACCAACCGGCAGGGTCCAGGCGGCGATTGAGGGCATTAGCCCACGTGGCAAATTCTTTTACGGTGAGGGTGCGGCGCATGCTGGGGAACACGAACAGCGCCATCGCCGCCAGGCCGCCCAGCCAGGCCACCGTGGCCAGCATGTGCAACCAGAACGAGATAAGCAGCGCCCACTGCGGGATCATGCGCTAGCCGTTACCACGCTCGAGACAAGTGGCGGCATAGCTATCGGCCATGGCTTGATGCTCCGGCGAGAGCGGCGCGAGGGCAGCGGCCTGGCGCATCAGCTCATCAGCCGAGCACCACTGATCATCACGCGTCAGGCGCTCGGCCCGATCAACAAGATCCAATGAGTAGAAGGCAGATGCAGTTGCCAGACGCTCCTGCACGGTGAAGAAGTTGATGTCATGCAGATTGGGGGCGGCCGCAACCAGCGGTTGGAAGTAGTTCACCGCCTGCTCCCAATCCACTTCCCAGAAGCTCTGGCCGATGATGTAGTTGACCGCCCATTGGCGGTACATGATGGCTTCGGTGTCCAGCGGGCCAATTTGGGCGGCGCGGTTCAGATCGTAGATGCCGCCCTCCAGGTCACCCATGGGTGGCAGGATGCGCATGACGCCGCGATTGCGCAGGGCGGTGAAATACATGCCGTCCACTTCAATGGGATGGAAGTCAGGGAAGTTTGTACGCAAAGTATCCAGGGTGAGCAGCAAGTCATCCCAGCTGCGGGCAGCCAGCTGCGCCCGGGCATCGTTATAGGCCTGGTCTTGCCCGCGCATATCAGGCGTGGGCGTGGGGCCAGCCTCCTCACCGGGCTGCGGCGTGGCGGTGCCGGTGGTGCACAAGACGGCCTGTGAGAGCGCAGCCACCAGGCCCGGGTGGCTGGGGTTGAGTTCGGTCACATATTCAAAGCGCTGGCGGGCCAAGTCGCAGCGGCCAGCCTGCAGGTCACTTTGGGCAAGCTGGAACTGCGTTTCGGCCTCGATGGCGCGGGTCATGCTCTCTGCGTTAGTGCGGGAGTTGATGCCGGCCTGGGCGCCACCCAGCGCGGCAAGGCCCACGATGGCAATGAAGCCCACAATGAGGCCAAACAACCAGCGGCGGCCGCGGCGCGGCGGCTTGGGCGGCGCGGTTTCAGCGGCTACAGATACTTGCTGCGTCTCAGCGTTCTCCGTCGGCGCGGGCGGCTCAGGATCGGTTGCCTGGGGCGTCTGTTTTTGCTTTGGAGGGCGCTTGGGAGAACTGGGAACAGTCTTTTCGATGTCTTCAACATCCGGCATGCGGGCGATTATACCCGCAGCCTTTTTAAGGCCAGAGTGGCCTCATCCTTGGTTAATGGGGCTATTGATCCGTCTGCAGGCTTTCCAGAGCGGTAATGAGCGCCTGGTACTCTTCCCCACAGCCCGTGCACATCTCAAGGTGACGTTGGACCAATGGCAAGGCCTGGGCGGCGTCTTTGCCGTCCAGTTCCATCTCTACAAAGCGGTCCAACCCTTCAAAGCAGGTTTCACAGCCGATCTCATCCTTCTGGGTCTTGAGGATGCGATGCAGCAATTCCTTAAGGGTGGAAGACTTAATGCGTGCCATCTCTGCGACTCCTAGACTACCCAAACTCCAGCAATATTACTCATGATCCGTTGGTCTCGAACAGGGCCAGGGCCTCTTGAGCGGAGAAGCCGGCCTGCTCTTCCAGGCGCTGCTTCATGCGCTGGCGGGCATCATGCAGCAGCTTATACAGGGCGTTGGGGTTGGTGCCCATGCGTTCGGCCACCACCTGCAGGGGCACGCCATCTTGCAAAATGGCCAGCATGGCGGTGCGCTGGCGCTCAGTGAGCTCTTCCATGATGAGGCGTTCGACGCTGCGCAACAGGTCCCGGCGGGCGGCTTCCTGCTCAGGTGAGGCGCCCGGATCGGTCAGCAACAGTGGCGTGTATTCTTCGCCTTCAGGGGTTTCGGTGTATTCCTGCAGGGAGACGTCCTTCCAGCGCTTGCGGCGCAAGTCAGACAAGGCTACGTGGATGGCGATCTTCTGTGCCCAGGTGAGGAAGCGGCTTTCGCCGCGGAAGCTATCCAGGCTGCTGAGCACTTTGAGCACGGCCTCCTGCACAAAGTCTTCGCTGATGGTGTCCAGGTCACCGTTCACGCGGCCGGCCAGGGCGGCGCGCAGGCCGCGCAGCAGCACGGCCCGCAGGTCAGCGATGGCCTCAGGCGAGGCGGCACGCAGATCCGCCAGCCAATCTTGATTTTCACGCACTTGCAGGCTTGGGGTGCTCACGTACGCGAATGATACCAGCCAAGCCCTGCCAGCTTAAAGCTGGCAGGGCCTGGCGGGCAGTTACCACTCGTAGATATTGCAGGGGATCTCTTCGCCATCCACAATGGCGAAGAGCTGACGGTCATGATCTTGAATGGTGATGGCCGGGAAGCCCGGCTGAGACTGTAGGTGCGCCCAGGCGGCCGCGGCCTGTTGGCGAGAGAGCGTCCAATCACGCCAGGCATGTTCATAGCCATTGCTTTCGTAGGCATTGCAAGCCAGGGCAACAGCCAGCTGTTGGGCCAGCGCATGGTTGCCAGCCGCCTGCTGGCTGAGGAAGCCTTGCGCCAAAGCGGGCACGGCGTCAGACGAGAGGCTGGCCAGGTAGCTGCGGTCCACGACTTGCTCACGTGAAGCTTGCGGGGGAATTTGCAGCCCGTGCGCAATGTTGGCACGGGCCGAGAAGGCGTCAAGGTTCAGGATGGGCAGGGCAGCCACAAAACCTGCCGCGGCAAGCAAGACTGCCGCGGCAAAGTACTGTTGGCGCCCGGTCAGCTCCATCAACACGAGGGCCAACAGCAGAACGCCGAGCCATACCATGAAGATATGCGGTAAGAGGCGCATGCTGGTGAATCCATACGCCTGCTCATACAGCAGCAGGCGCTGGAAGGCAGAAACCAGAACCACTGCCACCAGCGCAAACAGCAAGGCACCGAGGCCGGAGAAGTACTTTTGCTGGGCGGCTGCGCGGCGGCTGAGGCTGCTGAGCAGCACGAAGAGAACCAGCACGATCACGGCCACCAGGCACAGCTCGGCAAAGCCACGCCGGGCATACTCAGCGTAGGTTGTGTAACCCTCCGGCCCGAGAATATTCTCAACGCCGCCGAAGAAATGCTGGAACTGGAAGACGACAAAGCTGGCTAGAAGCACAGCTACACTGAGCAGTACCACAAGCGTCTCAGTGAAACCAAGGAACGGTTTTACAAGGGCGGCCTTGGCTGCGCCGGCCCCGCTGCGCAGGAACGCGTAGGTATAGGCGCCGTAAGCCGTCAAAGCGACGATCGAGATAAGCACCAGGCGCGCGATGTATTCGGGAAGGCGGTCCAAACTGAGGAAGCTCACCAGGCCGCCCAGCCAATTGCCAAAGTAGCTATCGGCCGAAGCCAGCAACGTAGCCAACACCAGGACCACAGGCAGCGCAAGCAAAAGACCGCGCAGCACCGCCGCCCAAGGGCGGGCGGGCTGTTTTTTGCTTCGCCTGACGGGCTTGTAGCCACTCACCGCCATCCAGCCGGCGGGCACCAAGCCGGCCAACTTGACGAAGAAGTCGCTGAAGCGATAACGCAGCCATTGGCCCGCCAGCAGGTCGGCGGCGAACAGCATGAGCATCAACACGGAGAAGCCGCGCGTGAACAGGAGCGTATACGGCTCAGTTCGGACGGCACTAACCGCGGCAAAGCCGAGCGCGGCTACCAGCAGCCACCAGCTGCGGCGGGCGGGCTGCAGCTTTAGCCGGCTTGCCTGCCATAGACCGAGGCCGGCGGCAGCCATGATGAACAAAGTGAAGGAAATACCCCAGCGCTGATCCCACAACAACACATCAAAGAGCAGGCCCAGTGCAAAACACAAGGGTAAAAGAAGAACGGGGCGCGTCAAACGTGCCATACAACCTCCTGGCGGAACGGATTTGCGCTATTACCCCCTGCCCTGCCTATCAAAAGCTATCTCAAACTGTCAGAACAGAGCTCAAAATCATCGTAATGATGATGAGCAGCGCCAGCACCGCAAAAAGGATCTGGCTAAATGAGAGCTTGGTCTTGGTTTGCTTCTTGGCCATAAGCAAACTATACCTTATTCAGCACGGCGCGCTTGCAGGGCGTCGGCAACCGCCTGCTCCAACTCCGCCAGCGAGACGGGCTTGGTGACATAACCATCTGCGCCAGCGCGCAAGAGCTCATCCATGATGATCTCGTTGAACTCGGAGGTCAGCATGACCACCGGCAGGCGGGCGAACTCAGCGCGCTGGCGGACGAACTCCAAGAAGTCCTTGCCGCTGACCTGAGGCATATTGAGATCCAGCAGAATTAAGTCGCAGGGTTGGCCGGCCAGGAGCGCCTGAGCGGCGCTGGGCGCATCCAGGAAGCCGCGTGCCTGGTAGCCGAGCAGCTTGAGCATGAGGGCGATGGCGGAAGCCATCTCCTCATCATCGTCCACGAGCCAAGCGAGCTTGGTCTCAGCCAAGGTGCCCCTTGATGCTGGCGGCCAGCGACGGAGTGATGCCTTTGACGGCGGTCAGTTGCTCGATCTCAGCAGTGCGCAAAGCATCCACCGAGCCGAAGGCTTTGAGCAGAGCGCGGCGGCGGTTGGGGCCGATGCCGGGAATGCCGTCCAACTGCGAAACCAGGCTGCTCTTGCTGCGGCGGTTGCGGTGGGCGGTGATGGCGAAGCGATGGGCCTCATCACGGATGCGCTGCAACAAGAACAAAGCCTGCGAGTTGCGCGGCAGCAGCAGGCTGTCGGCATACCCAGGGCGGAAGACCTCTTCGCTCTGCTTGGCCAGCGAGATAAGCGGCACGCGATCTGTGAGGTGGAATTCTTCCAATACGGCGATGGCGCGAGCCAGCTGGCCGCGGCCGCCATCCACGATCAGCAAATCAGGCAGTTTGGCGAAGGCCGCATCGGGCTTTTTGCCGGGCGTTTCGCTGGGCTGTTCGGCGGCGGCCCAGCGCTTGAAACGCCGGGCGAGCACCTCTTGCATACTGGCAAAGTCATCCGGCCCCTCAACCGTCTTGATATTGAAGCGGCGATAAAGCTTATTGCTGGGCACGCCGCGCTCGAAGACCACCATGCTGCCCACAGCCGCGGTGCCCTGCGTGTTCGAAATGTCGTAGCACTCGATGCGCTCAGGCGCGGCATCCAACCCCAGCGCCTCCTGCAGCTCGGCCAGCGCCTGGGTCTGGCGGTGGGCATCCGCTTGCCATTGAGTCTGCAAGGCGGCCAGGGTTTCGGCGGCATTCTCAGCGGCCATCTGGATCAGCTCGTGCTTAGGCCCGCTGCGCGGAATTTTGATCTCGACACCGCCGTCGCCGCGGCGCTTGCTGAGCCACTGGCGGATCACCTGGGCTTCTTCGACTTCCTGCGGCAGCAGGACTTCAGGCGGCACGCTGGCGGCCTGGTCATAGTATTGCTTGATGAACTCGGCCATGACATCCGCATCCGGGCTGTCGGCCGTGTTCTCCATCATGAAGTATTCGCGGCCAATGAGCTTGCCGCCGCGGATGAAGAAGACCTGCACGCAGGCTTCGCGCTCGGAGCGGGCCATGGCGATGACGTCTGAGTCGACGTAATCGGTCGAGATGATCTTTTGGCGCTCCACGATGCTTTCAATGGCCTGCAGTTGGTCGCGCACGGCGGCTGCCTTTTCGTAGCGCAGCTTGGCGGATGCCAGGTTCATCTCAGCCGTGAGGCGGTTGACGATGGGCTCCGTGCGGCCGTTGAGAAATTCGCACAGGTCAGAGATCATCTGGCGGTAATTGGCCTGATCGATCATGCCGATGCAGGGAGCGGTGCACAGCTTGATGTCGTAATACAAGCAGGCACGTGTATCCTGCCCGGTGATCTCGCGGTCACAGGTGAGATAAGGAAAGATCTTGCGCAGTACATCCAGCGTTTTGTGCACCGCCCACACGCTGGTATACGGGCCAAAATAGCGCGAGCCATCAGCATCCATGTGACGGGTGACAGTCACCTTGGGGAACGGATCAGCCCAATGCACTTTGATGTAGGGGTAGCGCTTATCATCCTTGAGGCGCACGTTGTAGTGCGGCTTGTGCTTCTTGATGAGGGTCATCTCGAGGATGAGAGCCTCGAGCTCAGAAGCGACTACGATCCACTCGATTTCGCGCACACGCTGCACCATGTGCTCGGTGCGCGGGTGGTGCTGGGCGCCAGCATGGAAGTAGGAGCGCACGCGGCTGCGCAGGCTCAACGCCTTGCCGACGTAGATGACCTTGCCGTCCTCATCCTTCATGAGGTAACAGCCGGTGCGGTCTGGCAAGGTGCTTAATTGGGCCAGGATCTGTTCAGAGGGAAACATCGCACATATATTCTAGCATCCGCGCCATACGTGCACCATGTATGTGAAAACTTGCTATGAACCAAGACTAAAGATTGAGCAAGCCAGCGCGGCGCTCACGCGCGGCGGCGCGCTTGGCCAAGACTTCGCGATACAGCTCGTCGTAGCCCTTGAAGGTGCGCTCAAGAGTGTGTTGTTCGGCAATTTCACGCGCCCGGCGGCCAAAGGAGCTGGCATCCGGGTTATTGAGCAGCTTGGTGATGGCGGAGGCCATGCTGCGCTCATCACCCGAGCGCACCAAGTAACCGCTCTTGCCGTGCTCCACCATTTCAGAAACGGAGGTGGCGTCCACCGCCACGACGGGCAAGCCACTGGCAATCGCCTCCAGCAGTACCAGGCTCTGTACCTCCATCTCGCTGGCGGTAACGAACAGGGTTGCCATGCGGAACACCTTTGGCAGATCGGTCTTGGAGTCAACAAAGCCAGGGAAGTGGCCGCGCTCGGCAATGCCCAGCTCGGCGCACAAGGCCTGCAGGTCTTCGCGCTCTACGCCATCGCCTGCCAGCAGCAGATGGGCGTCATTGTTCTTCATGGCGCGGGCCGCGGCGCGCACCACGGCGGGCACGTTCTTGTCAGAATCCAGGCGGCCGGCATGCAGGATGATCGGAACATCCGGCGGGATGCCAAATTTTTCGCGCAGGTCCAGCTCTTCCTCACGCGGTAGCGGCTCGTCGGTGAAGCGGCTCAAGTCTGCCCCATTGCTGACCACGCGTACATCCACTTTAGTCTCCTCGTGAATTTCGCGGGCAGCGCGCAGGGAGGGGGCGACAACGAGATCACAACGGCGAATCACGCCGCGGGCATAAGCCCAGGAGATTGATTCAACCGTACGCGCCACTACAGGCATATCAGGCAAATAGGCATTGATGAGCCAGGGCATGGCGTGCGCGGTCAGCAGCACAGGGATGCGCAAGGCACGCGCAGCAGCAATACCTGCCAAGCCGGAGTTTGTCGGGTCGTGCAAATGGACGATATCAGCCTGGAAGTCGAGCAAGGCCGCTTTCATCTCGCCCGCGCCCCACACCGTCAGGCGCTGGCCTACGCGCAGCGGGTTGCGCCAAGATGTAAGGCGCACCAGGTGAATGCCATTGGTGACAGTGGTATAGGGTTCTTTGCGGTCAGATGCGCTGATGACCATGACCTGGTGTCCCAGGCCATGTGCGCCGCGCGCCAGGCGCTCCACCATAAAGGATTGCCCGCTGACCATTGGAGGATATGACTGGCAAATATGCGCAATCTTCATATGTTGTCTTTAAATGATAGCCGCAATTTCAGCGGTTTTGGCATGGGTGAGTTCAAGCAAGCTGCTGGGCGCGATCGAAATGTTCAGCCCGCGCTGGCCGCCTGAAACATACATGGTCTGGTGCTGCAACGCGCTAGTGTCCACCACTACCTCAAACCCCTTGGCCACCAAGGCCAGTGGAGAAATGCCGCCGGTCTGCAGGCCGGTGAGCTTCTCCGCCTGGGCCTGGGTGGCGAGCTGCAGTTTCTTGCCGCCCAGGGCACGGCCCAACGCCTTGAGCTCGATCTGGGCCGCGGCGGGAACCACGCCCAGCACGGGTTTGCCGCCATCCGGGCGGATGGCAACAATGGTCTTGTACATCTGGGCCGGGTCCACGCCTAAATAGGCAGCTGCCTCCAAACCGCTGAGCTTCTCAGCTGGAAGTTCGTGAGCCTCAAAGACCACGCCCTTGGCAGCCAGCATACGGGTAACGTTGTTGACCGGCGGCATATTATTCTTCGCTGCGCCCGGCGATCACGCGGATCTTTTCCCAGGGCTTGAGGTCAGCGCTTTCGGCAAGCAGGGTGCGCACATCGTAGAGCTGATCGCGCAGCAGGGCGGCTTGCTCGAACTCGAGGTTCTTGGCGGCCTGGCGCATACGGGCTTCCAGCTCGCTGATGAGACGTTCCATCTCTTTGCGGGACATTTCCTTGTCGGCGCCGGTCTTGTACTCGCCCTTGGCTTCGGCCATAGATTGGACCTTGATCTGGTCGGTCAGATCACGCACGGCCTTGATGATGCCCACCGGCTCAATGCCGTGTTCGGTGTTGTAGGCTTCCTGCTTGGCGCGGCGGCGCTCGGTCTCCTGGATGGCATAGCGCATCGAGTCGGTCATCTTGTCTGCGTACATGATGACCCGGCCGCGCACATGGCGGGCGGCGCGGCCAATGGTCTGGATC
Organism: Anaerolineales bacterium; assembly: GCA_025808555.1. Classification (NCBI taxonomy): domain Bacteria; kingdom Bacillati; phylum Chloroflexota; class Anaerolineae; order Anaerolineales; species Anaerolineales bacterium. Next base: position 1,571,642 of record CP075526.1, on the reverse strand, counting down.
AGCGACGTCTCCGAGCGCAGGAAGCCCTCTTTGTCGGCATCCAGAATGGCCACCAACGACACCTCGGGCAGGTCCAAGCCTTCACGCAGCAGGTTGATGCCGACCACGACGTCAAAGACACCCAACCGCAGATCGCGCAGAATGCTGATGCGGTCCAGCGTTTCAACCTCGGAGTGCAGGTAGTGCACCTTGATACCGAGCTCCAGCAGATACTCGCTGAGGTCTTCGGCCATGCGCTTGGTGAGCGTGGTCACCAACACGCGCTCCTTTTCGGCAACGCGCTTGTTGATCTCGCCAACCAGGTCATCCACCTGGCCGGTGATCGGGCGCACCTCCACCTGGGGATCGATCAGCCCCGTGGGGCGAATGATCTGCTCGACCACTTGCTGGGCACGCTTGAGCTCGTATTCGCCAGGAGTAGCGGAGGTGTAGACCACTGTGCCCAGGCGCTGTTCAAATTCATCGAAAGTGAGCGGGCGGTTGTCCACCGCAGAGGGCAAACGGAAGCCATATTCCACCAGGATGTCTTTGCGTGCCCGGTCACCGTTGTACATGCCGCGCACTTGCGGAATGGTCATGTGCGACTCGTCGATGATCATCAGAAAGTCAGCCGGGAAGTAATCGATCAGCGTCCAGGGCGGCGTACCAGGGGCGCGCTGGTCCATATGGCGCGAATAGTTCTCGATGCCGGTGCAGTAGCCCACCTGGCGCAGCATCTCCAGGTCGTAGCGCGTGCGCTGCTCCAGGCGCTGAGCCTCCAGCAGCTTGTCGCGCGATTTCAAGAAGGCGAGACGCTCTACCAGCTCCTGTTCAATACCTATGATCGCAGCTGCCAGCTTGTCTTCATCAGTAATGAAGTGCTTGGCAGGGTAGATGGCGATGGTTTGCATTTCACGGCGGATCTCGCCAGTGACGGTATGGATCTCCACCATGCGCTCCACCTCATCACCGAAGAAGGTGATGCGATAGGCCAGCTTGTCCTGATAGGCGGGCACGACTTCCAGCGTGTCGCCGCGCACGCGGAAGGCGCCGGGTTCCAAGTCTGTATCCTTGCGCTCGTAGTGAATGTCCACCAGGTGGCGCAGTAAGTTGTCTCGACGGTAAGGCTTGCCGCTTTCCAGATTGAGCACCACGCGGCCATAGGCTTCGGGGTTACCCAAGCCGTAGATGCACGACACGGAGGCGACCACGATGGTGTCCTGGCGCGACATCAGCGAAGTGGTGGCAGCCAGGCGCAGCCGCTCGATCTCTTCGTTGATATCGGTCTCTTTTTCAATATAAAGATCACTGCGCGGCACATACGCTTCGGGCTGGTAGTAGTCGTAATACGAAGTGAAGAATTCGACCGCATTGTCCGGGAAGAATTCTCTAAACTCGGCATACAGCTGGGCCACGAGAGTCTTGTTGTGCGCCAACACCAGAGTGGGCTTTTGCACCGCCTGGATGACATTGGCCATCGTATAGGTTTTGCCGGTGCCAGTGGCGCCAAGCAGCACCTGTTGGCGCAGGCCTTGTTTATAGCCAGCCAGCAGTTTGTCAATTGCTTCGGGCTGGTCACCCGTGGGTTTGAAAGGAGCCTGAAGATTAAAGTTGGCGACCATAAAAGCAATTATAGAACATAAGTTTTTGAATGAGTAGTTACTATGTTAAATTGCCGGCGAATTGACGAAGCTTCAAAGCCACAGGTATAATCGCCACCGCTTGACCCTATAGGATTGGTGTAAAAACAAATGGAAACGATTCTCGATATTGCGATCATCATTACCTCGGTTGCCCTGGTGGCCACCATCCTGCTGCAGAGCAAGCAAGCAGGCTTGGGGGGCATTGGCGGCGCTGAGGTAGCCACCACCTTCTCCACCCGCCGCGGCCTGGAGAAGACCCTGTTCCGGGCTACGATCGTCCTGAGCGTGGTCTTTTTCGCCCTGGCTATCTACACGGTATACGTATCAGGCTAACTCTGGTTTCTGAAGCCGGTTACGCTTCACAATGAAAAAGCTTCGTTGGCAGCTCCTGCTTGTGGTGCTGGCCTTGGCTGCCATTGCCATTCTGTTACTGGCGCGGCAACCCCTTCTGCGCAGCCTGACGGCTGAGCCGGGCCAAGGCGGCATCTATATCGAAGGCCTGGTGGGGACCCTGGGCCGCCTTAACCCCCTGCTTGACGACGCCAACCCGGCTGACCAGGATATCAACCGCCTGCTGTTCAGCGGCCTGCTTCGCTTTGACGAGCGCGGCAACCCGCAGCCTGACCTGGCCGAGGCCTGGGGCGTGGTGGTGACCGGCGAAACGTACAACATCACCCTGCGCCAAGGCCTGACCTGGCACGACGGCGCGCCCCTCACAACCCAAGATGTTGCCTTCACCATTGAACTGATGCGCAACCCAGATCTGCCCATCCCGGCGGATGTGCGCAACCTGTGGAGCTCAGTGGAAGTCATCGTGCTTGACCCGCGCAATATGCAGCTCGTCCTGCCCAAGTCGTTTGCCCCGTTTCAGGATTATTTGACCTTTGGCGTACTGCCCCAGCACCTGCTGGGAAACATGAGCGCGGTCGAGCTGTTGAATGCTCCTTATAACTTACAGCCCGTTGGCTCCGGCCCTTACCGCTTCGGCGAACTGCTGTCTCAGGATGGGCAGATCAATGGTGTAGTTCTGGAAGCATGGGATGGCTATTACGCTGGCCGGCCGTTTCTCGATCAGGTCATTTTCAACTATTACGACAGTTCTGAGGCCGCCTATGCCGCCTACCAGCGCGGCGATGTGATGGGTGTAAGTTATCTGAGCCCGCAGGTATTGAGCAACGCACTCAATGATCCCTCGCTGAGCGTGTACACCAGCCGCCTGCCGCGCCTCACGATGATGATCATGAACCTGGGCAGCACGGAAGTGCCGTTCTTCAGCGAGCTAGGCGTGCGCCAGGCGATCCTGCAAGGCATTAATCGCCAGTGGATCATTGACCAGTATCTGGGCGGGCAGGCTATGCTGGCCAATGGACCGATATTGCCTGGCACCTGGGCCTACAACGAAAGCCTGCCACGCATTGAGTACAACGTGGAAGCGGCCACCAACCTGCTGCGCGAGGCCGGCTACAGTATTCCCGCCACTGGCGGCCAGGTGCGCAGCAAAGACGGTATTGACCTGCGTTTCCAGCTGGCGCACCCGGACACACCCCAGCACACCCTGATCGCTGAGAGCATCAAAAGCGACCTGGCTGCGCTGGGAATTGAAGTCAACCTGCTTGCCGTTCCATATGCTGATCTGATCGCAAACTACCTTGAGCCGCGCAGCTACCAGGCGGCGCTGATCGACCTGAACCTTTCGAACTACCCTGACCCGGACCCTTACCCCTTCTGGCACCAGGCCGCCGTCTCCGGCGGGCAGAACTACTCCCGCTGGGATGATCGCCGCGCCAGCGAATACCTGGAAGAAGCCCGTGTGACCACCAGCCAGGTGCAGCGCGCACGCCTGTACCGCAACTTCCAGAACCACTTCATCAATCAGGCGCCGGCGATCCCGCTGTACTTCCCGGTCTATAGCTATGGCGTGTCCTCCCTTGTGCGTGGCGTATCGGTTGGGCCGCTGTACCAGACCAGCGACCGCTTCACTACACTGGCCGAGTGGTTCCTGGTGGCGCGTGGCCAGCTAGACGAGCTGGAGCCCACTTCACAACCCCAGCAGAGCACAGATACGCCTGCAGCAACCACACCATAAACAAAAAAACGCCCGATACGAGCGTTTTTTATTGAGCTGCGTACAGCCTGCGATAGATATCGTATATCTCGTAGATGCTACGCAAGTGGTTACGCGTTTCCGTGAATTGCACGATCTCAACGAACAGATCCGGGTCACCCTGGGCTTGGTCACGCCAGAAGATCGCATTGCCCGGGCCGGCGTTGTATGCGGCCAAGGCTACGTAGAGATCGCCGTCAAAAGCGTTGAGCTGGCGCGCCAGGTATTCGACGCCTAGGCGAATGCTGACATTAGGGCGGTATAGGTCTTCTCCGGTGAAATTGGGCGGCCAGCCGCTGTGGACAGCCATCTCCTGCCCGGTAGACGGGATGATCTGCAGCAAACCTCGCGCCCCGGCCGACGAGGTGACAAAGCCCTCGTACAAGCTCTCCTGGCGCATCATGCTGTAAACGAACAGCGGGTCAATACCGCGGCGGGCGCTGTCCGTCTCCACCAGATCCTGGTAATAGAGCCCGAAGCGAATCCGGTTGAAATAGACTGGCGCATTCATGGTGCCTGCGTCGGTCATGCCTGCCAGATTGAGCACCTCACGCGCAGCAAAAACCGCACTGCGGTACATGCCCAGCTCCACAAGGTGATTCGCCAGACGGTAGGAATTGGCCGCATCCGTGCTCAGGTCTGCCCGCAGGCTTTCGAACTCATTGCGGGCCGCCTGATAGCGGCCCAGGTGCCACAGCTCTGTGCCGCGCACGAAGCGGGCATCCTGCCATAGCGGACCAGGCACACTGAGGTCAGTATCCATCGGCAGGCTGAAAGTACTACGCAGCCAGGCCTCAGCCTGTTGGCGCTCTGCTTCCAAGTCCACTTCGCGGTGATAGTCGGCTGGGGGCTCAAAGGGATCAAAGCCATCCAGGATGTCGCGAGCGCGCTCGCTGTAATAGCCGGTCGGGTCGATCGTGATGGTAGTGCGCCAAGTGTTACGCGCCGCTTCAGTGTCTCCCTGGGCGTTCTGGGATTTGCCGATCCAGAAGTGGCTCTGCGACTGCTGCTCCAGACTAAGGGCGGCCTGGTTGGCACGGGCAAACAGGCTTTGAGCGGCTACATACTCGCCCAGGCGATAGCGCGATATGCCCGCCATAAACAGCGCATCGTATGCATATTCAGAGGCGGGATATTCGTTGGCCACACGCGGGAAGATCTCGGCGGCGCGGGTGAGCCGGCCACCCACTTCGGCGACCATGCCCGCCTGATAAAGCACCCGGGCCGCATTGGGATGGCCGGCGTTGGTCACCAGGAAACCCTCGAGGGTGGCAATGGCAGCATCAAAGTTATCCAGATAACGCCATTGAATATCTGCTTTTTGCAAATAGCCGTCCAGCCAATAGGTGCCCAGGAGATGCTCGGCGAGCATGCCATCCAACTCACGGATGGCGGCTTCATAGTCGCCAGTATTACGCAGAGAGAGGGCGCGGAAATAGTGGGCCGTATCGTTGTGGTCTGCTGGTGCGGTGCTGAGATAGCGGTCAAAAGCAGCGATCGCGACCAGGTACAACTCGGTGGCGGTGCTGCCGCTGCTATTGGTAGCGGCGTAATAGTCCACCAGGCCGCGCTGCAATTCATCCACTGCCACGCCGGCATTGACCAGCTCCACCAAAGCAGCATACGAGGAAAAGGCCAGCGGAAACTTGGTAACCGCATCCTGAAACAAGGCGTGCGCCTGGGCGCTGTCGCCCATGGCCTGGTAGGCGCGGCCCATCAGCAGGTCCATCTCAGCCTTCAGATAATCGTTGGCGGTGGTGGTGTAAACGTTCTGATAGACCAGGATGGCAGCCTGATGGTCATTGCGGGTGGTGTGCAGCTTGCCGATCTTGACCTGCAGGGCCAGCGTATCGCCCAGGCGCGGGGCCAGCATGGCGGCGTTGTAAGCCGCCAGGGCGCCATCGGTGTCCGCAGCGGCCAGCAAGGCATCGCCGCGCAGCTCATGTACATAGGCATCCAGCACGCCGGGGCGCGTATCTATGTACTGCTGATAAGCCTGCGCCGCGGCAGCGTGGTTGTTCTGCAGGGTATGCATCTCCGCCAGGGCAAAATAGGCCGCGGCGGCATGTTCGCTGGCCGAGAATTGGCTGATCACGCTGTTTAGCGCGGTAGCCGCTTCGGCGTAGCGGCCCAGTTTCACATAAGCACGGCCCACACCCAGCAGCGCGGGTGCCTGCAGATCCGGCTCATCGCTCTGATATACGCGTTGATACTCAGCCAGCGCACCTTCCCAATCGCCGTAGAAGAACAGGCGGTCGGCAGACTGTACGCGGGCGCTATTGGTTGGGGTGGGCGCAGCGGTGGGTTGTGGGGTGACGGGTGTTGCCTGAGCGGCGCTGGGCAATGTAGATGTGGGCAGCGAAGGATCGAGCACACGCTGCATATTGCACGCCAGGCTGCCCAAGGCCAACGCCAGCACAGTGAAAAGAATGGCTCGCCATGGCATGCAGGGAATATACCGTAAAACAATTTTGCCCACGCCAGCCTCATAAGTGGCTAATTTTTGATTACACTACACTTATGGGGGATGAAACCACCTACCGCATAGCTGACATTGCCATCAACGAACGCCCGCGCGAACGGCTCAAACAGCACGGCGCAGGCTCACTCAGCACCGCTGAGCTGCTGGCCGTGCTGCTGCGCACTGGCTTGCAGGGCGAGAACGCGGTAGCGCTGGCTCAGCGCCTGCTGCAAAGCTTTGGCGGACTGGCGGGCCTGCACCGCGCCGACTTTGCCGAGATGGAAAGTACCCACGGCCTGGGCGAAGCCAAAGCCGCCACGATCAAGGCTGCCATCGAGCTTGGCCGCCGCCTGCACACGCAGGACCCCGAGCAGCGCGTGCGCATCAGCAGCCCGGCAGACGCGGCCACGCTGGTGCAATACGAAATGAGCGCACTGGAGCAAGAGCATCTGCGCACGATCCTGCTGACCACGCGCAACGAGGTCATCGAAATTGCGGAGATCTACCGCGGCTCACTCAACAGCGCGCCGGTGCGCATTGCCGATGTGTTCAAACCGGCGATCCGCAAGAACGCCGCCGCGATCATCCTGGTGCACAACCACCCCAGCGGCGACCCAACACCCAGCCCGGACGACATAGCGCTGACCAAAGCCATCCGCGAAGCCGGGCAGCTCCTTGGACTAGAAGTGCTGGATCACATCATTGTGGGTCAGGGCCGCTTTGTTTCGTTGAAAGAGAAACGGCTGGGGTTGTAGTAATTAATACTTGACGTCAAAACCAGCAAATTCATCGCTGGCTGGCAGCCACTCGATCTCGCAGTCTTTGACATCGGCTGCTGGCGGGCCGCTGCGCAGGGCAAGGGCTATCTGCTCCAGGTGAGCACGGCTGCCCTCGGCCAGCACCTCAACATTGCCGTTGAGCAAGTTGCGCACCCAACCGGTCAGGCCCAGGCTGCGGGCTTGCTGCCACACAAAATAGCGGAAGCCGACGCCCTGCACGCCACCGCGCACGATGGCCGTCATGCGTTCGTTCATCCTACCTCCCGCTGCGCGCCGCCAGCCGGCTGATTAGCCACAAAACCGTTGCCACTCCAGCAGCGGAAGCGATGGTGCCCCATGGTACCTGGGCCAGCGGGTCAGGCTGCTCAAACGTGGCCGCACGCCATTCCAGCTCCAGCTGCAACAGGTCGACGCCAAAAGCCGCTTGTGGGGCATTGATGCAGTCGCCACTGCGCGCATACGCTTCCACCAGGATAGCAAAACCGGTTGGATTAAAGCGCTGCACCAGATACCGAACCAGAGAGCCGGACTGTATGGATGCAAGCTGGGCCAGCCCGGGTTCCTGCGGCAATTGACCGCAGAGTGAATACAGCGCAGGCAACGCACCTGCCTGCGCCGCAGCATTCAGCAGGGCCAGCTGCTGCGGGTCAGGCTCACCTTCGGCGAGGACAGCCACGCCTTCGCTTAACCAGGCTGGCAAGTTGGCAAAGCCCTCCGTCCCCAACCCATCATAGAGCGTGAGATGCGCCACTTCGTGTGGAACACGGCGCAAAGCCGCCGGCGGCGCACCAGGTTCCAGAGCGAACAGCAGCACCCCGGCGCCGGGCTGCGTGTGCCCCGCCGCCCAGGGGTAGGCAGCCAGATCGGCGGCGCGCTGCAGGTCAGCCAGATTGGCATAAACGCGCAGCGTGACCGGGTGCGGCTGAGGCAGCGGCAACACCGCCTGCACCCGGGCCACGCCTTCGGCGGCGGCGGTCAGCACAGCCGCAGCCAGCTCTGGCCCGCCACTGTGCCAATACAGGGTGAATACGCCAAGCTCAGCTTGCTGCCAATCGAAACGATTGTCTTCGTAATACAGGTTATAGCGCGGGCTTTCAAAGAATTCGCCGTGATCTGAAGCAATACGGAACCAATAACGAACAGTAGTAAAGGCTTTGGGCTGGTTGCTATCATCCAGCCGTACGGTTACATCAAGGCGGCCGCGGCCTACATCCCCCTCGTAGACCCAGATGCGTTCGCTTTCACCGACCTGGTAAAAGACATAGCCATCCAGAATGACCGCGCTGCTATTGAACTCAGCCGCAAAACTGAAGCTCTCGCTAAAGTGATAATCAGCCGTGTGAGCAGTGAACTCCACCACCTCTTGCGCGCTGGCCCCGATTGTCGGGGCCAGCGCGGTAAAGCAAACAAGGGCGGCAAGCGCGCCGAAGCGGCCCAGAGTGCGCATAAGAATGAATTATAGGCCGCCACCGGGGGTGGGGATGCTATTCCTGATCGGGGTCTTCGTCGTCAACCGCGTCGGGATTGGCAAAATCTTCCAGATCCTCTGGCGAGAAATCCAGCAAGTTGAGCTCATCCATCTCATTGGCGAAGGCCAGGTTTTCAATAGCGCTTTCGAGAAGATCGATCTCATCTTCATCTTCAGCGCGCTCGATCATTTCCTCAAGTGCGTCGGCTATGCCATTGCCGCCAATTTGCGATAGCGCCCAGGCAGCCGCCAGGCGCACTTCGCTTTCTTCATCCTGCAGCAGATCAAAAAGGCCGGGGCGCGCCTCGCTGAGCTCCAGCTCGCCGGCGGCCTTGGCCGCCTCGCGGCTGATCTCCATATTGGGGTCAGCCAGGCTATGCATCACCTGCGGCCCCCAGCGCTCGTCGGCTGAGCGGCCCATGGCGAACAGAGCGCTGCTCACCCACTCCTCTTCGCCGCCGTCAAAGGCGTTCTCGATCAGCTCGGCCACTTCGGGGCGGCTGGAGAAACCCATCGATTCAAGCGCTCGGCGCTGGATGAGCGGGTCCTCGTCGCCATGCAGCACTTCTAACAGAGCCGCCTCGGCCTCTTGCTGGGCCGCGGCAGAGATCTCGCCCACTTCACCCAAGTACACGAAACGGCCAAGGCCAGCGGCGGCTTGGGCGCGCACATCCATATCCTTGTCAGTCTGCAGGATCTGCACAAGTTGGCCGATGAGCGCCGGCTGCTCGGTGGCCCACAGGCCGCGAATGGCAACCACGCGCACACGCGCGTCCTCATCCGTGAGCGCCATCTCATTGACGGAGTCAAAATCCATCACGGTGTTGCTCTCAGCCAGCATCTCGAGGTCTTCGAGCACGGCCACACGGCGAGCGGCGGAAAGCTGCTGCCAGACCGGCAGCAAGGCAGCCAGGTCGGCAGGCTCCAGGGCAGATAAGCGATAGAGATAGCGCGGCGCCAGCGGCGTTTTCTCATCTTGCAGTGCGGCAAGCACGTCGCTAAAACTCAGTTGGTCTTCAGAATGATTATCGTTTTCCATTTAAGGTATGACGAGCGGGTTGAGGAAGTCTTGCAGGTTGATGTAAACCATTGCCATCAGCAGGAAGGCAATACCCACCAGATTGACGGCGTTCTGATATGCGATCGGAATGCGCTTGCCGAAGAACAGCTCAGGCAGGGTGAAGAGGATGCGGCCACCGTCCAGCGCCGGCACGGGCAGCAGGTTGAGCAAACCCAGCGAAACCGAGATGGAAGCGAAGAACGACAGGGTATTCACGCCCGAAGGTAAGGGGCTATCGGGCGCGGCATCTGCCTCGCGCACTTCAGTGTAGATATCGTACATGCCCTTGTAGCCCACCAGGCGGCCCTGGCTTCCGTCAATCTCGCCGCTAGCAATGCGCATGGGTAGCGTGAGCAAGGTCTCGGCCTGGTCATAAATGGCCAGCGCTCCCTGGCTCAGCGCCTCACCAACGCCAATCGGCGTACTGGGATGGCCCATGGAGATGCCGATCGCTCCATCTGCCGGGGCGGGGTCACGCGGCACTAACAGCGTACGGTCATGCTGGCCATTGCGCTGATATTCGATCAGCACTTCTTTGCCAAGGTTATCGTAGATCACACTGCGCAGATCTTCGCTGCTGTTGACAGGCTGGCCGTTGATATGCGTGATGGTGTCGCCCACTAGCAGGCCCGCCTGCTGAGCGGGAGAATCCTCCGAGACGCTCATCACTTGCACCACGCTGAGGTCTGGGCGGCCAAGCTGGACGAAGATAATGGCGTACAACACCAGGGCAGCCAGCAGGTTCATGGCCGGGCCAGCCACAAAAATGAAGATGCGCTTCCACGGCGCGGCGGCAGAAAAACCACCCGGCACGTCCGGGTCATTCTCGCCAGCAGGCAAGGCAAACCCGCCCAGAGGAATGGCGTTCAGCGTGAACTCAGTTTCTTGGATCTTGAACAGCCGCACGATGCGCGGCGGAAAACCAATACCAAATTCCTGCACCTTGATGCCGAACAGCTTAGCGGCGAGATAATGACCAAGCTCGTGCACCACGATCAGCGCAGCAATCGCGATCACAAATTGAAGTACAGCCAGAAGAGCGCTCATGAAATGATTATATCCACTGCTAGAAAACAAGCCGCGCACTGGCTAATAGCCAGATTAGGCTCGCCAGATCAGGCTGGCAGCAAGGTTGCCGCGCCGCCTGCGCCAGCTTGCAGCACGCGCTGCACGCCGGCGATCCTGCCCAGCCGCGCCGCCACCTCAGCGGCATCGGTCGCCGCGCTCAGCACGTGCACATTTGGCCCAGCATCCAGCGTGTAGCCGGCCTGCAAGCCCTCGGCGCGCCAGGCGATCACCGCATGCATCACGGCCAGGCTGGCCGGTTGCCAATATAGCAGCGGCGGGCTGGAGGTCATCATCACGGCGTGCATCAAGTGATTATCCAACTCCATCACGGCTGCCAAGGCGGGCAAATCGCGCTGCAGGATGGCTTGGCGCGCCTGTGCCAGGCGCTGCTCGGCGCCGTGCAGGCGGGCGGCCTGCAACGGGCTGGTATCCGCTAGCGGGTGCCCGGCGGTGGAGCCCACCGCTTTGTGCTCCTCACTGATGACAGCGATGCTATCCACCAGGTCCCAATGTTCAGGCCCCGCCACCGAGACGGCGTAGCTCTCCTCATCTGAATCCGCGGTGCGCCATTCCACGAAGCCGGCCGGCACCGAACGGCTGGCCGAGCCGGAACCGCGGCGAGCCAGGCGCGAGAGCGCCGACTCGTCGAGCGCCAGGCCGGCGGCGGCGCTGGCCGCCAGCGCCAGGGCGGCGAAAGCCGACGAGGAGGAGGCGATGCCGGAGCCGCTAGGGAAGTTGTTGCTGCTGATCACCTGGGCAAACGCTGAGATGCCTGCCATGGCGCGCACCAGATCCAGCATGGCCGAGACGCGGGCCACTTGTGCCGGCGCGGCCGGCGCGCCATTGAAATCGAGCCCATCGGCGGCCAGCTGGCTGTCAAAGCGCACGGTGGTGCGCGTTTCCAGCCCGGCCAGATTCATCGAGATGGAACTATTTGAGGGCAGGCGCAATTCATGATCACGGTTGCCCCAATACTTGATGAAGGCGATGTTGGGATGGGCAAGTGCAGATGCTGTGCTCATAGGGTCATAGCCAAACCATCGGCCCGCGGGTCGCTACCGCCCCACAGCACGCCGGTGTCACTTTCTCTCAGGATAATTTGGCCGCGGCCAAAGGCGGCCCGCTGCAGCCCACCCAGCTGGCGCACCGAGTGACCCATGGCGGCCAGTCGTGTTTGCGTTTCGGCGGGTAGGCTTTCCTCCAACGAGACTGCCAAACCGGCTGTGCCATCTTCGATACAGAAGCGCGGTCGGTCCAGCGCAACCTGTGGGTCGAGCCCGTCGTCGATCAGGCCCACTGCCACTTGCATGTGGCCTTGCGGCTGCATGAAGCCGCCCATCACGCCATAGCACGCAAACAGGTCGCCGCTGTTTGCGTGGGTGATCATGGCCGGGATGATGGTGTGGTACGGACGTTTGCCGGGGGCCAATGCATTCGGGTGGGCTGGGTCAAGACTGAAGCCGTGGCCGCGATTTTGCAGAGTGAATCCCCAGCTCTTGGGCACGATACCGGTGCCGAAGCCCTGGTAGTTGCTGTTGATGAACGAGCAAGCATTACCCTCACCGTCCACCACACTGAAATAGACTGTGCCTGAGCTTGCCACCGGGCGGCCGCGCTGCACATCCGCCACGGCGCGCTGTGAATCAAGCAATGCGGCGCGTTGCGCCGCATATTGCTTGGAGAGCAGCGCCTCCAGCGGGGCGGGGTCCGTGGCCTGGTCGGCCACGTGCCAACGCGCATCGGCAAAGGCCAAACGCATGGCTTCGATCATCAGGTGCCAGCGTTCCGCGCCCAGCGGGTCTTGCCCGCTCAGGTCAAAGTTCTCCAGGATATTGAGCGCGAGCAAGGCCGCCAAGCCCTGCCCGTTGGGCGGGCACTCCCATACGCGATGGCCGCGGTAATCTGCAAAGATAGGCTCATCCCAGGTACTGTGATGGGCGGCCAGGTCGGCCGCGGTCATCACCCCACCCGCTTCCGTTAGCACTGCCACAATGGCTTCGGCAATCTCGCCCTGATAGAAGGCCGCCGGACCGCCATCGGCCAGGCGGCGGAAGGTGCGCGCCAGGCCCGGGTTGCGAAAGATCTCGCCGGGCTGCGGGGCGCGGCCATCAATGGTGAGTTCGGCGCCGTTAGGTGCCAGACTGAGCTGTCTCTCCACACCGCGTTCCCAAAAGTGGCTGGTGATCGGCGCCACGGGGAAGCCACCTTCCGCCAGCTCGATGGCAGGCGCAAGCACTTGCGCCAGCGAGAGGCGGCCATGGGCGGCCAGCAGGTCGGCCCAGCCGGCGGCAGCGCCGGGCACGGTGACCGTGTGAGGATGGAAGTTGGGCAGCTCGGCCAGCCCCTGCTTTTTCAGCAGCTCAAGCGACAAGCCAGCCGGTGCTCTGCCAGAACCGTTAAGAGCAAAAACGCGCTTCGTGCTGGCCTGGTAGTACAGGGCAAAACAGTCTCCGCCGATGCCGGTACTGGTCGGCTCAGTCACATTCAGCGCCGCGGCAGTGGCCACGGCCGCATCTGCAGCCGTGCCGCCGGCGCGCAGGATGCCAAGGCCGGCGGCTGTGGCCAGCGGCTGGCTGCTGGCGAGCATACCGCCGCGCCCAACAACGGGCGAGCGGCGCGAAGCAAAATCAGCGACAGGGGTAAAGTGCATCGGGAGGATTGTAATGGAAGCCGCCAAGAAAAAAAACGAAACGCTGTGCGTTTCGCTCTTCTATGCGTCTAATTCAGAAAATCTTCAGCGTAGTGGCAGGCAACCTGGTGGCCGGGGCGCAGTTCGCGGAGCAGCGGCTCCTCCACCGAACAATGCTCCAGCCGGGCGATCGGGCAACGCGGGTGGAAGCGGCAGCCGCTGGGCGGGTTGAGCGGGCTGGGCACATCCCCGCTGAGCACGGCGCGTTCGCGCCGTTGGGCGGGGTCGGGCATGGGGATAGCCCACATGAGGGCCTGCGTGTATGGATGCAGCGGTTTGGCAAACAGCTCTTCGCGCTCGGTCAGCTCCACGATCTTGCCAAGGTACATCACAGCCACGCGGTCAGAGATGTGCTCTACCACCGCCAGGTTGTGAGCTACGAACATATAGGTGAGCCCCAGCTCATCCTGCAGGTCCTTCAGAATGTTAAGCACCTGCGCCTGAATGGATACATCCAACGCCGAGACCGGCTCGTCGAGAACAATGAACTCAGGGTCGAGCACCAGCGCACGCGCAATGCCGATGCGTTGGCGCTGGCCGCCCGAGAATTCGTGCGGGTAGCGGCTGGCGTGATATTCCTCCAGCCCCACCATCTTGAGCGCTTTCAGTACGCGGTCGTAGCGCTCATTGACATTGCCCAACTTGTGGATCACCAGACCTTCGGCGATGGCATCGCCCACCGGCAGACGCGGGTCGAGCGAAGCGTAGGGGTCCTGGAACACGATCTGCATCTGGCGGCGCAGTTGTTTCAGCTCTTCGCCGCGGGCGGCGAAGACGCTTTGGTCGCGGAAGAAGACTTCGCCATCCGTGGCCTCATCCAACCGCAGCATGGTCTGGCTGACGGTGGTCTTGCCGCAGCCCGATTCACCCACCAGGCCGAGCGTTTCGCCCTGCTTGATGGTGAAACTGACATCGTCCACGGCCTTAACTTCAGCCGCGTTTCCAGACAGAAGGCGGTCGCCTACGGTGTAGTACTTGCGCAGATTGGCTACGCGCACCAGGTCGTTGGTTGCTTTGTTCGCGCTCATAGTCCTGCCACCGCGATCGGGGCTTTATGTCCCTCGGCACTTTCGTACAGCCAGCAGCGCACCTTGTGGCCCGGCGCCACTTCCAGCAGGCTGGGTTCCACGTGATTACAGATCTCCAGCTGGTACTCCACTCGGGCTTTGCAACGCGGCGCAAAACGGCAGCTTGGCTTCAGGCCGATCAAATTGGGCACTGAACCAGGAATGGTCTCCAGACGCTCTTTGACCTGACCCAACACAGGAATGGAGGCTTGCAGACCCATCGTATAAGGATGTAGCGGCTGCTTGAACAGGCGCTGCGTATCCGTCTCTTCCACAATCTGGCCGGCGTACATCACTGCCACGCGGTCAGCCATCTCGGCTACCACGCCCAGGTCATGCGTGATCAGGATGACCGAGGTGCCGGTCTCGGCGCTCAACTCGCGCAACAGGTCCAGGATCTGCGCCTGGATGGTCACATCCAGCGCGGTGGTGGGTTCGTCGGCGATCAGCAATTTGGGCTTGAGCGCCAGCGCCATGGCGATCATGACGCGCTGCGCCTGGCCGCCGGAAAGCTGGTGCGGATAAGCTTTGGCGCGCCGCTCCGGGTCAGGAATACCGACCTGACGCAGCAGATCCACGGCACGCGCCCAGGCTTCTTCCTTCTCTAGCTTCTCATGGATCTCAAACACTTCTACGATCTGAGCGCCGATGGTGAATACAGGGTTCAGGCTGCTCTTGGGCTGCTGGAAGATCATCGAGACTTGCTGGCCGCGGATGCGGTTCATCTCTTTGCCGTTCTTAAGCAGCAAGTCTTCGCCCTCCAGCAGGATTTCGCCAGAGATAATCCTGCCGGGTGGATCCACCAGACGCAGCACCGAGAGTGAAGTTACGCTCTTGCCGCAGCCCGATTCGCCTACCAGGCCAAAGATCTCGCCGGGGGCCACATCAAAGCTGACATCATCCACAGCAGTCAGCACACCGTCATCGGTATAGAAATAGGTCTTGAGGTGATTGACGTCCAGCAAAGGCTGGGCTGTTTTGGAGTTCATATCGCTTGCCATCATCGCCTACTTCTTCGCCACCTGGGCCAGGCGCGGGTCCATCGCATCGCGCACACCATCGCCCAGCAGGTTGAAGGCCAGCACAGTGAGCATGATCGCCAGGCCCGGGAAGAACACCAGATGTGGCGCGGTAAAAACTTGATTGCGCTCGCTGCCCAGCATGGTGCCCCACTCGGGTGTGGGCGGCTGGGCGCCCAGGCCCAGGAACGAGAGGGCGGCTGCCTCCAGGATGGCGGAGGCGATGCTGAGCGTGGCCTGCACCACCAGGGTGGGCAGCGCATTAGGGAAGATGCGCACGAACAGCAAGCGGAAGGCGCTGGCGCCCAAAGCGCGGGACGCAGATACAAACTCCTGCTCCTTGATGGATAGCACCGAGGCTCGAACCAAGCGTGCAAATACAGGAATGTTCACGATGGCGATCGCATACAGAGCGTTCTGCAGACCACGCCCGATCACCGTAATGATCGCGATCGCCAGCAGGAAACTGGGGAAGGCCAGCACCACATCCATAAGGCGCATGATGACGTTATCCACCCAGCCACCTATATAGCCCGAAACGGCGCCGATGACCGCTCCCACCACCACGGCCATGCCAATGGTGCTGAAGCCGATGAACAACGAGACGCGCGTGCCATAAATAATGCGGCTGAACACGTCACGATAATTGGCGTCGATGCCCATTAGATGCTCAGGCTTGTCTTCGGGGCAACCCAGCATGTGGATGCAGGGCGCCTCACGCTCCTTGAGCGTTTCGATGCCCAACAACGACTGCACAGGGTCGTAGGGTGCAATCAGTGGGGCGAATATGGCTACCAGCGTCAGGAAGAGAAGAATGGCCAGGCCCACAATCGCATTGCGCTGCTTGAACAGACGACGCCAAGTGAGTGCAGCCAGGCTGCGGGAGCGCATGGACTCGGTAGTGTTGGAAGGGTTGAGTGCTTTGGTATTGGCAGCCATGGTTACCGCAGGCGAATACGCGGATCAATGTACGCGTACGAGATATCAACAAGTAAGTTCACAATCACATAACCCATCGCCACCACCACCGTGAAACCTTGAATGATGGGGAAGTCTCGGCCAGTGATGGCGTCAAACAAGGCCCGCCCCACCCCGGAGAGGCCGAAGGTGGTCTCAGTTAGTACCGCGCCGGCAAACAAAGTACCTACCTGGATGCCAATGACCGTGATCACTGGCAAGAGAGCATTGCGCAGGGCGTGTTTCATGATAACCAGGTTCTCTGCCACGCCTTTGGCGCGGGCTGCACGCACATACTCGCGTCCCAGCACATCCAGCATGCTGGAGCGCGTGATGCGCGCAATTATGGAAAGCGGGATGGTGCTCAAGGCAATGGCCGGCAGGATCATGTGCCGGAAAGCATCCACAAGGACGTCCCATTGCCCAGTAATGATTGCATTAAAGAAAACGAAATTCGAAACAAAGTCGGCAAACATGTACAAAGTAGTGCCACGCGTCAGGCCCAGGCCCCATACCTGATAGAACGCGTCAGGGATCACGCCAGCCGTAAGGCGCCCCGTGGGCGCCAGCCAGAACGGCGTGTCCTTCAACAGGATCGCAAACACATACGCCAGCATCAGGCCCAGCCAGTACACCGGCATGGAAACGCCGATGTTTGCGCCCACCATAGTGGCCACATCCACTGCGGAGTTACGCCGTACGGCCGAAATGACGCCCATGGGCACGCCCACCAGGATGGCAATGAACAAAGCCGAGAAGCCAAGCTCCAGCGTGACCGGCAGGCGCTCAATGATCATTTGCGAGACTGGGCGGCTATAGCGGATCGAATCGCCAAAATCGCCTTTAAGTAAGATCTCGCGCATATAGATGCCCAGCTGCACAACGATGGGCTTATCCAGCCCCATACGAGCATTGAAGGCATTGCAGGCGGCTTCCGTAGCGCGTTCGCCAAGAGCCGAACGGCACGGGTCACCCGGAATGGAGCGCGCGATCACAAAGGTCACCACCAGGATGCCCAGAATGACCGGAATGGTCAGCAGGATGCGGCGCAGGATGTACTTAGACATAGGTGAAGTTGAGGATGCGCGGGATGGGTTTTGGCGAGAAACTCGCCGCACCCATCCCGCGCATTTATCTCAGACGTTCGCTTAATGAACGGGCCGTCGATTATTCGGCGGGAACGTTCATGAAGCTGTCCCACAGGTAGCCATAGTAGTCAAAGCTACCAGTGTTACCCACGTGGTACGGGTTGGAAGCATCCAAACCGCGGGCCCAGGAGGCCACCACGTCGTCAGCGTCAAAGTCGGAACCGTCGTGGAACTTCACACCATCACGCAGGTGGCAGGTCCACACCGTGGAGTCAGCATTGGCGTCACAAGAGGTGGCCAACTCAGGGAAGGTTGCACCCGAGTCCTTGCCGTACTCCAGCAGCGTCTCAACCACCTGTTGGCAGGCGGTTAGCGACTCACCGTCGGTTTCGTCAGCGCAGTCCAGGCTGATCGGCTCAGCGTTCTGTACGAACACCAGGCTGTCAGTACCGTTGTTCAGGAAGTTGAACTGCGGAGCGCCGAAGGGCGGGTAGTACGCGCCCTGCAGGGAGGCGAGGGCCGCGTGAGCAGCCGCACCGTGAGCAACAGGGATCAGGGGCACCAGCTCCTTGACAGCATTGTTGGCCTCGGCGTACAGCGGGGCAGCCGTGGCTACATCAGCGATCGAGGAAGCCTCTTGCAGAGGGCCATAGATCTCAGCGTGGGCGTTACCAAACTGCGGGTTGTTGGCGCCGAAGTGGAAGTCCATGAAGTTGGTGACGTGCGGGTAGTCCGCGCCCCAACCCAGGAGGTGCATACCATCGGTCAGCTCACCCGAGGTGGAAGCGGCAATGAACTCACCAGATTCCATGGGGACCACCTCAACCGTGATGCCCAGGTTCTCCTGCAGCTGCGCCTGGATCTCGGTGGCTACACGAGCCGGCTCAGGCAGGTAGACGCGGAACACGTCACGGTAGTACAGGCGGGTGGTGAAACCATCCGGGTAACCGGCTTCGGCCAGCAGCGCGCGGCCAGCCTCAGCGTCAAACTCGTACCAGGACTCACCTTCACAACCATTGGGGATGGCGCAGGGGGTGAAGTGAGAAGCGACCTCAGACCCATCGGGGTAGAAGTTGTCCACAATGCGCTGGTAGTCAATGCCCAAGGCAATGGCGCGGCGCACGTCTACATTGTCATACGGGGAAGCCGTGTTGGTGAAACCAATGTAGAACACATTGGGGTTCTGATGGTAGAGGATCTGCAGATTGGGGTCATTCTGAACCGTGGCGTAATCAGACGGGCTGATATTGCTCACGTAGTCAGCAGTGCCAGCCTGCAGTTCCTGCAAGCGGGCGGCGCCTTCGGTCAGCCAGCGCAGGGTCACAGTGCTGGCGCCGTTGGACTCACCCCAGTAATCGTCAAAGCGGGTGTAAACGATCTGGTTGCCGCGGTCCCACTCGGCTACCTGGTAAGGGCCAGTGCCGATGGGGTTCTCCAGCAGTTCGCCAGAGCCACCCGTGCGAGCCAGGTGCTCCTGCGGCTGAATGCCGAAGGGCGTGAAGGCGATCTTGGCCTCAAACGCCGGGTCCGGCTTGCACAGCGTGAACACCACGGTCAGTTCGTCCACCGCTTCGATGGAAAGAACCTTGCCGCCGTAGTCACAGCTGCCGGCATCCAGCTTCAGGCCTTCAAATTCTGCCAGGGCGGAAAACTCATCCTGCACCGCGGTTCCACCGGAACCACAAGCGGCCAGGACGAGGCTAAACGCCACCAGCAGAGCAAACAAAGTGCTCAATTTCTTCATATGTACTTCTCCTCAAAGACTTCTGTCAGGTACTGGATTAATAGAAAAATAGGTGAAACTTGCCCTTTGTTCAGCCTCACCTCCTTTATCTACCCCGGAAAAGGGGTAAGTTTGATTATAGTACTCAGAATAGGGCTGTCAACGCCCAAGTTAGTTAGTGGCTCAGGATTTGTGAGAGGAAGAGCTTGGTGCGCTCCTCTTTAGGGGAATGAAATAGCTGATTTGGGGGGGCAGATTCGACGATCAGGCCATTGTCCATAAAGATCACTTCATCTGCGGCGGCGCGGGCAAAACCCATCTCATGGGTTACGCACACCATGGTCATACCCTCTTTAGCCAGGGCCAGCATCACATCCAGCACCTCTTTGATCATTTCCGGGTCCAGGGCGCTGGTAGGCTCATCGAACAGCATGATCTTGGGGTTCATGGCCAGAGCCCGGGCAATCGCCACGCGCTGTTGCTGGCCGCCTGAAAGCTGCCCGGGAAAGCTGTCTGCCTTCTCAGAAATGCCCACCCGTTTTAGCTGCTCATGGGCTATGCGCACAGCTTCATCCTTCTTGCGGCCGCGCACCACCCGCTGGGCCAGGACAATATTGTCCAGGACGGTGAGATGGGGGAAAAGGTTGAAAAGCTGGAACACCATGCCAATCTCGGCGCGGATACTGTTGATGTCCTTGTTCTTCTCGTTCAGGCGTTTGCCATCCACCCATACTTCCCCTTCGGTTTCCACTTCCAGGTGGTTGATGCAGCGCAACAGCGTGCTCTTGCCAGAGCCGCTTGGGCCTACGATCACGACCACTTTGCCGCGCTCCACGCGCAGGTTAACCCCGCGCAACGCCTGCACATCTCCAAAGTACTTGTGCAGATTACGGGTTTCGATAATCGTCTTATTTTCTGCTGTTGCCATGCAGGCGCCTTTCAAGCACTCTCACCAGGATCGAGAGGATCAACGTCATACCCAGATACAGGATGGCCAATATGGTATAGGCCTCACGGAAGCGGAAGGTGCGCCCGGCATACAAACGCGCCACTTGGGTGATATCACGCACCGCCAGCACGGACACCAGCGAGGAGTCCTTGACCATGGCCACAAAGTCGTTGCCCAGCGCGGGCAGCACATTGCGGATGGCCTGCGGCAGGATGACATAACGCATGGCCTGCCCGTAGCTCATGCCCAGCGAGCGAGCCGCCTCCATCTGGCCCTTGCCAATGGACTGGATACCGGCACGGAAGATCTCGGCTAAAAACGCGCCGTAGGTGACCGAGAGCGCAATGATGGCGCGTACGTTCAGCGAAATGCTGTCATTGGTGATCGCCGCCAACGGCTGGCCGATGAAACCCAGCCCCAGCGAAGTGAGCCAGGCGCCCAGCGTTTTGAACATGCCCAGAGAATCGGGCACAGCCACCAGGGCGATATAAAAGATAAGTACAAGGATGGGAATGCCGCGCACCAGTTCCACATACAGAGTAGAGATGTTGCGCACTACAACGTTGCGAGAGATACGGCCTAGCCCGGCAACCAGACCAATGACCAGCGCAATACTGTACGCGTACAGCGTTGTCGTGATGGTGATGCCGATACCAATGCGAATGAAGTTGAGTGCCTCGCCAAAGCTGGTCTGGGTGGTGACCAGATAGAAGGCACCAACGGCGATGACAAGAATACCTCCGACCCACCACGGAAATTCGTCGATGCGCTCTTGCAATGTTTTGCTGCGCGGCGCAGTGCCGGGCGTGCCGGGAAGGGTGGGCTCGATTTCTGTGCTATGGGTCATGTGCCTCCGGAAGAGAGAAAAAAAGCCGGTGTGCAGAGGCTGCACACCGGCTTATTTATACTCTAGAAAAGACTAGATAACGAGATTACTCTTCGTCTTCGCCGTAGGCGCCAGGCCCAATGTCGTCGTAGGTGACGGCGAAGTCAGGTCCAAAGTAGATGGTGTTGAGCTCAGACAGCGTGCCATCAGCCATCATGGACTCAAGCGCCTGGTTGACCGGTGCAACCAGATCGCTGCCCTTGGGGAAGATGAAGCCGAGCTGATCGCTCGACATCGAGGGACCGACGAGCTTCAGCACATCAGCATTCTCGCCCAGGTAGCCCTGGCCGGCAGTCTCATCGATGATCACGGCGTCAATGTCGCCAGATACGAGAGCCTGAACAGCGAAGGGGAACTGCTCAAAGGCCTGGATGCGGTCCTCGGGCAAGTAGGTGGCGGCGATCTCGTAGTTGGTGGTGCCGGTCTGCGTACCCAGTTTCAAACTGGCGTCGTTGACGATGTCTTCGATGCTTTCGATACGGGTCTCATCAATGCGCACCAGCAGGCGCACATCAATGTTGACGTAGCCAATCGAGAAGTCCACGATCTGGGCGCGGTCCTCGGTGATGGTGATACCGTCAGCGGCAGCGTCAAACTGGCCATCGGCCACGGCCTGGATCATGCCGTCCCAGGCAGCCTCAACATACACCGGGGTGCAGTGCAGGCGGGTGCAGATCTCGTCCCAGGCATCGTAGTCCCAGCCACCCGGAACGCCGGTCTCAGCGTCAACATAGTTGAAGGGCAGGTAGGCGTTCTCAATAGCAACGGTCACCTCACGGCAGTCAAGGTCAACAATGGCCTCGCCCGCGGAGCCCAGACATTCCCCACCGCGTACGGTTGGGTCACCACCCGCGCCACACGCGCTTAGCACGAGGGCACCGACAATGAGGGCAAAAAGGGTAAAGCGAACTTTCTGCATCTTGTTCCTCCTTAGGAACTAATAAAGTAGCGTTGTACTAATGTACTCTTAAAAACGCAGCGATGCAACAGTAGGCAAATGCTACGCTTTTTTCTCCTCATCTTTGGGTTCATCATCGCCTGAAAGTCCCTTGCGGAAAGCACGGATGCCGGAGCCCAGATCAGCGCCCAGCTTGCCCAGGCGTCCCACACCAAAGATCAAAACAACGATAATGAGGATGACAATCCATTCCCAACCACTGAACATAACTACCTCCTGCTGCAAACAGAGGAATCAAACTCCTCTTGCGGGGTCATTCTACCAAAGCAGCCTATTAGCTGTGCAGCTGTGCTTTGAGATTAGAATGCCAGTCTTGGGGTATGACCACAACCACACCCGCTCAATTCGCCCAGCAAGTTCACCGCGCCCTGCAAAGCCTTGGCAAGCGTGGCACCGGCGCACCCGCCGTACAGGCGCTGCTGTACTACCAACTGGTCTGTGCGCAGCCCAGCCGCAGCGGGCGGCGCAGCGCACCATCGATGGAGAACTTTCTGCGGCGCGCGCTGCGCCAGTTCCGCGCCGAGCATGCAGGCCATGCCAGCTTGCTGACCCAGCGCTTCCTTGAACAAGTAACCGCGAAAGAGATCGCTCACCAGCAGTCCATCAGCCAGGAAACGGTGAATCGCAACCAGCACCGCGCCATTCAAGTCTTTGCGGATTGGCTTCTGGTGCAGGAGCGAGCGGCCCGCCAACAACGCCAGGCTGAGCTGCTGGCCAGCTTGCCGCCCGCCGGCTTTGCCGAACTGGTGGGTAAAAGCGCGTTGCAAAAGAAGCTAAGCGGCTTGCTCACCAGCCAGCAACTGCCCTGGGTGATCTGCCTGACGGGTATTGGCGGCATTGGCAAGACATCACTGGCCAACCAGGCCGTGCGCAATTTGCTACCCGCTACGCGCTATGACCGGGTGCTCTGGCTGCATCCGACCGAAGGGCAACCACTCACCCAGGCCACCTTGCTGGCCGCGCTCAGCAGGCGCTTGTTGCCCGCGACGCTGCCGGCCAGCGGGCGCCTGCCTGCACTGCGGCAGGCGCTCAAAAACCAGCCCAGCCTGATCGTGCTGGATGATGTGGGCAGTGAGATTGATGACCCAGCCTGGGTGGATTGGCTGCATTCTTTTGCCAAACCTAGCCGCTTCTTGATCTGCAGCCGCCAGCGGCCCGCTACGCTGGCGCGCGCCTACCTGCTGCCCATTGGTGAGTTGTCCGCCAAGGCTGCGCTAGAGTTGATGAGTATGCAGGCCCGCGAAGTAGGGCTGGAGGCGGCCCTGCCCGCCATCCGAAAGCATGTCGGCGCGCTCTACGCGCGCACGGGCGGCAACCCGCTGGCGCTCAAGCTGGCGGTTGGCCTGCTGCACAGCTGGCCGCTCGCCGCAGTACTGGAAGCGTTGCACGAGCGCACGAACATCGAGATCGACGCGGTGTACAACGCCATCTTCCGGGCCAGTTGGGATTCGTTGAGCCAACCCGCGCGCCGCCTTTTGCTGGCAATGCCCCTGGTGGGCAGCGAAGGCGCCAGCCTGGCGCAACTGCGTGCCCTGAGTGGTATGGACGTGGCCGGCCTGCGTAATGCGCTCATCGAGCTGCATCAGCGCAGCCTGCTTGAAGCCAGTGGCGATGCGGAGGACAAACGCTACAGCATTCACCAGCTTACGCGTGGCTTCTTACGCAACGAAGTATTGAAGCACGCAGATCACGATGAGAGCTGAAAAAGCCAGCAACCAATGGGTGCAAGCCAGCCTGTTGGCCGCGGTGCGCAGCAACCTGGAGTACTGGGCCGCCCAGCCTGCGGCAAAACTGCGCGGCGAGGGCAGTAACCTGCACAATGCCATTCGCTACGGCTTCTATCTGTTCCCAACTCGTCAGCAGGCAGCCCGTTTGCTTAGCCAGAGTTTTGGCATAGGGCTCACACAGCCCACCGCCTGGCTTCCGCTGTATGCCGCAGCGCTGCGGACTAAACCGCTGCCCAGTAGCCTGCAGGCTGGCCTGCTCTACCAGCAAGCCGTGCTGCTGTGGCAGCACGGCCTTATAAAAGACGCTGCCCGCGCCTTTGAGCGCAGCCAGCAATACGCTCAACACCATCGCCTGTCCAGCGTACACATCCGCAGTCTGATCGGGCTGTGTCTGGCGTACAGCCAGCAGCCTGCCAAAGCCGAGCGCGCCGCAAAGCGCCTACAAGCCGCACTTAGCCGCACGCGCACCCCTACTCTGCGCGCCCAAGGGTATTCAGCCTTGGGCACCGCAGCCTACTTTGCCGGGCAGCATCTGCAGGCCAGCCAGCACATTGCCGCCGCGCTGCAGGCTGCCCCGCCCAGCCTGGCGCAGGGCCAACTGCATATCCTGGCTGGGCTTTGCGCCCACGCCTTGGGCCAAACCGATGCAGCCCTAGAACACTACAACGCGGCCGCACACCGCCTGCAGCAGCGCGGTGCCAGCCCGGCCCAACTGGCCCGCGTGGAATTGCTGCGCGCCACCGCCCACTATCACAAGAGCACCCGCGGTCAGCATGTGCGCCTGCAGCCCGCAGTGGCCGCCCTGCAGCGCGCCGCCGAGTTGCTGAACCAGGGCGAGACGGATGCCCGCAGCCGTGCCCAGCTGGAGAGCCTGCTGGGGCGCGCCTACACCCGCCGCGGCGAGGTGGCGCAGGGCATCCGCTACCTCACTAGCGCGCTGGAGCTTTCAGCCGATACCAATGAACCGCACCTAGCGGCGGATATTTTCGCCGCCCTGCAGGAACTGGAAACCAAAAACCCCGCCTAACGGCGGGGTTTTTTAGTTTCTTAGCATTCTTTAGGCGCTGCGGCTGCCGAGCGTGCGCTCCAGCAGATCGTCCATTTCATCGGAGCTAGCCTTGGGTTTGCGGGCCTTGCCCTGGTCTTGGCGAGACTGGGTTTCTTGCGCCTTGCGCCAGGCCATTTCCATGGCAGTGGGAGCGGGCGTGTTGTCCACTTCCTCTTCCACTTCTTCGACTTCAGGTTCCGGGCTGGCCAGCAGAGCTTTGATGCTCAGCTTGATCTGCTTCTTGCGGCGGTCAACCTCCAGCACTTTGACGTCGATTTCATCGCCTACTTTGACGGCTTCTTCAGCCGAGCGGACATAGTCGTGCGACATTTCGCTGATGTGCACCAGGCCGGGGCGCTCAGCGCCTACTTCTACGAACGCGCCAAACTTCTCCAGCTTGGTTACCTTGCCTTTGAGCACGCTTTCTTTCTTGATCTCGCGCCATTCAAGGAGCAAAGGTTTGATGAGGGTCAGTTCAATATGCCCGTCGCTGCCAATGCGGCGAACCCAGGCTTCCACCTCTTCGCCCTCTTTGAGAACTTCTTCCACTTTGCGAACGGGCTCTTTGCGAAGCTGCGAAATGGGGATGACCGCCGGCTTGTCCTGGCCAATATCGACCACGGCGCCAGCCAGCGTAGCTTTAATCACTTTGCCTTTAATGAGGTCTTTCTTTTTGAGGCCAGACTCTTGTGGGGCGGCCTCTTCCATATGTGCTTCCGACATTTCACAACTCCGGGCTTGTTACCGATTTCACAACAAGCCCACATTGTACCTGCGCGCTTAAGGTTTGTAAAGTCTACGGACTGCGTTGCTACGCTGCCGCGCTGGCCGGGCGCGGTTTGCGACCAGAGAACAGCAGCGACAGCAGAACGGAAACCAGCAGGCAAGCCAGCACCAGCCAGCCAATGATCGTGTACATGGAGAACACGCCCACCTTATCGATCAGCAGGCCGCACAAGTAATAGCCCAGCGCAGTGCCGATGCCCATGAACATGGCGGAGAACAAACCCTGCGCAGTGGAGCTCAGGCCGCGCGGCGCCATCTCGGCCACAAACTTGATGCCGGCCACCCACATCAGCGGGTAGGTCAGGCCGTGCATCAACTGGATGAGCAACGCCTGGTCCGGCGTAGCCGTGTTGGCGTAGATGAAGCAGCGCAAAGCCATCGCCAGCATGGAAAGGTACAGCGCGCCGCGGCTACCCAAATTGCGCAAGAACCAGTGAGAGGCGGCCATGATGGGCGTCTCAGAAATTGTGGAAATGGTGATAGCGATCCCTACCAGCGCCACCCCGGAAACCGCAAACGGCAGCCAGCGGCTTACGCCCGGCAGCTCCTGGATAAGCAGGGGCATATAGTCATGCGCGGTGGAGCCGATGCCGGCCACCAGGACTGTGCCCAGGAAGAGCAGCCACTGCGGCTGACGCAGCAGGCGCCCCACCTTTGTGAAGTAAGCGTCTCGGTCCGGGTTCTCTTCAAACTGCAGCGAACTAAGCAGAAAAAGATTGACACTCATCAGCACACAAAATATCCAGAACATGGAGACCAGGCCCAGCCGGTCAAGCACAAAGCCAGCCAGCGCGCTCACAATTCCCCACGCAACCGTGCCCCACAAACGCACGCTGCCATAGCGGTCGCGGTTGCTGCCCATCATGTGGATGGTGGCGCTGTCCAGCAGCGGCAAAGTGTGCGAGCTGATGATCGCCATCAGGATCTGTACGCCAAGAATGAGCGAGAAAGAACGCAGGAACGGGAAGATGACGTTGAGCAGGATCGCCGCAACCACCGAGAGGTACAGCACAAACCGGTGGCGATTGGTGGCATCGGCATAGCCGGCCCAGAAGGGCTTGGCCGCCAGGCCGATCAACGGGCCAACACCCGTCAACACGCCGATCTGCGCGCCGCTAAAACCCAGCGATTGCAGATACAGCACAAAAAAGGGCGTAATGCACGCCCATGCGGCGAATGTAAAGAAATAGCTAAGCGAAAGACGGGCATAACCCGTCTTGGCTTCCGGAGCAGGGAGTGGAGCAGGTTTTAGCATGTGTATAGATACCAAGCATATTAACCCCCAGCTTGGCGTTCGTTTCGCTAACTGATCACGACTTGCGTGCCGTGGCCATTGGCCTGGCGCTGCTCAGGCTGACTGACCGGCGTGACCCAGCGATATAGCCAGGCGGCATGTTCCGGCCGCATGTTGATGCAGCCCTTGCTCATGGGTGCACCAAAGTTGTTGTGCCAATAAGCTCCATGGATGGCATAGCCGCCCTCGGCAAAGAACAGCGCCCACGGCACACCCGGCAGGTAGCGATCGCCCAGCGTGTCCGTCAGGCGGTTATCACCCATGTACTGGCTGGGCATCTTGGCATATAAATTGAAGTTACCAGTGGGCGTTTGCGTTGGTAGCCCGCTGGTGCTGGTATTGCGCACGCCCGAAGAGATCGGCACGCGCAGCACCACCGCGCCATTCTCATAGGCGGTAAGCTGCTGGGCCAGCAGCGAGATCTCGACCCGTTTCTGAGCCGCGGGCACATCCGGGCTGATGGGGGCCAGGTCTGCGGCCGGGATGGGCTGCAGATCCTCGGCTTTGGCGTAGTACTGCACGTTCGTCCACGACTCGGTGATCTGGTACCACGGCGAACCGTCCGGTCCGTCCACCTTGGCGGTCACCCAGTGCATGCTGTCAAAATAGAGCAGGAACTGTGATTGCTCTTGCCAGCCACGCTGCCGCGAATATATGTACGGCTGACTGATGGGCACGCTGATGCGGCACAGCATGCCGTCAGCCGGCACGCTCTCCACTGGCGTGTTGTTGATCTCTTCGACTACCTGTACAAAGCTGCTGTGCACATAGCCGTCTGCGACCTTGAACCAGTTGGGGTTATACGCCGGGCCGGTGAGCGGCTGCAACGCATACTCCAGCTGCACCAGCTCATCGCGGAACAGGGTGCGGATAGGACTCAGATTGATGCGCGGCTGGCGGAACACGCTCGAGTCGTATGTGACGCGGCCCAGCAGCCCGGCGTCTTGCGCGGCAGGCAAACCTGCGGGCAGCCGCCCGGCGGCCAAAGCCGCCAGCGACAGCCCGCTGAGTTTCAGGAAGTCGCGTCGCGTGAGATTCGACATTCAGAGATTCTATCCACAGATAAACACGGATGCCAAATAGATGACGGATTTATCAGATGTTCATCAACAGTCAATTATCTGTGTTCCTCTGTGGACTAATAGTACACTTGCGCCCATGCTAGCCAGGGTCTACTCCTGCGCTGTGGTGGGTTTGGACGGCGTAGTAGTGGAAGTAGAGGTGGATACACATCCTGGGCTCCCCAAAGTGGTCGTGGTGGGCTTGCCTGACGCGGCTGTGCAGGAAAGCCGCGAGCGCGTCGCCTCTGCCATCAAGAATTCCGGCTTCGAGTTCCCTCGCAAACACATCACCGTCAACCTGGCGCCAGCCAGTGTGCGCAAGGCCGGGCCGGTCTACGACCTGCCCATCGCGCTCGGCATCCTGGCCGCCAGTGGCCAGATCCCGGCTGCCAGGCTGGAAGGCTCGCTGACCCTGGGCGAGCTCTCGCTGGATGGGGCCGTGCGCCATGTGCGCGGCGTGCTGCCCATGGCCGCTCTGGCGCGCCAGCAGGGCATCCGCACCCTGTACGTGCCAGCCGTGGATGCAGCTGAGGCTGCCCTGGTACCCGATGTCGACATCTATCCCATCCGTTCGCTGCGCGATCTGGCCGACCACATCACCAACCAGCACAACCTTGCCCCGTTCCAGCGCACGGCTCCCGTGGATGAGCTAGCCGCCCCGGCTTCATACACCGACCTGCGCGAGGTCAAGGGCCAGGAGCAAGTCAAGCGCGCCCTCGAGGTGGCCGCTGCCGGCGGCCACAATATTTTGATGACTGGGGCGCCTGGCGCAGGCAAGACGCTAATGGCGCGGGCCTTGCCAGGCATCCTGCCCGAACTTAGTGTAGACGAGGCGCTGGACGTCACTCGCATCTATTCAGTCTCAGACAAGCTGAGTGAAAGCCATCCGCTGATCCGCACGCGCCCCTTCCGCGCCCCGCACCACACCATCTCGCACGCTGGCCTGGTGGGCGGCGGCACCTGGCCGCAGCCCGGCGAGATCTCGCTGGCGCACCGCGGCGTGTTGTTCCTCGATGAGTTGGTCGAGTTTGCGCCGCGGGTGCTGGAAGTGCTGCGCCAGCCCATCGAAGACAAAGTGGTCACCATCAGCCGCGCTCAGGGCGCCCTCACCTTCCCGGCCAACTTTCAATTGATCGGCGCCATGAACCCATGCCCCTGTGGCTACTACGGCGATCCATTGCGCGCCTGTACTTGCTCACCCGGCACGGTTACGCGCTATCAAAAGCGGCTTTCCGGCCCGCTGCTGGACCGCATTGACATCCATGTGGAAGTGCCGCGCGTAGACTACGAAAAATTGAGTGACGACCGCCTGGGCGAACCCTCCGCCGCGGTACGCGCCCGCGTGCAAGCCGCCCGCGAGCTGCAGCGCCAGCGTTTCGCTGGCCTGCCGGTTCACAGCAACGCCGATATGGGCGTGGCCGAGGTGCGCCGCTTCTGCGAGCTAGACGCTGAGGGCCGTGCGCTGATAAAAGCGGCCATGGCGCAGATGCAACTCACCGCCCGCGCCTATCACCGCGTGCTCAAGCTGGCCCGCACCATCGCTGACTTGGCTCGCGTGCAAAACGTAGCACCTCAGCACTTGGCTGAGGCGCTACAGTACCGGGCGCGGCTCACGGCTTAGGTAAAATCAAGGTACTTCAACTACGCGAGGTGCCATGTCCAAGCAAACTGTCTTTGCCCCCAAAGGAATCAAGCCCATGGGCCCTTACACGCCCGCCATCCGCATGGGAGATCTGCTCTTCATCTCCGGCCAGGTGGGCATTGACCCTGAGACCGGCCAGTTCGTTGAAGGCGGCGTGGCCGAGCAGGCCAGGCAAGTGCTCGAGAACCTGAAGGGCCTGGTGGAAACTGGCGGCAGCTCGATGGACAAGGTGCTCAAGACCACCATGTTCCTCACCAACATGGCTGATTTCGCCAAGGTCAACGAGGTCTACGCCCAATACTTCGCCAGCGAGCCGCCAGCCCGCTCCACCATCCAGGTGGTCGCCTTGCCGGGCGGCGCTCTGGTTGAGATCGAGGCGATCGCCAGCATCTAGCGCGGCTTCTTGCATGCCCCCCAGCGTCAGCATCATCGTGCCGTGTTTCAATGAGCAGGCCACCATCGGCGGCCTGCTTGAAGCCATCCTGGCACAGACCTATCCCGTAGAAAGAATGGAAGTGATTATCGCCGATGGCCTCTCCACCGATACCACGCGTGAGCGCATCGCCGCCTTCAGCCAGCAGCACCCAGAGCTGGCCGTCCGCGTGATTGACAACCCGGCCCGCAGCATCCCCAGGGGGCTCAACCTGGCCATCGCCGCCGCCCAGGGCAGCACCCTGCTGCGCCTGGATGCCCACTCCAGCCCGCACTCTGAATACGTAGCCCGCAGCCTGCAAGCGCTCGACGAGGACAAGGGCTGGAATGTGGGTGGAGTATGGGAAATACGCCCCGGCCAGGACACCTGGTTGGCACGCGCCATCGCTGCCGCCGCCGCCCACCCCTTCGGCGTGGGCGACGCCCGCTACCGCTACACCACCCAGGCCGGCGCGGTGGATACGGTGCCGTTTGGCGCCTTCCGCCGCAACCTCATCGAGCGCATCGGCGCCTTTGACGAGACCCTGCAAACCAACGAAGACTACGAATTCAACGCCCGTATCCGCCTGACAGGTGGCACGGTTTGGCTCGACCCGGCCATCCGCTCAGCCTACTATGCTCGCCCTACCCTGGGTGCATTAGCGCGCCAGTACTGGCGCTATGGCTACTGGAAATGGCGCATGCTGCGCCGCTACCCAGACACGCTGCGCCCCCGCCAGGCGATTCCACCCCTGTTTGTGCTGGCCCTGCTCGGCCTGAGCGGCCTGAGCCTGCTGTGGGCGCCGGCGACGTGGCCGCTGGGGGCCGTGGTGGTATCATACACACTGCTCTTGCTAGCGGCTGCTGTGCAAAAGGCAATTCAACTACAGCAGCCTTCTCTGCTTCTGGGAATGCCCTTAGCCATGATGATCATGCACCTCAGCTGGGGTGGCGCCTTCCTGTGGAGCCTGATCAGTTCGCTCACCAGCACACCTGGCGCACACGCAAATGGCACAAATCCGGTCTAAAGACACCACCCCTAGCATCCGCTTAGGTCTTAGTGAACGCCGTGTATTGCTGGCAGGTGGCGACCTTTTTATGGCCGCCATTGCGCTGGCCGTGGCGCTCTATTTCTGGCTGCTGGGGGTAGGCAACCTGGATGCGCTGGAAGTCATCGAATTCCTCCAAGAGCGCCCGCCCGACTGGTTCTACTTTCTGCCCATCATCTGGGTCATCCTGCTGTTTGAGACCTACGACCCGCATCGCGCCTCCAGTTGGCAGCAGACCCGCAACAGCCTGCTGGTGGCCGCTGCCTTGGGCATGGGCGTTTATGTGATCTATTACTTCGCAGCCGACCCGGGTACGCTGCCCCGCCGCAGCATCGCCGCTTTTGCAGTCACAGCCTTGTTGCTGACCACCTTCTGGCGTCTGCTGTACATCCGCATTTTCACTTCACCCCAGTTCGCCCGCCGCGCCATTATGCTGGGCGCGGGCAACGCCGGCCAGGCCCTGCTCCGCGTCATCGCTGGCATGCCGGCTCCGTATCACATCGTCGCCCTGCTGGATGACGATGCAGAAAAGAAGGGCCGCCAGATCGAGGGCCACGAAGTGCGCGGTGGCAGCGAATTGCTGCCCGAGCTTATTCAAGAACACAATGTGAGCGACATCCTGGTGGCCATCTCCGGCCAAATGCGCGAGACCACCTTCCACGCCCTGCTGGTGGCGCAGGAAAAAGGCGCCGAGATCGTGCGCATGCCCACCGCCTATGAGGAATTGCTGGGCCGGGTAGCCATAAACTATCTGGAGGCGGACTGGCTGGTGCGCTCCTTTGTAGACAGCACCCGCGTCAACCGCTTTTATCAACTGGGCAAGCGCTTGTTTGATATTGTTGGCGGGCTGACAGGCGTTGCCATCCTGCTGGTGCTCACCCCGATCGTTTCCATCCTCACCTTGATCGATACGGGCTGGCCTATCATCTTTTCGCAGACCCGCGCCGGCAAGGGCGGCAAGCCGTATCGCATCATCAAGTTCCGCACCATGCGCAAGGATGCCGAGAAGGATGGCAACCCGCAACTGGCGCAGGAGGATGACGAGCGCACCACCCGCCTGGGCAGGATCCTGCGCAAGACCCGTATCGATGAGTGGCCGCAATTCATCAACGTGCTGCGCGGCGATATGAGCCTGGTTGGCCCGCGCCCTGAGCGGCCCGAGCTGATGGAGCACTTTGAGCGCCGCATCCCCTTTTACCGCGCCCGCCTGCTGGAGCGCCCCGGCATCACCGGCTGGGCCCAGGTTAACTATGGCTACGCCGCCAGCATTGAGGAAATGAGCATCAAGCTGGAGTACGACCTGTACTACATCAAACACCGTGGCCCTATCCTCGACCTCGTGATCATTTTGCGCACCCTGGCCACTGTGTTTGGCTTCCGGGGGCGCTAGCGTGGCCTCCGTTCTGGTCACTGGCGGCGCCGGTTTCATCGGTTCGCACCTGGTTGCCGCCCTGCAGCAGCGCGGCGACAAGGTGCGCGTGCTGGATAATTTCTCCAGCAGCTCGCGCAGCCACCTGCCCGCTGGCGTAGAAGTTATCGAAGGCGATGTACAAGACCCGGCCGCGGTAGAAAAGGCTGTGGCTGGCGTCGAGACCATCTTTCACCAGGCTGCCTTCATCTCCGTGCCTGAGTCCATCGAGAACCCGGCTGCGTGCTGGGCCAGCAATGTAGACGGCACGCTCACGCTGCTGGCAGCCGCCCAGCGGGCGGGTTGCCGCGGTGTGGTGCTGGCCTCCAGCGCCGCCGTGTACGGCGACAGCCAGGATCTACCCCTGGCCGAGCACGCGCCGGCCAAGTGTCTCTCCCCCTACGCCGCATCCAAATACTTCAACGAGACACTGGCCCAGCTCTATACCCTGACCTACGGCTTGCCCGTTACCGCGCTGCGCTATTTCAACGTCTACGGCCCCAGCCAATCGCCCAATTCGGCTTATGCGGCGGCCATCCCCAAGTTCATCGCCGCGCTGGCCGCCGGGCAGGCGCCCACCGTATTCGGCGATGGCAACCAAGGGCGCGACTTTGTGTTCGTGGGCGATGTGGTGCACGCCAACCTACTGGCCGCCGAGGCCAACACCGGCGGCGTGTTTAACATCTGCACTGGGCAGGAGACCACCCTGCTTGACCTGTTGGCCGCGCTGTATCCGCTGTTTCCTGATGCGCCGCAGGCTGTGCACGCCGCCCCGCGCCTGGGCGATGTACCCCGCTCGCTGGGCGACCCGCACGCTGCGCAGGCCGCCCTCGGCTTCCGCGCCGAGACCAGCCTGGCGGATGGGTTGCGCCAGATTGTGGAGGCGCAGTGAGAGCCTGGGTGCGCACCAACCGCCTGCTCTTCGCAGACATGGTGCTGGCCGCC
Organism: Anaerolineales bacterium; assembly: GCA_025808555.1. Classification (NCBI taxonomy): domain Bacteria; kingdom Bacillati; phylum Chloroflexota; class Anaerolineae; order Anaerolineales; species Anaerolineales bacterium. The sequence goes on along the minus strand of CP075526.1, from coordinate 1,538,373 downwards.
GCCAGCGTGTTGGGCGCCTTCATTCTGCGCCTCACGCCCGAACAACTCATTCTGGACTATTTGCCCACCTTCTTCTGGATGCTGGTGGTGGTATTGCTCGTCAAACCCATCGTCTACAAGCGCAGTGGCTTGTACGAGCGGGTGTGGGCCTATGCCTCCATCGCCGAAATGAAACTGATCGTGCGGGCCGTCACCATCGCCTCGCTGATCGTCACGCCCATCATCTTCGTACTGGATTGGCTGGGCGCCTTCGCCAACTTCGCCCGCTCGCTGGTGGCGATCGATTGGCTGCTCTCGCTGGCCGTGGTGGGCGGCTTGCGCTTCGGCCTGCGCCTGCTGGCTGAGAACCGCAAGGTCATCGAGCAGGCCAGCGGCGTCAAGCTGCGCCGGGCGCTCATTCTGGGCGCAGGCGACGCCGGCGCCCTGGTGGCGCGCGAGCTGCAGAAGAACCAGCAGCTCGGCCTCAACCCGCTGGCCTTTCTGGATGACGACCCGGAGAAGCAAGGCCAACGTCTGCACGGCATCCCCGTGGTTGGCACGTTGAAGGATCTGGCCGTCCAGGCGGCCGCCCTGCGTGCCGAAGAAGTCATCATGGCGATCCCCAGCGCGCCGGGCACTGTATTGCGCCAGGCCGCCGAGCTCAGCCGCCAAGCTGGCCTGCCCTACCGCACCATGCCGGGCCTGTACGAGCTTATTGGCGGCCGCGTCAGCGTGAGCCGCCTGCGCGAAGTAGACATTACCGACCTGCTGCGTCGCCAGCCGGCCCAGATCGACCGCAGCCGCGTGGGCGACAGCCTGCGCGGCAAACGCATCCTCATCACCGGCGCGGGCGGCTCGATCGCCAGCGAGCTGGGTCGTCAGATCGCCCGCTGGGAACCCAAGATGGTGGTGCTGCTTGGCCATGGCGAGAACAGCATCTTTGAGATCCTGCTCGAGCTGCACAACGAATACCCGCAGCTGGAGATCGTGCCGGTGATCGCCGATGTACGTGATGCCGGGCGCATTCAGGCCGCGCTGGAAAAATACAAGCCAGACATCGTCTTCCACGCCGCGGCCCATAAGCATGTGCCGCTCATGGAAGCCAATGTAGCCGAAGCCGTAGCCAACAACGTGCAGGGCACGCTCAACGTGGTGCAAGCCGCCGGCGAAGCCGGGGTGCAGCGCCTGGTAATGATCTCCACCGATAAGGCCGTGCGCCCCAGCAGCGTGATGGGCGCCACCAAGCGCATCGCCGAATGGGCCGTGCTGGATGCGGCCCGCCGCTTTGGCCGCAATTACTCCGTGGTTCGCTTCGGCAACGTGCTAGGCAGCCGGGGCAGCGTAGTGCCGCTGTTCAAGCATCAGATCGCCCAGGGTGGCCCGCTCACCATCACCCATCCCGAAGTTGAGCGCTATTTCATGACCATCCCGGAGGCCGTGCACCTGGTGCTGCAGGCCGCCGCCTTTGAAAGCCAGGGCGAGCTGTACATGCTGGACATGGGCCAGCCCGTGCGCATCGTGGACCTGGCCGAAGACCTGATCCGCCTTTCCGGCTTGACGCCGGGCGAGGACATCCAGATCGAGTTCAGCGGCCTGCGCCCGGGCGAGAAGCTCAGCGAGCAGTTGTGGGAAGCTGGCGCGGAGTATTCGCCCACCAATCATCCAGACATCCGCCGCGTGCAGGAGCCACAGGCGCCTGGCAGCCAGCAGCTGGAAGCCGCGTTGCGCCAGTTGATCGTGCTGGCTGAAGCCAATGACGGGTCTGGTATCCTCAAGCTGCTGGGCGAACTGCTGCCCGGCTCCGAAGTCGGCCAGGCGCCGCCGCCCGACTTCACTGCATTGCCCTGACATGGACACTCACGCCTGGAACGCCTTCATCAGCCAATTGCCGCGCCCTCACCTGCTGCAGACCGGCCAGTGGGCACGCGCCAAGGAACCCTTTGGTTGGACGGCGCACTACAAGACCTGGGAGCAGGACGGTAAGCTAGTAGCTGCCGCCCAGATCCTGCAACGCAGCGTGCGCCTGCCGCTGCTGGGCAAAGAGGTGTGCATGCTGTATGTGCCCAAGGGGCCGCTGCTGGCCGACTGGAACGATGCGGCCCTGCGCACCCGGGTGCTGGCCGACTTGCGCGAGATTGCGCAGGAGCTTGGCGCGTTCTTCATCAAGATCGACCCTGACCTGGCGTACGGCTACGGCCTGCCAGGCGCCGAGGACGAGCGCACAGTGCCGGCCGCGGCCGATTTTGTGGCCGAGCTGAAAGCGGCAGGCTGGCGCTACTCCAATGAGCAGGTGCAGATGCACAACACCATGCTCATCGACGTCGACAAGAGCGATGAGGAGCTTCTGGCGGCCATGAAGCAGAAGGGCCGCTACAACTTGCGCCTCTCGCAGAAAAAGGGCGTCACGGTGCGCCGCGGCACGCCCGCCGATTTCCCCACCTTCTACAAGATGTACGCCGAGACCTCGGTGCGGGATGGTTTTATCATCCGCAATGAGCAGTATTACCGGGCCGTATGGGACGAGTTCTACGAGGCGGGGCTCCTGGTGCCGCTGCTGGCGGAAGTGGAGGGCGAAGTGGTGGCCGGGCTGATGCTGTTCATCTATGGCGAGCAGTCCTGGTACATCTACGGCATGTCGCGTGCCCTGCACCGCGAAACGATGCCGAATTATTTGCTGCAGTGGGAAGCAATCCGTGCCAGCCGCGAGGCGGGCTGCAAGGTGTACGACCTGTGGGGTGCGCCGGACGAGTTCACTGAGGACGACCCGATGTGGGGTGTGTATCGCTTCAAGCTTAGCTTGGGGGCGTATGAGGCCCGCCACATCGGCGCCTGGGACCTGCCGGTGCAGCCTGCGGTGTATGGCTTGTATACGCAGGTGCTGCCGCGGCTGATCGCGGCGATGCGCTGGCGCGGCCGCCGCCAGACACGGCAGCAAGTGCTGGCTGAGTAGACACAGGCTTGTCTTGCAGCGGGCTTGATATAAGTTAAAACTTTCCCCCGTAGAACTTGACAAGATTAATACTTTCCCCCGTAAAGTTTACACTTTTAACTTTCCGACGAATTGGTTAAAACTTTTGCAGACTGGTGCGACGCTGGCATGGCTGGAATTGCGCAGGGTCTGGGAAAAGTTTTACTAATCATCATGGGCGTGCGGGGTTCAGTTAATAGTTCAAGTTCCTTGACAGCAAGCCATCGTGGAAGAGGGAAGCAACGAGCGACAAATTCAATGGTCGGATGAGCCATGGCTGTGGATATACCATGCTCGAGGCTGATGAACGGGAATTGCTGCAGGATGTCAAGGTAGTGACATCGAGGCTTCAATTTCAGTAAGCTTTATTTGAACCAGCTGAGTGATTGCCCTTCGCTACGCTCGGGCGACACCTTTTTGCTTGGCTGGAAACAAACGCCCGTACTGCGCGGTGATAAGGGCGATGGCCTGCTGAATGCGGACGCGGTTGGCGGCGATCTGGTGCCAGCGGCTGGCGCCCGAAGGGTGCGGCAGGGGTACGTACCAAACGCCATCGCGCTGCATTTCAGTGCCGATCACTTCCTCCAGCACAATGCCGCGGCCGTAAAAGGTCTCGATGGCCATTTTGCCAATGGGGATGATGAGCTTGGGCCGCACCAGCGCCAGTTCCTGATCCAGGAATGGGCGGCACAGCTGCTGCTCGCGGGGCGAGGGTGCCCGGTCACCGCCGCCAGTCTTGTTCTTGCCCGGGAAACATTTGGTGACCGAGGTCATGTACTGCGTGCGGCGAAACCAATCTTCGTCTATACCCGCTTCACCCAGCCATTGGAATAAACGCTTGCCGCTGCCGGCATTGAAGGGGCGCCTGGCGACCACTTCGGTGACGCCGGGCGCCTGACCCACGGTCATCATGCGCGCCTTCACGCTGCCACGCGTCACCGCCGGCGGCTCAATGTAATAGCCTGCCGCCAGGCATTGGCGGCAGGCACGCATGGCCAGCTGGAGTTGGTCAAAGCGCGCCTGGCGCTCGGCTAGTTTCAAGCGGGCTGCCCGTGGATCACTTCGCCGCCCAGTCGTTCCCAGGTCTGCTGATACAGTTTGGCGTCTTCTTCAAGAATGGGGCTTTCGCTCAGGATACGCCCGCCACAATCCATATCTTTGAGGGCGCGGAACAATTCTTCAAGATTGAAATCAGATTCGGCGATGGTGAGGTGGTTCTTTTCGCCCGCCGGCGTGTAAGCAATGCCGGAGAGATGGCAGCTCATGTTCTTCAGCGCGTCTGTGCTCAGCGCGTCGCGGTATTTGCCCAGCACCACCATCCACTCGTCGTAACTGTTCATGCTGCCGTCGCCGGCACGCGCATGCAGGTGGGCAAAATCAACGCAGGGCACCACGCCGGGAATTTCGCGGGCCATCTCCAGGTTTTCCTCCAGCGTGCCCAGCTGGTTAGATTTGCCCATCGTCTCGGGGCGCAGGGTGACCGGGTTCCTGTTGCGGCGCAGCTCGGCCACACAATCCTGCAGGCGGGCCTTGGCCAGCTTCATGGCCTCCTCAGGCGGCTTACCGCTGTAGCTGCCGGGATGAAAGATGATCTCGGTGGCGCCGGCCAGGTTGCCGTAGTGGGCGGCATCCATCAGACGGCGGCGCGCATTGGGCCATTCTTCAAAGTTGGCGTTGAGGTTGATATAGTACGGCGCATGCACGCTGAGCAGCACATCCGATTCCTTAGCCTGCTGGCGGATGGCGGCACAGGTTTCCTCGCTGACGCGCACGGACTGCACCCAACCTAACTCGAGCGCCCCAAAGCCCAGGGCGCGGATGTGCTGGACGGCGCCCACGCTGCCGCCGGGTTTCTTGGGCGCCGAGATCGGCGCGCCTACGGTTCCAAATCGAAAAGCCATGCAGGAATTGTAATAGAATGAATCCAGCTTGGAGTCACGCCTGAATCAGGCGTAGAATGCCCCACGAGGATTAGACCAATGACCACACGAGACGAAGCCCTTGCCATCGTGCGCGAGCATGTGAAGAACGAAGGGCTGGTGCGCCATATGCTGAGCGTGGAAACCGCAATGCGCCACTACGCCAAGATCTATGGGGAGGATGCAGAGCCATGGGGCCTGGCTGGCCTGCTGCACGACTTTGACTGGGAGATCCACCCCAGCCTGGAGGCGCATCCCCAAGATGGCGCACCTATTTTGAGGGAGCGCGGCGTGCCGGAGGAGATCGTGCAGGCGGTGTTGAGCCACGCCAACCACAGCGGCGTGCCGCGCACCACACAGATGCAAAAGGCGCTGTATGCCTGCGACGAGCTGGCCGGCCTGATCACCGCCGTGGCGCTGGTGCGGCCCTCGCGCTCGATCCTGGATGTGAGCGTTAAATCGATCAAGAACAAATGGAAAGACCGCGCGTTTGCCGCGGGCGCCAACCGCGAGGAGATGGAGGACGGCGCTGGTGAGCTGGGCCTGGATCTGTGGGAGCATGCGGGCAACGTGCTGGCGGCCATGCAGGCCAATGCCGCCGAGCTGGGCCTGGTGGGCAACCCCGAGGGTGGCGCCAGCTAGCCTCTCCTGTCCAAGCCCTTGATTTCTATGCCGAAAAGCCTGCATCAGCAGGCTTTTTGGTATTTTATGCCCGTGCATCAGCGGCCCAGCTGGCACACAACTTGCAAACCTAAGGGGGAGATGATGCGGCAATGCGCACACCATTTGGATTCATTCAATCTGCATACAGGCAAGCGCCAGCAGGCCAGCGCGGCGCGCCTGCAGGCAGATTGTTGCAAGCTGACACAAGCCACATCGAGGTGATCAAATGAGCATTCTTAGCGGAAAAGGTATGTACCTGTGGATCATCAGCCGGGTGGAAGGGGGTGACCCCAACCGCATCGCCGAGCTGGCCCACCAAGCGGGGATGACCCATGTGTTGATCAAGGTGGCTGACCGCAACTACAAGTACAACGTAGACAGCAACGGATTTGACCATGTGCCCGGCGTGGTTTCGGCGCTGCGGGCGCGGGGTATCCAGCCCTGGGGCTGGCAATATATTTACGGCACCAACCCGGCGGCCGAGGCTGCCATGGCGATCCAGCGCGTCAAGCAGTTCAGCCTGGATGGTTTTGTGGTGAATGCTGAGAAGGAATTCAAGGTGAAGGGCATGGATGTGCCCGCCCGGCAATACATGCAGGCGCTGCGGGCCGGCCTGCCGGGCACGCCGATCGGATTCAGCAGTTATCGCTACCCTACCCTGCACCGCCCGCTGCCGTTCGAGGTCTTCCTGCAATACAGCGACATCAACATGCCCCAGGTGTATTGGGTGCAGTCATCCAACCCGGCCCAACAATTGCTGCGTTCGGTGCGCGAGCATCAGGCGCTCAGCGTCTGGCGGCCGATCCTGCCCACGGGCGCCGCTTACCCCGATGGCAACTGGAACCCGACGCCCGGCCAGATCACCGAGTTCATGCAGGCCTGCAAAGACAACAACATTCCTGGCGCCAACTTCTGGGAGTGGTATTACGCCCGCCGCATCAGCGGTCTTTGGGACGCGGTGAGCAAGTTCCCGTGGGCGGTCAAGCCCGCGCCGGAGCCGGACATCAGCATCCGCTTTCTGGATGCGCTCAACTCACGCGACCCGGTGAAAGTGGCCGCGCTATATGGCAACGCGGGCGTGCATGTCACTGCCCAGCGCACTGTGCAGGGGAGCGAAGGCATCCTGCGCTGGTACAACTCGCTGTTACGCGACACGCTACCGGGCGCGCGCTTCGAGATCACCGGCTCGACCAGTAACAAGAACCTGCGCATCCTGACTTGGACGGCCACCTCGGACAAAGGCCGCGTGCTGGACGGCAAAGATTCGCTTGCTGTGCAACATAACAAGATCGCCTATCACCACACGTACTTCACGGTGAAGTAACAAGCAGTTCACTGCTCCTGTGCTGACTGTACAATGTGTTGGTGTTAAGTCCCCGAAATCTGGTTACGTTGTTGCTCGCATGCCTGTTGGCCGCCTGCAGCCTACCCACCGCGGCGCCAATTGCAGAACCCAGCACCACGCCAAGCCCGTTCCCGCCTTCGGTGGCAACGCATACGCCCAGCGCCAGCCCCTTTCCGCAGCACACCAGCACACCCGCCATCACGCCCACTCCGGCGCCCGAGCCTGCCAGCTTCACCAGCAGTCTTTTGCGCGCCTGGGTACAGCCGGCCAGCTACATAGCCGACCAGTGCGAGTACCTGGCCAAGCGCTGGGACCCGGCGGGCAGCCCGCCTGGCACTGTTGTGGCGCCGATCATGTATCACAGCATTCTGCGCGGCAACGCGGTACCTAGCCTCTCGCAAGATATCAACGAGGTGACCTTTTATCGCATCGTCGAAGTGGCCCGCAAGCTGGGCTACGAAACCATCACCAGCCAGCAGCTGGTGGACTTTTTGCACAACAACACCGCCATCCCGCCGCGCAGCATGCTGCTGATCCTGGACGACCGCCGCGCCGGCACAGCCCAGGAGTACTTCCTGCCGCTGTATGAAGAGTACGGCTGGGGCACGACGCTGGGCTGGATCATTGGCGACACGGACCAGCGCACGGGCGAGAATAGCAGCGAGAGCCTGTGGGATTGGATCGAGCGTTTGAACGAGACTGGCGCCTTCGATGTACAGTCGCACGGGCTGAACCATATCCCTATCGTGGGCGGTGAGAGCGCAGACTTTTTGCGCAGTGAGCTGGGCGACAACCGGCCGATCCTGGAGCAGCACTTCGGCCAATGGCCCATCGCCCATATCTGGACCGGCGGCAACTTCAGTGCGGCCGGTGTGGCCATGCTGGATGAGCTGGGGTATGAGATCGGCTTTACGGTGTACTCACGCGGGCCGATCGCGTTCAATTGGATCCCGCAAGGCGAGGAGGAGCGTGCCATCGCCAACCCGCTGCTGCTGCTGCCACGCTTCTGGGACTCGGCCGCCGAGCTGAACCTGCGCCAGGCGGCCGAGATCGGCGATGCGGCCGAGCAGTTCGCGCGGGCAAACTACGCGGCGGAAGCCGCGTGGTTTGCGCAGAACTGCGGCGGCGAGCTGCCGCCGCTGGACGCGGTGTTTGAGGAGTAGGCATACTGGGTGTTGCATGCTGAGCCAAGTGAAGCAGATAACTCAAGCTCAATATAGAAGACATGGCTGCAAGGATCCTTCGCTAGACTTGCCTCAGCGTCCGGTGTAGCTGTCCTCACCCGTTCAGGATGACACATCGCATAAAAAAACCGCCCGCACAATGTGCGGGCGGTTTTTAGTTTCGCTTATTCTTCGCTGACCGGAGGCAGCGGGTCGGCGGGCGGTTCAGGCAGCGGGCCGATGCCATCGCCGAGGCCGAAGCCATCGCTCATTGGCATCTCACCCAGCGGAGCGCCTAAGGGCGCCAGCTCTTCGCGGCGCGGCTCGGGCTGCGGCAGCAGGTGGGCATTGGCCTCGTGGCCGGTGCCCGCCGGGATCAGCTTGCCGAGGATGACGTTCTCCTTCAAGCCCGTCAGCGGGTCTTCCTGGCCGCCGATGGCTGCGCCGGCCAGCACCTTGATGGTGTGCTGGAAGGAGGCCGCCGACAGGAACGAGTCGGTGCTGAGCGATGCCTTGGTGATACCCAGCAGCACATCCACAAACTTGCCGGGCTCATTGCTCTCAGCCAGCAGGGCTTCGTTCTTCTTGCGCAAGTCCAGACGGTTGACGTAGTCACCCGGCAGCAAGCCGGTGTCGCCTGGGCGGGTCACCTGCACCTTGGACATCATCTTGCGGATGATGACCTCAAAGTGCTTATCGTGAATGTTCTGACCCTGTGAGCGATACACCTGCTGCACTTCGGTGAGGAGATACATGTAGCAGGCTTCACGGCCCTGAATGCGCAGGATGGAGTGCGGGTTCAGCGAACCCTCAGTGAGGGCCTGGCCTGCCTCCACCTTGGCGCCGTTCTGGATCAGCATGCGTGTGGTGTTGGGTACCTCGTACTCCACGGAGTCTTTCAACTCATAGGAGACGAAGACTTTGCGGTCCTCCACGCGCACTTTGCCGGCGTTCTCGGCTTTCAGTTCCTCTTCCTTCAACGAGGCGAGGACATGCCCGGCTTCCACCTTGTCGCCATCTTCGACGGCGATGCGGTAGCCCTTGGGCAGGTCGTACTCATCGTGCACCATGGCAGAGTGCAGAATGCGGATGACACGCAGGTCACTGAAGCGCTCGGACTGGGCCACTTCCACCGTGCCACCCAGCTCGGCTACAACCGCTTCACCCTTGGGCTGGCGGCGGGCTTCGAAGAGCTCTTCCACACGGGGGAGACCGGTGGTGATGTCGGATTCGGCGGCCACACCACCGGTGTGGAAGGTGCGCAGCGTCAGCTGCGTCCCCGGCTCACCGATGGACTGGGCGGCCACGATGCCAACAGCAGCGCCAGTAGCAACGGTGCGGCCGCGGCCCATATCCATGCCGTAGCATTTGATGCAGATACCCATTTCAGCTTCACACGTGAGCGGAGAGAAGACAAACACGTCTTGCACACCCGCAGCCACAACGTTGCGCACCTGCTCATGGTCCAGCAGGCCGCCCTTCTCCACCAGCACTTCGCCAGTGTTCGGGTCAACAACATTATGGGCTACGTTGCGGCCAAAAATACGGTTGCCCAGCGACTGGTCAGCTACATCGTCAGCCGAGCGCATCCAGATGCCTTCGTCGGTGCCACAGTCCTCAATGGTAGTGATGACGTCCTGGGCCACGTCCACCAGGCGGCGGGTCAGGTAACCCGCATCCGCAGTGCGCAGGGCGGTATCGGCCAGACCCTTACGGGAGCCGTGGGTGGAGATGAAGTATTCCAGCGTGGTGAGGCCTTCGCGGAAGTTGGAGCGGATGGGCAGCGGGATGATGCGCCCGGAGGGGTCAGCCATCATGCCGCGCATACCGGCCAGCTGCGAGATGGAGCTGAAGCCACCCTTGGTGGCTCCGGAGTTGGCCATGGTGGCCAGGTTGCCCTTCTCGTCCATGCTCTTGCGCACGGCAGCCGCCACCGTGTTGGTGGTCTCCTGCCAGATCTCGATGACGCGCTCGTTCTGTTCCTGCTCGGTCAGCAGGCCACGGCGGAAGTCTTCCTCTACGGCCTGTTCTTTCTCCATGGCGGCAGCCACAATGCCTTCTTTTTCATCCGGAATGGTGATATCCGAAATGGCGATGGTGGTGCCGGAGCGGGTGGCGTACTTGAAGCCAATGTCTTTGACGCGGTCAGCCACATCAGTGGTGCGCTTCTCGTCGCCGGTCACTTCCAGCAGCTCGGCCAGCAGGTCCTTGATGGTGCCCTTGTCAATCACATCATTGACAAAACGGATCTCGGGCTCGAGTTCCAGGTTGAGCAGCACGCGACCCACGGTGGTGTCCATGAAGCGCGTTTCGGCTTGCGCCATACGGTTGCCCTGCTGGTCGTACCAGGTTTCGGCACGCAGGCGGATGGGAGAGTGCACTTCCAGCTGGCCCAACTGGTAGACCATCACCACTTCGTCCATGTCGCCGAAGACTCGTGGCTGCTGCTTACCCTTGAGGGGTACAGGCGGCATGGTGAGGTAGTACACACCCAGCACCATATCCTTGGACGGGCCAATGATCGGCTCCCCGTCGGCGGGCTTGAGCAAGTTCTTCGTGGAAAGCATCAGTTCGCGGGCTTCCCATACCGCTTTCTGCGAAAGCGGCACGTGCACGGCCATCTGGTCACCGTCAAAGTCTGCGTTGAAGGCGGTAGTCACCAGCGGGTGCAATTGGATAGCGCTGCCCTCGATGAGGATAGGCTCAAAGGCCTGGATACCCAGGCGATGCAGGGTCGGGGCGCGGTTGAGGAGCACCGGACGCTCCTTGATGACCTCTTCCAGCACCTCGTAAACCTCGGGGCGGTTGCGGTCAATGATGCGCTTGGCGCCCTTCACATTGGCGGCGTAGTTGTCACGCACCAGATGGGAAATAACGAAGGGTTTGTACAGCTCCAGGGCCATGCTCTTGGGCAAGCCGCACTGGTACAGCTTAAGCTGCGGGCCGACCACGATCACGGAGCGGCCGGAGTAGTCCACACGCTTGCCCAGAAGGTTGCGGCGGAAGCGGCCCTTCTTGCCCTTGAGCAGATCGCTCAGGGATTTCAGTTCGCGGCGGCCACGGCGCGAGAGGGCCTTGCCGCGCTGCGAGTTATCGATCAGCGAGTCCACCGCTTCCTGCAACATGCGCTTTTCATTGCGCACAATCACATCCGGAGCGCCCAGTTCGAGCAGGCGCTTGAGGCGGTTGTTGCGGTTGATCACACGGCGGTACAGGTCATTCAGGTCTGAGGTGGCGAAGCGGCCGCCATCCAGCTGCACCATGGGGCGCAGGTCAGGCGGGATCACCGGCAGAACCGTCAGGATCATCCACTCGGGGCGGTTGTGCGAGCGCCGGAAGGCCTCGACGACGCGCAGGCGGTTGGTGGCCTTGCGGCGGCGCTGCTTGCTGCGCGAGGTGCGCAGTTCTTTCCAGAGTTCTTCGCTCAAACGGTCCAGGTCGAGACGCTCGAGGATGTCATAGAAGGCTTCGGCGCCCATATCGGCGCGGAACACCTGGCCGTAGCGGGCGCGCAGCTCGCGGTAGCGATTCTCGCCCATGAAGGTCATAGGGCGCAGGTCTTCAAGCTCTTCGCGGGTGCGCACCTGGTCTTCGTGCTCGTTGCTGGAAACTTTTTCATCCAGCGAGTCACGCAGGTTGCTCATGGTCAGCTCGGATTCAGCCTTGAGGCTGGCCTTCTCCACTGCGATGCGCTCAAGCTCGGCGTGCTTCTTCTCGCCGATCTTCTTTTCATTGTCTTCCAGGAACTCTTTGACAACTTCCTGGACGCGGGCGATGTGCTTGTTCTCCACCACTTCGCCGGCCTTGACCAGGTTGCCCTTGACCGCGCTGAAGGTGATGGCGGCCTTGGCAGCCGAGCCCATCTGCTCCTGCAGTTTGGTCTCTACGCGCTGGCCTTCTTTGATGACCGGGTCAATCTTGGCGGCCAGTTCTTCGTCGTAGCGGGTTTCAATTTCCTTGGTGCGCTGTTCCAGCTTGCCGAGCTTGTCATCACGCTGCTGCTTGGCTTCAGCGATCTGGGCGTTGATCTGGGCGGCGTGCTCTTTTTCAGCGGAGCTGATCTCTTCGTCCAGACGAGCCAGGGCCTTCTGGCGGGCATCCTCATCCACATAGGTCACCACGTACTGCGCAAAATACAGCACGCGGTCGAGGTTGCGGCGCGAAATATCAAGCAGCAGGCCCAGGTAGGAGGGCACGCGGCGGGTGTACCAGACATGGGCGACCGGTGCGGCCAGCGAGATGTGCCCCATTCGCTCACGGCGCACGGAGGAACGCGTGACCTCTACGCCACACTTGTCACAAATAATGCCTTTGTAGCGAATGTTCTTGTACTTGCCGCAGTAGCACTGCCAGTCACGCGTGGGGCCAAAGATGGCTTCGTCAAAAAGGCCATCCTTCTCCGGGCGCAAGCGGCGATAGTTAATTGTTTCGGGCTTAAGCACTTCACCGTAAGACCAGCTTCGAATGGTCTCTGGTGAGGCCAAGCTAATGCGCAATGCACGCAAACCCTTTGTTTCCATATGTGCGGCCTCCAATGGTTCAGATACAGCGAAAAGCGAAGCACCACTCAGCCTGACGTCCTACGTTCCCCCAAAGCTCGGACCTTTGATCCAGTCAGGCCGCGCAGCGTGCGCTCTGCAGTTTCTTGTTATCGAACAATTGTGCTATTTTTGAGACAAACCAAAGCAAGCGCTCAGAGGCATTTCCTCAAGCGCTTGCTTGCTCTCAGCACTATTCGATTTGTGTTCGTGAAGGATTATACCAACCAAAAACAGAGAGTCAAGCTAATCACACTAGGATTCGCTGAGAGGCAACTGGCAATAGAAACTGCTGCCAACCCCCAGATCACTCTCGGCCCACACTTTGCCTTTGTGACGCTGGATGATGGAGCGCACGATGTGCAGGCCGGTGGTGGCCGCCTGCCCCTCGCGGCGCTCAAAAATGCGCGGCAAGTCCACCGGGGCAATGCCGGCCCCGCTGTCCTTGACCCGCAGCACCACTGCGCCATCGGCATAGCTAGCGCCCACCCGCACTGACCGCCCGCGCGGGCTGAAGCGAATGGCATTGTCCAGCAGGTAAAACACGGCGCGTTGCAGCAGCGTGCGGTCGGCGCGCAGCAGGCGCTCGGCGCCCTCGGCTGGCTGCAAAACCAGCTCGATCTGCTTCTGGCGCGCCTGGGGCGCGGCCTCGGCCAGCGCGGCCTGCAGCACCTCGCTCAGCGCCAGGTTCTCCGGGCGCAGGCCTTCGGCCTCCTGCATGCGGTCAGCCGCCAGCAGGCTGGCCGAGAGGCGGGCAATCTGCTCAATGCTGGCGTCGATCTTTTGCACATAGCCCTTCTGCTGGTCGTTCAGCGGGCCGAGCACGCTCAGCATGGAAAGATAGCCGCTGACCATTTTGAGCGGGTCTTGCAGATCATGCCCTACTGTGCTCAGTGCTTCCAAGCGAGCGGACTCGAGTTTTTTAGATTGGGTCACATCCTGCAGGGTGCATACAAAGCCCAACAACTCTGGCCCGGCCCACAGCGGGTTGAGCGTGGCTTCGTAGGCGGCCTTATCGATCAACACTTCTGTGCTGTGCGGCCTGGGGCCAGCGGCGCGCAGCAAGGCCAGGAGGGATCGCTCAGTGATCACCTGCTCTACCGGCAGGCCCAGCGCATGATCAGGCCGCAGGCGCAAGATGCGCGCCGCGGCCGGGTTGGCGAATACTACATTCTGCCCAGCATCCAGCATCAGCATGGGCTGCGGGTCGGCCTGCAGCACCGCCTCAAGGCGTTGCTGGCCGAGGCGGGCCTGCAAATATTGGCGCGCATTCGTCGCGGCGGTGGATGCCTGGGCAGCCAGCGTTTCCAAATAGTGCACCGCACCGCTGCCGGGCTCAAAGCGCTGCGGCTGATCGTACGCCAGCCACAAAGCGCCCAACTGTTTCCTGCCATCCTTCAACGCAAAGGCAGCCACCGAGCCGGGATACGGCGTACCTTTGTCAACTTTCAAACGGGCGCGGGCCGGGTTGGCAAGCAGCACCTGCTCCTGCCCCTGGGTCAGGGCGAGCATTTGCGCATCCAGGGCCTCGTAGCGCTCATAGCCTTCGCCTTTGCCAAAGCTCAAACCGCTGCCGCCATTATCGCCCAGGAAGACCAGCCGCGCCAGCGAGGCCCCGCTGGCCAGCGCCGCCTCGAGCAGGGGCTCGATGTGGCTACGCACTTCCAGGCTGGAGGACAAGCCATGGCTCAGCGCCAGCAGGCGCTGGGTCACCTCCGTGCGCGCCAGTACCGCCCGGCGCATGACCTCGAACGCGGAGCCAAGGCGGCCGACTTCGTCTGTGCCAGTCACGGAAAGCGGGGCGCGCAGATCCCCTGAGGCGATGCGCTGCGTTTCAGCCGCCAATGTATGCAATGAAGCGCTGACGCTTTGCAGGCTCCTGCGCAGCAAGATGTAGGCGACCAGCGCCAACAACAGCAGCACACTCAGAATAGGCAGCGCCACGCTAAGCGCCAATTGCTGTGAAAGGCTTGCGGGCCAGCGCGCCACCACGGCCCAGTTGCTGCCAGACACAGGCTGGTACTGCACCAGCAGCCGCGTGCCGTCGGCGGCCGCGTCTTCGTATGACAATGCCCCTGGGCCAGTCTGGCCGCTATACGGCTGCAGCACGGCAGCCGCAAACGGCGCCACGGCAATCTGACCCCGTGCGTCCACCAACAGCGCCTGGGCGCCGAGCGTATTAATGCTCTGCAGGCTCTGCACCACCGGGCGGGCAAAGGGATTGACCTGCCAGGCCGTGCGCCCGACGAGCACATTGCGCACCTGGCCATTGCTGTTGCGCACCGCCGCCACGAACACCAACTGGGCTGAGGTCTGGTCTGCGCCCGCCGCGGGTGGTGCGCTGAGAATTTGCAGCGAGACGCCCTGGATCGCCAGGGCGACTGCGTTCAGCTCGGCCTGGCTGGGTTGCAAGCGGGCGTACTCGGCGGCCGGGATGCCTGCCACCGAATTGCCGCCAGTGTCCAGCAGGCTTAGTTGTTCAAAATAGGGCGCGCCATTTAATTGCGCCTGCAGCAAGCCCGCGGCTTGCTGTGGCCCGGCATCCGCCAGGCGCGTATCAGACGCCAGTTGCAATATCAGGTTCTGACCGGTCTCGAGCACAAAAGGCACCGAGTCGGCCGCGATCTGCACATTGTTAGCGATGCGGTCAGCGAAGAGCTGCTGCGCCCCGCGCCCCACTGTCCACCAAGTGAGGGCGCCCATAACCACAAAGGCCAGCGCGGCCAGCGGCGCCAGCGCAAACAGGAAGCGCGCCTCGAGGCTGCGTTCGCTCGGCGCAGGCTGGGAGGGCTCACTGGTGCGCTCCAACTGCGGACGACGGGCCAGCGCGACCTGCAGCACCAGCGCGCCGATCAGCAGCGGCGCGGCGGCTGCCAAGGCCGCGCCGGGCATACGCGAGAGGGCAAAGTCGAAGCTCACCAGCCAACTGGGCGAGACCCAGAACAAGGCTGAGCCTATAAAAAGAATGGGATACAGCAATGAGAGGGCGGCTGCGGCCACCAATGGCTGACGCAGCCAGGCAAACAGGGCGGTACCGTAGCGTTGGCTGCGCAGGTAAGCGAAGGCAGCTGCCAGCAACCCAAACTCCAGCGGGGTGAAGGGGCTGCGCGTATCCCAGGCGGCCAGCAGCAGGCCGCCGAAGGCGGCCAGCGCAGTGGCCGCCGGCGCGCCGTACCAGACCAGCGCCAGCATCCAGGGGATCGCCAGCAGCGGGGCGATGAGGGCGCCGATGGCCGGCACGCCCAGCGAGGGTATGGGCAGCGCGCCATCGGCCGGCATGCGTAAGGTGAACAGCAAAATCGAGAGAGGAACGGCCAGCACCAAAGCCAGCAAACGCAGCTGCTGCTTGCGCGTCCACAGTACGCCGCGACCGCCCA
Source organism: Anaerolineales bacterium (assembly GCA_025808555.1). Taxonomy (NCBI): domain Bacteria; kingdom Bacillati; phylum Chloroflexota; class Anaerolineae; order Anaerolineales; species Anaerolineales bacterium. The sequence goes on along the minus strand of CP075526.1, from coordinate 1,522,421 downwards.
GGCGCAAGGCCAGCGCAACGCTGGCGCCAAGCAGGATCAGCCAGGCCAGCCAGCCCAGCAGGTCTGTGGGCGCAAGAATGCTAAGAAAAGGAAACGACTGCAGAAAAGTGTAGGTCACGTCCCAGTTGCCAGCTGCGCCTGGCGCTCACGCACAAGCTCGAGCACCTTGTCCAACACCTGCTCGGCCTGCATACCGTCAGACACCAGGGTGATGGCGTCGGCCGCGGCGACCAGGGGTGCGATCTCACGGCTGGTGTCGTAGGCATCGCGCTGCTTGAGAGACTCTAGCACTTCGGCATAGCTCGTGCTGTCGCCGCGCGCCTGCAATTCTTCAAAACGACGCTGGGCACGCTCCTCTTGCGAGGCGGTGAGGAAGATCTTGGGATCGGCCTCGGGCAGCACCACGGTGCCAATATCGCGCCCGGCCATCACCACCCCACCGCGTAGCCCAATGCGGCGCTGCTGTTCGGTGAGGGCGGTGCGCACTCCGGGATACGCTGAAACCTGGGATACGTGCGCTTCCACATCCGGCGTGCGCAGATCCCAGGTGCAGTCCACTTCGTCCAACAATACATCGTACAGGCGGCCATCGGTTACGCTGGCGGGCCGCAAGTCAATATGCACTTCACGCGCCAGTGCTTCCACAGCGGCCTGGTCATCCATGCTCACCTTGCGCTGCAGCGCCGCCAGGGTAACGGCGCGGTACATGGCCCCGGTATCGAAATACAAATACTCCAGCGCATCCGCCAGGCTCTTGGCCAGCGTGGATTTGCCGGAGGCTACCGGGCCGTCGATCGCAATGGTGAGTTGTTTGGACATTTAGCGTGAGTCTCCACTGGAATTGGTTGCCAGGTCCTGTGGAAACAGGTCGCTGGCCGCCCATAGAATGATGTGCTCGTGTGTTTGAGGGGCAATGCGGTACAGCAGCCAACTGACCGGGCTGGCCGGGGCATGCTGCCAGCCCGGCGTGCTGCCCAACAGGAAGCTCTGGCCGCGGTAGGCGCTGGCCTCGGCTGGCTCGGCATCGTTGGCGCGTGTAATGATCAGCGGTGCGCTGCCAGCCGCCGACGCGGCGGGCAACTCTCGCACCAGCCAGGCCAGTGCAGCACTATCTACGCGCAGGTCCACGCTCAGCGTGCCGGGCTGGCCGCTGGCGTAGTTTGAAAGATCGGTCAGGCTATCTTGCAGCAAGTCAAACTGGCCGGCGGCGGGGCCTGGCGCCCATAGGTCGGCGCCGCGGGCCGCGGCCGGATTGGCGAAGCGGGTGGCGCCCGCCAGGGCGAACAAGGCGAAGAACAAACCCAGCGCCCACACCAGGCCATGGATAGCGGCCTGGGCTGACCAGCCGAGGCCGATCAGCAGGCTGGCCACCACGCCCAGCGCCACCACCCCTGCAGCTACATACATATAGGAGCGGGCCAACTCCGGGATGGCTTCATTGCTGGGAATACGCACCAGCGACAATATCAAAAAGCACAGCAAGACCGAGAGCAACACCGCTTGGCCCCAGGCCGCGGTCTGCTCCTCCTGCGGAACGAAAAGATAGCGCGCAATCGCCTGCGCCGCCAGCGCCCACAAGGGCACCAGCACCCACAACAGGTCGGCGACTTGGCGGCCCGGATAAACCAGCGCGATGGCGAGGGCCAGCGCCGCAAACAGGCTCAGCAGGCGGCCAACTGCGTCTTTGTCACGCCAGGCCAACGCCGTGCCCCAGAGGCCGAAGATGAGCGCGGGCAGGCCATAACCAACAAGTGCGAACAGCAGCTTGAGCGCACTGACGCCTGAAGGCTGCACCCAACCTGAGAAGAAGGCCGCCAGCGGGGCAGCGATGCTGCCCAGCCCGGCCGGCACGCGCAAGAACAGCGTGCTGCCTAGAACTAGGACAGCTGCGGTGGCCAAAGCCGCCGGGCGCCATGTGTCAGCAGCCAGGCGCGCCGGGCTGGCAAAGAAGGCCCACACCAGCATCGCCGCAAAGATACCGATGTACACACTGGGCGCGCCGAGCAGCGCCAGCCCCGTCATTGCACCGGCGAGCACATGGCGCTTGGCGCGCCAGGCGGTCAGCGCCAGCGCAAATGCGCTCAGCGCCAGCATCTGCCCGCCGGCCAGGCGCGAGACCGCTACCAGCCCGGGGTCGAGCGCCAGACCCAGCGCCAACACCAACGCCGCCCGGCGGCCAAGTACCTCGCGCCAGAAATACGGCAGCACCACCAACGCCAGGCCGAACAAAGCCGGCCACAGGCGAGCGGCAAACTCGCTGCTGGGAATGACGGAGAAGACCAGGGTGGTGAGCAGAAGATAGGCCGGTTGCGCACCCAGCGCAGCCTGGCCGGTTTGCGCCAAGGTGTAGGCTGGCAGGGCGGCAGCCGCCTCGTGCTCGTTGAGCGGCAAGCCGCCCAGATTGTTGAAGCGCAATAGCGCCGCAACAAGGGCGATGGCAATATAGGCTGCTATTTCAATAGTGAATACTGAGTGGCGCGCCATAACCTATTCATTATAGTCGGCGCAATTCGTGCTGTTATGGTTGTGCTTTACGGAACAGCGTAAATGCTGACCGTGCCATTCTGGAACACCAGCGGCAGGCGCGCTTGGAACTTGGCTTCGTTCACAGAGTAAGCAGCCCGCTCCAAGTCACCCACAATGACGTAGTTAATGCTGTAGCGCTGCAATATCTCACTGGCAGTCACCCAGTCGCCTGTGGAATATAGACTCTCGATGGCGCCGATGCGGCCATAGTCCACATTCCCGCCGCGCCATTGGCCTTCGTGACCTGGCCAACCCATCACGTTCTGCATACCAGTGAAGGTGGCGTAGCGGGCGTAGGCGCTGTAGCTGCCGCCGACCGCCTCGGCCAGCACGCCGGGTTCGGCCGTCTGCAGCCAGGCGATCGCCTCGCGAGCGTCTGGCGGCAAATGGATGCTGCCGTCCAGGGTCAGCGGCTGGCCTTGCGGGCGGCTGGCTATATCCGCAAAGGCGTAGGCTGGGTACACAAAGCCAGCGCCAAGAACGACAAATACCAGCGTCGCCGCGGCCAGGCGCGCCCCGCGGCGCAACTCCAGCATCAACACAGAAATACCGAAGGCAGCCACCACGCTCCACAGCAGCCAGGCCTGGTAATAGAACTTGAAGACGGTGTTCATGCGCGTGCCGAACTGGTCACGCAAATAGATGAACTCCGGCGCGGTCACCAGCAGGGCAGCCACCAGCGCCATCAACACCGCAAAGTGACTGGCGGTCTCAGCGGGCTGCTTGCTGCGGCCCGCTTTGCCGGCGGCAAGCAGCCCGCCCAGCAAGCCCAACAGCACGATCAGCGTCAGCCAGCCGCCCGGCCCGGCAAAGCGGCGGCGCAGGGATTCGGCAAACAAACTACCAAGATCAGGTGCACCAGCCATTGAAGCTACACCCAGCTGTGCAAATAATTCCGACAACTTAATAAAGAAGCCAGACAAAAGGCCGCGCAGAAAGCTAAACACGGTCTCAGACAAATGTAAGAGCATACTTTCAATACCGAGAAAGATCCCAGCTATAAATGCAAAAGCCCCGGAAAACACAGAAAATAGAGGGATTAAAAGAAACGAGCCGAGCCATAGGGCAGCAACGAAGGCTAAGCTATACAGCAATGCCCTGGGCAGACCCGCCCAACCGCGCTGCTTCCATTGCCACAATGCCCACAGCAACAGCGGCGTCAGCAGGGTGGCGAACATGATCCACAAATGCGTGCCGCGGGTGGGCGTAAGCAGATTGGGCAAAATGCCGCCAGCTTGCGATGTAAAGCCAATAAAGAAGGGCAGGAAGAACAGAATGCCAGTGACGCCCACCAGCACGACCAGGTTCAGGAATTCGTTCAGACGCTCGCGCCCCCACCCTTCCTGCGTTGCCCGGCGCAGCACATACGCGCCGGCAAACAGGATGGCATAGATGGGCAGATCCCAGATGTTCAAGAACGCCAGGGCACCGATCACGAGTGCAGCCAGCGCGAGAGACTCCTCCCTGATGTACAAGCCCATGCGAGGTTTCTTGCGCTCACTGCCGCCCAGATAGGTATTCAGCGCAACGCCGGTGGCCAGCAATACAAACGGGATCGAAAGTACGTGCGGGTGCAGATCACCCAGCACGAACGAGAAAGCCGGGAACTCATCAATCAGCTCCTGCTCGCCGCCATCGAAAGTGCGGTCATTGATGACGCGCGAGGCACGCCACCACCACCATGAACCGGTATCAAAGTAGCGCGGCACCCAGCGCGGCTCCTCAATGGGCGGGTTGACCAGTTCCTTGACATCCAGCCAGACCCAAAAAGCAGACTGGGTTTCGCCGGCCGCATTGGTTTCCCAAAAGAGATGGCGGGCGTGCACGATCTCCAGCAAACCCTCAACGTTGCCCATCACCAGCATCAACAGAGGGGCCAGACCCGCCAGCCAGCGCGCCGTGCGCATCAGGGTCGGCTTGTAGACGGCCAGCAGGTTGTAGGTCAGGCCATACGCCGCGGCCGCTCCCATGGCAAACACATTTGCCAAGCCCAGATTGAACGCGATCGCCCCGGGAATACTGAGCAGCTTGGCCTTCAAGGCCACCATCAGGAAGCCAAAGTAATAGTATGAGATCGAATAGCCTGACAGCCACGGGTCTTGCGGCGGCATGCTGGGGGATTGGAGAATGGCGTTGATGAACGCCAGCTCCATTGGCTTTTCAGTCCCCTCCACACGCGGGTAACTGGCACGCATCCACAGCATGAAGATGAACGCTAGTAGATACACCAGCTCGGTGGCGAGGATCTGGCCGCGCTGCGCTCGCAGCCACGCGCCCAGGGCGCCGGCGGGCTGGCTGCGCCAGGCCCAGATGGCCAGGCCGGCCAATAGCAACAACGCGGTCAGCAAACCGGCAGCGCTGTTGGCCAGCAGACCAAAACTGCTCAACAGCCAGAAGATGAAGCCCCACAGCAGCAGCGCCAGCGGGCGCAGCATGGCATAGCCGCGTTCCGGCAAGGCCGGCAGCAGGCGGTAGGCGATGGGCAGCGCCAGCCAACTGAGAGCCGTCAGCAGCGCGTACCAGGCGATGATGTAGAAAACCTCACTCATGGCTATTGCATCACTTCGTATACAACCGTATCCCCAACGCGGAAGACCTCGCGCCACAGGCGGCCGTCTTGCGCTTCAAACTTGGCCAGCCCGGCCGAGCTGTACACGGCGCGCTCCATCTGGCCGACGATGATATAACCCACCCCATATTTTTCCAGCAAGGCCTGCGCCTCGCCAATATCGGTGGTCTCATAGAACAGATTGACTTCGCCCATGCGACCCCACACATCGTTGCCAGGCACGAATTCGCGCTGCTGGCGCTGGTGATGGTTCCAGCCCAGCACAGCGGGCAGGCCAGTGTTGATGGCATAGCGCGCCCCCCAGCGGTACTCGCTGACATAGCCTTCCATGATCACCGGCGAACCGATGATGTTTTCTTGCATCCAGCGGATGGTCTCGTAATCCTCGCGCAGATCCAGCACATGGTCATTCTCGTAGTACACCGAATACTGCATGTACTCCATGCCATCCAAACTGCGCGGCGAGCCGGCCGTCATGCGGTCATTGATCTTGGCGGTCACGCCCAGCAGCAGGAACAGCGCACCGCAAGCCAGCAAAGCTACACCGGCGCCTTGCCAAAAACCGCGCCAACCGGGCGTCCACTCGTGCATGGCCTGCCAGCACCACGCCGCAGCCAGGGCAGCACTGAGCGCCAGCAGGGTCCACGCCTGCATGTAGAACTTGAAGACCGTGTTCATGCGCGATACATCGCCTTGTAGCACCATGACTTCCACGAACAGGGTCAGGAAAACCGCGGTGCCCACCATGAACAGCGCCAGGCGCTTGATCTCATCCTGGTCCGGGCGCAGGAACAGCAGGCCAACCCAGATCAACAACGGCACCAGCAGCCAGCCGACCACCACGCCCATCACATGCAGGCCGAACATCACCATCAGCACGGCAACCAAACCCAACGCCATCAGCCATACGTACGGCTCCAACTTGCGCACGGAGGACAGCGGCGTACTGGCCAGCCATTGGCGCGTCTCCCACACCAGCCAGGCAACAATAAAGAAAAGGAAGATGCCCCAGTGGGTGAAGTACGGCCCGAATTCCACATGGATACCGTCCCAAATGCGCAGTGAGCTGTAGCCTGTGCGATACCACCAGCTGAACGGCAAATAGGCCAGGTAGCACAACACCGCCAGGGCAGCCGGGCCTGCCAGTATCTTCGCCAGGCGCGGCAGCTTGTCAGCCTTGCGCCGCGGCACATAGCGCCAGATGGCGTAGCCAGCGGCGATGGCGGCCAGCAGCGCATACACTGGCAAGTCCCAGGTGTTGATGGGGCGCAGGCTGCCGATGACAATGCCGCCGAAGGCGAAGACCCAGGCCAGCTGCAGCCAGCCGCTGGCCCCGCGCTGCGCACGCGCCGCGCCCCACGCGCTGCTCAAGACAGCCGAGAGCGCCCAAGCCAATGCCAGCAATGTGACCGGCAGCGCGATCATGTGCGCGTGCAAGTCTGCATACGTGAATGTAAACAACGGAAATTCGGTAATTGGCGCAGACTCGCCCGGCGCGGGGAAGATGCGCGTCGGGTTCCAATACCACTCGCCCAACCCATACGGCAGCGGCGCGCCAGAGATGGAAAGCACAAAGCCGCGCAGCATCCACCAGGCGCGGGTGAAGAAGGCTACGCCTTCCACTGCGCCATCACCGCCCAGGCGTACATAGCCTTCAAGGATCATGTGCAGATTGCCCAGGTTGCCCAGCAAGACCGTGCCCACCGCAGCCGCCAAGCCGACCGCCTGCGGGCGCGGCCCGCGCAGCCGAGGCTGGCGTTCCTGCCAGGCCGTCCACACGTTCCAGGCCACGCTGTAGGCGCCCAGCGCCAGCATGGCGAACAGGCTGGGCAATATCAGGTTATAGGCCACCGAGGGCACAATGCCAAGCAACTTCACCAGTGAGCCTACCAGCACAAAGCCATAATAGTAGTAATTGATGTAGCCGCCCGCAAACCATGGGTCGTAGGCGGGGAAGCTGGTGCTCTTGAGCACGGCATTGAAATAGGCAAAGTCCATCGGCTTTTCGCCGCCTTTGGCCGGGTGCCATAGGTCCGGGTTGCCCAAGCGGATCAATAGCATGAGCAGGAAGAAGCCGAGGAACACCAGCTCGGTGCGGATGAACATGGAGCGCTGGCTTTTCCACTCGGCCTTGATGCTGGCCCACTGCGGGCGGGCTGCCAGTAAACCCAGTAAACCGATCAGAAGCGCGAACACGGCCAGCCAACCGCGGCTGAAGGCCAGCCCCAACGAGCCACCCATCCATCCAAAATAAGCCAGCAGCAACAAACCGGCCAGCCGTGCGAAGGGATAACCGCCATCGCGCAAACCGGGCAGCGCCCAGCGTACCAGGGGATAGGCCAGCACGCCCAGCACGCCCAGCGCGATGTACCAGACCACCAAGCTGACCCAGGGCGAGACATTCACCCATGACTCTCGGTTGAACAACTCAGACCAGGTGCCGCCGGCCTGCTGCTGCTCCAACCGGTCGGCTGGAAGCATCAGTGTGGGCGGCACGCCGCCCGAGGCTTCTTTAGGCGTCAGGCGAATGGCCTGGTCAACCGGCGCGGCGGCCAGGATGGCGGCCACCACGGCGGGGTCATAGTCCGCGGTCTTTTGGAAGATCAGCACCTTGGTGTGGTCATAGACCGTGAAAGCTTCTTCGGCCCACTGGTCATTGATCTTCCACGGGCCAAGCTGCGGCGCGTTCTCAAACACTTGTACGAGCTCAAAGCCCAGCTGGCCCGCAAACATGCCGGGCTGCGCTTCGGCATAGCACCACTCGATGGTGCGCTCGGCTGGACAGCCCAGCAGAGCGCGGTAGTAAGCAATCACCAGCGGGAAACGTTCAGGGATACGGGGCAGGCTGCCCCATTGGCGATTGGACGAGATGAATACATATTCGGATTGGTCGAGTGTGGTCTGAAAACGCTGCACTTTCTCAGCGTTCTCATCCCAGTACATTTCAAAGTTCAGGCCGCCTTGGTAGATGCCGCCAAAGCCGTCGTAGCCATCCATGCGCAGCGGCAGGCCGTCGTCCCAACTGGTCTCGTTGGCCAGCGGGCTGCCCTGCAGGGTGGCCTGGGTGTCAGACAACGCGCTGAGCTGCAGGTAATAGATAATGCCCTGGCTCAGCTCAAACGGCTGCGGCAGCTGATAGCTGGCCGCCAGCCCCGGTTGCGAACCCGGTTCGACCGCCAACTCTATATCCAGCAAAGCCGGCGCAAACTCGGGCGTCAGGCCAATTTGCAAACGCAGCGGCACCGGCGCCAGCCGCACCTGCTCCTGCGGACGCAGGTACAGCACCACCTGGTCAGGGAAGCTACCTGGGGAGAGCGCAAACTGCAGTTCGAGCGCCGCGCCCATGTTGATGCTGAGTGGCTCGCTCAAAATGTCCTGCTCAGGCAACTCGGCGCTCTGCGAAGAGCTCAACACCACGCGCTCCACCACCAGGCGACCCTCGCCAGCGGGCAATTGCAAGTTGAGCTGGTATATCGCCAGCGGGTCAGCGAACGCCGTGGCGCCTACCAGCAGGGCCACCGGCGTGGTTTCGCCGACTGGCAGGTTTTCGTAATCGATCACCTGACCATAGTCAGCGTTGAGGGTCTCGTTCACCTCACCCGTGCGCAACATGAGCGCCGTAGTCGCCTGCACAGACTTGATATCGATCTGGGTCAGCAGCCCATCCACGCGGGCCGAGAAGCTGGTGAGCAACGGGGCCACCGGGCGCACGCGGGCGTTGTAGGGCAGCGAGAGTTGCTGCTTCTGCATGCCCTCTTCGCCTTGCAGATTGAGGGTCAGCGGGCCGGGGATGTTCTCATAAATCCAGCGCGTGGCCTGTACGCGAGCGTGCGGCTGGCGATAGATCTGCACGAAGGCCACAGACCATAGCAGGCCACCCATCACGCCCAGCGCCGCCAGGGCGATGGCGGCTGGTCGCAGCCAGCCGGCAGGACGCAGTTTGCCGCGCCCGGGTGCCTGGCTCATCCGCCACAGCTCAAATACGCCCCATGCGCCAAGGATCGCCAGCACGGGATACAGCGGCAGGAAATAACGCATGGTGGGGTTGAAGGCGGCTGACTGCCACACAAAGTACACAAAACCCCAGCTCCACAAAACGAAATACGGCTTCAGCCATTCGCCCTTGAAGGCGCGCCAGCCCGCCCACACAAAGCCGGCCCAGGTTGTGATCGCCAAGGGAATCCCCAGCCCCCACTGGACGATATTTTGCAGACCGAACCACACCGGGCGGCGGGCCCACTGCATCGAGGGCGGCCAGTCGGCATCGCCGCTGACCTGGGCGGCCAGCTGGCGCATGGTCTCGACCCAGGCCGGGTTGAGCCCGAAACCGAGGAAGGCGTAGGGCTGGAAAACGCGGAAGGCCAGCACGCTGACGCCGGCGGCCAGCATCGTGTACAGCACGCCGCGGCCCAGCTCGCTCTCGCGCTGCTCGGCGGGCTGGTTGCTGACGCGGATCAGCACCGCCAGCGGTAGCGTCAGGCACACCAAGCCCACGCTGGCCTTGGAGGCCATCGCACTGCCCAACGCTACGCCGAACCACACGAAATCCCAAATATCAAAGCGGCCTGTGCGCTGCGAAGGCGTCGCCACGCGCACGGCGAAATACACCGTGAGCAGCGCGAAGAAGTTGACGAAGTTGTCCACCGTCCAGAAGTGCGATTGCTGAATCGGCATCACTGAAACGGCGTAGAAAATAGCAGCCAGCAAGCCCACGCGGCGTTCAAACAAACGCGTCGCGATCAGATAGACGAGATACAAGACTCCCAGGTCTGCCACCGCTGAGAGCGCACGGCCCACCAGCTGCACCTGACCCGGCATGTTGAACCATTCCACGGCATAGCGCACGATGGTGACGGGAAGATTGCCGTATACAAAGAAGCTGTAGCCGACATTGTTGGGGTTGAGCGGCGAGTTGGCCGTATCGAAATACTCAGCCAGGCTGCTCACCGGCCGCATTGAGGAGACGACCTGGATCAAGAAGCGCTCGTCCGGATGCAGCTGCTGCCCCTCGCCCCATTCGATGCCGGTGAAGCGCAGCCAGGCCGCGCCGATCAACACCAGCGCCAGGGCAAGCTCATACAACCATTTGGATCCAAGAGTGCGTTTTTGAGGCATGGCTAGTTATCCGCAGCAACCAGGTACAGCAGAAAATCGCGCGTCGGGGTCTGGCTCGTGAACGTGGTCAACACACCCTGCGGGAAGAGCTGCTGTAGGGTGCTTGCCGCAAGTGTATCCTCCGGCTTGAGCAGGTACAGGCGCGGAGCAGTCACGCTGGCGGTGTTGGCCAATTGCTCCGGCCACACCGCATAGTCATGGCCGGGCTTGCCCGCCTCCATCGCCACCAGGCGGGTATCCACCCAGTGCGGGTAGGCCACTACCCAGGCACTATCCAACGAACCGAAGCTGTTGGCATAGTCAGCAATCACCTGGCCCATCTCGCGGCTGTTCCACGAGTTGGCTGTGTAGTTGCGCGTGTATTCGCCGAAGAACAGGCCGTAGTTCAGCAAGGCCACCAGCCCCAGCGCACTCACGCCGAGCAGTTGGGCTAGGCGCAAGCCGAACGCACCATTGAAGCGGGCACGGATGCCGTGCAGCAGCGCGTCGAGCGCCAGCGCGCACAGCAAGAAGGCGGGGATCCACGCCGCGCTGGCGCGGTTCATGGCCGGGTTCTCCTCCGGAAAGGCCAGCGAGAGCGTGGAAGGCAGCATCAACAACGGAATACTGATTAGCAGGAACAGATCCTGCCAGTGGCGGTGGCGCGCGTAGCGCATCACCGCCAGGCATACGCCCAGTAGCAGCAGCGCGCCGCTCAGCGGGTCGAACGCGGGAGCGCGCACGTTGCCCACCACCCACAAATTGCCGCCCGAATAGTTGAACAGGCCCAGCCCCTTGACCAGATTGCCCGCAAAAATGCTGGCGGCCGGGCCGGGGTACTCGCGCTCGGCTTCACCAAGGCGGGTCAGCACGCGCTGGTTGACCAGAGCGGGATTGTCGATGGCGAAGCGCAGCAAAGGCGTCACCGCCACAATGGCGACCACCGCCAGCAGCACCGCGCCCAGCAGCGCCTGGCTGCGCGCCCGCGGGCTGCTGCGGTGCAGCAGGAACAGGCCCAAACCGGCCGCGGCCACCAGCGGCATGATGCGAAAGGCGGTGTAGCCATTTAGGCCTATGCCCATGAACAGGCCCGCCAGCAAGAAGTCGTTCAAGCTGCTACGGCGCAGGCCGCGCAGCAAGTGATACAGCATGGGGGCGGCGAGCGCGGCGTACAGGCCAAAGTTCAGGCCCAGGCGTGAGAGCACATTCGGCCAGTAGGCCAGCCCGGTAAGCAGCAGGGTGAACAAGCCCACCCAGCGCCCGCCAAGCTCCTTGCCCAACAGGTACATGTAAGCCAGTGATGCGAAGGCCAACAGCGCGCTGGCCAGCTTAAGGGTCAGGAAACTGGCGCCGGTGCCGAACACATCCGCAACCCAGGCCGCCAGGTAGAACGGCAGCGGCTCGCGGCCAGTGTTGCGCTCAAAGAAGATGGATGTCTTGCCATTCTGGATGTCGATCACATCCATCAGCATTTCGGCGTGGTCGCTCACCATCTCGGGCGGAGTGGCCGTCAGCTGGTGAAAGCGTAAGAACGCGATCAGCCCGAAAGCCAGCAGCACCAGCAGGCTCCAGCGCGAGAGACTGAGCTTGAATTCCGGCTGGGCCAGCCATGCCGCCGCGCGGCTGCGCAGGCTGGGCCACTTGGCCGCTTTGGCGGCAGGCTGCCAGAAGGCGTATAGCAGGCTGCCCACGGCGCCCAGCCAGCAGACCACATTGAGCAGATTAAAGCGATTTCCGCCGCTAAGCAGGAACGCCAGCACGAACAGCACGCCAGCCGCCAGCAGCGGTGTGCGCCGGAACACGGCTACGCCCTTGTGTTCTTCGGCCGGCGCCAGCTGCGGCAGACTCCATTCGCCTTCCACTGCCCCCCATGCGGCCAAGCCGGCCGCCAGCAGCAACACGCTGGCCGCCAGGGCGGCCGCACCACCCGGTGGAGCCAGCAGCACCTGCCCTACAAAGAACAGCACAAAGGCCCCCACGCTGCGCCAGGGCACCTGCGCCAGCGTGAAGGCTGGCGCAGCGGCCTTGGCCCGCGAGCGGCGGGCAGGTTGCTTGCGAGCGGCTGCCACACGGCTGCGCCGGCCGCCGCTGGGCAGCGGCGGCACCGAAGGCACCCCTCGCCCGCTGAATAAGGCTTTCAAATAATCGAGAACGCTGGGTTCTTGCATAGAGTCGGCCAGGTTAATGACCGGGTTGATTTTATCGTAGGCCTGTGTACCGCGCAGTCACTTTGACAGCTACACAGCCACACGACCAATACGCGCCTACCGGCGCCGCGCTACATACCAGGTATACGTACCCTCAGGGTCGGCGCCGCGGTTGGCGTGCGCGGCAAAGATGCGCTTGGTCAGGGCCAGGTTAGCGCCCGACGGCGCCAGCACCCAGCGGCCAAACAGCTTGCGGGCTACAAAGCTCGGCAGGCCAAAATAGTGGCCCCACTCCAGCGCATGCAACGCGGCGGGCGGAAAATAATGCCACCACGCTTCTACATCAAAGCCGGCCTCGTCCAACCGCGCCGCCCATTCTTCGGGGGAGAGCATGTTGACATGCCGCGAGACGCGCGTGAACAGGCGCACATACCCATCCGCCAATCCCTTCAACCCCAGCTTGCGCAGCCCGCTGGCGATGGCCAGGTTGTGGGGCCAGCGATGGTTAGGCACGCAGAACAGGAACAAGCCGCCCTTGCGCACCAGGCGGCCAGTCTCGTTCAGCACTGCATGCAAATTAGGGATATGCTCCAAGACAGAGTTACTCAGCGCGCTGGCAAAGTGGCCGCCAGGCAGCGGGGCGCGGTGGCCCAGCCCCTGCACCAGCCCGCGGTAGGCGTCCCAACGCTTGGCCTCCTGCAACGAGACGAATGCCGGGTCCAGCCCCACATCCAGCTTCTGCGTAAACACCTGGCTGGCAAAGTGCCCGTCACCGCAGCCAAGGTCAAACACCGGCGCGGTGAGCTCAAAATCCTTGTAGAAATCGGCCTCGACCGCGCGCAGCAGGGCTCGGAAGTACGGCAGCGCCTGCAATTGCATCCACCAGTGCGGGTTCTCACCTTGGCGCGGCGAAGGCGCCGATTGCGGCGGCAGGCTCATTTGCCCACCTCACGCGCAATCTCTTCGAACAGTGCCTCGTGGCGCGCCGCACAGGTTTGCGGGCTGAACTCAGCCCGCAGCGCATTCGCATCGCCGCGATACTTTTCGGGGTGCGAGAGCACTTCGATTATGTTGGCCGCCAGCGCATGCGCATCGCCAATTGGCGACACCAGACCCATGCCGCTCATGCGCACCGGCTGGCGCACCCCCGGCAGCGCCGAGGCCACCACGGGCTTGCCACTCATCATGGCTTCGATCTGCACGAAGCCAAACGTCTCCGTCGAGTTGGTGCTGGGCACTACCAGTAAGTCCAATCCCTTATAGAACGAGGGCATATCCTGCATGGCCAGCGTGCCCAAAAACTTCCATTGGCCTTTGCGTTCGTATTCGGCGATGAGCGGGAACAGGCGCTGGGCATATTCTTCCTCCCCCAGCACATCCTTGTACTGGCCGGCGAACCACACCAGCGCATCCGGAAACTTCTCCAGCACCGCCGGCAGCGCCTGCAGCAAGACTTCCACGCCCTTCTCGGCCGCGAAGCGGGTCGCCATGGCGATCACTGGCCGCTTGCCCGCGGGATTATGCTCGGCGGCAAACGTGGCCGCCGCCCCGGCATCCGCCGGCGGCAGCTCGACCGCCGGAGAAATAACGCGCACTTTGTGGGCAAAACGCCGCAGGTACGGCGAGTGGCTGGCAAAGTCCTCTGTATATGAAGAGATGCGATGCGTGAAGCGGGCCGCCATGTCATTCATGAAGTTGATGACAAAGTTGACGAAACGGTTGAACAGCCCGGCCGACAGGATCAGGTCTGAGTGGTAAATGATCACCGTGGGCTTCTTCAGCAGCCAGCCGCGGATGGCCAATCCCGCAGCATCGAACTGCGGCAGGTGCAGCAGCAGCGCATCATGCTTGCGGGTCTCATCCCAGGCCAGCTTACCAATGCTGGGCATGATCACGCCCTTGCTGATGCGCAGCGCCACCGGCACGCGGCGGATGCGTACGCCATCCTGCACTTCCTCCAGCGGTAAGTCCTTCTCGAACTGTGAGGTGAGCACGGTGACTTCATGCCCGCGCTGCACCAGAGCTTTGGCCAAGCGCTCAGCATAGATGGTCAGCCCGCTGGTGTGCGGGCGGTAATAGGTCAAGACGGTAAGAATTCGCACGGGCTGAGTTTATCGCAGAACAGGTTGCTGGGAACTGGCTAGGATTGCTTGAGGCTCAAAGTTAGCCGCAAAAAACGAGTTTAGATTTTATCTGCGTTTATCTGTGGGTGATTTCTAATCAAACAGCTCGCGGTGAGCTTGTACCCAGGCCACCAGCTCGGCCGTGCCCTGTTCCACCCCGATCTTCGGCTTCCACGCCAGCGCCTTCTGCACCTTGCGGATGTCGCTGATATATACCTTCTGGTCACCCGGCCGGATCGGCCCATAGCTCACCGGGATCTTGCGGCCCAGCAACTTCTCCAGCATCGGGCCACATTCCTTCCATATAGACAGCGTGAAATCTGGCCCACCGCCAATGTTGTAGGCCTCTCCCGCCACTTTCTTCTGCCGGGCCACCGCGGCGTCATACGCGGCGATCAGGTCATGCACGTGCAGCATATCGCGCACCTGTTTGCCGTCGCCGTAAATGCTGATGGGCTTGCCCAGCACGGCCGCGATCACGAACCAGGCCAGCCAGCCCTGGTCCTCCACGCCGAACTGGCGCGGGCCGTAGATGCAGCTCTGGCGGAACACCACCGAGGGGATGCCGTAGATGCGCGCATAATCCCGCACATACTGCTCGGCCGCGCCCTTGGAGCAACCATATGGGGAATGAAAGTCGAGTTGCTGCGTCTCGGGCAGGCCGTGCGGCAGCTTGGCATAGCGGTAGCGCGTCTTGCTCGAATGCAACTTGTGCTCCAGCATCTCGCCGTACACCTTATTGGTCGAGGAATAGATAATAAAGGGCTTGTGGCCGGCAAAGCGAGCCGCTTCCAGCAAATTGAAAGTGCCCAACGCATTGATCTCAAAGTCAGTGCGCGGATCAGTCACGGAAGAGGTCACCGCTACTTGCCCCGCCAGGTGTGCGATCACATCGGCGCGCGCCACCGGCTCGCGTAGTGCGCCAGCCGTGCGCACATCGCCCACCACTAGCTCGAACGACTCAGCGCCATGGCTCTCACGCAACCAGGCCAGGTTGCGCTCGGCGCCCTTGCGCGACAGATTGTCGAAAATGATGACGCGTTCGCCGCGCTTCAACAACACATTGGCGTAATTGGAGCCTATAAAGCCCGCGCCGCCAGTCAGTAAGTAGGTTTTCTTTGCCATAGGTTACGCCTGCCGGTTAAGCAGTTTACGGTAAATACCACCCAGGGATTCACCTTGCTGCCAGAAACCAATGATGCCAATGATCCCGGTGACTGCAAAGTAGGTCACATGTCCCACCACAGCGAAGGCCAGCGCTATCGCCGGGTCTGCATTGAAGAAGCTGAGCGCGCCTACCAGCACGCCCTCAAAGACGCCAATATATCCAGGCGACGAGGGCAACGCCACACCCAATGAGGAGACCGCAACGCTGAAAAAGCCCCACAACCACTGCGCCATGGGGAAGAAGGCGCGCATCAGCACAAAGTACCAGCCTACATTGGTAAGCCAGGTCATTACCATCCAGAAAAGCACGCGCAGGAAGCGTTTTCCGTCTCGCAGGGCAGACAACCCCTGCGTGAATGAACCCGCTTTATCCACCAGCCATTCACGCAATTTAGGCCAGCGGCCCGTCAAACGCTCGATCAGCGCTGGCACCAGTTTGGGATTGCTCGCCATCCAGAACAACACGGCGAAGCCAACCACCACCAGCCCCAGCGACACATAGGCCGCCGTACGAGCCCAATCAGCCCCAACCACCAGCGGCAGCGTGAACAGCAACATGGCCGCCGCCAGCCCCAGGTCAAAAACGCGCTCCACCACCACGGTGGATAGCGCTTCCCAGAAGCCCATCTTGGCGCGGTTGCTGATCAGCAACGCCCGCCCCAGTTCCCCCAGCCGGAACGGCAGCACATTGTTGAGCAAATACGCCTGGTTGAGCACCAGAAAGCAATCCTTGAACGAGGCCCGCTCCTGCAGAATAGTGCGCCACGCCATGGTACGCGTTGTGAGCGTGCCCAGAAAGATCCCGATCACCAGCGGGAACCAGGTGAAATCAGCAATGCGGATGGCCGGCCCCAGTTGATCAATATCAATGAAATAGAACAGGCCAGCCACGGCCGCGGCCGTTACCAGCAGCCCCGGCAACAGCCGCAACAATACAGAAGAACCTGCCCGCTCAGTTTTTGTCATCGCTCAAGCGCAACACCGCCAGGAAGGCTTCTTGCGGAATCTCCACGCTGCCCACCATCTTCATGCGCTTCTTACCCTTCTTTTGCTTTTCCAGTAGCTTACGCTTGCGCGTAATATCGCCGCCATAACACTTAGCCAGCACGTCTTTACGCATGGCCTGCACGTTGGCGCGTGAGATCACGCGGCCCTGCGAGACGGCCTGGATGGGCACCACGAACATTTGGCGCGGGATCAAATCCTTCAACTTGGTGATCACCGCCTGGCCCTTATGGAAAGCGGAGTCTTTGTGCACGATGGTGGTGAATGCATCTACCGGTTCGTAGTTCACATGAATTTCCAGCTTGACCAGCTTATCGGCGCGGTACTCCTTGAACTGGTAGTCCAATGAGGCATAGCCGCGGGTGACCGACTTGAGCTGGTCAAAGAAGTCAATAATGATCTCGGCTAGCGGGATCTCAAAGTTGAGCTGGACGCGATCCTTGCCCTGATGGTCCTGCCCGGTGAAGATGCCGCGGCGGCGCTTGACCATCTCCATCACCGGGCCATAGTAGGCGGTAGGCGTAAAGATCTGGATGTCCATCCAAGGTTCCCGCACTTCAGCAATTTCGCCTTCGTTAGGCAGCTCTGCCGGCGAGTCGATCCGCAGGGTCTCGCCAGATTGCAGCACCACCTCATACGCCACGGAGGGCGCCGTGACGATGATGTCGAGATCGTACTCACGCTCCAGGCGCTCCTGCACAATCTCCATGTGAAACATGCCCAGAAAGCCGCAGCGAAAGCCGAAGTTGAGCGCTTGCGAGGTTTCAGGCTCATACACCAGCGAAGCATCGTTGAGTTGCAGCTTCTCCAACGCCTCTTTGAGTTCCTGATAGTCATCACCCTCTACAGGGTAAATGCCAGCGAACACCATCGACTTGACCTGGCGGTAGCCTGGCAGCGCCTCGATGGCCGGCTCCGCTTTGCTGGTGAGTGTGTCGCCCACGCGGCACTCCGAGACGGACTTGAAGCCGGTGGCTACATAGCCTACTTCGCCAGTGTTCAGGCTGGCGCCTGCCGTCAGCCGCGGCGTGAAGCTGCCCACTTCGATCGGTTTAAACTCGGCGCCGGTGGCCATCAGCCGCAGGGTTTCGTCGCCCTGCACCTTACCGTCCACCACACGCACATAGGCCACAACACCCTTATAGGTGTCATAGTGCGAATCAAAGATCAGTGCGCGCAGCGGTGATTCTGGATTGCCCTTCGGCGGCGGTACGCGCTGCACCACTGCCTCCAGCACCGCTTCAATGTTCAAGCCAGATTTGGCCGAAATTTGCAGCACTTCTTCGGCAGGCACGCCCAGCAGTTCCACGATCTCCGCCGTCACGCGCTCAGGGTCAGCCGCGGGCATATCGATCTTGTTAATGACCGGGATGATTTCCAAATCCGAGCCCAGCGCCAGGTACAGGTTCGCCAGGGTCTGCGCTTGCACGCCCTGGCTGGCATCCACGATCAATACCGCGCCTTCGCAGGCTTCCAGCGCCCGGCTGACCTCGTAGCCAAAGTCCACGTGGCCCGGCGTATCGATCAGGTGGAGCTCGTACTCCTGGCCGTCCTTGGCCTTGTACTGCATGCGCACCGCCGAGGCCTTGATGGTGACGCCTTTTTCGCGCTCCAGATCCATGCTGTCCAGCACCTGGGCCTGCATGTCGCGCGCAGATACCGTACCGGTCAGCTGGAGCAGCCGGTCTGCCAGGGTGGACTTGCCATGATCAATATGGGCAATGATGCAAAAATTACGGATATGTTGCATAGAGCGCAAAGTATAACTGAGCGAGGGTTTGGGCGCGACGCAGGACAGCGCGCTAGGACAAGCGCGCTTGCACTTTCTCGCTGTTGATCTCGCGCAGCACATCCGCCGCCACCCAGCGCGCTGCTTTGCTATCCAGCGTGCCTAACCGCTTGGCTGACGCAACGGCGTGCTTGTTGAGAAACTTGCTGCGCTTGCCCAACTGGCGCAGCGCCCAACTGCTGGCCTTCTTCACAAAATTACGCTCATCGTCAGCCACCGCCTCGATGGCCGGGAAAAAGCCCAGGAAGGTTTCCTCCGGCTCGCGCTTGCGGTGCACCGCCAGCCAGGCCATCATCGCCAGGCCGGCGCGGCGCACAAATTCGCGTTTGGCGCGCGTCCATTGATACGCCTTGTCGAACGCATACGGCGTGGGCTCAAACAGATGCCCGGTCACCGTGTCGCAAATATCCCATGAATGAAAATCACGCACCCAGGCATCCATCTGAGCTTTGGTGACCTGCTTGGGGTCGTCCACAAACGCGGCCAGCAGGCGCGCCTCGTGGTAGCCGCTAGCCCACAGCTCCAGCGCCAGCGAATGGTCCTTGCGGTGCTGCTTGGCGATGGCGTGTAGCGCCGGATGCGGCACGCCGAAGGCTTTGTCGGTCGCAATCCCAAAGCGCGCCATCCCTGCCAGGTTCTTGTCCGTCCCCAAGGCTCTAAGTTGCTTGATGATGGCTTGTGATTTGGCGCTCATATTTTTTTATCCACAGATGAACACAGATAGAGACTGATAAAAGTCTTCTGTCTTGCAGTTTCTCTGCGTTCATCTGTGTTTATCTGTGGAAATCTTGCCCTACACTCCCGCTAGCACCGCTGGCCGCTCAGCCCGCCAGGCCTCGCCTTCCGTGGCTGCCTCAAAGGCCCGCGCGGTGCGCAGCAGCGTCGCCTCCGAGAAATCCGGCCCGATAAGTTGCACGCCCAGCGGCAGACGCTC
Organism: Anaerolineales bacterium; assembly: GCA_025808555.1. Classification (NCBI taxonomy): domain Bacteria; kingdom Bacillati; phylum Chloroflexota; class Anaerolineae; order Anaerolineales; species Anaerolineales bacterium. Next base: position 1,503,067 of record CP075526.1, on the reverse strand, counting down.
ACTGCTGAGCCCCGCCGGCAGCGAGATCGCCGGTACGCCGGCGTGGTTGGCCGGCACGGTCAGCTGGTCGGCATACTGCATCAGCACCGAGTCGCCGTAGATATCGCCCACCGGGAAAGCTGGCGTGGGCGTGGTGGCGGTCAGCAGCGCGTCCAGCTTGTGGGCGCCGTTGCCGTCGAACGCGGCGTCAAAATCGCCGCGAATGAGCGAGCGCACTTGCAGGGCGCGATGGTAATACTGCTCACTGTATTGTGCCGCGCTCACATACATGCCCATCAAAATACGCAGTTTGGGCTGCGGGCCAAACCCCTCGGCGCGCGTCTTGCGGTACAGGTCACGTAGATCTTTTGGCTTGAGCGCGGTGCGGTGGCCGTACTTGACGCCATCGAAACGATGCAGATTGGAAGCCGCTTCCACACGCGAGATCACAAAATAGGCGGGGATGCCGTAGCGGGTGTGCGGCATAGGCACACCTTCCACGATGCGCGCTCCGGCGTCCGAAAGCTTGTCGGCCGCCCGCAGCACCGCATCGGCGATCTCCTTTGGCAGCGGCTGGCTGTCCATCTCGCCCGTCTCGTGATTGAAAAAGGTGATCTTGTCATAATCCGACGAGAGGCCGATGCGCATGCCCTTGACGCCTTCTTCCAGCGCGGCTGTGTAGTCCGCCACGGGCGTGGCCGCCGCGGTGCTATCGTGCTTATCCGGCCCGGCGATGACGTTCATCATCATGGCCGTATCGCGCACGGTGCGCGCCACCGGGCCAGGGCAATCCAACGAGGAGCCGAACGCGATCAGCCCATAGCGCGAGACACGCCCATAGGTAGGCTTCATGCCCACCACGCCACAGAATGCGGCGGGTTGGCGGATGGAGCCAGCCGTATCCGTGCCGAGCGACAGCGCGCCCTCGCCGGCCGCCACCGCGGCGGCGCTGCCGCCGCTGCTTCCGCCGGGTACGCGGGTCGGGTCCCACGGGTTGCGCGGGGCGGGTTGGTATGCGGACGACTCGTTGGACGAGCCATATGTGAATTCGTCAAGATTGACCTTGCCGAGCATCACCGCTCCGGCGGCGTTCATGCGCTCAACCGGGGTCGCAGTGTACGGGGCCACAAAGTTCGAAAGAATGCGCGAGGCGGCCGTGCTGAGCACGTCCTTGACCGCGAAAATATCCTTGACCGTATAGGGTACGCCGGCCAGCGGCCCCGGCACTTCGCCCTTGGCAAGGCGCTCATCTACAGCTTTGGCCTGGGTGCGTGCCTGCTCTTCGCTCACGGTGATGAAGGCATGCACCTTCTCCACATCACCCCGCGGGCCATCCAGGCGACCGGGTTCGCCGTCGACGGCGCGGATGCGCTCCAGCGCCGCTTCAGTCGCTTCCACGGCCGAGATCTCCTTCTTACGGATCAGCTCAGCAAGTTGGTGGGCTGATAGGTCAGCCAGGTGCATGCTCAATCCAACTCCTCGTGCGGAATGCCCGGCACCACAAAATAGTCCTCGCTGGTCTGCGGGGCGCCGGTCTTGATGTCAGCTGCCTCCGGCGCCAGCGCTGCCCCGTCCTTGCGCGGCGGGACACGCACATCCGGCGGGAAGGGCACGCCATGCGCGGCGGGCGGCGTTCCCTCAGGGATGGGGATGGCGGCCAATTCCTCGATGGATTTGAGCTGCTTGTTGAGCTGGTCGCGCAAATATTCGGCTTCTTCCGCCGTCAGCTCAAGCGCAGCCAGCTCTACAAGATGATCAAAGAGTTCAGGGGAGATTTGTTCGGACATTTAAGCGCTCCGCGGGCAGTATACCATCCGAGGTTCGGCCACCTCGCGATGCTATAATCACCCTAGCTCCAACTTTTAACACCCTACGGAGGCTCCCCCGCATGGCCGTTTCCCCCAGCTACATCACCGAAGAGCACGAGATGCTGCGTCAAGCAGCCCGTGACTTTGCCCAGAAAGAGATCGTGCCTATTGCCGCTGAGCACGACGAAAGCGGCGAGTTCCCGCTGGCCACCATCCGCAAGATGGGCCAGATGGGCTTCATGGGCATCGAAGTGCCGGAGGATTATGGCGGCGCGGGCATGGACACCCTGGCCTATGTGCTGGCGCTGGAGGAGATCTGCAAGGCAGATGCCGCCCACGGCACGGTGATGTCGGTCAACAACTCCTTGTTCTGCCACGGCATCATGAAGTTCGGCACCGAGGAGCAAAAGCAGAAATATGTGCGCGGCGTAGCCACCGGCGAGAAAATCGGCGCCTATTCGCTCACCGAGCCCATGTCCGGCTCGGATGCGGCCACCATGCGCAGCCGCGCCGTCAAAGACGGCGACCACTACGTCATCAATGGCCGCAAGAGTTGGGTCACCAGCGCCCCGGTGGCCGATTACATTCTGCTCTTCACCATGACCGATCCCGATAAGGGCGCCAAAGGCATCAGCGCCTTTCTGGTGGATACAGACCAGCCCGGTTTCACGCGTGGCAAAGCTGAGCCCAAGCTCGGCATCCGCGCCTCGGCCACCAGCGAGATCGTCTTCGATAACTACCGTGCACCTGCCAGCAGCCTGCTGGGCAAAGAGGGCGACGGCTTCAAGATCGCCATGACCGTGCTGGATGCCGGCCGCATCGGTATCGCCGCCCAGGCGCTGGGCATCGCCGAAGCCGCCTACGAGGCCAGTGTGGCCTATGTGCGCGAGCGCGAAGCTTTCGGCGCCAAGATCGGCGAGTTCCAGGGCACCAGTTTCAAGATCGCCGACATGAAGACCCGTATCGAGGCGGCCCGCGGCCTGATCCACAATGCCGCCCTCGCAAAGGAACACAGCAAAGAAAGCGGCGGGCGCTACACGCTGGAAGCTTCGATGGCCAAGCTGTTCGCCTCCGAAACGGCCATGTTCTGCGCCCACCACGCCGTGCAGATCCACGGCGGGATGGGCTACAGCAAAGAACTGCCGGTCGAGCGCTACTTCCGTGACGCCAAGATCACCGAGATCTATGAAGGCACCAGCGAGATCCAACGCATGGTCATCGCCCGCATGGAAACCGGTCTGCGCTAGGCAGCCAATGAAACGCTGGGCCTGGCTTGTAATTGCAACCCTATTCACCGCCTGCGCACAGCCTCCCTCACCTGCCACGCTGCCCGCCACTCCGGCGGGCAGCGCTGTGCTTAAAGGCTACGGCATCTCGCCGCTTGGCTTCCCAGCTGATTTCAGCCAGTACCCACAATTCCTCGAAGAAGTCGCCAGCCTGCCCAACGGCGCAGTCATGTTCAACGGCGCCTGGCGTGATTCGATCGACAGCAGCGGCCAGCCGCCGCAGGCGGCTGCCGGCCTTATGCTGGCCGCGGCGCAATACGGCTTCACGCCCATCATCGTCTTCGGCTGGCGCAGCAGCAACGCGCAGCTGCACTTGGACTTGCCCTCTGACCCAACCAACAACTGGAGCAACCCAGGCGCACGCTCCTTGTTCATTGAGATGCTGGCGGGCTTCGCTACCCAGCACCAGCCGCCGTACATCTTCCTGGGCAATGAGAGTGATGACTACTTCATCGCTCAGCCGAAGGATTATTTACGCTGGATCGAGGTCTACAACCAGGCTTATGACGCCATCAAGGCTGCGTCGCCCGGTACGCAGGTCGGCCCCATTTTTCAGTATGAGCGCATGGCCGGGCTTGGCGTGCTCAACGGTTGGAGCGAACCGCACTGGGGCGCGCTGGACGCCCACGACATGACCAAGGTAGATATCCTCGGAATCACGCTCTACCCGTGGTTCAGCGCGTCGACGCCCGCAGAGATCCCGGATGGCTATCTGGCCCCCTTGCTGCAGCGCACGGGCGCCACGCCCATCGCCGTCACGGAGACCGGCTGGCCGGCCGATACACTGGGACTGCAAACGCCGTGGGAGGCCAGCCCACAGGTGCAAGTGCGCTATGTCGAAGCGCTGGCGCGCATCACTAGTTGCGCTGAGATCCGCATCCTGAACTGGCTGTTCATCAATCCAATCAACGCATTGCCAGACAGCCTGGAAGTGCAACTTTTTGGCAGCATCTCCCTGCGCGATGCCGATGGCGAAAAACGCCCAGTCTACGATGCTTGGCTAAACTTCTCCCCCTAAGCACTCGTGGGTCGGCCCCGTGCGCTGACACTTTTTTAGTTTCTATTTTTAGTAGCGCAAAATCATAGCTATGCCCCGGTGCACAGACAAGGTGTCTTTTTCCACAAAGACCACCTGCCCTTGCTTAAGCAGCACCATTTCAATCACATCATCCACGGCGTCATCAATAACTCCAGGCGCCCCCATATCATCCGCACTATGTAAATGGCGGCCGGTTTGATCCACCCGCGCCGGATAATGAAAATCCTCTTCAACAACTAAGACGTGGCCGCGGCCATCAAGGGCCTCACGCCAAACCTCTTCAATCGTAGAAACTACCTTGCGCTGGCCTATAGCCTTCTCCAAATCATCAAAAATCTGCAGACGTTGGTTTGCCAAGCTCTCTTTGACCAGGGGCCAAACCAGCTTCGCCAATTCGTGCGGGCTGGTCTCATCATGGCTTCCAGCCAGCTGCGCCACAACCGCATTGGTATGCTGGCTCACTTCGTTGAAGAAGGCCAAGTAGCGGTCCACGCCTACCACGGCCAGAGGCAGCGGGTCATCTCTCATGAAAGTCTTAAGCGCATCATCAACCTGCCGGAAGAACTTACGATGGTTCTCATCTCGAACGACCGAGACGCGTACCCCATATCCGCCGGCTACAGACGTCTCGCCACCCGGTCCCGTATGCGCTAGCGGAAAACCCTCTTCCAGAACCTCCACAAGGTCTTGCTTCACGCCCTGATACAAGCGCGTAGGTTGTTCACTAAGCACTAAAACCCAATAGCGTGACGTGCGGTTCATGGCGAAGACCACATCTCGCGTGAAAAAAGTTTCATCAACTACTACACGCTCTTTCAGCGTGAAAGGTAAATGAACGGCGCGCCCAAAATCATGATTTGCAAACAGGACCAGGCCGTCAAGAGTATTGTTAAAATTGATCTCGTCGCTGAGCGCACTCAGGCGCTGCAGCAAAGGTTCGACTTCTCGTTGAGAGAACTCGGTAGACAGCCGTTCAGCAAGCTTATTAAGCAGATTCTTGAGACGAATACGGTCTTGCTTGTTCTCAGGAGAGGTGCGGTGGACTGGGAGAGTTACAGTAACTGCTGGGTACCCTCGCATTTGTTGCAACAGAAGCAGGTCATGACGATTCATAGAATTTGCGTTCCTCCTAGCAATTTGCACCTCGTTTGACGTAAGTATTCTAACCGCCAAGTGCGTGAACGTGATCATCTTGCTGCGTAGGCGACTTGCAATCGATTAACCAGCCAAAAAGCACTAGCTCTTACATATCTGATATGTGCCAGGGACAGGCACAGGGGATACTGTATTGTTTTCACGGCCAAATCAACAAAACACATACATCTCACCGCCGCGCCGATATAATCCGAATATGAAGATCGATATCTGGAGCGACATTGCCTGCCCATTCTGCTATGCGGGCACAACCCAACTCAACCAGGCGTTGGATGCGTTTGAGCACAAAGACCAAGTGCAGATCGTGCATCACAGCTTTCAGCTTGACCCCACCACTCCGTTTAAACCGAAGCAAAGCATCAACGCCATGCTGGCGGCCAAGCGCGGCATCAGCGAAGCGCAGGCTGACCAAATGAACCAGCAGGTGGCGCAAATGTTTGCCGGCCTGGGCCTCAGCATGAACCACCAGGACGCCAAGCTGGTCAACTCTCTGCACGCGCACCGCCTGGTGCACTTTGCTGCGGCCAACGACAAGCAGGAGGCCATGCTGGCGCGCTTGTTCAAGGCCTATTTCACCGACGGGCTCAACACCGCCGACATTGACACGCTGGTGCAGCTGGCCGGCGAAGTGGGGCTGGACCCTGTGGCGGCCCGCGCCGCGCTGGAGTCGGACGCCTACACCGCCGAAGTACAGGCCGATATTGACCAGGCGGCCCAATATGGCATTCATGGCGTGCCCTTCTTTGTCTTCGACAACAAGTATGCTGCCTCGGGCGCCCAAGGCGCCGAGGCCTTCCGCCAGGCGCTGGACCAGATCTGGCGAGAGCTGCACGCCGCTGCCGCATAGGGCGCCAAAGTTTGCACCTGGGGTTAATACTTTCCCCCGTAAAGTTTGCACTTTTAACTTCCCGACGGATTGGTTAAAACTTTTTGGCATTCTGGCAAGCTGACAAGGAGCGCATGGTAGCGACCTGCGCAGCCGCATTGGTGACGGATACTCATTTTGACCCCCAAGCCTTGGAATGTAGCAGAACCTGGAGCAGATCAGGAGAAACCGCAGTACATGTCAAGGAAGTGGTCTTCTGATGAGTGTCGCCGGGGGTAGCCCAGGGGCGATGGGCTTGGGTACACTTTTTCCCATGAGAGCGTGGCTGGGTAGCCGGGCGTTTGTGCTGCTGTGTCTTGCGCTGACGGCGTGCAACTTCCCGCTGGCGGGCAACCCGGCCAGCCTGCCCGGCCCGCAGATCGCGCTGGTCACGGCGACGGCGACCTTGACGTCCAGCGTCACCCCCACGCCAACCCTTACTCCCACCGCCACACCGGTCCCGCCCCACCCGCTCAGCATCGAATACCTGCGCCAGCGCCAATACCCGGCCTCGGAGCTCATCATCGAAGAAACGCTTGAAAATGGCGGCAACTATTCACGTTACATCGCATCGTATAGTTCGGATGGGCTTAAGCTCTACGGCCTGCTGACCATCCCCTTTGGCGAGAAGCCCGAAAGCGGCTGGCCGGTGGTCATCTTCAATCACGGCTATATCGCACCGGCGGTCTACCGCACCACCGAGCGTTACCTAGCCTACATGGAGCGCTTTTCGCGGGCCGACTACATCGTCTTCCGTCCTGACTACCGCGGCCATGACCGCTCGGAGGGCGTGGCCCGCGGCGCCTACGGCAATCCCGACTACGTCATTGATGTGCTCAACGCCACCGCGGCGCTGAAAGCCTACCCGGACGCTGACCCGAACCGTATTGGCATGTGGGGCCATTCGATGGGCGGCTACATCACCCTGCGCGCCATGGTGGTAGATGCGGACATCAAGGCAGGGGTCATCTGGGCGGGAGTCATCTCCGCCTATGCAGACATGGTGGATATCAACGGCCGCCCGCGCTTTGGCACGCGCAGCCTGCTGGAGAATTACGGCCCGCCCACCTCTAACCCTGAATTCTGGGCGTCGATCTCGGCCAACAGCTACCTTGCCGAGCTCTCCGGCCCGCTGCAGTTACACCACGGCACCAGCGACGCCACCGTGCCGGTGTTGATGTCCTACCAGGTGGCAGAGCAGGCCCGCGCCGCAGGCCAGATCGCCGAGCTCTTTATTTACGATGGCGATGACCACAACATCGTCAACTATTTCCCTGCGGCCATTCGCCGCTCGGTTGAATTTTTTGACCTGTATGTGAAGGACGCGCAGCCCTAACCGCTAGTCGAGAAAGGTTGGCTTGCGCTTCAAATCGCCGTGCTGCCAATACCAGGCCAGCGTGGTGCGCAACGCCTCTTGCAGCGGCGTATACGCGAGCCCCAGCTCACGCTGGGCCTTGCTGCCGTCGAACAATGTGCCCTGCGTGCCCGACTTGTATTGCATCACTGAAACCAGCGGTAGCTTGCCCGTCAGCCGAGAGAGCCCTTCCATCAGGATGGCGGTGGCATGAATCATAGGCCCGGGCAGAAACGGCGGCAGCTTGCCACCGCTCAGCGCCACCACCTGGCCGAAGAACTCTTTGTAGCCAATGTTCTGCTCAGCCAGGATGAAGCGCTCACCGGCGGCTGCCTTCTTGGCGGCGAGAATATGCGCCCGGGCGACATCCACCACATATACGATGGCGAAAGTGGCATGCCACGCCGAGGGCAACGTGCCATTGAGCAGAGCTACGATCGAGCGGCCCAGCGGCTTGGTGTCACGCGGGCCGTATACATTGGATGGGTTAAGGAACACGATGTCGAGCCCTTTGGCGATATAGCTGCGGGCCAGATCTTCAGATTCTTGCTTGGAACGATAGTACACATCCGGCAGTGGGCCAGCCGCGCTGGCCTCCGTCACCGTTTGATTGCGCGGCAAGCCAAACACGGCCCCGGAGCTGGTGTGCAGCACCTTGCGCACGCCGGCGGCCAGGGCGGCGTCGAGCACGTTGCAGGTACCCTGGTTGGCCGTCTCCAGCATCAACTGCGGGTCGGCCGTCCATGTGTCGAACTGGGCGGCAGCGTGGTACAGCGTGTGTACGCCTTGCATGGCCTGGGTCAGCGAGTCCTTGTCGAGCACATCGCCGTAGACGATCTCAGCGCCTTTCAGGTGTTCGCCGATCGTGCTGCTGCGCCGGGCCAGCACGCGCACGGGCTGGCCATCCGCCAGCAGCTGCTCCACAATATGCCCGCCAATAAATCCAGTACCGCCGGTTACCAGGTTCGTCATCACGTCTCCATCGCTGTCAAAGCTGTGCGGAATTATATGCGCCAAAGTTTCCAATCTCTTTTGAAGATGCCGCTACACCGCTGCGCTAGAGCTGCGCCCAGTGGCCGCGCATCATACCGGCACGAAGGCAAACCTATGCGTATCAATAAAAAATTATTCTTTGCTGCTTGCCCTGATTGGACTGGGTTTTGGTGCATATTTACTCGATCTTTGTAGTGCCAGCCGCGTTGATCGTTTCGCTGGTTGCGTGAAACAAAAAAGACCGCAGCAATTGCTGCGGTCTTTTTACATGGACGCGACAGGAGTCGAACCTGCAACCGTTGGCTTAAAAGGCCACTGCTCTGCCATTGAGCTACGCGTCCGTAAGAGGCAATTTTATCATGCGCACAGGGACGCCTGTAGCTGCCTGTGCTTGACAGGCCCGCGGGCGCTTGCTAGTATTCCATCCCCGCGCGCCGCGTGGCCCACTACCCCACGGAGAGCCATGAGCACCCTGAAAGCGATCGACAGCCAGAGTTTTGAAGGCGAAGTGCTGCAAGCCGAGAAGCCCGTTTTGGTGGAATTTGGTGCGGTATGGTGCCAACCCTGCCGCATCCTGGAACCCGTGCTCGAAGAACTGGCCGGCGAATGGGGCGACAGCATCAGCGTAGTCAAGTTGGATGTAGATGAGGCCGCCCAGCTTACCCAGGATTATCAGGTGCTTAGCGTACCCACCACGATGCTGTTCAAAAACGGCAAGATCGTGGAGCGCATGACCGGCTACCAGCCGAAGGACAAGATCCAAGGCAAGGTCGAGCCGCATATATAGCTGGTAGCTTTCAGCTATCAACGGTCAGCTTAAAAAAGGCGCCTTCAGAATTGACTTGAACTTCTTGTCCCAAGGATTCCTCACTCGCAAGCTCGTTCGGAATGACGGGAATTACAAAAGAGCGGTGCATATGCACCGCTCTCTTTTTGTCTATCAGGCTGGCGTTGCGTCGCTCCGCAAAGCTGAGCAGCAAGGCCAAAGGGTTCGCGAAGCGAACTCTACGCAGCAGCGGCCTTAGCCAGCGCGTCGGCGCGGCTGGTGTCTTCCCAGGGCAGCTTGACGTCGTCGCGGCCAAAGTGGCCGTAGGCGGCCGTCTGGCGGTAGATCGGGCGGCGCAGGTCCAGATCGCGGATGATGGCGCCCGGGCGCAGATCGAAATGCTTCTCAACCAGCGCGGCGATCTTGTCATCGGCAATCTTGCCGGTGCCAAAGGTCTCCACGTTCACGCTCAGCGGGCGGGCGACGCCGATGGCATACGCCACCTGGATCTCGCAGCGCTCTGCCAGGCCGGCGGCCACCACGTTCTTGGCTGCCCAGCGGGCCGCGTAGGCGGCCGAGCGGTCCACCTTTGTGGGGTCCTTGCCGCTGAAGGCGCCGCCGCCGTGGCGCCCCATGCCACCGTAGGTGTCTACGATGATCTTGCGCCCGGTGAGGCCGGCGTCACCCATCGGGCCGCCGATAACAAAGCGGCCGGTCGGGTTCACGTAGATCTTCAGGTCGCCGTCCACCAATTCCTTAGGCAGCACAGGGTTGATGACCTTCTCAATGATCTGCTTACGAATTTCTTCACCGGAAATCTCATCGGCGTGCTGGGTGCTGATGAGCACGGTGTCAATCCGCTTGGGCTTGCCCTTGGAGTATTCCACGGTCACCTGGCTCTTGCCATCCGGGCGAAGCCAGGGCAGTGTGCCATCTTTGCGCACCTCGGACAGGCGGCGGGTCAGCTTGTGGGCCAGGTACACCGGCATCGGCAGCAGGGTCGGGGTTTCATTGCAGGCATAACCAAACATCATGCCCTGGTCGCCGGCGCCGACTGCTTCGATCTCGGCTTCGGTCATCTCGCCGGACTTGGCTTCGAGCGCCTTGTCCACGCCCATGGCAATGTCACCGGACTGCTGGGCGATCGCAACCTGCACGCCGCAGCTCTCGCCGTCAAAGCCATAATCGCTGCTGGTGTAGCCAATATCCTTCACCACCGAGCGCACCAACTGGTCATAGTTGATGTTGGCCTTGGTGGTGATCTCGCCCAGCAACATCACGAAGCCGGTCTTGACCGCAGTCTCACACGCCACGCGTGAAAGCGGGTCCTGCTCCAGGCAGGCATCCAACACCGCGTCACTTACCTGGTCACAAATCTTGTCGGGGTGTCCCTCCGTCACCGATTCCGAGGTGAACAGAAGTTTTTCCGCCTGCATAAAGGTGCTACTCATAACAACAAGCCTCCGTTAAACAAAAATTTGCCCTTAAGACAGCAGAGAAGGGCAAATCACAGGCTTGCTCCCTCTCATCTTCCAGAACTTTTCTGTCGGAATTGGCACCTTCCGTAAACGGGGGTTGCCGAGGTTTCAACGGGCCGATTCCCTCAACCTCTCTGGATGAAATGCATGCCGATTTGGCACGCTGGGCAATATTCAGTTGTCGGGCGAGACTATACCATCGCCCTATCCCAGTGTCAATTTGGGTCTGGGCGCGCCAAAACTAGTCTTCTAGCGTGCTCAGATCGCCTTCGGGCAAGCCTTGCGCCCGTGCTTTCAGCACGCGGCGCATGATCTTGCCGGAGCGGGTCTTGGGGAGCTTGTCGGTAAAGCGCACATCCTCGGGCCGGGCAATGGCGCCCATGTGCTGGGCTACATGCTGGCGCAATTCTTCAGCCAGCACGTCGCTGGCCACCGCGTCCTGGCGCAGCACAACAAAGCAGTGGATGCCCTGCCCTTTCAGGTCATGCGGCAGGCCGATGGCGGCCGATTCGGCGACGGCGGGGTGCGTGATCAGGGCCGACTCGACCTCGGCGGTGCCGAGGCGGTGGCCGGAGACCTTGATGACATCGTCCACCCGGCCAATGATCCAGTAATAACCATCCTTATCGCGTCGCGCCGAATCGCCGGTCATGTACTTGCCAGGGTATGTGCTCCAATATTGCTTGACATAGCGCTCCGGGTCGCCATAGATGCCGCGCAGCATGGCCGGCCACGGCCGCGTCAGCACCAGGTAGCCTTCCTCGCCATCCTTCACCGGCTTGCCCGCCTCGTCCAGAATTTCGGCCACCTGGCCGAAGAACGGTTTGGCGCCCGAGCCCGGCTTGAGCGGCACCACCGGCGTCGGCGTGATCATGAACATGCCGGTCTCGGTCTGCCACCAGGTGTCCATGATCGGGCAGCGTTTCTTGCCCACCACGTTGAAGTACCAGCGCCACGCCTCCGGATTGATCGGCTCACCTACCGAGCCCAGCAACCGCAAGCTGGAGAGGTCGTACTGCTTCGGCCAGTCGTCACCAAAGCGCATCAGGCCACGGATGGCGGTGGGCGCGGTGTAGAGGATGGTGATGCCATAGCGTTCGATAAGCTGCCACCAGCGGCCCGGGTTGGGGAACGCCGGCCCGCCTTCGTACAGAAAACTGGTAGCCCCATTGAGCAGCGGCCCATACACAATGTAGGAGTGGCCCGTGATCCAGCCTGGATCTGCCGCGCACCAGTAGCGATCCTCTTCCTTGATGTCGAACACATACTTGAGCGTGGTGTAGGTGCCCACCATGTAGCCGCCGTGGGTATGCACGATCGCCTTCGGCCGACCGGTGGAGCCGGAGGTATACAGGATGAACAGCGGGTCTTCGGCGTCCATCGGCTCGGTCGGGAAGCGCTCTTGGGCCACTGGCGTCTCGAGCAACTCGTGATACCAGTGGTCGCGCTCCGGCTGCATGTTGACCTCGTGCGCGGTGCGCTGCACCACCAGCACATTCTGCACGCTGGGGCTGCGCTGCAGGGCGGCGTCGGCGATCTGCTTGAGCTCAATGCGTTTGCCGTTCTGGTAGCTGCCATCACAGGTGATCAGCAGCTTGGACTGGCTGTCTTCAATGCGGCTTTGCAGCGCGTCCACCGAGAAGCCGCCGAACACCACCGAATGCACCGCGCCGATCTTGGCGCAGGCCAGCATGGCGAATACCGCTTCGGGAATGCGTCCCATGTAGATCGTGACCCGGTCGCCCTTGTGCACACCCATGGACTTGATGATGCTGGCCATGCGCGAAACCTCGCGGCTCAGCTTGTAGTAAGAATAGCTGTGCTCTTCTTTGCCGTCTTCGCTTTCCCATATCAGGGCCAGTTTGTTCTTACGATGGGTGTGGAGATGGCGATCTACGGCGTTGTGCACAATGTTGACGCGCGAACCCGTGAACCACTTGTAAAACGGCGCCTTGGAGCCATCCAGTACTTTCTTCCAGGGCTTGTACCATTCGAGCTCGCGCGCCTCAGCTTCCCAGAACCCTTCCAGGTCGCGGTTGGCTTTGCGCGCCATGCTCTCCCAATTTTTGAGATTAGCCTGGGCAACAACATCCGGCGTGGGCCGGTAGGCCACGCCGCGCAAACTGGCCTTGGGCGTCTCAGTTTTCTTGCGTGCGGGGCTCTTTTTGGCCATGCCTGCTCCAGTGCGTTTCAGCCAGCTAATAGTCGATGGGGCTGATCTTCTCCAGCTTTTCAAAGCTGTGGTTGGCAATGATCTGCCGCACCGTGCCGGTGGTGCCGCGCACCACCAGGCTATGCGTGCGGGCGCCAGTGGCCGAATACTTGACCCCGTCGAGCAGCTCGCCATCCGTGATGCCGGTGGCGGCAAAGAAGACATCCTCAGACGAGACGAGATCATCCATGGTCAGGATCTTGTCAAAGTCGTAGCCCATCTCGCGGCCGCGGCGTAGCTCGTCCTCGTTGCGGGCGTACAGCTTGCCCTGGATCTCGCCGCCCATGGCGCGCAGGGCGCAGGCCGCCAGCACGCCCTCAGGCGTGCCGCCGATGCCCAGCAGCACGTCAATGCCGGCATCCGGCATGGCGGTCATCAGGGCGGCGGCCACATCGCCGTCATCGATCATGCGGATGCGCGCTCCACAGCGGCGCACCTCGGCCTTGAGCTCCTCATGGCGCGGCCGGTCAAGCATGATCACCGCCAGATCCTGAATACGCTTGCCGCTGGCTTTGGCGATGGCATCCAGGTTGTCTTTGATGCTGCGCTCCACGTTGATCGCGCCTTTGGCCGCCGGGCCAACCGCGATCTTGTTCATATACACGAACGGCCCGGGGTCGAACATGGTGCCGCGCGGCGCCACCGCCACAGTGGCGATCGAGTTCAGGCGGCCCTCGGCCAGCGGGCGCGTGCCATCGATCGGGTCGACGGCAATATCCACTTCCGGCTCGCCGCCAAAACCGACATGCTCCCCGTTGTACAGCATAGGCGCCCGGTCCTTCTCGCCCTCGCCAATGATCACCACCCCGTTCATCTCGATGCTGTTGAGCACCAGGCGCATGCCGTCCACGGCGGCCTGGTCGCCGGCGGGCTTGTCGCCGCGGCCCATGAAGCGCGCCGCAGACAGCGCGGCCGCCTCCGTCACACGCACAAGTTCAAGAGCCAGGTTACGGGAGGGAGAGAGGTCGTTCAAACGTACTCCTTAGAAAACGAGGGTGACGAGGAAATAGCCGATGGGCAGCGCCCACAACCACGAATCGATGCGGTCAAAGATGCCGCCGTGCCCGGGCAGGATCTGGCTGGCATCCTTCACCTTCATTTGGCGCTTGATCATGCTCTCGCCCAAGTCGCCCAAGGTGGTCAGCGCGCCGACGGCGAAGCCGAGAATGGCCAGGTTGCCCAGCGCAAACATCGGATGAGCCGGCATGCCCAGCCGCGCCAGCAACAGACCGAACAGCGGTGCGCCCAGTGTGGCGAATACCACGCCGGCGGCGTAGCCTTCCCAGCTTTTCTTGGGGCTCAGGCGCGGGCTCATCTTGTGCCTGCCCAGCGGTGTGCCGATGGCGTAGGCGGCGGTGTCGGCCAGCCACACGGCAAGCAGCGTCAGCAGCAGCCACCACTCGCCGTGCTGTAAGTTGCGCATGTGGGCAAAGTACATGCCCAGCACGCCGATATAGAAGATGCCGCTCAGGGTTATGGCAAAGTCGGTACCCGCCTGCTCGCGCCCCCGTTCGTATTGCACCAGGTGCACCACCAGCGCCAGCATGGCCAATGCCGCCAGCAACAGGTCTGTGCGCGCTTGCAGATAAGCAGCCAGGAACAGGCCAGCCGCCCCGGCCACTACCAGCCAGCGCGCCGGTTGAGCGCCTCCGCTGGCAAACAGCCCGGCATACTCCCAGGCGGCCAAGCCAAGAATAATGGCGAAGGCGACGGCAAACAGCCCGCCGCCGGCCATGAAAATGGCAATACCGATCGGCAGACCGATCAGCGCCACCAAGATGCGTTTACCCGCCATTGTCTTCCTCATTCACCAGGCCGCCAAAGCGGCGTTCACGGTGGCCAAAATCCTGAATGGCCTTCAATAGTTCATCCCGCCCAAAGTCTGGCCAGTACGTCTGCGGGAAGACCCATTCCGCATAGGCGGCCTGCCAGATCAAAAAATTACTGGTGCGCTGCTCGCCCGAGGTGCGGATGACCAGATCAGGGTCTGGGATGCCGGCAGTGAACATGTAGCGCGAGAGGGTTTCCTCGTTGATGTCATCCGCCTTTACACCATCCCGCAGAATGGCTTTGACCGCTTGCACCAACTCATCCCGCCCACCGTAGTTGAAGGCTACGTTGAGCACCAGTTTGTCATTGCCCTTGGTGAGCTCCATACCCTTGAGCACTTTCTCACGCAGCGAGGGGCGCACTTGCGCCAGATTGCCAATGTGATTGAGCCGCGCCCCCTGCTTGTGCAGTTCGGCCAGCTCACGCTCGAACACCTCATCAAAGATGCCCATCAGGCCGCTGACCTCTTCCTCTGGGCGGCCCCAGTTCTCGGTTGAAAAGGCATAGATGGTGAGGTACTTGACGCCGAACTCGACGCAGGCGCGGATGATGTTGCGCAGATTCTCGGTGCCAGCGCGGTGGCCGGCCAGGCGCGGCAGGCCGCGGGCCTTCGCCCAGCGGCCGTTGCCATCCATGATGATGGCGATATGTTGGGGAACGCGCCCGTTCAGCTCGGCAGCGGGCTCAGCCCTGTGTGCCAAGACTAGATCTCCATCACTTCTTTTTCTTTTTGCTTGCCCATGCTCTCGATCTCGCCGGTGGTCCCGTCGGTCAGCTTCTGTACGTCATCTTCGCCGCGCTTGAGCTCATCCTCTGAGATCAGCTTCTCATCTTTGTACTCGCGCATGTCTTTGATGACATCCCGGCGAATGTTGCGGACGGCCACGTTGGCTTCTTCCAGGCGGCTGTTGACCACCTTCACCAGCTCGCGGCGGCGATCTTCGGTGAGGGGAGGCAGGTTCAGGCGCACCACTTTACCGTCTGAGTTGGGGTTCAGGCCCAGGTCAGAGGTTTGCACGGCTTTCTCGATATCCTTGATGCTACCCGGGTCGAAGGGCTTGATCAGCAACTGGCGCGGCTCAGGCACGCTGATGGAGGCGAGCTGGATCAGCGGTGTGGGCTGCCCGTAATACTCCACCATCAGCTTCTCGACCAATGCGGGGGTGGCACGGCCGGTACGGATAGCCGAAAGATCTTCCTTGAGCGATGAAATAGCGCCTTGCATGCGCTCTTTGGTCTCTTTGAGCATGTCTGCGATCACGAAAGCCTCCTGAAGCCGCCGGGAAAGCCAGCGGGAAAGACGAATGAGGGCATTTTACCACTGAGGCACTTTTGCCCATTGACAGCGCCTACGGCCGCTCCCACTCAGCGATGGGGCCGGGCTGCACGTAGAACATGGGGTGCGGCTGCGGCGCGGCCAGGGCGGCTTGCTGTGCATGTACGTCAGGCGCCCGCTGCTGCAGCTTAGCGAGCAGGTGCTGCCACTCATAGGCCAGCTGGCCCTCGCTGACCGCCAAACGCTCATCGGTGCGCGGGGCAGCGATGAGAGCGGCGTTGAAGTTGTAGCCGCGCGCCTGGGCTTCGGCATGCACAGCGGCCAGATAGGTGGCGATGGCGGCCTGCGGGTCAGCGCAGGCTTTGAAGCGCAGCAGTTGCGGGTGCTGGGTATAGCCTCGCGTGCGCCCCTGCAGCACGCGCTGTGCCAGCAGGGTTTCGCGCCACAGCGCGGTCAGCCCCTTGGCATCCAGGTGCTGCGGGTGCAGCGACCAGATCCGCATGCCGGCTTGCCTGTCACCGGCTATTTGCCGGAGTTGACCAGCGTGCCGATCGGCTCGCCCAGCAGGGCTTTGCGCAAGGCGCCGTCCTCCCAGAAGTCGAGGACGCGGATGGGCATGTTGTTCTCCATGCACAGCGAGATGGCGGTGCTATCCATGACCCCGAGGCCCATGTTGAGGGCGTCAATATAGGTCAGATGCTCAAAGCGCTTGGCGCCGGGGTTCTTTTTAGGGTCAGAGTCGTACACGCCGTCCACCTTGGTGCCCTTGATGACCAGGTCTGCGCTGATCTCCATAGCGCGCAGGGCGGCGGCCGTATCGGTGGAAAAGTAGGGGTTGCCGGTGCCGCCGCTGAAGATGACCACGCGGCCCACCTCGAGGTGGCGGATGGCACGGCGGCGGATGTAGGGCTCGGCGACGGCGCGCATTTCAATGGCGGACTGGACACGCACGTCCACATTGGCGCGCTCGATGGCATCCATGAGGGCCAGAGCGTTCATCACCGTACCGAGCATGCCCATATAGTCAGCATTGGCGCGCTCCATGCCGCGCTCGATGCCAGTCCGGCCGCGCCACAGGTTGCCGGCGCCGATGACGATGGCCAACTGCACGCCCATCTTGACCACATCTGACACCTGGGCGGCGATTCCTTCGGCTTTCAAGGGGTCAATGCCCAGGCCTTCTGGCCCGCCGAGGGCCTCGCCGCTCAGTTTGAGCAGGATGCGGGAGTAAATGGACTGTTGTGCGTTGCTCATATCACCTCATTCTACAAAAACGGCCAACACACCGTTGGCCGTTTTCTTGTCATTGTTCCCGATTATGAGAATCACCTGCTGCGGCGGGGACCGCTTTGGTCATTCTCATCAAGGCGCTTGACGGGCGTTGGGTCACTTGCCGCCCAGCTCCCAGCGGGCGAAACGGCGCACGACGATGTTCTCGCCGGTGGCGACGACGCCTTCGCTGATCATGTCTTTGATGGTCTTGCTGTCGTCACGGATGTAACCCTGGCGCAGCAGCACGTTCTCATCCAGAAACTTCTGAACGCGGCCTTCGGCGATCTTGTCCCAGGAGGCTTCGGGTTTGCCGGCTTCCTTGGCGGTGTTGAGGGCCACCTGCTTCTCGCGCTCGATGGCGGCCGGATCGACTTCTTCCTCAGTGAGCCATTGCGGGCTGCTGGCGGCAATTTGCAGGGCGATCTCGTGGGCCAGGTTGCGGAAGGCCTCCGAGCGGGCAACGAAGTCCGTCTCGCAGTTGACTTCCACCATGACGCCTACGCGGCCATCGCCGTGGGAGTAGAGCTCGACCGCGCCGTTGAGCACTTCGCGGTCGGCACGCTTGGCGGCCTTGGAGAGGCCCTTCTGGCGCAGGACATCCACCGCTTTGTCGAAGTCACCCTTGGCTTCTTCGAGGGCGGCGCGGCAATCCAGGATGCCAGCACCGGTGGCCTGACGCAGCTCTTTGATCAGTTCAGTCGTGATTTCCATTATTCGGTTACTTCTTCCTCGCCTGTCCCTTGCAGGTCAGACTTCTTCAGTTTCGGTTTGCGAGTCTTGGCGGCGGGAGCGCCGGCAGGCTTCTTGGCGGCAGGTTTGGCAGCGGCAGCGGCCGGGTCAGTTGCTGCTGCAGCTTTTTCAGCATCTTTGGCAGCCTTGGCAGCCGCCTCAGCGGTTTCCTTGGCCTGCTCTTCAGCCACCTTGGCCAGGGTGGCCTGGCCGAGCAGAGCCTCGTCGGTCAGCTCTTCCACCGGGCCATCTTCGGCGCGGCGGCGCGGGGCAGCCGTCTTGGTCTCCACCTTGGCGGTTTCGATTTCCTGCTTGTCCTGGCGCAGGGAGCGGCCTTCCAGCGCGGCGTCAGCCATATAGGACACCATAAGCTTGATGGCGCGGATGGCATCATCATTGGAAGGGATGACGTAGTCAATCACGCCGGGGTTGCAGTTGGTGTCCACGAGGCCCACAACGGGAATGCCGAGGATATTGGCCTCGCGCACGGCGGTCTCTTCGCGGTTGACATCAACTACAAACAACAGGTCAGGCACGCGGTTCATGTTGCGGATACCGCCAAAGCGCTCTTGCAGTTTCTCGGCCTTGCGGGAGTTGGTGAGCATTTCACGCTTGGTGAGCTTGAGCTTGCTGCTCTCGCCCTCGGCGGGGGCCTGCTGGGCCATGCGCTCCAGGCCTTCGAGCTCGCTCACGCGCTGGCGCATGGTGCTCCAGTTGGTGAGCATGCCACCCAGCCAGCGCACGGTGACGTAGGGCATGCCGGCGCGCTGCGCCTCGGCCTCAATGGTTTCCACGGCCTGGCGCTTGGTACCAACGAAGAGCACGCTCTTGCCGTCGGCGACGGCTTCGCGCACCAGCTTGTAGGCTTCTTCCAGCGCTTTTACGGTTTGCTGCAGGTCAATGATGTGGATGCCGTTACGTTCGGTGAAGATGTACGGCTTCATGCGCGGGTCCCATTTCTGGGTGCGGTGCCCGAAGTGCACGCCCGCTTCGAGAAGGGCCTTCATATCAATGGGGGCCATAGGTAAAACTCCTTTGCGTTATACGTCCGCTTCCGTCATCCCTGGCGGTGACCCTCTGTGAGGGCACGCACCGCCAAGTCAGGTAAGCGTGTGAGATGTGCGCTGCTACGCAGCGCAAGCGCCCGCGAAAGCGAGCGCAAAAGCAAGTATACCAGCGGCCTGGGCCAGAGTCCAGAGCAATGCCTTGATATAGAATACTTACAATGAACAAGACGGAATTTAAGGAGGTGGTCAGCGGCTTGCCGCTGGCGCGGCCACTAGCGCGGGCCGAGTTTTATGAAAGCATAGGCTCGACCAATGACGTAGTGGCGGCCTGGGCGGCCGAGGGGGCGGCGGGCGTATGCCTGGCCGCCGCCGACGAGCAGACCCAGGGCCGCGGGCGGGATGGGCGCAGCTGGCATACCCCGCCGGGCAGCGCCCTGGCCTTTAGCCTGCTGTTGCCGCCGCCCGCCGGCTTTCAGGCCAGCCAGCTGGGCCGGGTATCCGGCCTGGGAGCGCTGGCGGTGAGCGAGGCGCTGGGAGGGCTAGGCATCAAGGCCGAGATCAAGTGGCCCAACGACGTGCTGGCGGATGGCAAAAAGCTGTGCGGGGTGCTGCCCGAGGCCCACTGGGCCGGCAGTCAGCTGCAAGCAGTGATCCTGGGAATTGGCATCAATGTTGCAGCCGAGTCTGTACCGGATGCCAGCCAACTGCGCTTCCCGGCCACCAGCGTGGAGCAGGCCGCCGGCCGGCCTGTGGCCGCCGCGGGCCTGCTGCGAGCAGTGCTGGAGAGCCTGCTGACTTGGCTGCCGCGCATGCCGCAGGCGGAGTTCCTGCAAGCCTGGGAGCAGCGCCTGGCGTACCGGAACCAGCCGGTGCAACTGCACAGCGGGCCGGAGCCGGTGACGGGTATTCTGGCCGGCCTGGCAGCGGACGGCAGCCTGCGCCTGGTGGTGGACGGTGCAGAGCGCACGTACCCAGCCGGGCAGGTGCAGCTGCGGCCCTTGGTTGACAGGCCGGGCAATTAAGCTAGACTGAAGCACAGGAGACTTATGCTGGACGATTTTCTGCGAGAAGACGATACGGAAAGTTTCTTGAACGAAATTCAGGAAACCCCGACTTTGATCCAGACCGAGGATGACGAGACGGGCTTTTTGGGCATGACGCCCCTGCAGCGTTTTGTGATCTCGGTGATGTTCTTTTTCATGGTGCTGATCATTGGCGCGTTCTGCCTGCTGATCACGGGCTCGATCGCTATTCCGTTGGGGTGAGCGGCGCGCATAGCTAGGCAAATAAAATCCCACCGCATGGTGGGATTTTTTGTTTAGATCGGCGCAGCATGCTGCGCCCCTACGTATGGTCAGGCGCGGAAGACATACCAGCAGGGATCTTACGCTGGCGCGGCGCCAGCAGTCTTGAGGCTACGGCTCGTTCGGAGTGACCAATCGTCCTATATTCAGTAGAGACTATTCATCCCCAAACTCCATAAATGCCCTTCGCTGCGCTCAGGGCGACACGAATTAGGCACAAGTGTCTTTGCGAGCGATGCGCAGCAAAGCTGCGCAAGCGAAGCAATCCCCAACTTGCTATGCAAACTCGCTTGGGGATTGTGCAATCTTCGATGTTTCGCTCATGCTGCTGCGCAGCATATCGCTCGCAAAGACAGTCAGTGAGATACAAGGACCGCTAACAGCTATCTACAGCTTTGGCAGGACGATACTTTGCTGCTTCTGGTACTTGCCCTTCTTGTCCGCATACGAGACGCGGCATTCTTCATCGGCTTCGAAGAAGAGCACCTGGGCGAGACCCTCGTTGGCGTAGATCTTGGCGGGCAGCGGCGTGGTGTTCGAGATCTCCAGTGTTACGAAGCCTTCCCACTCCGGCTCGAAGGGGGTGACGTTGACGATGATGCCGCAGCGGGCATAGGTGCTTTTTCCCAGGCAGATGGTGAGGACGTTGCGCGGGATGCGGAAGTACTCCACCGTGCGCGCCAGGGCGAAAGAGTTGGGCGGCACGATGCAGACATCGCCCCTGAAATCCACCATCGATTTTTCGTCGAAGTTCTTAGGATCCACCACGGCGGAGTGGACGTTGGTGAAGATCTTGAACTCATCGGCGACGCGAATGTCGTAGCCGTAGGATGACACGCCGTAGGAAATGACGCCCTGGCGCACCTGGGCGGGCTCGTACGGCTCGATCATGCCCTTCTCGCGGGCCATCTTCTCGATCCAGTGGTCAGGTTTCAGTCCCATCTTTCTCTCCTAAGATTGCAAATTTCATATCGGCTTGGGGATTGCTTCGGCGCAGGCAAGCCTACGCCTCGCAAAGACGAAGCATCTTCTTAGCAACCCTGATAGTTATTACTTTACATTTTACGAACCATCTTCAGCCGGCCGCGGCCCCCACAGACTATTGTTGAAGATGATGTTCAGGAACTCAGCGCGCTCTTCTGCGCTGAGCCAGCGCGGCTTAGCATAGTCCACGAAAACAAAGGGCAGCAGCTCGGCGCTGATGTACTGATTATCGTATATCACGTGGCGCACCATCATGCCGTGGGATGTGTCGTAGCCAAAAATGATCTGGTCGAAGAACATGTTGCCCAGGCCGTAGGTAATTAACGAGCCAGGGTTGTAAAACTCTACGCCATGCGGCTGGTGGGCCTGGCTGCCGCTGACGATGCTGGCGCCGGCGGCGGCCACGCGGCCAAAATCGCGCACCAGCGTATCGGAGGGCTTGTACTGGTAGACCTCGTTGTGCTGGAAGGTGGCGATGACGATATAGCCCTCATCTACCAGCTGGCGAATGGTGCTTTCCATGTAGTCGTAATTGCAGGCCCAGGTGCCGGGATAGCTGTCGGTGGCCGAGGCGTAGCCGCCGCCCTTGCCGTTGCAGCCGATGAAGGCGATGCGGTTGCCGTTGTTTTCCATGCGCAGGGGTTGCATGGCTTCATTGAGGTCAATACCGCCACCGTAATAGGGCCAGCCGCGCTGACGGTATTGCTCCAGCGTGTATTCCATAGCGGCGCGGGTCCAATCGTTGAAGTGGTCACCGGTCAGCTCGACCACATCGGTGCCGAGCTCATCCAGCAGCTCGATATAGGCGGCATCACTGCAGAAGACCAGCGTGCGCTGGCTGGGGTCAGGCGGCGGGCAATTCTCGGCGAACGGCACCTCGTTGCTGATATGGGCAATGTCAGCTTCACGCATCACATCGCCGACGTCCTCGGCCGGGTAGGTGATGCCCTTGCGCTCCATCTCCCACGCAGTGGCGCGCACCAGGGCGGTCACGCCGGTCAGCAGCACCGTGGTGAGCTTATCGGCCTCGCGGTTGCTGGGGGGCGCGGTCACCAGCTCGGCGGCGCTGCTGATGGTGATGGGCAGGGTAAGGGCGTAACCGGCGATGTCGAAGCTTTTCCATATCGGCGCCTGGCCGTCCACGGCCAGCACCTTCCAGCGCGGCGCCAACTCCTCAAAGGGCACCAGCGCCCAGCTGGGCTGCCTGGCCCAGGCCGCGTCGAGCAGCTCGGTAGCGGGCAATACTTGCACCGCGCCGGCGGCCGGCTCGCCCCAGGCGGCGCTGAACGCGGCCAAGGTGCTCTGGCTCAGCAGCAGCGGCTCGCCGGCGAACGGGCCGGCGCTGCGGCCAGCCCATGCGGCCTGCAGGTCTGCGGAGGAGACTTCTTCGGCAATGGTGGGGAACGGAGCGACCAACGCATAGACCCACTGCGCCAGCGGCGCGCCCTCCCCGCCTACGGTAATGCTGTAGTCCGCGGCGGCCGCATCCTCAGTAACCAGAGCACCGTCAGGCAGAGCCAGCTCCGCGACAAAGGCTTCGGGCAGCCCGGGGGCCAGATACCACAGCGGGTCAGGCTCAGCGGTGGGGTCTGGCGAAAAGTCTGGCTGGAAGGGAGTCATGCTGGGGGCTGCGCCGCCTGAAGTCGGCGCAACCCCAGTGGGCAGGTTGCAGCCCGCCAGCAGCAGGCTGGCGGCCAACAGAAGCAACAGGCTGCGTTGCAAAGATGTGTGGGTAAGGCGCATAGACGTTTGCTCCGAAGCAGGCACTGCTAAAAACCGCCGCGGGCGGCAACATGCTGCTGGGCCTGGGCTTCCAATTCTGCCGCCTGCGCTTGCAAACTGTGCAGCTCTTGCAAATAGGCGTCGGCCTGGGCGTTGCCTGGCAGCGCCGCGGCATTGATGCGCACATTGAGCGCGGCGCCCTGCAAACTGGCCTTGGCCAGCGCGGCGGCAGTGCCGGCGTCGCTGAGGGCGTTGGTATTGCCAAGCTCGGCGGCTTGCCGCGCAAGCTGCAGGGCGCGCACCGCCATGACAGCCACAGTGAGCGGCAGGCGAGTAGCCTCAAGCGTGGCGGCTTCAATGGCCGCGCTGCGCTCGGCGGCCTTGGCCTCCGGCTCTTTGGGCAGCTTCATGGCGGCCATCACGGCGTGAAAGGCGGCCGCGTCTTGCTCCACCGCCACGGTGAATTCTTTACGCAAACTCTCAGCCTGCTCGAGCAGGCTGTTCATCTCGCCCTGCACCGCGGAGTATTTCTTCTTGCCGATGGTAAGGCGCGCCACCATGGCCACGAGGGCGGCCGCCAGCGCGCCGGCGTGGGCAGCCGCTGAGCCGCCGCCAGGGGCCGGTTCGGCAGAGGCGACCGCATCCAGGAAGGAACTTTCGGCCGGTTGGGAGGTGCTCTGGATGCGGCGTTCCAGAATTTGCTGGCGGTCAAAGTCGTGCAGTTGTAGGTACCAGGCGGCGGCGTCATCCAACGCTTCCTGCGGGATCAGGCCGACCAGCTCGCTACGCTCGATCTGGGCGCCGTAGCGGGCGGCCTCGTAGCGGATCATGTCCATCACGCGCGCCAGGGGCGTCTTGCGGAAGTTGGTCAGGTTCATCGAGACCTGCGCCTTACCATCCACCAGGAAGCCGGCGCCCTTCACAAAGCGCAGCCCGCCGGAGGAGTGGCGCACGGCCTTGCCCACCTCCTGCGCCACACGCACATCGCCGGTGTTCAAATAGACGTTGTAGGCGATCAGCGGCGCCCGCGCCCCGATGGCGGTGGCGCCAGCGCGGCCGAGCCTGGCGGGGCCATAGTCTGGCTTGCGCGACTTTTTGGTCTGGATGGCTTCACGGATGCCTTCGTATTGGCCGCGGCGCACGTCTTCCAGGTTGCGGCGGCTCTCTTTGGTGGCGGCATCTTCATATAAATAGACGGGGATGCCCAACTCGCCGACGCGCTTGCCGAGGCGGTTGGCGATCTGCACGCAGTCTTCCATGCTGGCGCCGGCGATAGGGATGAACGGCACCACATCGGTGGCACCCATGCGCGGGTGTTCACCGGAATGCTGATCCATATCGATCAGCTCGGCCGCCTTTGCGATGCCCAGATAGGCGGCTTCCTCCACCGCGGCGGCGTTGCCGACGAAGGTGATGACACTGCGGTTATGGTCGGCGTCGGAGCTTTGATCAAGCAATACGATGCCATCCACCGAGCGGATGGCTGCGAGGATCTGCTCGACGACTTCAGGGCGGCGGCCTTCAGAGAAATTGGGGACGCATTCGATGATTTGGGTCATGGCACCTCTGGGCAGAATCATACACCCCCGAGGCCGCAGCGAGCTACGCCGCGCTGACCTGCGCCCCTTGCGTGCTGCTGCGCAGCAAAAAGTGCCGCGCAGCCAGCTGGTGCGCCTGCAAGGCGGCCAGCATGGCCGCCAGCACGACCTGCTCACGGCCGGGTTCGACGAAGGCGATAAGCCCCGGCCCGGCGCCGGAGAGCCCAGCGGCGGCTCCCGCCCGCTGGGCAGCGGCGAGTGCATCCGCTGCGCCGGGCAGCAGTGGCAAGCGGTACGGCTGGTGTAAGCGGTCCTGCATGGCCTCGGCCAGGGCGGGCAAGCTGCCAGTGCGCAGCGCCTCGCGCACGGCCAGGGCGTTACCCATGTTGAACACGGCGTCAGCCAGGCTGACCTTCTTGGGCAGCGCGGCGCGGGCGGCGCGAGTGCTGAGGCGCTGGGCCGGCAACACGTACACGGCCTGCCACGCAGCGCACTCCAGCGCTTGCGCGGTGGTGCGCCACTCGGTGTGCTTGACCAGCACCAGGCCGCCGTACAGGGCGGCGGCCAGGTTGTCGGCGTGGCCCTCCAGCTCGGCGCCGAGACGCATTACTAATTCTGGCTTGAGCGGGTTGCCCAGCAGGGCATTGGCGCCCAGCAGCCCCGCCAGGCTGGCGGCGGCGCTGGAGCCGAGGCCGGAACCGAGCGGGATGTTGTTGTGGCAGCGGATGCGAATGTGCGTCGGTGCGGGCTGGCTCACTTCTTCATATACACGCGCCACGGCGCGGTAGACGAGGTTGCGCTCGTGGCGCGGCAGGCGCTCGGCGCCCTCGCCTTCCACATGGATATGCAAGCCCTGCCCGCCCAGTTCGAACTCGGCCTCGTTCCACAGGTCCAACGCCAGCGCCAGGCAATCGAAGGCCGGGCCGATGTTGGCGGTGCTGGCGGGGGCGCTTACGCGGACTTTCATGCCTGGCCCAATTCGCGCACCAAGGCTTCCAAGTTGGCGACCACTGGGCGCGGCGCCGTGAATTGGCTGGCAACGATATCGGCATCCTTCAGGCCGTGGCCTGTGCAGACCGCCACGACAGTCTTGCCGCGCAGGTCCAGGCGGCCAGCCGCCACTTCGGCGGCCAGGCCGGCCAAACCGGCCGCGGAAGCCGGTTCGACCCAGATGCCCTCGCCCGCCAGCTGGCGCTGCATGGCCAGAATGGCATCGTCGCTGGCGGCGACGATGCACCCGCCGGACTCCTGAGCGGCGGCCAGCGCCTGCTCGCCGCGGGCCGGTTTGCCGATGCGGATGGCGGTAGCCACCGTATCGGGCTGCTCGACGGCGTGGCCGAGCACCAGCGGGGCAGCGCCGGCGGCTTGGACGCCCAGCAGGGCGGGCAAGCCGCTGTTGTGCAGGGTGTGATACTGCGTGAAGCCCATCCAGTACGAGGTGATGTTGCCGGCGTTGCCAACCGGCAAACACAGCCAGTCCGGAGCGCGGCCAAGCTCTTCGATGATCTCGAACGCGGCGGTCTTCTGCCCTTGCAAGCGGTGCGGGTTGAGCGAGTTCACCAGCGCTACCGGCGTGCGCTGGCTGGCTTCGACCACCAAGCTCAGCGCGTCGTCAAACGAGCCTTTGATCTGCAATACGCGCGCCCCGTAAGCCAGCGCGCCGGCCAGCTTGCCAGCCGCCACCTTGCCCTGCGGAATGAGCACAAAGGCACGCAGGCCGGCGCGGGCGGCGTAGGCCGCGGCGCTGGCGGCAGTGTTGCCGGTGGAGGCGCAGATGACGGTCTGCACGCCGCGGCCGGCCGCCTCGCCCACGGCGGCGGTCATGCCGCGGTCTTTGAACGAGCCGGTGGGGTTGAGTCCTTCGTATTTCACATATAGATCAAAGCCGCCGCCCAGCTGCTGGGCCAGGCGCGGCACGGGAATGAGCGGCGTATCGCCTTCATACAGGCTGATGCTGCGAGTGTGCGCCGGCAGGTCGATGAGCGCACGGTAGCGCTCCAGCAGCGGGATTTTCATTCGTCTTCAAGGATGATAAAGCCCTGCAGGCCTTCAAAGGTCTTGGGGCCAATGCCCGGCACGTTCAGCAATTCATCCAGCGCATTAAACGCGCCGTGGCGTTCACGATAGGCCACGATGGCCTGGGCGGTGCTGGGGCCAATGTTGGGCAGCAGCTCAAGCTCCTGCAGGCTGGCGGTGTTGATGTTGACCAACAGCGGGCCGGCGGTGGGCAAGGGTGTACGCGTGGCGGATGTGATCGGGATCAGCATGGCATATTGCCCGCCCTCGGTCTGCAGCGGGATGGCTGTGCCGCGCGGCGGGGTGGTAAGGAACAGCAGCAAGCCGGTGACCCCCAGGCCGCACAGCAGGCCATACAGCACCCACCAGGCGGGCGAAACGGTGCGCGGGGTCTTGGGCTTTGCCATTTGCGGGGATTATATACAGCTAATCGTAAGGTCAGCCGTCGCTGACCTTACGATTAGCTGTTGGGTGAAGCATGCCCCAGCGTATAATGCCCCGATGCTCGGAACGATTATCAATATTGTCACGGTGCTCATCGGCGGCACGCTGGGCCTGTTCTTTGGGGCGCGCTTTCCGGAGCGAATGAGCCAGACCATCGTAGCCGGCCTGGGCCTGTTCACGCTCTCGATCGGGGCGCGCCTCTCGCTGGAGAGCGAAAATGTGATCCTGGTGCTGGTCAGCCTGCTGGTGGGCGGCGTGTTGGGCGAGCTGCTGGCGCTGGAAGACCGCCTGGAGAATTTTGGCGCCTGGCTGCAGCAACGCTTCGCCGCCAACGCCGAGGGCGGCAGCGCCATGTTCGTGCGCGGCTTCCTTACCGCTTCGCTGGTGTTTTGCATCGGGCCGATGGCGATCCTCGGCTCCATTCAAGACGGCCTGTCAGGCAATTACGAGCTGCTGGCGATCAAAGCCGTGCTGGATGGCTTCGCCAGTATTGTGTTCGCTTCCACATTGGGGATCGGCGTGCTGTTCTCCGCCCTGGTCGTCCTTTTCTACCAGGGCGGCATCAGCCTGCTGGCCCAGCAGGCGCAAACCCTGCTTTCAGACGCGATGATCACCGAGATGAGCGCGGTGGGCGGCATCCTGCTGCTGGGCGTGGCGGTCAGCAGCCTGCTGGAGATCAAGAAGATCCGCGTGGGCAACTTTCTGCCTGCCCTGCTGATCGCCCCGCTGATCGTGGCGATCATGACCGCGCTGGGCCTGAGCACAGCTCCATGACCATTTGCTGATAAATAAAAAGAGCGCCTGACGGGCGCTCTTTGATTTTCCAGAAGCTTGCGCTAGTTGCCGGAAGCGGCCAGCGCGGCGTCAATGGCCACTGAAAGCTGCTCAAAGGTTTGTGAGCCGCCCAGCAGGGTGCCATTGATGATGAAGGCGGGCGTGCCATTCACACCATTGGCACGCGCTTCGTTGACTGCGGCTTGCATGCCGGCCATGCCGGTACCATCATTCATGCACTGCTCAAAAGCGGCCACATCCATGCCCACGCTATCCGCCATGGATACCAGGCGGCTCTGGGAATAGCCGCCAGCGTTGCTGTGCGAGAAGTTGGCGAACAATGTGTCGTGATAAGGCCAGAATTGATTCTGCTCAGCCGCGCAGAAGGCGGCTGCGGCCGAGGAGTCCGACTCGGGGCCGAGGAAGCCGACCGGGCGGTAGGTGAAGTGCACCAGGCCGGTGTCGATATAGGTCTCGATCAGTTCATCTTCAGCGCCCAGGTATACGTTGTAACAGTGCGGGCACTGAAAGTC
This sequence comes from Anaerolineales bacterium, assembly GCA_025808555.1. Taxonomy (NCBI): domain Bacteria; kingdom Bacillati; phylum Chloroflexota; class Anaerolineae; order Anaerolineales; species Anaerolineales bacterium. Next base: position 1,474,703 of record CP075526.1, on the reverse strand, counting down.
TGCGTATTCAACCATTTGCACCGGGGCATTGGGGTCGCCCAGGCTGAGGCCATTGGGCTGCAGATAGGTGCGTTCGGGGGCGCTGCGCACGCGGCTGGCGTAGATCAGCATGCCGGCGATCACCACGGCTACAATGCCGATGTAAAGAACCCACTTCATCTGGCCACGGCGTTCGGCGCCGCGGCGGCGTTCCAAGCGGGCTTGGCGGGCACTTCTGTCCATCTTTCGTTCCTCCAAAACACAGGGTAAGGGTAAGTTCAGTGTAGCAGAGATTCGTACCGCCTTTCACAGACGGCACGCCTTTTACTTTGAATTAATCTGATGCGCCAAACATGTACTGGTACACCGGAAAGCGCTCCGAGGTAAATTCGAAACCCAGCTTCTTGTACAAAGCCAGTGACGGCATATTGTTATCTTGTGTGTTGACGCTCAAGCGGGCTTCCTTGCGGATTTGGGCGTAGCGCTGCAGATCGGTGGCCAGGGCCGCTGCCAGCCCGCGCCCCTGCATGCCCGGGTGCGTAGCCAGGCGCGCCAGGTGCAAGCCCTGGGCGCTGTGTGTGCTGATCTGGTAGGCAACGATGCGGGCTTCATGCTCCACCACGGTGGCAAAGCCGGCCTGCTGGTAGGCGTGCTGCAGGGCGGCGAGTGGGTTCTGCCACAGGGGCATGAAGGCGGCCTTGTCCACTTCATAGACCGCGGGCAAGTCCTCCGCCTGCATGGGACGGATCTGCAGCTGCGGGTTGGAAGGCAGGATTGCCTGGCCCACGGCCCAATCCAGCACGACCACGTTCTGGATGTGCGCAAATCCCGAGCTTGTCAGAAGCTGCACGAACCAATCATTGAGCGGGATGGCTGCGGCCTGCTCGGCGCCGGCTTGCGCCAGTTCCTGGCGCGCTTGCGTCCACAGTGTGTTCCAGGCGGCGTTAATGTCCACCCGGGTCATGGCGGCAAACAGGCGGATCCAGGCCAGCCCGGGAGGGTCTTGTGGGCAGGCCAGGGCGGCGGCCAGGCGGCCGCCGTTCTCGGCGATCAAAAAAGGGGAATGGCCGAGCCAATCGAGAGGACGCCGCCAATCCAGATGGCGGTGTACATATGTCTCAAAATGCAGCAGGTTGGCTAACCGGCTGCGATCTTCTTCAGTTGCAGAACGAAGGGAAAAGACGGCGGGAGCCATCAACCCCATTATACATAGACGGCTCGCAATGCCCGCGTCGGCTTAGCTGCGCTTAAGGATGTGGGTAAAAAAAGCATCCAGAATGGCTGGGTCAAAGTGCTTACCGGCCTGCTCTCGGAGGTGCTGGACCACTTTCTCCTCAGGCCAGGCATCGCGATACGGACGGTTGGAGGTGAGGGCGTCCCACACATCAATGATGGCAAAGATGCGCGCCTCCAGCGGAATATGACGGCCTTGCAAGCCTTCGGGGTAGCCACTGCCATCCCATTTTTCATGGTGATAGAGCGGGATGGGCAGCGCAGGATACAAGAAGTTGATGGCGGTGAGCATATCGCGGGCGTACACCGGGTGGCGGCGCATGATCTCCCATTCTTCATCGTCCAGTGGGCCAGCCTTGCCCAGAATATGATCGGGCACAGCCATCTTGCCGATGTCATGCAGCAGTGCGCCGCGGCGCACATGCTCCAGCTGCTCTTCGGCCACGCCCAAGGCTTGAGCCAGCCGCACCGTCATTTCCGTGACGCGGCGGCTGTGCTCGATCGTCTCCATATCACGCAGCGCCAGGGCATGCGCCCAGCCCTCGATCGTGCGCTCGTAGGCTTCACGCAGGCTTTCATTGGAGGTCTGCAGGTCGTTGAACAATGCTGCGTTATCGATGGCAATGGCAGCCTGGCCTGCCAGGGTGAGCAGAAAATCCTTCCACTCGGCATCGCGCGGCTCCACACTGCGGTGGAATGTTTCCAGCACGCCGATGACGCGACCCTTGGCGATCAGCGGCGCGGCGTAATAGCTGAGGAAACCTTCGGCCTGGGCCAGCGCGGACCAGTTGAGGCGTTGCGGGTCAGCCCGCAGATCGGCCGCCTCCACGATGGTGCGTTCTTTGGCGGCCTTGCCGGCCAGACCATCGCCGAACTTGATGCGCGCCTGCTCAATCCGATCGGTCCTGAACCCCAGCCCGGCGGCAAAGCTGAGCAGCTGCTCCGCATCCAGCAGAAGAATCGAAGCGGCGTCCACGCGCAGCTCGGCAATGCCCTGGCTCAAGATCATATCCAGCGTGAGTTTGAGATCCAGGCTGGTGGCGATGGTGTTGTCAATTTCGCGCAGACTGCGCAGGTGCTGCAGGCGGCGCTCGGTCTGCTCGTACAGGCTGGCGCGGTGGATGGCCGCCCCACCGATATCACAAATGGCGCTCAACACGCGGATATCGTTTTGCTCGATCAGCAACTCGCGCCCTAGTCCCAGCGTGCCGATCACGCGATCTTCGGCTGTGATCGGCACGATGACCAACGCGTTGGTGCGCCGGATCTCCGGGAACTTGATCATCTCATCGTCTGGCTTAGTCTTTAAATTGTTATTCAAGTATGGTTGAGCAGTTTCCACCACCCGGCTGGTGAGCCCCTTTCCGGCGGGAATGACCTGGCCTACGGGCAGCGGATAATCCGCCTGCCCCAAGACAATCAGGTGGTCGCCCGTTTCGGGTTGTACCAGCGTGATAGTGGCTGAATTGGCGCTGACAGAGGCAATCGCCTGCGCCAAAATAATAGGAAGAATGTCATCGACACTGCGCGCCAGGCGCAGGCTGCTGCTGACTGCAGCCACCGCCTCGATCTCACGCTCGCGTTGCTTGCGCTCGGTAATATCGCGGAAGATAATCTGGGTGGCTGGCTGATCCTCGAAGGTGAAGGGGCAGCCGGTCACTTCGACGTCAATCACGCTGCCATCGCTGCGCACAAACTTCTGCTCCAGCACAGACTGGCTTTGGCCAGCCTCGGCCGAACGAATTCGCTCAGCCACGATCTCCTTGAACTCCGAATGCACAAGATCGATCATGGGCGTACCCACCAACGCGTCAGGAGTGCTTACCCCCAGCAGTTTGACCGCGGCCGGATTGGCGAACGCAACCAGCCCATTCTGGTGCACCATGATGGCGTCAGGCATCATGTCCACCAGGCTTTGGTAACGTTCCCGGCTTTCACGCAGCAACCGGTCAGCCTCATCCCGCTCAATGGCATGGCGAATGGAGCGCAGCAGGAGCTCTCCGCTGATCTGGCCTTTGACCAGATAGTCTTGCGCGCCGTTGCGCACGGCATGCAGGGCCATGTCCACATCGTTGAGCCCACTGAGAATGATCACCGTGAAGGCCTGGGCCAGCTCCTGCACCTTGGTGAACGTGTCAAAGCCCTGGCTGTCAGGCAGGCCCAGGTCCAGCAACACTGCATCCAACGGCAGCTCAGGGTCGCCCAGATATTGCAAGCCATCTTTTAGCGTTGCGGCATGCTCAATGCGCAATTCCATATTGGAAACGTCTTTGAGCATTTCCTTGATCAGGCGCGCGTCGCCCGGGTTGTCTTCTACAAGCAATAGTCGGATTGAACTACGGTCATTCCCCTCAATTGATGGCAGTGAACCAGTCGTAGACCCCGCCATATCATCCCCCAGTGTTTATGGATTTATGCAAGCGCGCAAATATACTGCTTGGGCGCGAACTGTCAATATCACCAGGAACAACAATCGCCATTATCTTTTCACCCTTGCTAACAGGAGTGCAAGGTCAGTATAGGTGGTGACTAGAGGTCTTAGGGCTTACAGAATTGTAAGAAGAGATCAGTTCACGATGTTGTTGATCGTGTCGACAAGGGCGCGCAAACGCTCGACGGGAATATCGCTCAAGCGCTGGGCCAACTCGACATAGTAGCGGTTGTCTGGGTTGGAGAGGAATTCCTGCATATCGCGCGGCAACTCATCGAACTGGGCTGACGCCTTGGTCTGAGTGATCCACTGGCCCACCGGCCCGCTGCTATCGGTGAAGTTGTCAAGTGGATAGCCCAGCGTTGCGGCCAGCACCTCCAGCTCGGGCAGCGGCACGGGCGTCTCGCCGCTCTCGTAGCGGCGGATGCGGCTGGGCGAGATGTTGGTGCGGTCGGACAGCTCTTTCTGGCTCAGGTTCTTCTGGTTGCGCCCCTGGCGCAGCAGCGCCGCCACCGTGCGGTGGCGCAACGCCAGCAGGCTCTCAGCCTGCATGGTGTCAGCGGGCGAGACGTCTTGCGAGACGATGTCTTCGTTCCAGAAATGATCGATGGGGATGCGCAGGTAGAAGGCGAGCAGCTCAAGCTCCGGCAGGGAGAGCGAGTTGGCGCCGCGCTCGACAGCGCTCAGCGTGCCGCTCGAGAGGCCGATGACATCGGCGACCTGTTTGAGGGACTTGCCGGCGGCCAGCCGTGCATCGCGCAGCAGCACGCCGATGATCTTGGAGCGCAGCTGAATGGCCTGGTCCTGACTCATAACGGCATTATACGCTGCCTGCGGCAGCGTTCAGCGGCCTGCGGTGGCGCTTTAGCCGCTGCGGGCGTTTTGGTACCTGGGGCGTTAGCCGCCTGTGAGAGTGGTTAGCCGCCGCGGTCTTCGATGACCCAGATGATGCTGGTGCGGTTGAGGGCCAGAAAGTCGCTGGCGCTCAGTTCGCGCTCGCCGTTGATGTCATAGATGCGTACGTGGGTCAGGGCGATGAACGGCTCGGTGGCGTTGAGCGCATCCTTGATGCGCTCATTCTCGCGGGCATGCAAGTGGCCGCGGATGCGGTTGTGCTGGGTCTGAATAATGACCGGGAATTGCAGCGTGCTGATGTGTGGCCTAAAGCCCCGCTCACTGGATGGCAACATGGGTCAGCGATCTCCTATGCAAATATCAATACGTCTAGGGCATTGAGTACCCTGCACCAGAGTGGGTAACGATCATTTCTGGCTGTTTGGGGTCCTTCTCCAGCTTTTGGCGCAGCCGCGAGATGCTGACCCACAGGATCTCTTTCTCTTCGCTGTACTCCTCGCCCCACACGTTGCGCAACAGATCCTCAGCGGTCAAAATGCGCCCGGCAGCATGGGCAAACTGGAGCAGTAGGCGGTACTCGGTGGCCGAGAGCGAGACCAGCTCGCCCTCCAGGCGCACTTCAGCCCGCGCAAAGTCAATTTGCAGGTTGCCACGGGTGAAGACCGTCTCGCCCGCCTCTTGCGAGGCGGTCTTGGCGCGGCGCAGCACCGAGCGCACCCGCGCCAGCATTTCGCCGGCCGAGAACGGCTTGACGATGTAATCGTCAGCCCCCAGGTTCAGCCCCTTGATGCGCTGGTCCTCATCGCCCTTGGCAGTCAGCATGATGATGGGCACGTTGGAGAATTCACGGATACGGGCGCAAGCCTGGAAGCCATCCATCTCCGGCATCATGACGTCCAACAGCACCATGTCCGGCTTGTGCGCGGCGCTTTCCTCCACCGCCTGCCTGCCGTTGGAAGCCTTGAGCACCTGATAGCCCTCCGTTTGCAGGTTGGCCTCGATCAGGCGAACAAAGCGTGGCTCGTCGTCAACAATTAGTATGCGCTCATTCATTTTGTACCCTCTTTGTGCTCAGCCAGCGGTACGCGCGTATGCCGCGGCAAGCGAATGATGAATTCAGCTCCCCTGCCCTTTGTCTTAACCAGGCTGATCTCGCCCCCATGCGCAAGAACGATCTGCTTACATATATATAACCCTAAACCGCTGCCGCGCGCCAGCTCTTTGCTGGCAGGCAAACGATAAAAGCGTTCGAACACCTGCTCGCGGTGTTGCGGCGGAATACCTGGCCCGCTGTCACTAACGGTCAAGGTGGCCTCATCGTCACTCAGTTGCAAGCCGATCTGCAGCGGGCCATTGACGGCGTATTTGGCGACGTTGCTGGCCAGGTTCTCCAACACCTGGCCCAGCCGGCGCGCATCGGCTTCCACGGTGCTGTCTTCGCTGGGCGGCGCCCAGCGAATGTCCAGCGCCGGGAAGCGCACGCGCAGGCGCTCGATGTTCTCTTCGATGACCGCCGCCAGATCGACTGGGCGAATGTCTATATCCAGGCTGCCGTTCTGCAGCCGTGAGGAGTCAAGCAGGTTGTCCACCAATTCCACCAGGCGGTCAGCTTCCTCGTCAATGATGGTCAGGAACTCTTTCTGGTCTTCCAGCTTCCAGCTGGCGTCTGGCCGGAGCAGCGTGGTGGAGTAGCCCTTGATGAAGCCCAGCGGGGTCTTAAGCTCATGCGATACGGTGGCAATGAAGTCTGACTGCAGTTGGCTCAAACGACGCTCAGCCTCCAGGCTGCCGATGCGCTCCACCAGGCGACGATGCTCCAGCACCTGGGTGACGTGGGCCGCAATGTACTGCGCCAGGTTGATCTGGGCCTTGGTGAAGGTAGGCCCGCCAAAGCGCACGAACACCAGCGCCCCGATGGCGCTGCCGCCCGCCAGCAGCGGCAAGCCAAGGAAGGAGCGCTGCTCGAGGCGGTCGGCGCCCGGGTCAGGCTCCGGCTGGGTGACCACGGTCTGAGCCTCGCGGAAGGCGGCGAACCCGGCCGCCTCGCCCCAGGCCGAGTCAGCCTCAGAGGATCGCCCGCGGCCGATGGCGCGGGCGAAGGCCGGCTCCAGGGCGCCGCTTTCGCTAGCCAGGTACAACACGGCGTTATCAAAGATGAACACCGGGCGGGAAAGACGCACGATCTCAGCCAGCGCCTTATCCACATCCAGCGTCTCGGTTACGACGCGGCTGATGGCATACACGGCCTGCAATTCATTTAAAGGCAGCGTGTTGCGCGGCGGCTCGCTCATGCTGCTGCCGACACCGGTAGACTGAACGAAAAGCGCGAACCCTTGCCCGGCAGTGATTCCACCAGCAGCCTGGCCCCATGCCCCTCGATGATGCGCCGGGCCAGCGTAAGGCCAATGCCGGTGCCGGCATGCCGGCGGGTGCTGGAGCTATCCAGCTGGTGGAAGGGCTCAAAGATCTCCTGCAGCTTGTCCGCAGGGATGCCAATGCCGGTGTCGGCCACGGCCACTTCGATGCGCGAGCCTTCCTGGCGGGCGTTGATATGTACGCGGCCATCCCGCGAATTGAACTTGAGGGCATTGTCCACCAGCTGGCCCAGCGCCCACTCCAGTCGGTTGATGTCGGCCTGGGCCAGCGGCAGGCTGGGGGGCACATCCTGGGTCAGGCTGATGTTCTCATTGCTGGCGCGCGCCTGGTACTGATCGATCACCTGCCCGAACAGGGTCACCAGATCCACCGGCCTAGGCTCCAGATGCAGGGTCTCAGCGGTATCGAACGAGAGGAATAGCAGGTTATCGATCAAGCTGGCCAGCCGCTTGTACGATTTCTCCAGCACGCCCAAGGCCGAGCGTTGATCATCGGTCACCGTGCCCAGCGCCTCAGCCGAAAGCAGGTCAATATAGCCCACCATGTGCGCCAGCGGGGTCCGCAGCTCGTGCGACACATTGGAGATGAAGTCATTCTTCATGCGGTTGAGCTCGGTCAGCTTGTTCAGCGCTTCCTGCAGCTCGGCCGTGCGTTCCTGCACGCGCTGCTCCAGCAGTAGGTTGCTCTGGTGCAGGGCTTCCTGCAGCTGGGCGATCTGCTCGGTCACCGCCGCGTCCAGCTTCTGGCGGTCGATCAGCCCCAGGTCCACCAGGGCCTGGCCAAGCAGCACACGCTCGCCCTCGCCACGCCGCTCTTTCTGGTAGGCCAGGGCCTGCTGCAGTTGGGCCTGGGTCAACAGGCCTTTTTCGACCAGGCTGTCGCCCAGGCGCGGCACCAAAACCTCTGGTGAAAGTGGCCCCGTGCGGGATATTGTGGGTATCACTTTGTTCAAGCCGCCTGCGCTATCTACTGACGAAAACGAAAGGGTTTGGTGGAAGAATGACGAACATTCCTTGCAAAAAAGTATACATAAGACCTCGTTGCCAGCACAAGCAGTACATCTCTCCCAGGCTGTTTACAAAATTGCCAAGTCTGTAAAGAAGAACCGCACAAGGCCTAACGGTATAATTAAGTCTCTGACCATATTCTGAACAACAAACTCCCGCAACAAACGAGATTGAAAGGTTTTTATGGCGAAAAGCTCCATCCAGCCTGTAGATATTGGCGCACAAATGCGCTCGGCGTACCTCGATTACGCCATGAGCGTGATCGTTTCACGCGCCCTGCCTGATGCGCGTGACGGCCTGAAACCTGTGCACCGGCGCATTTTGTACGCCATGCTGGATATGGGTATCCGCGCCACCGGATCGTTCAAGAAATCCGCCCGTATCGTAGGTGAGGTACTGGGCAAGTACCACCCCCACAGTGATGATGCCGTCTACGACGCCATGGCCCGTATGGCGCAGGATTTCTCCCTGCGCTATATGCTCGTCAGCGGCCAGGGCAACTTCGGCTCCATCGGCGGCGACCCGCCGGCGGCCATGCGCTATACCGAGGCGCGCCTGCACCCCATGGCCGAAGAGCTGCTGGCCGATATTGACAAAGACACTGTAGATTTCACCGATAACTTCGACAGTTCGCTCAAGGAGCCGGTCGTGTTACCGGCCCGCCTGCCCAATCTGCTGCTCAACGGCTCCTCCGGTATTGCCGTGGGCATGGCCACCAACATCCCGCCCCATAACCTGGGCGAGCTGGTGGGCGCCCTGCAATACATGATCGACCGCTACGACAACCTGGATGACATCACCACCGAGGACCTGCGCAAGTTCGTCAAGGGGCCAGACTTCCCCACCGGCGCCATCATCGTGGGCGAAGAGGGCATCCGCGACCTGTACAGCAAGGGCAAGGGCCAGCTGATCGTACGCGCCAAAGCGCGTATCGAAGAAGGCCGCCGCGGGCGCATGCGCATCGTGGTCAGCGCCATCCCCTACCAGGTCAACATGACCAACCTGATCGAGCGCATTGCCGAACTTGTGCGCGAAGGCCGCCTAGAAGGCATTGCCGACATGCGCGACGAGTCAGACCGCGAAGGTCTGAGCATCGTGCTGGAGCTGAAGGCCGGCGCGCAACCCAAGATGGTGCTCAACCGCCTGTACAAGTACACCCCGTTGCAATCCAGCTTTGCGGCCCAGATCCTGGCCCTGGTGGATGGCGAGCCGCGCCTGCTCTCGCTCAAGCGCGCTTTGCAGATCTTCCTCGACCATCGTCAGGAAGTCATTACCCGCCGCAGCAAGTACGAGCTGGAGAAGGCCCAGGCGCGTGCCCACATTTTGGAAGGCTTGCTGACCGCCCTGGCCAACCTTGACGACATCATCAACACCATCCGCAAATCTAAGGATGCCGATGTTGCCAAAGAGAAATTGATGGAGCGCTTCAAGCTCTCCGACAAGCAGGCTCAAGCCATTCTGGATATGCAGTTGCGCCGCCTTGCCGCCCTTGAGCGCCAGAAGATCGAAGACGAATACAAGCAGATCAAAGAGCGGATTGCCTATCTGAAGGACCTGCTCAAATCCCCCAAGAAGATCCTGGGCCTGATCAAAGATGACCTGGGCGAGCTGGCCACCGCCTACGGAGACGAGCGTCGCACCGCGGTGGACGGCGAGGGCAAGGGCGACGTAAGCGAAGAGAGCCTGGTGGCGGATGAGGCCACCTTGGTGAGCATCACCAGCCAGGGTTACGTCAAGCGCGTAGCCGCCAAAGCCTTCCGCGCCCAGGGGCGCGGCGGCTCCGGCGTCAAGGGCCACGCCACCAAGAACGAAGACGAGGTAGTGCTGCTGGTGCCGGCCCGCACGCTGGATACGATCCTGTTCTTCTCGAACCGCGGCAAAGTGTATTCGGAGAAGGCCTATCGCATCCCCGAGGCGGACCGCACCGCCCGCGGCACGCCGATCGTGAACATCCTCAACGTCAGCCAGACTGAAACCATCACCGCCGCGGTGGCGGTGCCCAACTTCCAGGCGGTAGAGTTTTGCATCATGGCCACGCGTGACGGCAAGATCAAGCGCATGGCGCTGAGCGAGTTCGAAGCCGTGCGCCCCTCCGGCCTCATTTGCATCAATCTTGAGAAGGATGACCAACTGGGCTGGGCTGGCCTGGTAGGCGCCAAAGATCACATCATCCTTGTCTCACGCAACGGCCAGGCGCTGCGCTTCGCCGTGGACAAGGTGCGCCCCATGGGCCGCCAGGCCGGCGGCCTGCGCGCCATCAAGATGAAGGCTGACGACCAGCTGGCCAGCATGGAAGTGGTGGAGCCGAATGGCGACCTGCTGGTGATCAGCACCTACGGCTACGGCAAGCGCACGCCGCTGACCCAGTATCCGGCCAAAGGCCGCGGCACCAGCGGCGTACTGACCACCGACATCAAGGCCTTCAAAGACATAGGCCCGATCGCCGCCGCCCGCGTGGTGCAGAAGGAAGATGAGGTCACCATCATCTCCTCGGCCGGTGTGGTGCTGCGCACTGCGGTCAACGCGATCCGTGAAGCCAGCCGCGCCACGCGCGGCGTGCGCATTATGCAGGTGGGCAAAGAAGACACCATTGCCACTCTGGCGCGCATCCCGGTCACCAACATTGCCGCGGTAGCCAGCGAGGCAGCCGAAGCCGCGGCGGCCGCTGCTCCAGCTGCCAGCCAGCAGCCTGAGGCGCCGGCCAAGCAGCCCAAAGCCAAGTCTGCGCCTGCAAAAGCGGCCGCCAAGACAAAGGCCAAGGCCAAGCCTGCGAAAAAGACTGCGGCGAAGAAATCTGCAGCGAAGAACGCTGCTGCGAAGAAGAAAACAAAAAAGAAATAACTAGATAAGAAGAAACTAAATAGGCCACCTGTAGCTGCGTTTGCGCAGTAAAACAGGTGGCCTATTTTTTGCAACCTCTGTATAACCCACATGTACCCTGACGCCTGTTGTCCACCCATGCGAAACATCTTCTTTTCATTATTAATCCTGCTGCTGGCCTCGCTGGCGTGCAACTTCCCCACCACCACCCTGGGCCCGGGCCAGGGTGTCAGCGTGCAGGGCGCCGTGCCCACCGCGGCCGTGGCGCAAGCCACGCCGCAAGGCGCCGCCGCCCCCGCGCCGACCCTGCCGCCTACGCGTGACCCGAACACGCCGATCCTCACGCCCACGCCAGACGCACCGCACGCCCAGCTGGCGCTGCGCACGGATAGCAGCATCTACACCGTGCAACCCGGCGATTCGCTCAACGCCATCGCCGAACGCCTGGGCGTGACCCTGCAGCAGCTGCTGGCCGCCAACAACATTCCCAATCCCAACGCGCTCAACGTGGGCCAGGTCATCAACGTGCCGCCCCAGCAGCTCACCAACATGGGGCCGAATTTCAAGATCATCCCTGATTCCGAGCTGGTCAATGGCCCGTATGCCATCGCCTTCAACGTGCAGGACTTCATCAACAACCAGCCCGGCTACCTGCGCCAGCATCAGGAGCAGGTGGACCAGCAGTTCCTCAGTGGCGCGGCCATCCTGCAGCGCGTCGCCACCGAATATTCGGTCAATCCAAAATTGCTGCTGGCCCTGCTGGAGTACTACAGTGGCTGGCTCACCAATCCGAACCCGGCCAGCAGCACGCTCACCTACCCGATGGGCAAGCAGGACAGCTGGCGCACGGGTTTATACAGCCAGCTCTCCTGGGCGGCTGACAATCTCAACAAGGGGTTCTACGACTGGCGGGCCGGCCTGGCTGCCGCCTGGAACACCACGGATGGCATCGCCATCCCGCCCAACCCCACCATCAATGCTGGCACCGCCGGCGTGCAGCGCCTGCTAGGCCTCATGCTCAGCGAGAGCCAATGGCGCAGCGCGGTCAGCGAGCAGGGCTTTGTCCAAACCTACACGCGCCTGTTCGGCTATCCGTTCGATTACGCCATCGAGCCGCTGGCGCCGGCCGGCATCAGCCAGCCGGCGCTGCAGCTGCCCTTTGAGCCGCGCGTGCCGTGGGTCTTCTCCGGCGGCCCGCACGGCGGCTGGGGCAACGGCTCGGCCTGGGCTTCGCTCGATTTTGCCCCCGGCGCCGAGCTGTATGGCTGCAACCCCAGCCCTGAATGGGTTGTGGCCGCCGCCGACGGCCTGGTCGTGCGCGCCGACAACGGCGCCGTGGTGCAGGACCTGGACGGCGACGGCTACGAGCAGACCGGCTGGACGGTGCTATACATGCATGTCGCCGCCAGCCAGCGCGTGCAGGCTGGCGCCTATCTGCGCGCCGGCGAGCGCATCGGTCATGCCTCGTGCGAGGGCGGCGTGGCGACCGCCACACACTTGCATATCGCCCGTCGCTATAATGGCGTGTGGATCCCTGCCGCCGGCGACCTGCCTTTCGTGATGGATGGCTGGGTCTCCGTGAGCAACGGCATTCTGTATGACGGCAGCCTGGTGCGCGATGGCGTACGCGTGGATGCCTGCGAATGCCGCTTCCCCGCCAATATGGTGCAGCGCCAACCATGACCCCCCGTTCCTACCGACTCATCGCTTGCAGCCTGGTGGTGGCTCTTGTGACCACCGTATGCAGCAGCAGCTACATCACCCCGCAGAGCATGCAGGGCACGCAGGCTGCCCAGGCCGAGCTGAGCGCCACGGCCAGCGCCTTCGTGCCCTCGGCCACCCCCACTGAGCTGCCCACCATCACACCTACCTCGCTGGCCATGCCCAGCGCCACTCCGCAGGAGTCAGCCACGCCTGCGCCGCCTTTCATCTACACCGCCCAGTCGGGCGACACATTGGATACGCTGGCCGCCCGCTTCGGTGTGGATGCTAGCCAGATTGCTTCGCCGCAGGACATCCCGCCGGGGCTGATCAACCCCGGCCAGGTCTTTACCATCCCGCATGCCGTGGGCCTCACCACGCCCAACGAGAAGCTGGTGCCGGACAGTGAGGTCATCTACTCGCCGTCCGCCATCGGCTTCGACCCGGATGGCTACGCCAACCCCTTCGGCGGCTACATCGCCACGTACCGCGAGTACCTGCCCTCGGCCTGGTACAGCGGGGCCGGCGTGGTGCAGCGCGTGGCGGTGGAGAATTCGCTCAACCCGCGCCTGCTGCTCTCCATCCTGCAGTACCAGAGCAACTGGGTACTGGGCGAGCCCACCACCACCAGCGCGGTCGAGTACCCCATCGGCTACCGGCTGCCACAGGCGCACGGCCTGTACCAGCAGCTCACCTGGGCCGCCAAGCAGCTCTCTACCGGCTACTACGGCTGGCGCGAGGGTCGCCTGACCGAGCTCACCTTCCGCGATGGCATCCGCATGCGCATCGCGCCTGACCTCAACGCCGGTACCGTGGCGATCCAATATTTCTTCGCCCAGCTGTACACCTACGAAGACTGGGCCGAGATCATGCACCGCACCACCGGCTTCGCCTTCACGCATGCATCCATGTTCCCTGACCCGTGGGTGCGCGCCGCCCAAACTGAACCGCTGTTCCCGCCGGCGCTCTCGCAGCCGGCCCTCAGCCTGCCCTTCCTCGACCGCCAGGTGTGGTATTTCACCGCCGGCCCGCACGGCGCCTGGGAGCGCGAGGGCTCGTGGGCCGCGCTCGACTTTGCGCCCAGCAGCGTGCTGCCCGGCTGCGTGGCCTCCACGCATTGGGTCACCGCCGCTGCGCCAGGTCTGGTGGTACGCACCAGCCCGGGCGTGATCGTGGTGGATATGGATGGCGACGGCAACGAGCAAACCGGCTGGGTGGTGCTCTACCTGCACGTCATCGGCGACAACACGCCCAGCGTAGGCACCTGGCTTGACCGCGGCGACCGCCTCGGCCACCCCTCCTGCGAGGGCGGCACCGCCACCGCCACCCACTTGCACCTGGCGCGCAAATACAACGGCGAGTGGATCGGCGGCGGCGGGGCGCTGCCCTTTGTGCTCAGCGGCTGGACCGTGCAATACGGTGCAGACGCTTATCTCGGCAACCTGGTGCGCGGCGAGCGCACTGTGGTGGCCTGCACCTGCAGCGGCCGCGAAAGCATCATCACCATCAGCAGCGATGATCCCTATTAGTCTTCCCTCCCCCGGCCGCAAGCTGTGCGTAGTGCTGGCGGCCAGCCTGCTGCTGGCCGGCTGTGTCAGTGCGGCAGCGCCGACCGCCACAACGCAGCCCAGCGCCCAAGCTGCCACGGCAGACGCCGAGACGACGTCCGAGCCGGTAGTGACCTCGACCCCGCTGCCCACTCGCCCGCTGTACGACGCCGGCACGCTGGTGGACTACACGGCCCAGAACGGCGACAACCTCATCGCCCTGGCGGCGCGCTTCAACACCACCATCCGCGAGATCCGCGCCGCCAACCCCATCATCCCCGATACGGCCACTACGCTGCCGGCGGGCTTCCCCATGCGCATCCCCATCTACTACCGCGCCTATTGGGGCTCGCAATACCAGATCCTGCCAGACAGCCTGTTCATCAACGGGCCGGCCCAGATCGACTTTGACACCCAGGCTTTCGTCGACTCGCAGCCCGGCTGGCTCCGGAACTACCGCGAATACGCCGCTGGCCAGCGCCGCACCGGTGCCGGCTTGGTAGATCTTGTAGCCCAGAACTTCAGCGTCAGCCCGCGCCTGCTGCTGGCCTTGCTGGAGCACCAGTCGGGCGCGCTGACCCAGCCGGTGCTGGACGATGCCATCGGCCCGTACGTCATGGGCTACGAGCATCCCTTCCACCGCGGCGTCTATTTGCAGTTGGTGTGGGCGGCCAATACGCTCAACAATGGCTATTACCTGTGGCGCAACGGAAATCTCATCGAATTTGACCGCCCGGATGGCACCATCTACCGGCCCGACCCCTGGCAGAACGCCGCCAGTGTGAGCCTGCAAATGTTCTTCAACGCCAATGAGCCCATGGCCAATTTCAACGCCTCCATTGGGCCGGAAGGCTTTGCCCGCACTTACGCCACCCTATTCGGCGACCCTTGGCAGGCGGATGTGGCCCATATCCCCGGCAGCCTGCTGCAGCCGGAACTGCGTCTGCCCATGCCGCCCGGCGAGTTGTGGTCGCACACCGGCGGCCCGCATACGGGTTGGGGCACCGGCCGCCCGTGGGCCGCGCTGGACTTTGCCCCAGGCAGCGAGACTCAGGGCTGTTTCAACAGCACATCCTGGGCCACAGCCATGGCAGATGGCCTGGTGGTGCGTACGGATGTTGGTACGGTTGTTTTGGATTTGGATCAGGACGGTGACGAACGCACCGGCTGGGTGCTCTTCTATTTACATTTGGCGGAGACAGGCCGTGTCCAGGCCGGGCAACGTGTGCTGGCGGGCTGGCCGCTCGGCCACCCCTCGTGTGAGGGCGGATCATCCACCGGCACTCACGTGCACATCGCCCGCAAGTACAACGGCGAATGGGTCGAGGCGGCCGGTGCTCTGCCCTTCACGATGGAGGGCTGGACTCCGGTCGAAGGCAACCTGGCCTACAGCGGGACGCTGGAGCGTCTCGGTCACATCATCCGCGCATCCACCTTTTCGGACGCGGCCAGCAGCATCATCTCGCGCGCTCCGGTGGTTTCCTTCCCCACGCCCGAGATCATTCCCACCGAAGAGTCAGAGGACTAGCTCGCCTCTCTGTGCATCCCAAGCGCAGCGAAGCATCCTCGCTGCCCTCATTCCGAGGCGGCGTTCATCCGATATGCAAATCGCAGGGTGGGATACGTTACCGTCAACGGCCGGGGATTCTGAACGTTTTCGCAACCAGCTTCTCCAACTCTACAAAGAGCCGAGAATACATTGTTGCAACCTCCTGCTGCATTTGCTTTCGAGAATAGTGGCCGCTAGGAATTTCACCGCTCACCTCCAAACCCGTGGGCATATGGGTGAGCGTTACTGTCATACCGCGCTTTTCAACTACCCTGGAAGCGCGAGTAGCCTTCTTGCGCTTCCCCGAACTCAACCCTGCAGTCCCTAACCCCACTTCCTTGGGGTCAAGTCTCCAGCCCTTTGCCACTTTTGTGCCCACCTCCAAAGTATACAGAAGCATTGTGTCATTCGGCCAGATCCTCGCCGCCGTCATTCCGAGGCGGCGTAATGAACTCTTCCCATACGCAGATCACCACAGCCGAGGAATCCTTTAGGTCAAGAAAAGTCGTGCCTATTTTTGCATTTGACCTAAGGATTCCTCGCGGAGTTAAACACTGCGCGAAGTATTTGGAATGACTCCATACATTAAAGAGCAATGATCTCGTAATCGGTATCGATCTGTACCGCCATCTTGATCATGTTCTGTGCCGGGCAATATTTGTCATAAGACAGCTGGATCGCCCGCTCCACCGCCGCCTCTTCAATGTCATTGCCGGTGATCAAGAACTCGATCAGCACGTGCGTCCACACCTTGGGATGCTCCTTGGCGGCCTGGGTCGTCACCTTCACCTGCAGCGCCTTCACATCCTGGCGCTTCTTCTGCAGGATAGAGATCACATCCATCCCGGTACACGCCCCCAGCCCCAGCGCCACCAGCTCCATCGGGCGCAGGCCTTCCTCCGTACCACCCACTGACGAATCGGCATCCACATCCACTGAGAAGCCGCTGCTCAATCCTTTGCCGCGGAAATTCAAGCCCTTCTTCCAATCCAATGCCACTTGCATGCTTCCTCCAGAGTGTTGAGTTTGCCTGAAACAACAGCAAGATGATTATAGTTGAGGCGTTACAAGTTAGAATCCCCTGCGCCAATGATCCCCATCAAGCTTGTGCTCTCCGGCTTTCTTTCGTATCGAGACCCTGTCGAGGTGGATTTCACGCGCTTCAACGTGGCCGCCATCTCCGGCGCCAACGGCGCAGGCAAATCCAGCCTGCTGGATGGCTTGACCTACGCCCTGTTCGGCGAGGCGCGCACCCGCGGCGACGCCATCATCAACCTGCACCCGGAGGTGCAGGCCGCCGAAGTGGCGCTTACGTTTGAGTACGAGGGCAACGTCTACCGCGTCCAGCGCCTGCTGCCGCGTGACAAGACCACCCAGCTTGAGTTCCAGATCCGCAACAGCGATGGCCAGTGGAAGCCGCTCACCGAGCGCAGCGTGCGCGAGACCGACAAGCGCATCCGCGAAACCCTGCGCCTCGATTACGAAACCTTCGTCAACGCTTCGTTCTTTTTACAAGACAAGGCCGACCAGTTCACTCAACAGCGCCCCACCGAGCGCAAGAAGATCCTCGGCAATATTCTAGGACTAGAAGTCTGGGAGGAGTACCGCCTGGCCGCCGCCGAGCGCCGCAAGCGGGTCGAATCCCAGATGGCCGAGTTGCAGGGCCGCCTGCAGGAAGTGGCCAACGAGCTGGGCGAGGAACAGCAGCGCAAGGCTCGCCTGCAAGAGTTGCAAGACGGCCTGGCAAGCATGGCCGGCAAGCGCAGCGCCCAAGAGGCCACCGTGCAGCAAATGCGCATCCTGGCCGCCAATGTGGATACGCTGGTCAAAGCCGCCGCCAGCCAGCAGGCCAGCCTGCAGCGCGCCCAGACCCAGCTCACCACCCTGCAGCAGCGCCTTGAACAGCGCCAAGCTGAGCATGCCCAGAACCAGGCCCTGCTGGCCCGCGCCAAGGAAATTGAAAAAGCCTTCGCCAAACTTGAGAAGCTGCGAGTTGAGCTGCGTAAATGGGATGAGATCGCCATCCGCTTCAACGCCCAGGAAAAAAAGCGCTCCGCCCCGCTGACCAAGATCGAGGCCGAGCGCGCCCGCCTGCAAACCGAGCTCAGCGCCCTGCAGGCCGAGCAGGCCCGCGTGCAGACCGCCAGCACCCAGCGCGCCGAGTACGAGAAACAGCTCAGCACGCTCACCGCGCAGATCAAGACCCTCAACGTCAAAGTAGCCAAGCTACCCGAGCTTGAGACTGAGCTGAAACACGAGCAGGCCGCCCAAACAAAGGCGGCCTCAGAGAACAAGCTGCTGGCTGACCAAATGCAGGAGCTCAAAAAACGCCTTGACCTCATCGAAACTGCCACAGGCGCCTTCTGCCCCACCTGCGGCCAGGCGCTCACCGAGGAGCACCGCACGCAAGCCTCCGACTCGCTCAAAAAAGAGGGCAAGCAAATGGGCGACCTTTGGCGCAAGAACCGCGCCGAGTTGGAAGCTCAGGAAAAGAAGATCGAGAAGAAACTGGCTAGCCTTACCGCCGCACGCGAAGCTGACCAGGAAGCCCGCGAGAAGACCCGTCTGGAGGACCAGGCCCGCCTCACCCTCGCCGACCTGATGAAACTTGAGGCCGAGTGGGAATCCAAAGCCGCTCGCCTGGCCGAACTGGAGCGCACCCTCAGCGAAGACAGCTTCGCCCCTGATGCGCGCGCCGAACTGGCCGCGGTGGACGCGGAGCTCAAGGCCACCGGCTACGACGCGGCGGAGCACGACCGCGTGCGTAAAGAGGAGCTGGAAGCCAGCCTTGCAGAGACCGAGCTGCGCACGCTGGAAGCCGCTCGCGGCGCATCCAAACCGGTCGAACGTGAGATCAACGAGCTGCAAACGCAGATCAGCGACCAACAGCAGGAAGTGGCCAAGCAGCAGGAGCTGGCCGATACCGCCCAATCCGCCGTGGACGCTGCCCGCCAGGGCCTGCCCGACCTGCAGGCCGCCGAGCGCGAGATGCTGACCCTGCAGGAGCAGGAGAACGGCATGCGCATGGAGCTGGGCCAGGCCCAGCAGCGCGTGGCCGTGCTCGACACGCTACGCCAGCGCCAGCAGGAGCTGGAAGCCAGCCGTGAGACCCTGGCCGGGCAGGCAAGCCAGTTCGATGCGCTGGAGCGCGCCTTCGGCAAAGACGGCGTGCCCGCCATGCTCATTGAGCAAGCCCTGCCCCAGATCCAGGCCAAAGCCAACGAAGTGCTGGAGCGGCTCAGCAACGGCGAGATGAGCCTGACCTTCGTCACCCAGCAGGATTACAAAGACCGCCGCCGCGAAGACAAGCGCGAAACGCTCGAGATCCAGATCCGCGATAGCGCCGGCCTGCGTGAATATGAAATGTTTTCCGGCGGCGAGGCCTTCCGCATCAACTTCGCCATCCGCCTGGCCCTCTCCGAGGTGCTGGCCCAGCGTGCCGGTGCCCGCCTGCAAACCCTGGTGATCGACGAAGGCTTTGCCAGCCAGGACGAGATGGGCCGCCAGCGCCTGGTCGAGGTCATCAACCTCGTCAAGGAAGACTTCGCCAAGATCCTGGTCATCACCCATGTCGAATCGCTCAAAGACGCCTTCCCTTCGCGCATCGAGGTGGAAAAAGGCCCGCGCGGCTCGCAAGTGCGCATCATCTAGCCTGTCCATGCGCTTGACATACACCCCCAGTGGCTTGTAGCTTTCCCAAAAGCGTGTATCCTCTCGCCCATTGCGAGGGGGCCATGATCCAAATACCTTAGCGACCGCGGGCAGATCACCCCGCCCCTCGTCCAGGAACATGATGATTATTAAAACTTTGGCGCAGATGGCGTATACTCATGCGGCTGATTTTGAAACTGAGGAACCGAAACAACCATGTTGGACAAAATTGCGGGCATTGAAGCCCGCTACGACGAGATAGAGAAAGAGCTCACCCAGGACGCTGGCAACTATCAGCGCGTGGCCGAGCTTTCCAAAGAGCGCTCAGACCTGCAAGAGATCGTGGAGAAGGCCCGCGCCTACCGCAACGCCCTTAAGCGCCAGGCCGAGGCCAAAGAGATGGCCTACGGCAAAGACGCCGAACTGGCCGAACTGGCCGAGATAGAGCTGGCCGAGCTCGATGAACAGGTGCCCCGCCTGGAGAACGAGCTCAAGAGTCTGCTGCTGCCCACCGACCCGCGCGACAAGCGCAATGTGATCGTCGAGATCCGTGCCGGGGCCGGAGGTGACGAGGCGGGCATCTTCGCCGCCGACCTGTACCGCATGTACACCCGCTTCGCCGAGCGCCAGGGCTGGAAGCAGGAGCTGCTTAGCACCAGCGCCACTGGCGTAGGCGGTTATAAGGAAGTCACCTTCCTGCTCAAGGCCAAGGGCGCCTTCTCGCGCCTCAAGCATGAGTCGGGTGTGCACCGCGTCCAGCGCGTGCCGGCCACCGAGGCCCAAGGCCGCATCCACACCAGCACCGCCACCGTAGCCGTGTTGGCGGAAGTGGACGAGGTCGAGATCAAGATCCCCGACACCGACATCAAGATGGATGTGTACCGCTCGGCCGGCGCTGGCGGCCAGAACGTGCAGAAGAACTCCACTGCCGTGCGCCTCACCCACCTGCCCACCGGCATCGTAGTGCAGTGTCAAGACGAGCGCTCGCAGTTGCAGAACCGCCTGCGCGCCATGGCCATCTTACGCGCCCGCCTCTACGAATTGGAAGAGGAGAAACGCCGCTCCGAGCAGGAAGCCACTCGCCGTTCACAGGTAGGCAGCGGCGAGCGCTCTGAGAAGATCCGCACTTATAACTATCCGCAATCCCGCGTCAGCGACCACCGCATCGGCTTCACCTCGCACAACCTGCCGGCGCTGATGGATGGCGACCTGGACGAGCTCTTCAACGAACTCGCCACCCAGGACGAGGCCGACCGCCTGGCCGCAGCGGGGATGGGATAATCTGACGCAGATAAACGCAGATGAACACAGATAAAGTCTTCATCTGCGTTTATCTGTGGCGTGAGGCAACGCCTCACGCACATCTGCGGTAATTCTTGGTTTCGTATGGCAACTCTGACCGTATCCGAAGCCCTGCAAGAATCTATCAATACGCTGGCGCCAGTCAGCGAGACCGCCCGGCTTGACTCTGAGGTGTGGCTGGCCCGCGTGCTAGGCGCCGAGCGCACCTGGCTGCTGGCCCACGGCGAACATCCGCTCAGCGAGCAACAACAGGCCGACTGGCAAACCGGCCTGCAGCGCCTCGCTGGTGGCGAGCCGCTGCCGTATCTGCTCGGCGAGTGGGAATTTTACGGACTAACCTTTCAGGTTAGTCCGTTTGTCCTCATACCCCGCCCGGAAACCGAGCTGCTGGTCGAAGAAGCCATCGCCTGGCTACGTGTGCACACGCAGCGGCGAGCTGCCGCGGATGTCGGCACCGGCTCCGGCATCATCCCAGTCGCCATCGCCGCCAATGTGGCCGATGTGCACTTCCACGCCGTCGACATTTCGCCCGATGCGCTGGCGGTAGCGCAGGCCAACGTGCACAAGCACGGCCTGAGCGAGCGCATAGCCCTAAGCGAGGGCAACTTACTCGCAGGCATTACGGCGCCGCTCGACCTAATCACCGCCAATCTGCCCTACATCCCCAGCGCGCGTGTGCCCGGCCTGGCTGTGGCCGCTTGGGAGCCGCTGCTCGCACTGGACGGCGGCTTCGACGGGCTGGATCTCATCCGCGTATTGGTTGAGCAGGCCGGCCGCCTGCTGAAAGCGGGCGGCCTCTTCCTTGAAGAGATCGACCCGGAGCTTGAGGAACCGGTGCAAGCCCTGGCGCAGGCCCAATGGCCCCGCGCCAGGGTTGAGGTGCTTCCAGATCTGACCGGCCGCCCGCGCCTGCTGCGCGTCGAGCTGGAGGCCGCGTGAGCACGCAAGTGCTGCTCGCCAGCGCACCGGATGCTATCGCCCGCGCCGTAGACTTGCTGCAGCGCGGCGGCATTGTGGCCATGCCTACCGATACCGTCTACGGCATCGCCGCCCTACTGACGGATGCGGATGCAATTGAGCGGCTGTATGAAGTCAAGGGCCGTGAGCACACAAAGTCCATCGCCGTGCTGCTGGCCGGCGCAGAGCAGTTGCCGCTGGTAGCGCAGGGCGCCAGCCCCGCCGCCCTGCGGCTGGGCGAGCGTTTCTGGCCTGGCGCGCTCACCCTGGTGGTGCCGCGCCTGCCCAGCCTACCCCGCGCCCTCTCGCAGACGGATACGGTGGGCGTACGCGTGCCAGACCACCCGCTGGCACAGCAACTGCTGACGGCCAGCGGCCCGCTGGCCGTCACCTCGGCCAATCTGTCCGGCCAGCCGGATGCGCTGGCGGCCCAGGACGTATTGGCCCAGCTCGAGGGCCGTATTGACCTGGTGCTTGATGGCGGCACAACGCCCGGCGCCGTCCCCTCCACCGTAGTGGACACCCTCGCCAACCCGCCTCGCATCCTGCGCCCCGGCCCCATCAGCGAAGCCGATATCCTGGCCGCCTGTCAATCCGCTTAACTTTTCGGTCACCTGCTTGCAGCTTTCCAGTATTTAGATATCCTTGTGCATCTCCAAGGGGATAGAGATGCAATCCAACCGCCACCTGCAGATATCTTTTCAGTTGCACACCCCACCCCCACCGATAAAACAAACAACATCTTGTGGTGGGTGGCTGGCGAACAATGACCCAGCAGACCGCATAGAGTTGCACCATAGGTGCAACTCTCGCGCTGCGCAGCAGCGCACTTATCCATACCTCATGTTTGTTTCATTTTGCACTTATGCGCACGCGGCACACTATGCCTATAGCGAGATCTCCTCTCCTCTCTTTCCAAGCCGCACCCGCACGGGTGCGGTTTGGGTTTAAGCCTGAAAAGCCAACTAAAACATCTGTGCTACAATGCGTGCTTGCAATTTCCAGCGCGCCAGAAGGAACAGCAATGCCAGAAAACGTCATCCGCGTGGTGGGGGCCAAGGAACACAATCTCAAGAACGTCACCGTAGAAATTCCTCGTGACAAGTTTGTGGTGATCACCGGGCTGTCCGGCTCGGGCAAGTCATCTCTGGCTTTTGACACCATTTTTGCCGAAGGGCAGCGCCGCTACGTCGAGTCGCTCTCGGCCTATGCGCGCCAGTTCCTCGGCCAGATGGACAAGCCCGATGTCGAGTACATCGAGGGGCTCTCGCCGGCTGTCTCCATTGACCAGAAGGGCAGCTCGCACAACCCCCGTTCCACAGTCGGCACCGTAACCGAGATCTACGACTATCTCCGCCTGTTGTATGCGCGCATCGGCATACCCCACTGCCCCATCTGCGGGCGTGAAGTAGTGCGCCAGTCTGCGCAAGAGATCGTGGAGGCCATCGAAAAGTTGCCGGAAAGCAGCCGCCTGCTGGTGCTGGCGCCGGTGATCCGCGGGCGCAAGGGCACCCACGAAGCCGTACTGGAAGAGATCGCCAAAGCCGGCTTCGTGCGCGCCCGCATCAACGGAGAGGTCTACCAACTGGACACCGACAAGGTTAAGCTGGACCGCTACAAGATGCATAACATCGAAGCGGTGGTGGACCGCCTGGTGATCCGCAAGGAAGAAGACGCCGAAGCTGCCAAAGCGGCGCGTACGCGCATGACCGATTCGGTCGAGACCGCGCTGCGCTTCGGCCAGGGCACCATCATCGTGCAAAACCTAGCCGAAGACGCCGGCGAAGACCTGATGTTCTCCGAGAGCCTGTCGTGCCCGGAGCACGGCAGCGTGTTGCCGGAGATCGAGCCGCGCACCTTCTCGTTCAATACGCCGCACGGCGCCTGCCCGGAGTGCCAGGGCCTGGGCACCAAGCTGGAGATCGACCCGGCCCTGCTCATTCCGGACAAGAAGCTGTCTTTCAACGACGGCGCCATCACCGCGCTGGAATGGGGTGGCCCGCGCGACGAAGGCGGCTACTACTGGTCAACGCTTGAAGGTGCGGCCCGCGCCTTCAAGATCAACCTCAATGCCCCGGTGGAGAAGCTGACCCAGAAGGATATTGACATGATCCTTTACGGTAGCCAGGGCCGCGAGGTCAAGGTGAAGTACAAGCAGCGCGGCAGTGGACGCGATTACAACTTCAGCACCAAGTTCGAAGGCGTGATTCCCAATCTGGAGCGCCGCTTCCGCGAGACCAACTCGGAGTACTCACGGGCGCGCATTATGGAATTCATGAGCGATCGGCCGTGCCCGGCCTGCAACGGCGCACGCCTGCGCCCGGAGGCGCTGGGCGTGACCGTGCTGGGCGACAGCATTCTGCAGGTCACGCAGCGCCCGGTGCTGGAGACGCTGCAATGGGCGCAGACACTGACCAGCGCCACCAAGCTGAACCAGCGCCAGACCATGATCGCCAAACCGATCATCAAAGAGATCAACGAACGCCTGGGTTTTATGGTGGACGTGGGGTTGGACTATCTCACCCTGGACCGTTCGGCCGGCACGCTCTCCGGCGGCGAGGCGCAGCGCATTCGCCTGGCCACCCAGATCGGCTCGCGCCTGATGGGCGTGCTGTATGTGCTGGACGAGCCTTCGATCGGTCTGCATGCGCGCGACAACGAGCGCCTGCTGCACACGCTGACCAACATGCGCGACATTGGCAACACGGTGCTAGTGGTGGAGCACGATGAGGAGACTATTCGGCGGGCGGACTGGGTAATCGATATGGGCCCCGGCGCGGGCGAGAACGGCGGCCAGGTGGTGGCGGATGGAACGGTGGCCGATATCCTGGCCAGCAAGAAGTCGCTCACCGGCGCCTACCTCTCCGGCCGCAAGCAGATCGAAGTGCCCAAGCAGCGTCGCGCCGGCAACGGCAAGTCGCTGATCGTACGCGGCGCCAGCGAGAACAATCTCAAGAATCTGGACATCGAGTTCCCTCTGGGCAAGCTGATCTGCATCACCGGCGTCTCCGGCTCCGGCAAGAGCAGCCTGATGAACGAGATCGTCTACAAGGCGCTGGCGCGTGAGCTCAATGGTGCGCATCTAATCCCCGGCGCCCACAAAAAGATCGAGGGGATGGAGCATCTGGACAAGATCATCAACATTGACCAGTCGCCCATCGGGCGCACCCCGCGCTCCAACCCAGGCACCTATACAGGCCTGTTCAACCTGATCCGTGACCTGTTCGCTGAGCTGCCGGAGAGCAAAGCGCGCGGCTACAAGCCTGGGCGCTTCTCGTTTAACGTGCGCGGCGGGCGCTGCGAGGCATGCGAGGGCCAAGGCGAAGTGCGCATCGAGATGCAGTTCCTGCCCGATATCTACGTACCGTGCGAAGTGTGCCACGGGGCGCGCTTCAACTCCGAGACGCTACAGGTCAAGTTCAAGGACATGAGCATTGCGGACGTGCTGGCGCTCTCGATCGACCGCGCCTTGGAGGAGTTCTCCGCTTTCCCGGGTATGGCCAGCAAGTTGGAGACGCTGCGGGATGTGGGGTTGGGCTACATCCGCGTGGGCCAGTCCGCGCCCACTCTTTCCGGCGGCGAGGCCCAGCGTGTCAAGCTGGCCAAGGAGCTCTCCAAGCGCTCCACCGGGCAGACCATCTATGTACTCGACGAGCCTTCGGTGGGTCTGCACACCGCCGACGTGCACAAACTGATCGAAGTGCTGCAGCGCCTGGTGGATAGCGGTAACACAGTACTGATCATTGAGCACAACATGGACATCATCAAGGTGGCCGACCACATCATTGACTTGGGGCCTGAGGGCGGCCTGCGCGGCGGCGAGCTGCTGGCCGAGGGTACGCCGGAACAGGTGGCTAAGGCGAAGAACAGCTATACGGGAAAATTCTTGAAGCCGTATTTGAAAGCGAAATAACAGGAGCGCGATAGTCGAGTGGGTTAGTTGAAGCCAACGTTAATACCAAACAACTGGTCAACGCAAATATTCACAAAGTTTCGTTGTTCAGCCCCTGGATTTTCGACACCGAAAAGGTTATCAGGCAGCGCAGAGACTACGACATGCGGCGCCCCAGCAAGACGGGCTGCCTCGATGGAGCTGACCATTACATTGACTGCTCTTCGATAATGATCGAATTCTTCTTGCCTGGTCGTCATGGTATATCCATGGAACACAAATGCAACTCCAAAGACGCAAAGTATGCCCAGTTGAACTGCTTGAAGTGTTTTCTTACTGACCCTTTGTCCCTTACGCAAGAACTCAGCTCCCCCCAACATTCCCCAGACCAATGCGCTCAGACTAGTCATGAAAGCAGGGATGATCTGTGTGCGCTCGGGCATTGTCTGGCTTATTCCATAATGGCCCACCGCAAACGACGCCAAGACGGCAGTGTAGAGCACGACCGGTAAAGCCAGCCAGGCCACGCTATTGTGTTTGCTGTAAAAGCGGCCAGGCTGCGAGGAACGGATAACAAGCGTTGCTCCAAGCAATACTGCGCCAATCATGAGTATGTTTAGATTCTCAGCAAATAGAAAGACGTTGGTATCGTACAAAGCGCCATACAGGATCCTGAGCGGCTCAAAATTAGAACCTAAGACTGAGCTGCGCTCTGCGGTGCCAGGAGCAAGCAAATGCACTAGCATGCCAGCAAGTGCGCCTAGCAACGCCCAAAACAAACCTTGCAGTAGTGGCGTGCGCTTACTAGGCAATGATCGATCGAAAATCACTAAGACAACCATGCTGACGAATAGCATGGCAACCTGTGCGGCGGCATAAACTTCGTGAAAAGCTCCTGCCGCGAGTGCCAGAAATGATAACCCGAGCCACTTCCAGCCCACCACCGCTCCTCGTTTGGACCCCGAAAGATTCGACAATAGCGCCAGCACCAAAGGCCAGATCATGAGCGGAAAGACAAGGGGCTGGCGCCCTGAGCGCCAAAAAAGGGACTGATAGATATCTGGAGTGTTGATGAGCGTCACTAAAACTAGTGCAGCCGCCAATGACCAGGCGATGGCTGAAAGTCTCTTCCCGGTCAGCCAATGCAAGAGGCGAGTAAGGAGCGGCACTAGACTAGCCACCCATAGCGCCAATATCACTAGGATCGCATAGGATGGCTGTGCGTACGGGAACAAGTAGCCACTGAGCACTCCAACAAAATTTCCAAGCAACCGGCCATTAACGCCAGTATAGAACTGGCGCGTGCCGTCTAAGATACCGGAATTTAGGGCCACGCCAGAATAGCAAAAATCATCGCCGATCAAAGCAGAGCTCTGCCCTAAGATCCCACTAGCTAACAGACCAACCAAAGCCAAAAACCCCAGGGCCAGCCAGAGATTATCGCTGCCCAAAGGGCCTGTGGCCCACCGGTGGCTATTAAAGGCCACAGCCAAGCCAAAGGCAGCTGCGACAAGAGTGGAAACCAAAGCCACACGAAAGGCAATGCCCAGACCTGCTCGAAATGAAGTTGTTGATACAGGGTGCTCGCCGGACAAGACAACTTTTCGGACAGCTTCATCGCTGGAGTTCAGATCAATGAGCTGAGTATCGCCGTCCCATTCAATCTGAGCTACACCAGCACCTGGGCCTTCCCGCAGGTACACAACAAGCCCGCCTTGAAAAAAGCCGCTAAATCGGGCACAGGCCTCTGCCCCCTGTGTTATCAGACCTCCGTCAACCAGATTCCAGGGTTGATCACCCTTGATCTCCAGTAGAGGCACCATTAGGCCGTCTTCATACTCTATTGCATGAATAAGAAAAGGTGTACGAACCTGGTCAGTTGGGTTATCTATCCTACACAAGGCAAGTGAATGGTTTGCGGGGTACACCAATGGCGGTAAAAACGAGGAGAGTTCAATCAAAAGGAGTAAAAGGAACCCACTCAAGAGAAACGTGCTTCCAGTTGCGTTGATGAATGGCTGAATAAATGTTTGCCAATTCAGTTGCCCTAAAAAGCGAACGCTGAGTGCGCCAGCCAATAGACTTCCCAGCGAGAGGACAACCAGCAACACAGGACCGGACCAACTCAGCCCTCCCAGTAAATAGCCGAGGATGCAGAGCCAAACTAAAATTCCAGGGAGCGCCTGGAACAAGGTATGTAACGGCTGGATTGGATCTATTTTGAGTTTTTGGGTCATGTGGTGATCCCGATACACAGGAACTCAGGCCATTATAATGCCGTGGCAACAGCCCCTAGAATCATGCCGCAGCTAAGCCTTATCTTGCCCGCCTACAATGCAGCATCCCTGCTGGAAAAGCACCTGCCTGCACTTCTCACGCACCTGGCAAGCCTGCCCTTGCAGTGCGAAGTGCTGGTTGTAGACGATGGCAGCAATGACGCAGGTGCGACCAGACTAATCGCTGAGAAATTCAAGGTCGAATACATTGCCCTGCCTGCCAATGCTGGTAAAGGTGCCGCCGTGCGGGCAGGGATGTTAGCAGCCACTGGGGATGTGCGCTTATTTACCGATGCAGATATTCCCTATGCGTTGAGCAGTCTTGCACAATTTTATGAACAGATCGCTCATCATGGTTTCGACATTGCAATTGGCGATCGCACACTCCCGGAATCGGACTATTTCAAAGATATCCCCCTCCATAGGCAACTTGGCAGCCGGGTATTCTCGTTAATTGCAGGCCAGTTCTTTCTCGGAAGCAAATTCGACACACAATGTGGGATTAAAGCCTTCCGCGCTGACGTGGCAGAAGACCTATTCACAGTCAGCCGCATCAATCGCTTTGCCCTTGATGTAGAACTGCTTTACATTGCCCTGCTTCGCAGTTATCGAATCAAAAAACTGCCAGTACAACTGCGAATTTGGGAAGAAGCTGGCTTGAACGTTCTGAAAGATGGTTTCGCCATGCTGCGTGACATCCTCTCGATCCTGTACAACAGGGCGCGTGGCCGTTATCAACCCGTTAACACGACTATCCCCAGAAACTCATAACATCCCGCAAGCCGCGCCTATATAATAGTTTTATGGCCCGGTCTCGCAGCAAGCTCAAACCAGCCCGTATTCTCGGCATCGAAACCTCGTGCGATGAGACCGCCGCGGCCGTAGTGGAAGATGGCCGGCTGGCGCTCTCGAATGTGGTCGCCTCGCAGGCCGAGATGCACGCCAAGTACGGCGGCGTCTTCCCTGAAATTGCCTCCCGCCAGCACATCAAAGTCATCGACAGCGTAGTGAAAGAAGCGCTGAGCCAGGCGCACTTGGAGTTGGCCGATATTGACGCCATTGCGGTGACACGCGGACCAGGCCTGCCCGGCTCGTTGGTGGTGGGACTCAACATGGCCAAAGGGCTGGCGTTGGGTGGCAAGAAACCCCTGTACGGTATCAATCATCTGGAAGGGCACTTGTATTCAGCCTGGGTGGGGCTGGGTACGGTGAATGGCGATGCTCCGCAATTCCCCCTGCTTGCACTGATCGTCTCCGGCGGGCACACCGAGCTGGTGCTGATGAAGGACCATCTAAGCTACCAACGCCTGGGCGGCACACTTGATGACGCGGCTGGCGAAGCCTTTGACAAGGTGGCGCGTCTGCTCGGCCTGGCCTACCCCGGCGGGCCCAGCATCCAAAAAGCCGCCGAGAGCGGCAACCCGGCTGCATTCAGCCTGCCGCGCGCCTGGCTGCCCGGCACGTGGGATTTCTCGTTCAGCGGGCTCAAGACCGCGGTGCTGCACCAGATCCGCGCCATCGCTCCGGATGAAGACCCGGCCAAGCTGCCGACCGCAGACCTGGCGGCCAGCTTTCAGGAATCGGTTGTGGATGTACTAGTGGGCAAGACCCGCAAAGCGTTGGATGAATTTGACGCCAAGGAAGTGCTGGTGGCCGGCGGCGTCTCTGCCAACAAGGCATTGCGCGCTCAATTGCAAGCTGATCTTGAAGTGCCCGTGCACTTGCCGCCGTTGGCGCTTTGCACGGATAACGCCGCCATGATCGCGGCGGCCGGTTATTACCGCCATTCACTTAAGCGCGCACCGTACAACGGGCTGGCAATGGATATTGAGCCGGGGTGGGCTCTCTAAATGGATTCTGCAGCAGAAAAAAAGGCTCTGATCATTATCGCTTCCAACCGCGGGCCATTCTCATTCCACAAGCAGGGTAACCGCTTCTCGGTGGAGCGCGGCGCCGGCGGCCTGGTGACCGCGCTCGGGGCGCTGGCCGAGCGGCACGAAGTGCTTTGGGTGGCATCGGCCATGAGCGAAGACGACCGCTTGTGGTCGCAAAGTCACAACGGCAAAGCGCAGACCGTGGAGGGGATCGACCTCAAACTGGTGGAACCGCGGCTGGAAGATTACGAGGGGTATTACAACGAAATCGCCAACCCGCTGCTGTGGTTCATCCAGCACCAACTGTGGGATATCCCCCGCGCCCCAAGCATCACAGAGGAAACCTGGAACGCATGGGAACAAGGGTATGAACCCGTAAACAAGCTTTTTGCTGAAGCGATCGCCGAGTCGATCGGCGAAACTGACCGGCCCGTGATCGTGCTGCCGCAGGACTATCATCTCTACATGACGCCGCACTATCTGCGTGAGCTGGTGGGTGAGCGCGTGCAAATCCAGCCATTTGTCCATATCCCCTGGCCCGGGCCAGACGCGTGGCGCATTCTGCCCCAACCGATGCGTGATGCGTTACTTACCAGTCTGCTGAAATCAGACCGGGTTGGCTTCCAAACCGAAAAGGATGCCTTCAATTTTGTGCAGTGCTGTCGCTTTTATCTTGGCGCGCATGCGCACGGCCGCCGCGATGCCGTGGAGTACGACGGGCGGGATGTGCGGGCAGTCTCGTATCCCATCTCCATCGATGTTGAGAAACTGCGCCAGCTTGCCGACGAGCAGGTGACGCGACTTGAACGCTCGCAACTACTGAACATGGTTGGCGACCGCGCCGTGATCCTCCGCGTGGACCGGATCGAGCCGAGCAAAAACAACTTGCGTGGCCTACAGGCCTATCGCGCACTGCTGCGCAAGTATCCTCAACACCGCGGCAAGGTGCAGATGCTGGCGCTGCTGGTGCCATCCCGCATGGAAGTGGACCAGTACCAGAACTATCTAAGCGAGATCATGGCCGAAGCCGGGCTTATCAACGCCCACTACAGCGATTCAATCTGGGAGCCTGTTCGGATCGTGGTGGGTGACAATTATCAACGCGCCATTGCGGCGATGCAGCTATATGATGTGCTGCTGGTAAACCCGATCGCGGATGGGATGAACCTGGTGGCCAAAGAAGGCGTGCTCGTGAACCGCGAGAATGGCGTGCTGCTACTCTCCGAATTTGCTGGCGCTTTCTATGAGCTCGGTCAAGATGCACTCACGGTCTCGCCCTTTGATGTCTACGGCACGGCCGAGGCCATGCACCAAGCGCTAACCATGCCGCTGGAAGAGCGCAGCCGCCGGGCTGCTGCATTGCGCGAAACTGTCGTCAAGAACGATGTGCGCGAATGGTTCGCAGCTCAAGTGGAGGATGCTCTGAACGCCATGGAAGGCACTCCCAACCCCTAGCCTTCGCAAGGAAACAATGATACAATCTTGGCTTCCTATCCAACCCCCTTCAGGGAGACAAGATGATTACCGTAAACAGCCTCACCTATGCCTATAAGGCCGCCAGCGACCCAGCCGTTAAAAGCCTGAGTTTCGAGATAAAACCTGGGGAGATTTTTGGATTCTTGGGCCCAAGTGGTGCTGGCAAATCGACAACCCAAAAGATCCTCACAGGCTTGCTGCGCGATTTCAATGGTGGTGTTTCGGTTTTTGGCCGCGATATCACTACTTGGGGCTCTGAACTCTACGAGCGCATTGGCGTGGCCTTTGAAGTGCCTAATTTGTATCTCAAGCTAAGCGGCCTCGAAAACCTGCGCTATTTTGGCGCTCTGTACGAGGGCGCCAAGCGCGATCCGCAGGAACTACTGAGCTTGGTGAATCTGGGTGACGATGGTCAAATGCTGGCATCGCAGTATTCCAAAGGCATGCGCCATCGCTTAAACATCGCCCGTTCACTGCTCCATAGCCCAGAGTTACTCTTTATGGACGAGCCCACTGCTGGCCTGGACCCAGTTAATGCGCGCCGGGTGAAGGATCTGATCCTGGCCCAGCGTGAAGCGGGAAAAACTGTGTTTCTTACTACACATGACATGACGATCGCGGATGAGCTATGTGACCGCGTAGCTTTCATTGTGGACGGGCAGATTGCACTGATCGATTCCCCACGGGCGTTGAAATTGAAGTACGGCACACCCAACGTTCGGGTTGAGCATGGCAGCAGCGGCGAAACAACCACCAAAGAGTTCAAGATGGACGGACTTGGCGATGACGCCGAGTTCCTCAGCTTGTTGCGCAGCGGCACCGTGCAAACAATGCACACGACCGAAGCAACATTGGAAGGCATCTTTATCGAAGTGACCGGTCGAGGTCTGTCATGAAGCGCATCTTGCCAACCATTCAAACGGATGTACGCCTGCAAATGCGCAACGGGTTCTACTATGCAGTAGTGTTCGTGGCGGTTGTTTTGGTACTTGCGCTTACGCGCTTGAACGTGCCTGATTACCGCTACCTGTGGCCCACTCTGACCCTGGGCAATCTGCTGATCACTACTTTTTACTTCATGGCAGGCCTGGTTCTGCTTGAGAAGAGCGAAGGCACGATGGAGGCCCAGATCATCACTCCTCTGCGACCAGCAGAGTACCTGGCTTCAAAAGTAGCGACGCTGGGCCTGCTCTCGCTGCTGGAAAGCAGTCTGATCGTGATCCTGCTGTCTGGGTTCGATTTCAACTGGCCGCTATTTGCCCTGGGGGTATTACTTACAGCCGCGATCTACAGTTTGTTCGGCTTCATTGCCGTGGCTGGCTACGACTCGATCAACGAGTTCCTGTTCCCTTCAGTGTTGTGGGTGCTGGCTTCACTGCCTCCCCTGCTATACGCGGCCGGAGTCTCAGATCATTGGCTGTTCTGGCTGCATCCCCTACAGGCGCCACTGGTACTTATACGCGCTGCGTTCAATGAAGTTCCCAATTGGCATGTCGCTTATGGACTAGCCTATGGGTTGGTGTCTGTGGGAGTAGTGTTTTATCTTTCACTGCGCGTTTTCAGGCGTTTCGTCATTCGACGGGAAGGAACACGATAATGAATGCTATCAAAGCGCTGCGTGCGCTAGGACCGGTTGACGTACGCGGCATCCGCCGCGACAAAATGCTTGCTTACATAGCACTGATGCCATTTGCGCTGGCGGTGCTTGTTCGCTTTGCCGTGCCGTGGATCCGCGACCAGTTTCTCGCCAGAATAGGCTTTGACATCGAGCCTTTCTTTTTTCTGGTGATGAGCTATTTCTTTGTGATGTTGTCCAGCGCATTGGTGGGCATGGCAATCGGCTTTCTTGTGTTGGATGAGCGCGACAATCAAACTCTGCAGGCGCTACAGGTTTCGCCCCTGCCCATGCGCGACTATGTGATCTACCGTGTCAGCGTGCCGCTGGTCATCTCTGTTTTGATGACCATGGCCGCGTATCCGCTAGCGGGGCTGGGAAATCTGAGCGTGGCTCAGCAGCTGATCGTGGCTCTATCAGCGGCACTACTTGCGCCGCTTTGGATGCTGTTCCTGGGTAGTTTTGCCACCAACAAGGTGCAGGGTTTTGCTCTGCTCAAGGCCGCTGGCTTCATTATGCTGATGCTGCCCATGTTTTCGTACTTTGTTACTTCAGGATGGCACTGGGCATTTGGATTGTTGCCGTCTTTCTGGCCGGTAAAGATCTACTGGCTGCTTGAAGCCGGCGAGACAGCCGTATGGCCCTACTTCCTGGTAGCAGTTGCATACCAGGGAGCGCTATTGCTGTTACTGCTGAACCGGTTCTTGCGAACGATCTACCAACAGCAGTAAATCAAACGTTAGCCTGGCGTGCAGCCAGAAGGAATGCCAGCAGTTGCTCCACATCAGCAACGCCGTCAGCCAGGTAGTCCGCGTGAGCGGCTACCTCTGGCGGGGCATCCTCTGACTGCACGCCTACGCCGTAGGCTGCTATGCCGCCGGAGCGTAGTGCGGCGGCGGCTTGCAGCGCGGCCAGATCACTAATATCGTCCCCCAGGAACAAGGCGGAGCTCAACTGGTGCTCCAACACCAGGTCACGGAATGCAGTGCCCTTGTCGACCTCAACCGGGGGTCGCACCTCGAGCACCATTTTGCCGGTGAACAAGACCAGGCCATGCTGCTGGGCAATGTTATGGATCTGCACGGCGCGGGTCAGCATGAACTCACGCGGATCTTTGGTTTGGCGGTAGTGAATGCTAAGGGTCAGGCCCTTGTCCTCGGCAACCGCGCCGGGCGGCAGCATAGCCCGGATGGCGGCTTGGGCCTGCTCCAGCGCAGTGCGGTGGGCTGCCGCTTGCGGCAGGCCCACCACCTGGCCGTCGAGCCATTGCTCGAGGCCATGATTGCCAACATAGATCAAGCCGGGCAGGCCCACCTTGGCCTGCAAGCTGCCGGCGCGGCGACCAGAGATCAAGGCCACCACAGGCAGCTGCGCCGCCAGCTCCTGCAGGTGTTGGCGGTTGCCCGGAGTGATGGCGGCGGCTTCGGGTGTGGGTGCAATCGGCGCCAGAGTGCCATCCAGATCGCTGAACAGGCCGAAGCGCGGCTGCATAGCCAGCTGCTGAATTTGATCCTTGGCTTTACTCCAGTGGATGGCGGTCATTTAGTTTCCTCGATCTCTCCCAGATAGCCTAGCTCAAGCAGGGCTTGTAGAACCTGCTGGCTGGCGCCGGGCTTGACGGCGATGGCCAGCGGGCCGAGCAGCTCGCCCAGCCAGCGGGCGGCGCGTGAGGCGCGCAGCGCCTTGAGCGCCGCGGCGGAGTGGACGCGCAGCACCAGGCGCGGCGCAAGTTGTGCCTGAGCGCCGTGCTGCTGCCAGCGGCGCAGCGCCTGCGGCAGGTTAGGCGGCAAGGCTGAACCCACCTGGGCCTGCAGCAGGGTTAGCAGTTGGCTAGCCTGCAAGCCTTGCTGGCGGGCAGCGGTCAAGCCAGCGGCGGATATCTGATACTGGTAGTTACCTTTGCGCGGCGGCTGCCAGGTACAGAAACGAGCCACCTGATAGCGGACAGCGCGGGGTGTAAGGCGTGCGGCGGTAATTTGACCCGACGAATCCACTTTAAGTTTTACGCTCTCGGCGGACAGCATGGGGCTGCGCTGAGCAAGCAAGTCTTCCGCCCAGCTGCTCCAGCGAAAGGCCAGCGGCTCGTCACCTTCGGCGCCGGCCAGCTCCAGCAACCCCAGCCAATGCAAAGGCCCAGTGAGATGGTAACGCAGAAGCACACCCTCCACGGCATCCCAATGAGCGAAACCGCGCAGGAAATTGCCGTCTTCGTCGCGCAGATACCACGCGTCGTAATCGCCACCCGTGCGCTGAAAGTCAGGCTGGTGCTGTTTGATGTCGGCGACAAAGGCGGCCAGGCTCCACCATTGTCCAGCGGGCAGATTGCGTAGCAAGGTCAACACCGTGGTGCGGGTTGACCTGGGGTCATTTTGCCAGCCGCCCTCGGCTACCAAACCGGGCAGCAGACGCAATTCATTGAGCTCGTCACTATGCAGCCAGGCGGCCACCAGCGCCTGCAATGCATCGCCACGCGGCATCTCAAGCCAGCTGCGTGCCGCGTTGGCGCTCACCTTGCCGGCGGCATCCAATAAGCCGGCTGCCTGCAGCAACGCTTGCAGGAACGCCGGCTGGATCTGCCAGTTCTCAAGCTCGGCAGCTTCGTCCAGCGCCTTGCCGACGCGCAGAGCGGCCAGCAGGCTGGTGGCCTCGTCCAGCACGCCGTCGTTGACGGCGTGCACCACGGCGCGCTCATCCGGCCGGGCGGGGCGACCCAACTGCGCCGGCACCGGAGAGGGCGAGGGCAAGGTGGCGAGCACTTCGTCAGGCAGGTAGCCGAATTCAGCTGGGCCGCCGGAGGTTTCAAAGAAGGCGCGGCCCAAAAGGCCACGATACCAAAGCTGCTCAGTTACGGAGACGGGATTGCGCTGCGGGCGTTCTTTTTCAATGCGGGCCGCGCCCATTTCACGCAGCTCGCCATAAGTGCGCACGAACTGCAGCCAGGGCATGCGACCGCCGGCGGCAGCCAACGTTTGCAAGGCTGGCAGGCAGGCCGGGGGGACAAGCTCAGGCTCAGTGATCAGTTGGGCAATTTGGGTGGCGAGTTGCTGGACGGCGCGGCGGGCATCCGGCGCGTCAAGCTCCAGGCGCCAGACATCAGCTACGCTGCGCAAATAGGCAAGATCATGGCCTTTAAGGCTATGCTCAAGGCCTGGCATGGGCAGCCGCCCTAGCTGGCAGAAGGCGCCAGCACTTCCAACGCCTGCGGCAAAACGGTGATCTTGAGGTTATGCACGTTGCTGTTAAAGCCGGAGAAAGTCTCGCCGTCAATATGAATGGTGAGTGACTGTTTGGACTGGATCTCGATCGTCTTGGCAGTGCCCATCTTGACCTGCTTTTCAAAGCGGCCCTGGGTGCCTTTGAGAAATTCCGGGATCAGACGGAACATTGCCAAGCGCGAGATCTTGTTCACCTGGGTGTAGTTGAGCAGGCCATCATCAAACTCAGCATCCGGCGCGGTAATGAAACCGCCGCCCTCACGCTTGCCATTGCACACACCCAGCATGAGCACATCCGCCTCCCAGTTCTCCTGGTCGGTGGTGATCTTCATTTTCATCACATCGTAGCGGCGAATAATGGTGAGCAGCGTGGCGGCAAAATACATCAAAAAGCCGCGCACCAGCGGCAAATTGTGGGAATAAATATTGACTGAGCCGCCAAAACCGATGTTCATGGTGTTATCCCAATACTCTTTACGGCCGTTTTCATCTTCGATCAGGGCAATATCGATCTTGCGAGTATGGCCCTGGAGGGCCATTTGAAGGGCATCACGCGGGCCATCAGGCAAGCCCAGGTTGTGGGCAAAATCGTTGCCGGAGCCGAGCGGCACAATGCCAAACTTGGGGCGCTTGTTGGCCGGCACGCTCATCAAGCCATTGATGACCTCGTGAGCGGTTCCATCACCGCCGACGGCAATGACCATCTCGTACCCTTCTTCGGCGGCCTGGCGAGCCAGCTCGGTAGCGTGGGTGGGGTACACCGTGCCGGCCCAATCCGCGCCGCCATGCTGCTCGGCGATGGCGCGCAGGTCTGTAGCCTGCCGCCAGGCGTTACCCAGGTCAGCATTGGGGTTGATGATGAGCTTGATACGTTTGCCAGCCATTGTGTCTCCAGAAGGGGGAATGGCGGAATTATAGTCGTAAACTAAAAAGCCGCCTTTTGGCGGCTTTTTAGTGATTTTCAGCGCAGATCAGGCCAGTTTAGAACGGCCAATCGCGCAAAATACGCTCGGTTTCCTCGGCGTGGCGGGTTTCATCGCTGACGATGTTCTCAAGCTCGACGGCGAGACCCTTATCGCCGTATTCCTCGGCCTGCTCGGCGCGCTGGGTGTAATCGCGTACGGCGCGTTGCTCGGCCTCCAGCACGGCTTCCAGCATCTCGCGGTTGCTCTCAGCCATCGCAACTGGCCGGGCCTCGGTGGTGGGCTCGCCGCCGAGGGCTACGATCTTGTTGGCCAGGAACTGAGCGTGGCGCTGTTCGTCCGGCACTTCAGCCAGGAAAAATTCGACCAACTGCGGGCGATACGGGCCGGTCACCTTGGCGGCGTAGACGATGTACTGGGAAATGGCGCCCAGTTCGCCTGCCAGATCCTCGTTCAGGCTTTCGATGAGATCCGCCTTGGCTTGCACCACAGGGGCGGAACGTTTGCTTTTGGTTGCCATTGCATACCTCCTATGTAGACATCATTAATTCTGAGAACAGTGTCTCATTAGCCATAACGAGACGACAGGGTCATCTATCACAAGCAGGCTGCCTGAATGACCCTAACTGCTTAAGCTGGTCTCATCTTGAGGAGGGAGGGAACGGATCTCAGCTTCGGCACGGCCGGACGAGATATGCAACAGGCCATACGAGGGGTCTTTGCCCTGCAGCACCTGGCAGCAGGCCGAGCCGGGATTGACGACCAGCGTTTGACCAAAGCGGCGGATGAACGGCTCGTGCGTGTGCCCGAAGACGATGACATCCACATCAGGAAAGAAGGCAAGCATGCGCTGGGTGAAATAGTCGAACGAGCGCGGGCCATACAGCAGGTAGGCCAGCTTATCTCGCAGATAATTGGGCCAGTTTATATGACCATGGGCCAGGCCAATGCGCACGCCGCCAAACTCGAGGCGGCGTGCGTTTGGCAGATCACGGAACCCAAGCCAATCGGTATTGCCGCGCACGGCATGCACGGGCGCCACTTCAGCCAATTGCTGCAGTAGGCCAGGCGTGGAAACATCGCCGGCATGCAGGATGGCGGCAACACCCGCCTGCAGGAAGGCGGGCATGATACGCGCGTCCAGACCGCGCTTGCGGTCTGGTACATGCGTATCGGCGATCAACCCAAGTGTGATATTCGGCAATCTGGTCACCCGCTACGATTTTAGCGGGATGACCAGGTCATACGGGTAGGGCGCAAGGATATCAACGCTGCCATCGGGATGCATGTAGACGGCGTCTTCAATGCGCACACCCAGGCCGCGCTCAGGGTAGTACAGACCCGGCTCGACGGTGATCACCATGCCGGGCTTGAGCACATCTTCCGCAGTGGTGTCACGCCCCGTGGAAGGTCGCTCATGGATATCCAGTCCCAAGCCGTGGGCAAAGGAGTGCACGTACCCGTTGCGGGTCAGCGGGTCTTTGCGCACGGTGGGGTGGCCCTGAGCTTCGAATAGCTCGCACACACGGTCCTGGTAGACAGTGCCATGCACGCCGGTCTTGAGCTCGCTCATCACCGTGTCGAATACGGAGCGCACATCATCGTACAAGGCTTGCGCCTCGGGGCTGGCATGGCCGATGCACCAGGTGCGGGTGAAATCGGCGAAGTAGCCGCCGCCCGCCTGGACCGGATAGATATCGAACACGATCGGCTCGCCCAGGCGCAGCGGCGCATCCGGGCTGCCCTGGCTGTGCGGCACACCGCCTTCGGCGCCGGGCGCAAAGATGGTGCCGTGAGGGTTATCCATGCCGCGCTCAGCCAACAGACGGCTGATGAGCGATTTGACCTTGGCGACGGTGACTGGTTGGCCATCTTCCCCGGTCAGAATGCCATTTACATCCTTTTGACGGCTGAGAAAATCGGCCACCAGCCCCACGACTTGAACTGTCTTCTGAGCCACATCGCGCATCTGCACGATCTCTTGCGGATCTTTAGTGGCACGCGCCTGCAGCAGCACCGAATCCTTGTACTCGCCGGTGAACTCGATATTAGGCAGCAGCTCCTGCAGGCCGGATACCAGGCCAAAGGTCTCGCCCGCATCGCGCTGGCCGTAGACGGCCACTTTGCCGGAAGTCAGGCCAACATCGATAAGCATGCGCTGATACAGGCGGGCGGTGGCGCGCAATGGATTCTTGCCCTCCTGCTCGTAAATATCACGATAGTTGTAGTCTGTGATCGAGCGGGTCTGCAGCCCGGTGGCGGCGGCTTCATCCCGCTCCATGTTGTGATAGAAGAGCACCGGCTCCTCGCCGCGCTTGAGCACAAGGACGCCATCGGTCACGTGTTTGACACCGGTGAAATAGGTCATGGCGGGGTTGTGCATGGCATCGCCCAGGATAATGAGGGCGTCCAATCCACGGGCTTGCATCAGGGCAGGTAGATCTGATTTCATATCACAATCCTCTGAAAAATTAAAGTTGCTACAGGCGATACTAGGCCAGCTAACAATAGCTCCAAGAGGACTGTTGCTGAGAACGAGCTGGTCGCTTCCTGTTTCAAATGCTTCATTTCTTCACGGCAAGCAGCAAGGGAGGTCAAGTACCTGCCTCTTTTTAGCGTGGATGTATCAGGTTTTGTGGAACTAAACAACCAAGTCTCCAAGAAATAAATCTGCTTTTCAAGGATAGATTCTCTGCATTCTCTGGTTTTCCTAATTAGTTGATTTAAAAACCAAGTAGGAAAGAAGAAAGACAGCAGCAACACTGCCATAGGCAATATAGCGCCCATATTGGTAAGAAACCGCCTGGGCTCCTCAGGCAAGTGACTAGCAATGACAAGGATAGCAGGAACCAAGCTTAGAATAATGACTAAAAGAAAGAAACTCAGCTTACGGATGGTAGCTTCAATTTTTTTAAGTTCAGTCAAGTCTGACAAACAAGAATTCACTTTAGTCGATTTGGAATACTCTCGAAACAAAATAGTCAGACAATACATAATCCAATAAGCTGTCGCGCCAAGCAAATTAGTTACTAGAATACAACCCTGGAAAATCACAAGGTAGATATACAAGGGAGAAAATCCAGACTGACCCAAAAATGCTTGCATTTCATCTGCATTTAAAAATGCGATTGCCAAGCCACTAATCATGAAAGGAATCACAAATAATTGAGCTCGCCAGCTGACCCAGAGCCTGGTTGCGCCTTCCTCGAGTTGGTTTCGCTTTGTACGCTTGTAGCGAAATGCTTTCCGTAATTGGGAAAAGATTAGACGAAAGTCCATAGCTGCAATGCCGCCCAGCCAAATGCCAATAAAAATTGTGATTGAAAAATTCAACTGAAGCAGGAAAATGTTAGTTCTAAGTACTTCAGTAGTATTGGGAACGGAGAGCAAGAAAAAGAGCAGTAAGCTCAATACGGAAACAAACACAGCTCGCCAGAAATGCGAGAATGGCATCAATCCCATTAATTTTTCAAAATAATGTTCTTGCTCATGTACCTTTCTCATTACGCTTCCACCGAATACAAGGCTTTAGGTAAACAAGAAAAAATTAGCCTGTGCGGCAATGAATAGCTATACAGCCACCGCATGAACCCCCAAGCATTCCCCCGTTTAGCTGCCTGCCAAAAAATATTCTTGGGCAAATCCCCAAACGAACCATAGAGCAGTCTATTCACCGTCGAGGCCCTAAGCTGAGGCAGCAATCGCTGCTGCCAAAGATAATCATAGTCTGTGTTCAGCAATATGCTTTTGGCTGCCAGTGCTCCAGAAATCAGTGCGCTCCGAATACCAAAACCAAACAACAAGTCCTGAAAGCCTGCAGCCTCCCCAACATGTAAAACCCCATTTCGATAACAACTTTTGGGAATTGAAAACCCACCATAGCCTCCCCATTGTTTTTCTTGAGGGAACCTTGTCAAGCCAAACAACCTCGCTATGTGTTTCTTCGTGTTCTTTAGTGCTTGATGGACAAAGCTAAAGTTACTATAGAGAACAGTTGCCAAAGTTGCCTGCCCACCGCTAACCAAGTAATAAACATATCCTGATGGTGCAAGCTCTTCACTTAGCAATACACATGCAAAATCATCCCCCTCCTTTGCAAAGGTTATCCCAGCAGCAACAGCCTTTGGAGGACCGGATGGGCCAGCTGCCCATATATCAGCTTCACTTTGACTAAGGCGCCTGTTAAAGACAAAACGGACGCCAAATCCTTTTGCCTGCTCAAAAAGGGCAGTATCTAGAGAATCAGGATGCTTGTCACCACGACGCACCAAATAAAACAAAATCTTTTTCGTTTCAATTTCAGCATTCCTAAAGTCAGGACTAAACATCTGACCCCCGTGAAATGGCCTCAGCCACCAGTTTGTTGCAATACCCAGCTGATGAAATTCTTCGAGGGGGTCAATATCAGTGCTCCAACTTTCAATGCCCTGAAAATCATCATTGAACCTGCCTCCAACATTGGCTCGCTGTTCAAACACAGAAACTGGGTGTCCAGCCCTAGCCAATACAATTGCCGCCGCCAAGCCAGCTGGACCAGCTCCGGCTATTTTTATTTCTTTTCCCATATTTTTAGGCTGAGCCTGGGGTGCTTTGAGCTTCCAACGCCTGCAGGATCTTTAGGACATCAGCGCGCGAGAGTTTCTCACGCCCCTCGGCCAGGGCTTCCAACGTGGCGTGCGCCAGGGTGCGGGGGATGTTCACAAAGTCGGAAAAGGTGCTGGCAGCCAGCTCCTGCATGTAGGCATCGAACTCTTTGAGATTATGTCGCGCGTAGGTTTGCATCTCTGCATCGCCCCAGTTTTGGGGGTAGAAGTCAACCCCGCGCTGCAGATCCTCACGACGGTTGCGCAAAATATTGACAGATTGCAGCGCGCGGCCAAACTGGATGGCCAGGCTGCGATGGATCTGTACATGCTCAAACCAGGCCCACAGGTCACATAGCAACAGGCCGACTGCGCCAGCTACGCTGTATGTGTAGCGATCCAGATCGGCCTGCGAATGTACGCTGAAACCGTTCAGCACCCAATCACGCATGCGGCCCGCCATGGCCGAGGTAGCCTCCCACACACGGGGCGCAATGAAAGCCGGTGCATAACAACACCACTCGGAGAGGCGCAGAGTGACCTCGGGCAGCTCGTCTTTATAGGGAGCAAAGAGCGCCTCGAAGCGAGCGTGGTCAAATCGCTCGACAGAGGTCTGCGAATCAAGGATGAGACAGATCTGCTGCAGAAGTTGCGTTTTTTGCTCGGCTGTAAGATGAAAGTGGTCTTCAATTTCATCGATGGCGCGCATGCACAAGTAGCCGGCGGCCACGGCTTCCTGCAGGCCTTGGGGCAACCTAATGATGGGCAGATAGAAGGTGCGGCTGGTTTGCTCTAGGACTTGCAGTGCAGTTTGCGTTGTCATTCCTCAGATTATATATGCTTCGCTGTGGCTATGGCGCCCAGCGGCTGCGCTCGCGCAGACGCAGGAACCATTCGATGGCAAGGAAGGCCAGGGCTAAGAAAACCAGCAAGGCTCCATTGAGCACACGCCCAAACTGCAGCCAGGCCAGGGTGGCCGCGTACACACCCACCCAAAGCCCCTGGCGCACGATGACATTAACCCGTGCCGGCGGGTCGCTTGGAAAGCGGTAATTCAGGAAGGAAACAACCGGAAGCCCCAAACCGGTGAAGGCGATAGCGACGAGGAAGAAGAAGAGCCAGCGCGGCACCAGGTTGGGCTGCGTGCTGGTAAGCAGCAAGCCCAGGCCGCCCCAGCCGAAGAGCAACAGCAAGATCGTGGTGGGCAGAAAAGCAAACGGAGACGGAGTGCCTGCTTTGTTCATCTGCGTGATTATACGCTTTGCGCCCTTGACGCAGGAGTCGATGCTGGTGTACACTGCTGCAATTAGGAGACAGGCGTGAAATTTCTGTTCACTCCCATTGACCCCAAGCAGTCCCCGGCTTCCAAGGCCGGCGGTTTCGCTCTGCCTTGGCGTAGTGCGCCTGTTTCCGGCCAGTAAAGCTCATCTATTTTGGTGAACGGCCGCACGGCGCACAGCCCTGCGGCCTTTTTGTTTAAGACCGCGGGCAAACCCTTGCGGTCTTTTGTTTTTTTGATCAGGAGAAGAAAATGGCTACACAAGAATTTGACGATTTTTCACTGCGCTCAGTAACCACTGAAGATGCTGAGGCAGTGACACATGTCATCAACCAGTTTTCGAAAGTGTTTGCCGGGCTGGAAGATGACACTGCCGATGAA
The DNA here is from genome assembly GCA_025808555.1 of Anaerolineales bacterium. NCBI lineage: Bacteria > Bacillati > Chloroflexota > Anaerolineae > Anaerolineales > Anaerolineales bacterium. Next base: position 1,431,781 of record CP075526.1, on the reverse strand, counting down.
GTGCTGGGATTCTGGAAGACGCCTGGGATCGATCTGGAGCGGGACATTCGTGCGCTGATCTCGCCGAGTGGCGAGATGTTGGGCTATGCGGAGGCACTGGCCTGGAATGAGGTGCCTGTGAACCCGTACATCTTCCAGCGCATACTGCCGGAACTGGTGGGATCCCCTGCCCAGGCCAAGCTGCTGGACTGGGCGATCGAGCGCTGCAAGGATGCGCTGGCACGTGTGCCGGCGGAGCTACGCGTGGCCATCGGCTTGCATGCCATCGCCAACATCCCGGCCCAGCATGAGCTGCTGCTTTCACGCGGCTTCAAGGTGACCCGCCATGTGTTTGAAATGGGCGTAGACTTTGCTGCCACACCGCCAGCCCCTACATGGCCGGAAGGCATTGAGTTGCGCCCGTTCGAAGTTGAGCGCGATCTGGCGGGTGTTTACAAAGCGCACGACGAAGCATTCTCTGATCACTTTGGCCATGTGGACGAAGGGTTCGAAGCCGGTCTTAAACGCTTCCGCCACCTGATGGTGGAAGAAGGCTCTGAGTTTGACCCCGATCTGTGGTTCATCGCCATGCATGGCGATGAAGTCGCTGGTTATCTGGTTGGCCGTAAGAAACCGCATGGAGAAGGCCAGCTGGGCTGGATAAGCATTCTGGGTGTGCGCCGCCCCTGGCGCAAGCACGGCCTGGGCTTGGCGCTGCTTCAGCACGCCTTCGGCAAGTTCTACGAGCGCGGCTGGATGCGGGCTGAGCTGGATGTGGACGCCGGCAGCCTGACCGGCGCGGTGCGCCTGTATGAGCGGGCGGGCATGCGCGAAGTGCGCCGCCACGACCGCTACGAAAAGGAACTGAGATCTGGGAAGGAGTTGATGACCACCGACATAAGCAACTAGAAAACTGCACACAAAACCAACACAACAGCGCCGGCATTTCGCCGGCGCTGTTGTTTATGGCCGTTATACTTGCTTCTTGCAGAAAGGGAGTGGCAGCATGCAATACCGAAAATTTGGCAAACACAACCTCAAAGTAAGTGAAATAGGCCATGGCTTGTGGGGCATGGGCGGTTGGACCGACGCAGACGACAAGCAATCCATGGCGGCGCTCGAGCGTTCGCTTGAGCTAGGCTGCAATTTCTTTGACACCGCCTGGGCCTACGGTTCCGGGCACAGTGAGCGCCTGCTGGGCCAGCTCATCCGCAACCACCCTGACGCTGAGATCATTGTGGCCACCAAAGTGCCGCCCAAGAATGGAAAATGGCCGGCTGACCCCGCTGACAAGCTGCAAGAGGCCTTTCCCGCCCAGCACATCATTGACCTTACCAAGCGCAGCCTGGAGAATTTGGGAACAGACAGCCTGCACTTGCAGCAATTGCATGTTTGGGATGACAGCTGGGCCTCTGATCCTGAGTGGGCTGAGGCTGCCCAGCGCCTGAAGGAAGAAGGGCTGATCAAGATGTTCGGCCTGAGCCTCAACCGCTGGGAACCGTGGAACGGGCTGAAAGCCATCCGCACCGGCGCGGTGGATGCCGTGCAAGTGATCTACAACATTTTTGACCAGTCGCCAGAAGATGAGCTGTTCCCGCTATGCGAGGAAATGGGCGTGGGCGTGCTGGCACGCGTGCCGCTGGATGAAGGCGGTTTGAGCGGCAAACTTACGCTGGATACCAAATTCCCGGAGGATGATTGGCGCTCTGGCTACTTCGGCCCGGAGAATTTGAAGCCTACGGTGGAGCGCGCCGAAGCGGTGAAAGCGTTGTTGCCCAGCGGCATGTCATTGCCGGAAATGGCGCTACGCTTCGTACTAGCCCACCCGGCAGTCAGCACCACCATTCCAGGCATGCGCAAACTGGAGCATGTAGAACAGAACATTGCCCTGAGCGATGGCACTGCGCTGCCAGACGAGCTGATAGGCCAGCTGAGAGCCCACCGCTGGGACCGCAAAGTAGCCCCCTGGTCTGATTAGGGTTCGGGGGTAGACTCGTCTGTGACCGTATGCAGAGCAGCTGCCATGTATGGTAGCTGCTCTGGATCACACCAAATCACAATGGCGCGGTAGTCGGCCAGTTCGAAGCCAGCAGGCAACTCAAACTGCTGATCGCTTGCATTTTCCAGCAGACCCAGGTCAATGCTGTCCGCCACATGCGCAGTAGTGAACTTCTCGGCCGGGTCTACATCGGTCAGCAGCACACGCAACTCCGGGCGGTATTCAACCTCAACATCTTCAAGACTTAGCACTTGCTCGCCGCTATCCAGAGCGTAGACTTCCGCGCTGCCGCTGCCGGTGTAGGCCAAGGCGACAAAGTTGCCCGAGGCCACTAATTGCGCATCGGCGAAGGCCGAACCAGCGGTTTCAGCGGTGACGGTTTCTGTTGGCGGGGAAGTAGCTGTTGGAGGGCGCGGAGTAAAACTCGCCATCACGCCCAGAGTCGGAAAGGTGACATAGGCTTGGCGACTGGTGAACAGCGGGGAGATGAGATACCAGGCAAGGGAGGAACCCAAAAGGGCCGCTCCAAGCACTGCCAGGCGCACTTCTGGTCTTTTAAGCATGGAGCGCGGATTATAGCTGACCTACACTCCGCTGGGCGGCGCAGGGGTTTAGGGTTCTATGAGAGCAGAAGCCTGCTCTGCATTCAGCCAAAGGTTGTAACCGTCTGTTTCTGCGCGCAACCAACCCAGCTGCGCCGCCTGTAAAAGCGTACGGCCATTCAGTGCAGTCTGCTGTTCATGCTCCAGCTGGCCATCATTGGCAAGCCAATACACGCGGGCATCCAGTGCGGCTAGCCAATCTGGTGGGTTGAGCGGCGGATACCCGCCATCAGCAAGCAGAAACAAATCGACCCCATACACAGACTGCTCTCTGAATTGAGACATCTGATCAACATCCAGCCCCAATGGAAGTAACGCCTGAAAATTGCGCCAGCTTATAAATACGGTTGCGCCACGCGGGCCAACCCCCGCAATCTGCAATTCGGCATCATCGCCCAGACTGAGCACATCTCCTGGCATTAGCTGCTGGGCCTCAACACCAGCTGAGTGCATCAATGTGATCAGGCTGTCAAAGCTCGCGGGCGGCCATTGGTGCGCCCAACCCACCTGAGCTATCTGCAGGTTTTGCAGGCCGCTCTGCAGGCCATCGGTTTGCTGTGAGCGCTCGCCAAGCACCAGCAGCCAGTCTATCTGGCGGGCAAATGGCGGCAGGTGGCGGCCAAGTTCGCTGGAAAGCTCGACTGCGCTTGCGCCGCCGTTGATGAGCACATTTCGCCCGGTGGGCGTGCGTACAAGAATGGCTTCGCCGGGTACATCCAAGAGCGTGATCTGGAGCCGGCCAGTGGGCGTAGAGAAAGCCAGCCCCCAAGTTCCGAAGGCAAAGGCGGCCAGCGCTGCGGCTGGCAGCACAGGCTGCCAGCGTATGCTGCGCACCGCGCTGCGCAAAGGCACCAGGCTTGCGGCGAGCACGGCAAGGTAGTAGGCCAGCACCATTGGCATGCTGAAATTGCCCACATGGTAGGCCGCCCATCCAGGGCTGGCCAGCCATTCGACAATGCCGATGGTCAAGAGAGCCAGCGGCCAGGCCAACAATGCGAGCAACTGCCCAAGCACGGGTAGCGCCAGGCCGGCCAACAAAGACAGCCCGCCAAAGATCAAGATAGCAGGCTGAAGAGGCACGACCAGGATATTGGCGGGCAGCGCTACCAGCGACAGGCGGCCAAAGTGGTGAAGCAGCAGCGGCAGGGTCAGCAGTTGAGCTGCCAAGGTGAGCAGCACATAGTCATACAGCGGTCCTTTGAGGCGCTCTACCCATGGCTCAGGCAGGCGCCGCTGCAGATAAGCGGTAACCCAAGCCTGCATCGGCTGGGCATAGACCAACAGACCCAAGGTGGCGGCGAAAGAGAGTTGGAAGCCCACATCCCACAAGACCAAGGGGTTGATCAAGGCCATCAGAGCCGCAGTGAAAGACAGCGTGTTCAGGCCATGCTGCTCGCGGCCAGTCAGCTGGGCGCCCAGGACCACGAGCCCCATGATGGCGGCACGAACAACAGATGCCTGGGCGCCGACCAGGAGCGTATACAGCACAATGCAGGCTCCGGCCAGCCATAGGCCTTTGCGCTTGCCCACCCAGCGCGTAAAGAACGCGAGCGCTAGCCCGGCAATAATGCTTATGTTGAAACCGGAGATGGCGACAATATGGCGGGTGGCCGTGTCGTTAAAGTCATCCTTGAGAGATTGGCTGATACCGCTTTCGTCTCCCAGCAGGATTCCAGCCAGCAGGCTGGCAACCGGGTCAGGATACAGGCGGTGCAGCACTTCCACGCCGCCCGCGCGCAGCGCGTACAGCTTAGCCTGCAACCAGTCTCCGCTGCCGGCTTCCAGGCGCTCTGCCTGGGCGAAGGACATCAGGCTGTGCACGCCTTGGCGGGCAAGGTATAGCTGGTATGAAGAACCACCTGTTTGGCCTGGTGTATGCAACTGCCCTGTGAGCAGCACACGATCTCCGTAAACCCAGGCCTGGCCAAGATCCGTACGGGCCAGCAGTCTGCCTGCTATCAGTTGCGGGCTGGCATCGATCTCGATCTGGTCAGCCTCAACCCACAGCTCAATGTAGCCTTCTCGATATACAGGAGGGCGGATCAGCGTGCCAGTCACGGCCACGCGTTTATCAAGATCGTTGTAATACAGCAGGTTGTCTACAGAGCGAACTGGCTGGGCCGCCTGATAACGCAAGGCGCCAACGCAGAACAGGATCAGGGCAAACAGAGCCAACCGCGCCGGGCTGGGCAACTTGCGCCAGCCAGCGGTCAAGACAAGGACCGCAAGTAGCGCCAGGCCTACCCACAGGCTGTTTGACAAAGGGGAAATACCCGCCGCGGCCAAAACGCCAAGAACAAAGGCCAGGCTGACCCACAATAGAGGCAGCTCAGTTAGATATGCAAGGAATCTTTGTTTTGTATCCACCTAGATGCGAAATTATAATCAGCAGCTGCGGACTATAAGGTCACGTTCCTGCCTACTCAACCGATCTGGATTCAAGAAAGGTAAGGCTTAAAAGCAAAGCGCCTACCAAAATAGGTAGACGCTTTTTGTCTATTGCGATGTTCTGCAAACATAGTTAAAAGAAAAGTCCCTTGGCAATGACCTACTCTCCCAGGGGGCTGCCCCCCAAGTACCATCGGCGCTAACGAGCTTAACTACCGGGTTCGAGATGGGACCGGGTGTACCCTCGTTGCAGAGATCACCAAGAGACTATTTCACAAGTCTGATGACTGAATAATGACCCTAAATTAGGTGCTGCACGGAAAATCTTCGAGTTCTCCACACTACCGATTAAGCCCTCGACCATTAGTACAGTTTAGCTCCACACATTGCTGCGCTTCCACCCACTGCCTATCAAGCAGGTAGTCTACCTGCGGTCTTACTCCATAACGGATGAGGGATCTCATCTTGAGACGGGTTTCCCACTTAGATGCTTTCAGCGGTTATCCCTGCCAGACGTGGCTACCCAGCTATGCCCTTGGCAGGACAACTGGCACACCAGAGGTCTGTCCACCCCGGTCCTCTCGTACTAGGGGCAGATTCTCGCAAATCCCTTACGCCCACATCGGATAGAGACCGACCTGTCTCACGACGGTCTGAACCCAGCTCACGTGCCGCTTTAATGGGCGAACAGCCCAACCCTTGGGACCTGATACAGCCCCAGGATGCGACGAGCCGACATCGAGGTGCCGAGCCACGCCGTCGCTATGGACGCTTGGGCGTGACCAGCCTGTTATCCCCGGGGTAGCTTTTGTCCGATAAGCCACGGCCCTTCCACTCGGTACCGTGGGATCACTAAGTCCGACTTTCGTCTCTGCTCGACGCGTTGGTCTTGCAGTCAAGCTCCCTTGTGCCTTTACACTCTACGGCTGGTTTCCATTCAGCCTGAGGGAACCTTTGAGCGCCTCAGTTACTCTTTATGAGGCGACCGCCCCAGTCAAACTGCCTATCTGGCACGGTTCCCCACCCGGATAACGGCGTGGGGTTAGATACGAAACTTGATCAGGCTGGTATTTCACTGTTGGCTCCACCGAGGCTAGCGCCCCAGCTTCAAAGCCTCCCAGCTATGCTACACAAATCAAGCCCCAAATCAATGCCAAACTACAGTAAAGCTCCACGGGGTCTTTTTGTCCTGATGCGGGTAACGAGCATCTTCACTCGTATTTCAATTTCACCGGGTCTTTCGTTGAGACAGTGCTCCACTTGTTACTCCGTTCGTGCGGGTCGGAACTTACCCGACAAGGAATTTCGCTACCTTAGGACCGTTATAGTTACGGCCGCCGTTCACTGGGGCTTCAGTTCAGTGCTTCGCTTGCGCTAACACGTCCCTTTAACCTTCCAGCACCGGGCAGGAGTCAGCCCCTATACGTCGTCTTACGACTTAGCAGAGACCTGTGGTTTTGTTAACCAGTCAGCAGAGCCTGTTTACTGCGACCCAAATTCGCTACAGAAGGAATTCTTTCACGATTATGGGCACCTCTTATCCCGAAGTTACGAGGTTAAGTTGCCTAATTCCTTAACGAAAGTTCTCCCGTTCGCCTTGGTATACTCAACCCATCTACCAGTGTCGGTTTGCGGTACGGTTATTCAAGAGTCAACGCTTAGAGGCTTTTCTCGACAGCAAGGCTCAACCACTTCAGCCTCAGGGCACGGCATCACGCCTCAGCTCAGCTCGCGGATTTACCTACGAGCCTCAACACCTACACGCTTGCAACCTGCACAACCAATCGCAGGCTGGCCTACCTCGCTGTGTCCCCCCATCGCTCATCTCAAATAGTTCCGGAATGTTGACCGGATATCCATCACCTACGCCTCACGGCCTCGGCTAAGGACCGACTAACCCGACGCGGATTGACCTGCCGTCGGAAACCTTAGATTTACGGCGAACATGATTCTCACATGTTTTACGCTACTCATGTCTGCATTCTCACTTCCATACGCTCCAGCTGTCTTTACAGTCAGCCTTCACCGCCTATGGAACGCTCCCCTACAGCTTCAACTTACGTTGAAACCCATATCTTCGGTGCTACGCTTAGCCCCGTTACATTTTCCGCGCAAGATCACTTGACCAGTGAGCTGTTACGCACTCTTTAAAGGATGGCTGCTTCTAAGCAAACCTCCTGGTTGTCTCAGTAATCTCACAACGTTTCCCACTTAGCGTAGACTTTGGGACCTTAGATGATGGTCTGGGCTCTTTCCCTCTCGACCACGAAACTCATCTCCCGTGGTCCGACTGCCTTGCTTTGGAGTACCGGCATTCGGAGTTTGGTTGGGGTTGGTAAGCAGTAAGCCCCCGTACCCATCCAGTGCTCTACCTCCGGCACTAAACACAAGACGCTAGCCCTAAAGCTATTTCGGGGAGAACAAGCTATCTCCTAGTTCGTTTGGCATATCACCCCTACCCACAGTTCATCCCACAACTTTGCAACGTTGAAAGGTTCGGGCCTCCACGAGTGGTTAGACTCGCTTCACCCTGACCATGGGTAGCTCACCAGGTTTCGTGTCTAATTTTTGCGACTGCACGCCCTATTCAGACTCGCTTTCGCTACGGCTTCGGGTGTAAATCCCTTAACCTTGCCACAAAAATTAACTCGCAGACTCATTCTCCAAAAGGCACGCCGTCAGGCCTAACGCCGCGATGCCTATCTCTAGGTTCACAGACGCGTCATTGCCCTTCGACTGCTTGTAAGCTTACGGTTTCAGGTTCTATTTCACTCCCCTCACCGGGGTGCTTTTCACCTTTCCCTCGCGGTACTTGTTCACTATCGGTCGCAACGTGTATTTAGCCTTGGAGAGTGGTCTCCCCGGATTCCCACCGGATTACACGAGTCCAGTGGTACTCAGGTATCTGACGGAAGTCATGAAGTTTTCGCATACGGGACTCTTACCCTCTTTGGTAGGCTTTCCCACACCATTCTGCTAACGTCATGATTGGTAACTTCCATGTGCCAGACCCTACAACCCTCAAGAAGCAAGCCTCTTGAGTTTGGGCTATTCCCCGTTCGCTCGCCACTACTAAGGGAATCTCTGTGATTTCTGTTCCTCTGGTTACTAAGATGTTTCAGTTCACCAGGTGCCCTCCGCCAGGTCTATGTGTTCAACTAGGCGGTGCTGCGAGTTCATCGCAGCGGGTTTCCCCATTCGGAAATCCCCGGATCAAAGCCTGTTCACGGCTCCCCGGGGCTTATCGCAGTGTCCCGCGTCCTTCATCGGCACGTCGCGCCAAGGCATCCACCGTAAGCTCTTAGTAGCTTAACCATATGGTAATGTGGAGAAATCGAAAATTTTCCGCAACAAGGGCAAATCAAACCGAAACGTTCCCGCAAGGGGAGCGTTTTACGTTTGATACGACCCATGTTGTTTGATTTGTTTCATTTGATGATGCTTTAAGGATCATTATTCAGTTTGTAAAGTGCACACGAGCGTTGTTCTGCTCGCCTTAGGCTTGCCCTACAACTCAAAGGTTGTAAGACGCACCCGCTGATGCCGGCGTCAATAGCCGGCCTGGATCCCTATTCAAGGGCGCCAGGTTGGCCATCCACACACACTTTTACTTGTTAATTCGGGAACCTTAGACAGAAGGGCCCGGCGCAACGCCGGGCCCGTAAAGACTAGCCTTTTGCGTTACGACTTTTTATTTGGATTACGAAACCACCAACTCAACTACCAGAAGTGCTCTCCGTTCTTGTTGCATCGAACTGCATTATACCTGCACCGCCTTCGATTGTGAAGGCGCCCCACCAGAAGAGTGGAGATGAGGGGGCTCGAACCCCTGACCCCCGCCTTGCAAAGGCGGTGCTCTCCCAACTGAGCTACATCCCCGGGCCCCTGGCCGGTAGAGTGGGCCTGAGAGGATTCGAACCTCTGACCTCTGCGTTATCAGCACAGCGCTCTAACCAACTGAGCTACAGGCCCTTGCGCAACTCGCAGCAAGCTGCTTCGTTGCGCCTGGAAAAGCTGCTCAGCTGACGCTTCGCGACGCTTTTCCGCGCTGTTTAGTATGGCCGGCACTTAACCGCTGAATAGTGATAAGAAGAATGAAGACTTGCGCTTGCCGACCCATCTGTGAGAAGTATGGGTTGGCGGTTTCGCCCCACCACCGCAGTGGGACTTGGCGTCACATAGTATGTGTTCGCCTGATGTGGAGAGTGGAGAACTCCCTCTGCACCACAAGGATGCTGGAAGGGTCTCAATGCTCCAGAAAGGAGGTGATCCAGGCGCACCTTCCGGTACACCTACCTTGTTACGACTTCGTCCCAGTTACCAATCCCACCTTGGGCGGCTCCCTCCTTGCGGTTAGGATACCGACTTCAGGTGTTATCAGCTTCCATGACGTGACGGGCGGTGTGTACAACGCCCGGGAACGTATTCACCGCACTAATTCTGACGCGCGGTTACTAGCAACTCCGACTTCATGCAGGCGAGTTGCAGCCTGCAATCTGAACTGAGGCCGATTTTGAGGATTGGCTCCACCTTGCGGTCTTGCAACCCGTTGTACCGACCATTGTAGCGTGTGTGTAGCCCTGGATATAAAGGCCATGCTGACTTGACGTCATCCCCACCTTCCTCCGGCTTGATACCGGCAGTCCCGTATGACACATGTAACATACAGCAGGGGTTGCGCTCGTTACCGGACTTAACCGGACATCTCACGACACGAGCTGACGACAGCCATGCAGCACCTGTATACGCTCCCCGAAGGGTCGATCCCGTTTCCGTTCTCTACCACGTATATGTCAAACCCAGGTAAGGTTCTTCGTGTAGCATCGAATTGAACCACACGCTCCGCTGCTTGTGCGGGCACCCGTCAATTCCTTTGAGTTTTAACCTTGCGGCCGTAGTCCCCAGGCGGTGAACTTATCGCGTTGGCTTCGGCACCGATAGGTTTTACCCCACCGACACCAAGTTCACATCGTTTACAGCTAGGACTACCGGGGTTTCTAATCCCGTTTGCTCCCCTAGCTTTCGCGTTGGAGTGTCAGGAGCGGTCCAGAAGGTCGCCTTCGCCACTGATGTTCCTCCGGATATCTACGCATTTCACCACTACACCCGGAATTCCACCTTCCTCTACCGTCCTCTAGTCTGCCAGTTTTGAACGACATCTCCCGGTTAAGCCGTGAGATTTAACATCCAACTTAACAGACCACCTGCACGCGCTTTACGCCCAGTAAATCCGGATAACGCTCGGATCCTACGTGTTACCGCGGCTGCTGGCACGTAGTTAGCCGATCCTTATTCATGAGGTACAGTCCTTTCTCTTCCCTCATAAAAGCACTTTACAACCCGAAGGCCTTCATCGTGCACGCGGCGTTGCTGCATCAGGCTTTCGCCCATTGTGCAATATTCCCTACTGCTGCCACCCGTAGGTGTCTGGACCGTGTTTCAGTTCCAGTGTGGGGGGTCACCCTCTCAGGTCCCCTACCCGTCTTAGCCTTGGTAAGCCGTTACCTTACCAACTAGCTGATGGGACGCAGGCCCCTCCCGAAGCGAATTACTCCTTTAATAGTGAGACCTCTAACTCTCACAGTCACATGGGGTATTAGCAGTCCTTTCGAACTGTTATCCCCCACTTCGGGGCAGGTCACCAACGCGTTACTCACCCGTTCGCCACTAGAAATATCGTATTGCTACAATATTCTCGTTCGACTTGCATGTATTAGGCACGCCGCCAGCGTTCATCCTGAGCCAGGATCAAACTCTCCGCAAAAAAGTACATCTTGCGATGTACAGAGATACATCTCTATGCGGTTAGTCAAAGAAAACGCAAGCTATCTTTACTTCTTATCACTATTCAGATGTTAAGGTCCGGCGCATACACAGGGGCGGGATTCTACCCACACACCTCTGGCCTGTCAAGGCTGCAGACAAGAAAAGTCCCGATGCCGATAAGGCAATCGGGGCCTCTGTCGCTAGACTTTTTCAGTTGTTAGGGGAATGCTGTACTGCTACAGATATTCCGGCTGTCAAATGCTGGAACATTATATGCAGAATTTCACAAATAGCAAGCGATTCTGAAATCTTTAAGATTACATATTTTGCCGTCCAGCCAGCGCCCGCAACAGCGTACTCTGATCGGCATACTCCAGATCGCCACCCATGGGCAGACCACGCGCCAGCCGGGTGACGCGTACGCCTAGCGGGTTGATCTGCTGCTGCAAGTACATGGCGGTGGCATCGCCTTCCATGCTGGGGTTGGTGGCCACGATCAGCTCTTGCACCTGGCCGGTCTTCAACCGCTGCAGCAGCTCGGCGATTTTCAAATCTTCAGGGCCAACACCTTCGATCGGGGAAAGAGCGCCGCCCAGCACATGATAAAGGCCGCGGTAACCCTGAGTGTGCTCGATCGCTAGCACATCCAGCGGCTCTTCAACCACGCATAGCAAGCTCTGCTCGCGCTCTGGGTGATCACAGATGGGACATAGCTCACGCCCGGCGGCGGTAATGTTGAAGCACTGCCCGCAGGTGGCGGTGCCTGAGCGAAGCGCCCCCAATGCTTTGGACAGCTCGTCAGCCAGAGCGCCGTCGCCACGCAGCAAAAAGAAAGTCAGGCGCGAGGCAGTCTTGGGCCCAACGCCTGGCAAGCGGGCAAACGCCTCGATGACGCGCTGGATCGGTTCTGGCAGCAGCACAGGTCTTTAGAAGCTCAGCCCTTGCGAAAGCGGGCCAAGACGATCTTTGGCCATTTGGCGCGAAGCTTCCAGCGCCTCGTTGATGCCTTCCATCAACAGTTTGGCCAGCTTCTGTGGGTCGCCCGCGACATCAGGCGAGATCTCCAGACTGGTGATGCGTTGATCACCAGTGATGACGATCTTCACGGCGCCATCCGCCACTTCAGCAGTCACGGTTTCCTTGGCCAGCTCTTTCTGCGCTTTGACCAGATCGCCTTGTAACTGTCGCAGCTGATTCAACATGCCACCCATATCCCCTAAACCCGGTAATTTGTCCATCGTAGATGTCTCCGATATCAGAATTTTTGAAAATTGACCGACTAATCACTGGTAGCCTGGTCAGTCTGATCCACAATTTCGCCACCCAGGCGCACAGCGGTTGCGACGGCGCCAGAACTGTCGAGCCCGGCGGGCAAGTCAGACGCGCTGGCGGTGCTTAGAAAGCACTGCACATCCAGTGGGCGGCCAAAGGCCTGTTGCAGAACATTGCGCAGCAGTTCCATAGTATCCGGCTTCTCCATTTTGTCCTTAAGGACATCAGTGGAGAAGCCAAGCAGCAACTTATCCTCGCGCAGTTGGCGCGCTTTCACTGAGTTGAGTAAAGCGGCTAGATTGGCGTTTTGCTGCTTGGCCAGATCCTTCACTTTGTTCCACTGCGCCAAATCCAACCCTTGGCCGCCGGCAGTAGCGGATGCCGGTGGCGCTGAGGGGCGCGGGGCGGACGTCTGGCGTTGTGGCGCCGGCTGGCTGCGCGGCGCAGGTGCTTCACTTTGCGACGCTGCGTCGCCTGGCGTCTGCATAGCCTCAACCAGCGCCATTTCAAGTGGCAAGCCTGGCTGCCAAGCCTGGCGCACTTCAGCTGCGGCTTCGTTGAACAAGCGCAGCATGCGCAGGATGCTGGCAGGCGTTAGCGCCTCAGCTTGCGCTTTCATGCGGCGCGCCTCGTCGCCGGCGAACTCGTGACCCAACGGGGCGCCCATGCGGATCAGCAGCAGCCCACGAAGCGTGTCAACCAGTTGGCGTGCCAACTGGCGCGCATCACTGCCAGTGTCCAATGCGGCGCGGATCTGCTCCAGGCCGGCGGCGGCATCCTTTGCAACCAGAGCATCCAGTACACCCAGCACGGCTTCACTGGCCGAAGTGCCCAGCACCTGCTGAGCCCAACCCAGCTGCAGGCGCTCGCCGGGCACGGCCAACTGATCGAACAACGAGATCGAGTCGCGCAGGCTGCCAGTACCCTGGCGGGCGATCAGCTCCAGTGCGTCACGGTCCGCCTCTACCCCCTCATCTTTGGCGATCTTCTCCAGCTGTGCAACAGTTTCCTCCAGCGGCAGGCGCCGGAACTCATGGCGCTGGCAACGTGAAAGCACCGTGGCCGGGATCTTGTGCATTTCTGTAGTCGCCAAGATAAAGATGGCGTGCGGCGGGGGCTCCTCCAGCGTTTTCAGCAACGCATTGAAGGCCGCGGTAGAGAGCATGTGAACTTCATCAATGATATAGACCTTGAACTTGCCGCGGTTGGGCGAGAAGTTGATCTTGTCGCGCAGCTCACGCACGTCTTCCACGCTGGTATTCGATGCGGCATCAATTTCGATCAAGTCCATAAAGCTGCCGTTTTGCATGGAGAGACAATTTTCGCAAGTGCAGTCCGGCCGCTGGGTCGCATCTTCATTGGTGCAGTTTATTGCCTTGGCCAGCAGGCGCGCAATGCTGGTCTTGCCCGTGCCGCGCGGCCCCGAGAACAAGTACGCATGCCCCACCCGGTCAGCTGCCACGGCGTTACGCAGGGTGCTGACCACGTGGGCCTGCCCGACGACATCAGGCCAATTGTTGGGGCGGTATTTGCGATAGAGGGAAAGCGTGGGCGCGCTCATGAACATTCGTAGTGTAACAGAGGCACACGCTCATCCGCGCAGCCTTGCAAGCTCATCAGACACATTAATCTTCTCACGGTAAAAACGGTCCAGTGGAATGCTGACGTTGTAATCTGCAATACGCTTGTTCAGTGCTGCTACGGTTTCTTTGAACGAGGCAACCGCCTTTTGCCATTCGGCCTCGATCCAGCGCGACTCCTCGTTGCTTGCAACGGCAGCCTGATGCCATTCCCAGGCACGCGCCAGCCCGGCGCGTACCGCGGCGTGCTCGCTGTCTATGGCCTGGCGCACCTCAATGAAAGAGAGGGCAAACCCGTTCTCCTTCAGCAGATGGTAGGCTAGCTGCCAGCTCGGATCAACGTAAGGGTTATCTTCAATGTTCAGAGGCTTGCCGCTACCCGGCAAATTATCAAATGCCCCCTCTTCCATGGCCTCACGAATGATCTCTTCGATGTTCGGCATAGCTAGGGCACAACAAAGGTGGCCTGCACAACACCGTCAGCATTAACCAAGGTAAGCGTTTCACCCTTGCTCCATAGAGCTACTTGGCGGTCCCAATATAGTTCACTCACCGTGTCATCACCCTGGCGAGTGTAAATGGACACCTGGCCGCCGGGGTGCAGCACCAAAGCGGGAAAGCGAAACTCGATGCCGCTTCCGTCGCGCAGGCGCCAGCCAACCAGCGAGAGCTCCTGCTGGCCAATATGCTCGATCGTCACACGTTCGTTCTCCAGATCGCCGGCTGCCACCACGGCGCTCACTCGCAACTGGCTGCTGCTAACGCTCTGAATAGCTGCCCCGCTTGCATCCAGCGCCAACGGGTCACCACGGAACACAAAGTAGGTCCACACAGACATTACGATCAATGCCGTAATGGTAGAAACGGCCACATTGAGCAGCAAATAGCGCACAAGGCGCGGATCGGTCAGCAGGTCACGCATCCATACGATAATAGCATTGACCTGCCAGCTCTGCGTTTGCTGGCGATGGTAGACTGGGAAACATGCGAATTTCGGCCGAGAAAGACACAAGCCCGCGACCCGCGGCCATCACATTCACAGGCCGCCTGCTGAGCCTGCAGAGTGTGGGGCTGGTGATCCTGGCCATTATGGCCGCTCCCGAGCCGCCCATCGCCAATCATGAATGGCGCGAGCTTTGGCGCGCCGGTCTGTACATTTCGCTTGGCTTTCTCAGCGCGTGGTCTGGCCTTGGCTTACTAAAGCTGCGCGCCCCATCATGGAATCTGGCCATGTTGGTGCAAGGCGGTGCCTTGCTGCACGCGCTTTTCCTTTACCGTGCAGGCGAGCGGCCCTTCTATATCTATCTGCAAATGCTTTTGGCGATCCTTATCGTGGTGAACCTTAACCAATCCGCGTTGCGGGCCAGTTTCCCGACTGAGCTTATAGAAAGTCAAGAGGCTCCGCAGTGACAACGCCCAATCTGGCACAAGAGCATGCCGCGTTGCTGCGCCGCTTTGAACCCATTCTGCGCTTCACTCATGGGGAGCGCTTCTTCCCCATGGATGTGGAGCGCTATGTTGCCAACAGCAGCTTCTGGGTCCAGCGCCCTAACCAACCCTCAGAACGGGTATATGCCCATGGTGAGTTATCGCTGGAGAAGCTCTCGCAAAGTCGTCGCGAGCCTTTTAACTCGATCCAATACCTCAAATTCATCGAGCCGCTCACCATCACTGAGCTTGCTTCGTACCAGATTCAGCAAACCCTGACAAAAGAAGGCCGCGAGCAGGCCTTTCACGCAGGCGCTGGCCGGCTGGCACGCGTCGGCTACGGCTCACGGCTGCTTGATGCGCTTTTCTCGTTCAGCTTGTTCGTACGCGGCCGCGTGCCAGGCGATACTGCCGCGGCGGCCGCGGTGCGCTATAAGCAAATGCAAACTGACAAAGAAGAGTTTCAGTACTACGGGCGCGTGGTGGAACTTGAAGGCTGGCTGGTACTGCAATATTGGTATTTCTACGCCTTCAACAACTGGCGCTCCGGCTTTTCGGGCGTCAATGATCACGAGGCCGACTGGGAGATGGTGTGCATCTATCTCTACAAAGATGCCGAGGGCGAATGGCAGCCGGAATGGACCGGGTACGCAAGCCATGACTTTTACGGGGACGATCTCCGCCGCCGCTGGGACGACCCCCAGTTGGAAAGAATAACCCAGCACCCTGTCGTCTATGTAGGCGCGGGCTCACATGCAAGCTACTACCAATCCGGGGAATACCTCACGGAACTAGAGTTACCCTTGCTGTCCCCGCTGTCTGCCTTATGGGGTCGCATCCGCTCGGCCTGGGAGAGGCTATTACGCACAGAAGATCGCAGCCGCCCCACTGAGACTTTGTTTCGCATCCCGTTTGTTGATTACGCCCGCGGCGACGGCATCAGTATCGGCCCAGGCCAGCAAAAACCATGGGCCGAGCCCGAATTGATCAACCCTGCTCCCGAATGGGTGCGCGGCTACCGTGGCTTGTGGGGCTTGTACGCGCGTGATCCGATCGCCGGAGAGAACGCTCCGGCCGGTCCGATGTATGACCGCAGCGGTAAGGTGCGCCGCGCCTGGTACGACCCGCTGGGCTGGGCCGGCCTTGACAAGCAAGTGCCGCCCAATCGGGCGCAGGACCGCGCCCGCCGGCGCCAACACGCGATTGAGCAACGCCAGGATGCGCTCAAGATCACCATCAGCGAGAAGACCCGCGAGCTGCGCGACCTAGGCATGGAAGCGGAAGCGATGCAGGAACAGCCGCACATGAAAGAGCTCTACGAACAACGCCAGCGCCGCATTGCGATACTGTCCGAAGAGCTGGATGCACTGCGCGCTCAACTCTCCACCGATGGCACCCTGCGTGAAGCGCTTGGCCTGCATGCCGCGCGTCTAGACGCGGGCTACAAGATCGGCCCGCGCGCTCACATTCGCCGCGCCCATCACCCTGCCAGCGAAACCGGGCTGCGCCTCAGCCGCATCGCAGAGATCTGGGCGGCAGCCAGCATTGGCATCGTCCTACTGGCCTTTGTGGGCATAGTGCTCTTTGCCCGCCAATATCTGCTGGTGGGCATCGTGGCCATGTTGGGCATTGTGGCAGTGGTTGAAGCTGTGTTCCGCAGCCGGCTTGGCTGGCTGCTGGGGCGCCTCACCAACGCCCTGGCGCTGGTGGCAACTCTAGTGCTGCTCTATGAATTCTTCTGGCCCCTGGTGATCGGCATCATCATCCTGGCGGGCACATATATTTTGTGGGAAAACCTGCGCGAGCTTACTTAACTGCGCTTGCGCACGTAACACAAGTCTACGCCCTGCCCCTCTCTCAATTGGCTACCCTGTAGTATCTCAAAGTGCGTTCGAATAAAATCGAGTACTTGAGAATGCTGCTCTACTCCTGTTTGGAATCTAAGCCGGTGCCTTTGGTTAGAAGGAAATCAAAAACCAATACACCCTGAGGCTTAAGTATTCGGTGAAAGTACTGTGCGATCTCCAGCGGCTTATTCAAGTGCTCAAACACTTGGCAACAAAACACCATATCCATTGGTTCAAAAAAGTCGGGCAGGAAATCATTTTCGGGGCGTAAGAGGTGTCGAACAATATCAGCCCGCGAACGCAAGCGCCATGCACCATAATGATATGGCAACATGGCAATATCAGCTAAATGATAAGTATTTTTACCCGAATCTAAAAACCGGGTTGACGCGTAAGTAAGCGGAGCAGTGGAACAGCCAAACTCCAGCACTTGAAGTCCGTGATTTCTGCCGACATAACGCATTGCCTGTTGCATGATCCGCACATCTGCTGGCAAACTAGGCTTGCTAGCCAAATGAAGCAGTGAATAAACAATTTCCGGCCGCTGCCAGGCATCCAGGTGAGTATTGGCGTCTGCGGTATCGGGAAGCATATTACGTTGAAATTTAACCCGATACATGTTCTTTAGAAAATAGGCATCATATGGCCCCCACAATGGGCGGCCTTTGAGGACCTTGGTCCAATATTTACTTAAGTCTTCAAACCAAGTTAGGTCTTGATGGGCGTTAAAAGCTGCCCTCCAAATATTGATACGCAAACCTAGGGGCAAGAATGAGTTAGCGTAGACCTTTGTAAAAAAATCCTTGGGTTGCACGTCGGAGTCAGCAACCATTTTTTCCAGAGGATACTGGCTAAAAATCCCAGGGACATCCACTTTCAGATTATCAAAACGGTTACCTTCAGAAGTGGAATAAAAATTCAAATCATCCATAAGTGGAATTGTAAATGACACTAGTGCTTAGCTGATAACCATCGGAATAAGACAACCTAAACTAGTGGGCCCGCCAGGACTCGAACCTGAAACCAAGCGGTTATGAGCCGCCTGCTCTGCCATTGAGCTACAGGCCCTAGCTTAATAGAACTCTATTTTACTAGCTACAGCACTGCGTAGAGATCCACGCGATACCCATCAGGATCTTGCACGATGGCATAGCGCTGGTCCCATTCAGCGTCCCAAGGCTCCGCGGGCACGGTGTGCCCGGCGGCTTTGACCGCCGCAGCCACACGATCGACCTCAGCGGGCGAATCGTAGCGCACCGCAAACGAAGAATGGTTGCCAGGCCGCGGGGCCTCGCCCAGGATGCTCTCAAGCAGGCTGGCTGCATCGATCATCAGCCGTGCAGACCCGTCCGGGGTAAGCGGCTCCAGATGCTGCTCTTTCGGGTCATATTCGCTAAACTGGAAGCCCAGCAACTTATAGAATGCAACCGTCTTCTCAAGATTGGTTGAACTAATACCAACAGCATCGATCTTCATTGTGCAACCTTGTCCTCTCCAAGCTCAGTGGGGTAACCGTCTTTAAACCAACCATCTGCCCCACCAGCAAGACTCTTAACATTCTTGAAACCCGCTTCAGCCATGATCTCAGCGGCTACCAGCGAAAAACCGCCCCCTGGACAGATCGTGACAACTTCACCCTCCATATAAGGCTCAAGCTCCATCAGCTGAGCTTCAAGACCCTTAATTGCCTCCTTAAACCTCTCAGCGCTTGGAAATTTGACCACTAGTTCCATTAATGGCAAATGCCTTGCGCCGGGTAAGTGTCCAAAGCCAGAGTTGTATTCATTCGCATCTCTTACATCGATCAGCAAGGGTGGCGCACTTGAAGCCATATGCTGCTGCAATTCTTCTGAGGAGATCTCGGTCACATTGGAGAAGTGATACTCACCTCTGATGAGCTTGCTCGTCACAACCCGAATGATCTTGAACAGCATCCCCCTGCGATTGAGCTTAACTTTCATAGTGGCTTCTCAAAGAGAGCGGGCGGCGGGATTCGAACCCGCGAATGTCAGCTTGGAAGGCTGATGCCTTACCACTTGGCGACGCCCGCATGAAGCTTAATTTTACCGCAGTGTCCTTGGTTAGCTCCTCGAGCAATCAAAGCAAAGCCAAAAACATTAGAATAGTACGCTATGCAAGAACTCAAGGGCGCCTCGACCAAATATTTTCCATTCCCCCTCTTCCAAACGCTGATCGCAATCCTTGCCTTTGGCTTACTGATTCCCCAGTTAGGTTTCTATTGGGATGACTGGCCAATGATTTTCCTGGCTGAACAGGGCTCTACTGAATTATTGAGGGAGTTCTACAGTTACATTCGTCCCCTGTCATTCTGGACCTACTCTATTACATTTCCCGTTCTGGGCGTCACTCCGCTCCACTGGCATATCTTCCTGCTCCTCTTGCGCATCCTAACTGCTGTCCAGTTATGGCTTACGCTGCGCCTGCTGTGGCCGCGCGCAGAGCGCATCGCCGCCATGGCAGGAATATTGTTCCTGGTCTACCCTTCCTTTAGCCAGGGTCCGATTGCAGTTGCCTACAGCCAGCACTTCATCGTCTACAACCTGTTCTTGTTCTCACTGTACGCGATGCTGCGCGCTCTGCAAGCGCAGCAGACGCGCTGGCTGTGGCTATCCCTGGCCATCTTGGCTGCCTTCGCCCATATCTTCACCATGGAATATTTTGCTGGTCTGGAGCTTGTGCGGCCCCTCATCCTGCTTGCCTGGTTCTACAGGCAGGATGCCTCGCTCAAAGGATCCATGATTAAAGCCGGCCGCCAATGGTTGCCATATCTGGTGGTTTTAGTGGGTTTCTTCATCTGGCGCACCACCCTCACCATGCCAGAGGATCCCAATCCCCTGGTTTGGATCGGCCTGCCCGCCTTCCTCCAGGCCACTCTGCAAAACTTTGTCACCGTGGTTGTTGACGCATGGACAAGAACACTGAACGCACGGCTTATTGACTTTTCTGACCGTGCCGTATTGTTCTCCTTCGCGCTTGTCATAGTTACTGCTGTTGTTTGCTTCGTTTATCTGCACATCTCATCAAGTAAGCAAAATAAGCAGGAGGCACTTGGAGGCGCCTCGGGCCAGGCCGTTCTGCTTGGCCTCTTCGCGATCCTGCTCGGACTGTTGCCCATCCAGTTCACCGGGCGTACTTTGCTAGGCGGGCTATTCGTAGACAGGTTCTCGCTACCCGCCATGTTTGGTGGTGCGCTGCTCTTCGCGGGTTTGCTTCATCTGCTCCTTCCAAAGACTCTCCACCGCAATGTGGTGTTCGCCATATTGGTTGGCTTGGCCGTAGGTGCCCATTTGCGTTCAACCAATGAATACCGCTGGGATTGGGAGGAGCAGCGGCGTATGTACTGGCAGTTCTACTGGCGCGCCCCTAATTTGGAGCCGGGTACCGCGCTGGTTGGCCCGGAGGTGATGACCGCCTACACCAGCAGCTATGCCGCCGCGGCCGCAGTCAATACGCTATACCGCTCACCAATCTCCGATGACGGCGAGGTCAATCATTGGGTGCTTGACTACTACGACAACCTCATGAGCCACGAGGAAGACCTTGACGATGAGCTGGAGCTCGGCTTCAGCATCAGCAATCTGCACTTCACCGCCAACAGCGAAAAGCTGATCTATTACGACAATACCAATGATGGTCAATGTGTGTGGTTTCTCAACGAGTCAGATCAGTACAACGGCCTGGTAGACCCTGGGATCAGAGGCCTGGCTCTCCTTAGCCAGCTTAGCATGGCCTCCGATTCAGGCGGCCACATACCCAACCCGGAAATCTTTGGGGAAGAACCAGAACGCACCTGGTGCTACTATTTCCAAAAGATGGATCTGGCGCGCCATCAAGGAGACTGGGATACCGTGCTCGCTTTGTGGGAGATCACTAAAGCCCACGGGTACACTTCCACCAGACAGTTCGGCATGTTTCCTGTAGTGGAGGCGCTCCTTAGGTCAGGACGAGAACAAGAGGCCAGAGTTCTCACTGCAGATGTCTTGCTCAAACAACCTGCCGCCTATGAAAAGCTATGCTATGCATGGAAAACCTGGCTGCCAGAAGCAACCCTGCCTCAGGAACTAGCTGACAAGGGCTGCTAACAAATCCACCGCTAACTACTAGAAGGCATCAACAATGAACCTGGAAATGATCAAGCCCGGCCCCAATTCGCCCGATGAAGTCAATGTCATCATCGAAGTGCCCACCGGCGGTGAACCCATCAAGTATGAGTTCGATGAAGCCATTGGCACTCTGGTAGTGGACCGCTTCTTGTATACGCCTATGCGCTATCCGGGCAACTATGGCTTCATTCCGAACACTCTTTCAGGCGATGGTGATCCCTGCGATGTGCTGGTAGCCAACACACGTGCACTCATTCCAGGCTCGCTGATCGCCGTACGCCCGATTGGCGTGCTTATCATGCAGGATGAGGCAGGGCACGATGAAAAGATCCTGGCCGTACCCTCGCCACGTCTTACCAAAAGATACGAAAAGGTGATGGAGATTAGTGATCTGCCTGAGATCACTCTGCAGCAAATTGAGCACTTCTTTGCCCACTATAAAGATCTTGAAGAAAACAAGTGGGTCAAGATCGTGCGCTGGGGCGACGCGGCAGAAGCCCGCGCCATGATCCAGCAGGCATACAAAAACTACAAGACCCACGCGGCCAAATAACCTCGCCGCATTTCCCAAAGGTAAAATATCCACATGGCCACCCCAACCCGCAATCGCATCCCACTGGAAGACATCCAGTTGGCCCCCAAACCCAGCCGCCGCCCGGATTGGATCCGCGTCCGCGCACCCATGGGCGAAAGCTACGAGAACATCAAGCGCCTCATGCGCAGCAAAGCCCTGCACACGGTGTGCGAAGAGGCCATGTGTCCCAATATCGGCGAATGCTGGGGAGACGGTACCGCCACTTTCCTGATGTTGGGCGATGTGTGCACGCGTTCTTGCGGCTTCTGTGATATCAAGCGCGGCATGCCCAACGAGATGGACTGGGCCGAGCCGCTGCGCGTGGCGCAAGCCGTCAAGGATATGGGGCTCAGCCACGCCGTGATCACCAGCGTGAACCGCGACGAGCGCGCCGACGGCGGCGCGCCGATCCTGGCTATGGTGGTGAAGCGCATCCGCCAGATCCACCCCGGCTGTTCAATTGAGCTTTTGATCCCTGATTTCAAGGGCAGCGCTGAAGCGCTGAAGATCGTGATGGATGCCCGCCCTGAGATCCTCAACCACAACGTGGAAACGGTTCCCCGTCTATTCAAGAAGGTGCAGCCGCAGGACAACTACGAGTGGGCCGCTGCTACGCTAAGCAACGCCAAGCGCATGGACCCTGAAGTACTTACTAAAAGCGGCATCATGCTGGGCCTGGGCGAGACCAACGAGGAAGTCAAGGCTGTCATGCGAGACCAGCGTGATTGGGGCGTGGACATCCTCACCCTCGGTCAATACCTGCAACCCAGCAAGCAGCATCTGCCGATTGACCGCTACGTGACGCCCGAGGAATTCGCCGACTTCAAGGAGTACGGGCTCGGCATTGGCTTCAAGTGGGTTGAAAGCGGGCCCCTGGTTCGCAGCAGTTACCATGCCGCCGACCAGGTTCGTGCGCTAAGCGCCGTGCATCGCAAACTGTACGGCCAAGCAGCGAAATAGCCTAATCCAGCAAGCTGGCAAACAAGCGGGGCAGGTCTTCGATGCGCTGCCAACCAGCGCCTTCCTGTACGCGCTCCACTTTAATCCCGGAGAAATAGTCGTCCAGAACTGCAGCTCGCTCCTGTGCCAGTGGAGGAATGCAATAGTCTTCTTCCTCCCAAATGGCAGTGCCGTCAGCCTGTAGCTTTGCATTTTCCAGGCCATGGTGCAAGGACTGCCCAAAGGGCTGCATGGCCTGAATTTCGCTGCTATCCAATCGGGTCCGCAACTCCCGCATAAGCTCCGCCTTCGGCTCGGCAGTTACAAGGTAGTATGCCATTGTGCCTCCTAGGTTAAAGGTGTTGCAGAAAAGCGCCAGGGTTTGCAAGAAAATCGCGCGTCAGTCTGACGTGTTCGAGATCATCAAACCGCACGCGTTGTAGCGGCGCATTGTCAAAGTTCAAGATCACCGCACCAGGAAAAGCCATCAGGATCGGCGAGTGGGTGGCGATTATGAACTGGGCGCCTTGTGCCACCATATTCTTAAGCAATGACAGAAAACTCAACTGGCGTAGTGGCGAGAGCGGCACTTCAGGCTCATCCAACAAATACAAACCTTCAGGGCGAAAGCGCGCCTGGAACAGATCCAGGAAGCTCTCCCCGTGCGAGCGCGCCTCAAGGCCGTTGCCATAGCGGCGTTGCATACCGGCCAGCTGCCCGCTCAAAGGGCCGCGCGCCAATGTTTTTGCGTAATCTGAACGCTCGGAGTACTCTTGTTCGATCTCCAGCAACTGCGTCTGCATGTCCATTTTGCTGTGCTGCTCCGCTCGCAGCCAACCAAGGAAGTCTTCGGACCGCAAAAAGAAGCCGCGGCGCACGCGCTTGTTCCACGCCAGCTTCAGCGCATTAGCCAACGGGCGCACAGCATCCAGGCTTTGGTCACTAGCTACTGGCTGGCTTCCGACTGTGATCATCTCAGCAGCTACAGCCAAAGCCTCCAAGAAAGTAGATTTCCCGCTGCCGTTCTCGCCAACGAAGAAGGTGACTGAGGCGTCAAATTCCAATGGCTGCCAGCTGTGCAAAAATGCCAGATTGAATGGGTAATTTTGTGAAGATGCAACTTTGTGCAGGTCAACGCTGCGGAGCGGCAGCATCTCAGGCCTCGGCTTGGCTCGCTTCAACGTGGGCTATAAGCTCAGCCAATTGCATATCCGCGAGCGACGTGAGGCGCAGATCGGCATGCTCAAGTTTGAGTTGCTCTGTAATGCGGTTGGGCACGGCCACGGCAAACACCCCGGCCGCCTTGGCCGCCAGCACGCCGTTGGGGGAATCTTCAAAAACAATCGCCTCATCCGGCGCAACCCCCAACGCCTGCATCGCAGCCACATACAATTCCGGGTCAGGCTTGGTGCGCTTCACATCATCGGCAGTCTTGATGGCGTCAAAACGCTCGTACAAACCCAGCCGCGCCAGGTGGCCGCGCACCCAGTTCTCTGGAGAGCTGGAGGCTACCGCTAGTTGCAGACCCATATCCTCAGCCGCGTCCAGATAATCGATCACCCCCGGCAGCACTTCCAGCTCGGCAAGGTTGCTAAGATATTTTTGGCGTCGGTTGATCCAGACCTCTTCCCGGTCCAGCGGCATGCCACAAAGCTGCTCTAAATGATTGTGCGGGTCAAAATCAGAGGCACCGTTGCCGCCTACGATCTGCCCCCAGGTCTCCACAGGCAGCGCTTGCCCATGGCTCAGGTACACGGCCTGCCAGGATTCGTAATCCGGCCATTCCGTATCAAGGATCAGGCCGTCAAAGTCGAATAGCAGGGCGCGTATTTTGACCATACGCCAAAATAATAACCCAGAACGAATGGAGGTTTGTTTTAGAAGATGCGTAGCAGGGCCTGAGAAGCCCAGTTGAGCAGCGGTTCAGACAGGACGAACAACAGCACCGTCGCCACAGCCGTAAGACCTGCAGTGATCATCAGCACCGGCTCGCGGTGCACCTCAGGCTCACCATCCTGCATGAACATGACTACGATCAAGCGCAGGTAGTAGTACGCTGAGATCAGTGAGGCAACCACACCCACGATCGCGAGCCACAGGAAGCCGCCTTCCAGAACGGCACGGAACAGGTAGAACTTGCCCGCGAAGCCCAGCGTGGGCGGCACGCCCCCAAACGACAGCATGAACACCAGCATGGCGATCGCCAAGCCTGGGCTGCGGCGGAACAGGCCGGCATAATCCTTGAATTCCAGCCCTCGCCCCAGGCCTTTCTCCACCGCCATCACAACTGCCCAGGAGCCAAAACTGGCAAATGTAAAGCCAAGCAGATAGAACAGCGCAGAAGATACAACATCAAAGCGGGCCGCATCATTGCCATAGGCCACCACAGCCATCAGGATGAACCCTGCATGTGAGATGCTGGAGTAGGCCAGCATGCGTTTCACATTCGTTTGCGAAATCGCCAGCAAGTTACCAATGATCAGGGTGGCCACGCACATGGCATAGAGTACCGGCGTGATCTGCTCGCTGATCGAGGGGAATGCCGCCACAAAGATGCGCAGCAAGGCAGCAAAGCCAGCCGCCTTGGCTCCCACCGCCATGAACGCGGTCACCGAGGTGGGCGAACCGTCGTACACGTCCGGCGTCCACATGTGGAAGGGTACCGCCGCCACTTTGAAGCCCAGACCTACCAGGATCAAGCCAGCGCCCAGCGCCAGGTAGATCGGAAACTCGAGGCCGGCAGTCGCCGCAGCGACCACGCCACTGAGCAGCGTGGTGCCCGTTGCGCCATACACCAGCGCAATTCCATACACCAGAAAGCCGCTGGCAAATGCACCCAGCAGAAAGTATTTGAGGCCAGCTTCTTCTGAGCGCGCGTCGGGGCGGGCGATTGCCGCCAGCACATACAATGGAATTGAGAGCAGCTCAAGCGCCAGGAAGACCACGATCAGGTCCGCAGCCGAAGCCATCAGCATCATGCCGCTGATGGAAAACAGCATGAGCACATAGTACTCAGGCTTGGCAATTTTCATGCGCTTTAAGTAATCGTAAGACAGCGCAACACTCAATACACCACCCAGCACCAGCACCAAATTGATAAAGGTGGAGAAGCCATCGGTGACAAACATGCCGCCAAAGCCTTCCGCTTCCAGCCCCATCTGGCTGACCAGCAGGTGGGCCGTGGCCAACAGGCCAGCCGCCGAGAGCGCTGGCAGCAGGCCCGGGCGCTGCCCGGCAAACACGGCCACCAGCAGCAAAATACACGCCCAGCCGGTCAAAAAGACCAGGGGTAGTGCAGTGATCAGGTCAGCAGATGAAAAGAAGTCCATAGTTCCTACTGGATGATGCCAGCTTGCAGCAGCGTAACCAGCTGTTCAACAGCCGGGTGCATAAGGGCAAAGAAGGGTTTGGGATACAAGCCGATCCAGAAGATGAGGACCAACAGCGGGATCATGATGGCCAGTTCGCGCCAGGTCAGATCCTTCAGCGCTTCATTGGCCTTGACGGTCACCGGCCCCAGGAACATTTTCTGGAACATATACAGCATGTAGACCGCGGCCAAGATGACACCCAGCGCGGCGAACACGGTGAACCAGATCGAGCCCAGCGCCCCACCCGCTTCGCCGGCGCCCCAGGCGCCCAGCAAAATGGTGAACTCACCCACGAAGCCGTTGAGGCCAGGCAAGCCCATCGAAGATAGCGAGACGATCAGGGTCAGCACGGCGTACACCGGCATGATGCTCCACAATCCGCCAAACTCGCTCAGTTCACGCGTATGGCGCCGCTCATAAATAAAGCCTACGATCAAGAACAGGGCGCCGGTGCTGATGCCGTGGTTCACCATCTGCAAAATAGCGCCTTCAATACCCTGGGCATTGAGTGCAAACAAGCCCAGCATCACAAAACCCAAGTGACTGATGGAGGAGTACGCCACCAGCTTCTTTACATCCTTTTGCGAATACGACACGATCGCGCCGTACACAATGCCGATCACGGCCAATGTAGCCATGGCCGGGGCCAGCTCCACTGCCGCCTGCGGGAACAGTTGCAGGTTGAAACGCAGGAAGCCATAGGTACCCAGCTTCAACAGCACGCCAGCCAGAATGACCGAGCCAGCCGTGGGCGCCTGCACGTGCGCATCCGGCAGCCACGAGTGCAGCGGCCACATCGGCACTTTGATGGCGAACGCCGCAGCAAAGGCAAGGAACAACCAGAACTGCTCTTGCGCCGGGATATTGCCAAGCTCCAGCAAGGTCGGCAGATGGAAGCTGCCCTGGTTGATACCCAGCCATAGGATCGCCAGCAGCATCAGGATCGAGCCAGCCATCGTGTATAAGAAGAACTTGATGGCCGCGTACATGCGCTGGGCGCCGCCCCAGATGCCGATCAGGAAATACATTGGCACCAGGGTGAACTCCCAGAAGATATAGAAAAGGAACAAGTCCTGCGCAAGGAACACGCCCAGCATGCCCACTTCCAGCAGAAGGAAGAAGACCATGAAGTCACGCACGCGTTCTTCGACCGCATGCCAGGTGGAAAGGATCGCGATCGGCGTGAGGAAAGTGGTCAGCAACACCAGCAAAATGCTCAGGCCATCAATGCCCATCGCATACTTGATCGTCCAGCCTGCCGCCTGGATCCAGTCGTAGTCAAAGTTCAGCTGAAGGCCGGGGTTGTTGGCATTGAACAGGCCAAGCACCCACAGCGAGATACCAAAGGTCACCAGCGAGGTGCCCAACGCAATCCAGCGGCTCAAGCCATCGCGCTTGCCCAAAAACAGCAGCACCAAGACGCCCACGATGGGGAAAAACGTCAGTAAGTTCAGGGGTTGTAAAAGAAATTCCATCGTCCGTCCTCAGCTTGAAAAGACCAGGTATCCGATCATCAGCACTACGCCAAAGAACACCATCAGGGCGTAGTTGCGCACATATCCACTTTGCAGCAGGCTTAAGCCGCGGCTCAGGCCGCGGGCCAGCGCCGCCAGACCGCGTGAGATGCCGTCGATCACGCCCATGTCCACCGGCTCAGCAAGGAAGCGCGCCAAGGCGCTAAAGCCGCGGCCGATGAGGGTGTCGTGCACCCAGTCGTGCCAGAAACGCCAATCCACCACATCCGCCAGGAAGGCGGCCAGGCGGCGGTACGGCTGGATGATGGCGGCATCGTACAGCTCATCCACCCACCACTTGTTCTCCATGCCCTTGAACACGAAGCCAAGACGCTGCTTGAGCGGGTCCACTTCGCCCGCCTCCAGCGGCTTGCGGCCATATAAACGCCACGAAACATAGATAGCGATCAACGCCAACACAGTAGAGAAGATCGCCACGCCAAAATTGAACACTGTGGCGTGTGCGAAATCATGCCCCAGGGTGTGCTCCAGCCAGTCGGTGAAAGGGTGCAGCACCGGCACATTGATCAGACCGCCGAACACAGACAGCGCCGCCAAAATGCCCAGCGGGATCAACATGGTGGCGGGGCTTTCCACCGCTTCCTTGGCAGCCTTGGTGCGCGCTTCGCCAAAGAACACCAGCCAGATCTGGCGGCCCATGTAGAAAGCCGTCAGGAAGGCAGCCGCCGTCAGCAACCCCCACACCAACATGTTGGCATGCAGTGCATCTGTCAGGATCTCATCCTTGGAGAAGAAACCTGCCAGCGGCGGCAGGCCCGCCAGGGCCAGCGCGCCGATCAAATAAACGCGGTATGTGGTCGGGATCTGCTTGCGCAGGCCGCCCATGTTGCGCATGTCCTGCGGGTCAAAGGGTGCATGATGGTCATCGTGATGCTCATCATGGTGGTCGTCGTGATGTTCGCCATGGTGCCCGTCCAACGGATGGTGGGCGCGCTCCAGCGCCAGGATCACCGAGCCGGAGCTCAGGAACAGTAGCGCCTTGAAGAACGCGTGCGTCACCAGGTGGAACATGCCGGCAACATACGCGCCAATCCCCACCGCGGCCACCATGAAACCCAATTGGCTGATGGTGGAGTACGCCAGCACTTTCTTGATGTCATTCTGTGCCACTGCGATCGTCGCCGCGAACAGCGCCGTCACCGCGCCCACAATAGCGACCACGTTGCCGGCCTCCGGCACCGCGCCGAACAGCGGCGCAGAACGCACCACCAGATACACGCCGGCGGTCACCATCGTGGCGGCGTGGATGAGCGCCGACACCGGCGTGGGGCCAGCCATGGCATCCGGCAGCCACACGTACAGCGGCAGCTGGGCTGATTTGCCCGTCACACCGATCAGCATGCACAGTGTGATAGCGATGATGATGCCAGGATCCACGGTGGCCGCATTCGGCAGCACCTGGTCAAAGCTTAGCGAGCCGAACGCCCAGAAGGTGAGGAACATGGCCAGCAAAAAGCCAAAGTCGCCCACGCGGTTGGCCACGAACGCTTTTTTGGCCGCTTGCGAATTGAGCAGACCCTTCGTGCCATCCGGGTTGCGCGAGTACCAGAAGCCGATCAGCAGGAAGGAGCACAGGCCCACGCCTTCCCAACCTACAAAGAGCATCAGATAGCTATTGCCGCTCACTAGGATCATCATGGCGGCAATGAACAAGTTCAAATAAATAAAGAAGCGCGTGAAACTTCCGGGGTCTTCTTTGTAGCGCACGTCATAGTGCATGTAGCCGGCTGCATAGAAATGAATGAGCGTACCCACGCCCGAGACCACCAGCATCATGGTGACCGAAAGCGTATCCACATTGAATGCCCACGGGATCTGCAGGCCGCCAATATTGATCCAGTCGGCCAGGTGCACGATCTGCCCATGCGGATGCGCCTGCAGGCTAAGGAACTGGAGCACCGCCACGACAAACGCGGAGAACACCGCCAGCGTGCCAATGATGGCGCTGAAACGCTCACCCAGCCGCCGCCCAACCGCAAGGTTGATCACCAGGCCGATGAGCGGAAAGAAAACGATCCAGGGAACCAGTGCGAAGGCGTCCATCATCAGCCCTTAAGATTGCTCATTTCGTCAATATCAATGCTCTTGCGATTGCGGAAGATGACCACGATCAAAGCGAGGCCAACCGCCACCTCCGCCGCCGCCACGGCGATGACGAAGAACACGAACACCTGGCCCGAGAGCGCCCCATGCGCCCGCGCAAACGCCACGAACAGCAGATTGGCGGCGTTGAGCATCAACTCCACCGACATGAAAATGATGATGGCGTTGCGGCGAATAAGCACCCCTAAGGCGCCTAGGGAGAACAGGATCGCAGACAGGGCAAAATAATACGAGATCGGGATCACTTCTGACCGCCTGACTTCTTGTCTTCCTTCACCAGCACAATGGCGCCCACCATGGCAGCCAACAGCAAAATGGAGGTCACTTCGAACGGTAGTAGGTATTCGCTGAATAGCAGCATGCCGATCGCCTGCGGGTTGCCATAGTCGCTGGCAGCCGGCTGCAGCACGGTCAGCACATCGCTGCGGGTGAAGATCAGGTAAGCGCTCTCTGCCAGCAGGACTAGCGTCAACAGCATCGCCAGCGGGCGTTGCCAGCCGCGGCGCGCCTGTTGCTGGATCTGCTCAGCGCCCAGCAACATGATCACGAACAGGAATAGCACCATGATGGCGCCGGCATACACCGTCACCTGGGCCATGGCAATGAACGGCGCGCCCAGCAGCAGAAAGAACACTGCCACTGTGGCAAAGTTCAGGATCAGGAACAGCGCCGAATAGACGGCATTGCGGCTGAACAGCATGCCTAGCGCCGCGCCGATCGCCACGGCTGCCAAAACAAAGAAAAGAATCAGCTCAACATTCATATCAGCACTATTCCGGGTTCTTCATCACCGGGATGGAGCGGTCAAAGGTACCGGGCTCCACCTGTTGCGGGGTCGGCTGGCCGCCGGGCGGTACCGGCACCAGCAGCTTCTCGCGTGTGTAAATGGACTGCGAGCGATCGGTGAAAGTCAGCTCATAGTTATCGCCCAGCACAATTGCCTGGGTCGGGCAGGCGTCTTCACAATAACCGCAGAAAATGCAGCGCAGCATGTTGATCTCGTAGGTGCTGGCATAACGCTCACCGGGCGAGAAACGCTTTTCGTCCGTATTCTCGGATGCTTCGACAAATATGGCATCCGCCGGGCAGGCGGCCGCGCACAGCGAGCAGCCAATGCAGCGCTCCAGGCCGTTCTCGTAACGGCGCAGTTCATGGCGGCCCTTAAAGCGTGTGCGCACCGGGCGTTTCTGCTCAGGGTACTGGTAAGTCTGGCGCGGCTTAAATATCTGCCGTGCAGTCAGCAACATACCTCGGGCAATTTCGAACATTCCTCTCAGCATCTTACAGTCCCAACGCCACGATCACTACTGCAGTCACAAAAACATTCAGCAGCGCCAGCGGCAAAAGTACCTTCCAGCCAAAGGCCATCAGGCGGTCGTAACGCAAGCGAGGCATGGTGGCGCGTATCCAGATCATTACGCCCAGGCTCGCCACGATCTTCAGAAAGAAGTACAGCGGCCCCAAGCCCGGCAGGTCATCCACAAACGGGCCGCGGAAGCCGCCAAGGAACAGGCTGGCAAAAATACCGCTGACTGCGGCCATCTTGATGTATTCGCCCATGAAGAACAGCGAGAACTTCATGCCGGAGTATTCGGTGTGATAGCCCGCCGTCAGTTCCTGCTCCGCTTCGGGCATATCAAACGGCGCACGGTTGACTTCGGCCAGCATCGCAATATAAAAGATGATCGCGCCCAGCGGCTGGTACACAATGAACCACACATTGCGCTGAGCTTCAATGATATCCATCAGGCTCATCGAACCGGCGATCAGGATCGGGCCAATGAAGGCCAGACCCAGTGACAGTTCATAGCTCAGCATTTGCGCAGAGGAGCGCAGGCCGCCCAACATGGCGTATTTGTTATTGGAAGCCCATCCCGCCAACACAATGCCGTATACCGATACAGATGCCACCGACAGGATGTACAGCACAGCCACATTGATGTCAGCGAGATACAGCGGCACCATGCGGCCAAACAGGTTGACCACATCGCCCCACGGCACCACTGCCATGATCACCAACGCCGGCACGACCGTGATGATGGGCGCCAGCACAAAAACGAACTTATACGCCTCAGCCGGCGTGAACTCTTCCTTGAAGATCAGTTTCACGCCGTCGGCGGCCGGCTGCAGCCAGCCGCCCGGGCCGGCGCGGTTGGGGCCGATACGCAGTTGAATTGCCGCGGCCAGCTTGCGCTCATAAAACGTAGTGTAGGCAAAACCCGTCAGCAAGATAAAGACGAGCAGAATGCTCTTGATCACCCATTCCAGTACGAGAACCCAATCAATAATCATCAGGCCTCCACCTTCAGGGTATACGGGCCACTGATCGGCAGGCCCAAACTGCGCGGGATCAGCACCGTGCCACGCGGCACGCTATTGTCAATATAGGCGGTCACCGCGGCCTGCACGCCGTTCACGGTTACTTTGGTGCTCTGGCCGTGCTCCAGGCCCAGGCGCTCGGCATCATCCGGGCTCAGGGTCACCTGCGGCTTCTGCAAGCGGTTATGCAGCAATGTCGATTTGGAGATCATGTTGCCACGGTCGTACAGGGTGGTCACGGGCACGGCCAGCAGGCCGTCACCATGTGCACGCTCCAGCGGCTGCGCAAACGAGAGCACCGGCGTTTCGCCGCGGTCTGCGGCAGTAGATACCTGCACGCCCAGGCCGCTCTTGTTGTCATAGGTCGTGCCACCATAGTACACATCCGCGCGGCCAATGATCGGCCACTGCTCAGTCACTTCAGCGAGATGCTCCAACGTCAGACCCTTGTAGGCTTCGTTGGCCTCGGCCACCTGGGCAAACACGCGCCCGGCGCTCACGGCTTCCAGGTTCGCGCCCAACAGGTTGCCCAGTTGCGCCGCGATCGCAAAGTCGGCCCGCGCCTCGCCTACGGCAGGCACGGCCGGGTAATAACGCTGCACCCGGCGCTCGCCCGAGGTCAACGTGCCTTCGCGCTCAGTGAAAGCTTGCGCCGGCAGCACCACATCGGCCGTCTGAGTGGTCTTGGTCTCAGCCAGTTCCTGCACCACCACAAACTTTGCCGCATCCACGGCTGCCGCCAGCTGTGGGTCATCGCCGCTGGGGTCAACCCCCACCAGGTACAAGACTTCGGCATCTTTCATCAAGGCGGCCAGGTCGCCGCTGGGGCGCAGCCCGAGTTCCCATGCGCCCTGCACGTTGCTCTTATCCCACACGGCCACCAAGCCATTATTGGGCTTACCGACATGACCAGTGGCGATCAGCAGGTTGGCCGCTGCGGCTGCCAGCGATTCAGATGCCGCCAGGTCAGTGCCATCACTGCCATAGAAGACCACCAGGTTCTCAGCCGCTGCAATATCCTTGGCGGCCTCTTTAACTTCATCCTGATGCATCAAGCGCTTGACGGTTTCAGTCTGCTCCGGGCGCTTGGGGGATACGCTGTCCAGCAGGGCATGCACGGCCGCGGCTTCTTCGCCGTAAGCGTAGCGCACCACATGCGTGGCATCGTGCTCAAGCTTGGTGCGGCGCGGGCTGGCGACGATCAGCGTAGCGCCGCGCTCGGCGGCCTGCTTGACCCGCAGCCACCACATGGAGGCTTCTTCTTCCAGGTCACTGGCGATCACCAGGATCGCATCGCCCTTGCCCAGGTCCGCCAGGTTGCTTCCCTGGCCGAGGCCCACCTGGCTCACCAGGTCACCACCGGCCATATTGCTATATAGGGCGATCTGGCCCTTGGCCGCTTCGGTAAAGGCCTTCACGTTGTAATAGTCTTCGTTGCTCAAGCGGCCGCTCACTACGGTGGTCAGCTTGCCGCCGGATTTCTTGACTTTGTCGGCCACTACCCCCAGCGCATCATCCCAACTGGCGGCTTCCAGTTGGTTGTTCTTGCGCACCAGCGCGCGGGTGATGCGGTTGGCCTCTTCAGTGTACTGATATACAAAGCGGCCCTTGTCGCACAGCCAGATCTCGTTCACCAGTTCGTTCTGGCGCGGCATGATGCGCTTCACCACAGACTTGCCGCCAGATTTGGCCTCGCGACGTGTATTCAACGTGGTGTTGCAGTTCACCGGGCAGTGCGTACAGATCGAAGCGACCGACTTGAGCTCCCATGGCCGCGCCCCAAAGCGGAAGTCAGCCGTGGTCAGTGCACCCACCGGGCAGATATCAGTCGTATTGCCCGACCAGTACGAGTCAAAGCCCGGGTCAGAAAAGGTCACGATCTCCAGCTTGCGGCCGCGCTCACTGAACCCGATTACAGGATCATCCGCGATCTCGGTCTGGAAGCGCGTGCAGCGCGCACATTGAATGCAGCGCTCGCGGTCGAGGAAGATCAAGTCGCCCAGCGGCACATGCTTGTCCAGGCGAATCTTCTCGTCGTAGATAAAGCGCGTCTGGCCCGGGCCAAACTTCATGGTCAGGTTCTGCAGCGGGCACTCGCCGCCCTTGTCGCAGATCGGGCAGTCCAGCGGGTGCGAGGTGAGCAGAAACTCCAGCACCTCGTCGCGCGCGTCCTTGACCTTCTCGGTGTAGCCGCGCACTACCATGCCTTCGCTCACCGGCACGGTGCAGCCGGTCTCCAGCTTGGGGCCAAACTGAACTTGCGGCTGGCCGTCTTCGCCCACCACCGGCTGGCCGGTTGCGCGGTCCAGCACCGGGCGGCCCACTTCCACCAGGCACATGCGGCACATGCCCACCGGTTCCATCTTGGGGTGGTAGCAGAATACCGGGATATCAATGCCGGCCCGCTTGGCAGCATCCACCACCAGAGTGCCGGGCGCTACGCTGATCTGCTGGTCGTCAATCGTCAGCGTAACGAGTTTTTGTTGGGTAGTCGTGTCGGCAACAGCCATCTTAGTTGCTCACTTCTTTCAGTTCAGCATCCGCCGGAGCGCTTATCGGCATCCCTACTTTGGTCTCAAAATCACCACGGAAACGCGTAATGCTCGAGATCACCGCTTCAGTGGAGAAGTCGCCCAGCGCGCACAGGCACTTGCCCTTCACGTTACTGGCAACATCCTGCAGCAGAATTACATCATCCCAGGTGGCCTGATTATGGTGGATGCGTTCGGTCAGGTGGCGCATCCAATACGTGCCTTCGCGGCACGGGGTGCACTTGCCGCACGACTCGTGCTGGAAGAAGTGCATGGTCTTGTTGATCAGCCAGTCCATGCTCACGCTCTCGTCCACCACAATGATGGAGGCTGAGCCCAACATGGCGCCAACACTCGGCACGCTCTCGTAGTCCATCGGCGTATCCAGCGCCTTGTCATCCGCCACGATCAGTGAGGACGATGCGCCGGCCGGCATGATGGCTTTGATGGCGCGGCCATCGGTGATACCGCCGCCATGCGTATAGATCAGCTCGCGGAACGTGGTGCCCAGCGGCAGCTCATAGTTGCCCGGCTTGACCACGTTGCCTGACAGACTGAAAACCTTGGTACCCGGGCTCTTCTCGGTGCCAAAACCGCGGAACCAATCCACGCCCTTCTGCACGATCAAGGGCACATTCGCCAGCGTCTCCACGTTGTTGACGATGGTCGGCTTTCCGTACAAACCAAAACTGGGCGGGAACGGCGGGCGCAGACGCGGCTGGCCCAGCTTGCCTTCCAGCGATTCGAGCAGCGCGGTCTCTTCACCGCAGATATACGCGCCCGCACCCAAATGGGTATGAATGCGCAGGCTATATTCGCCGCCAAACAGGCCATCACCCAGCAGGCCTTCTTTCTCCAGTTCGGCGATGCACGCATCCAAATACGCGGCCAGCTCCCAGAACTCGCCGCGCAGATAAATGTACGCAGTGTGTGCGCCCACTGCGTAGGCACACAGCATCACCCCTTCCAGGAACTGGAACGGGTTGCTTTCCATGATCTCGCGGTCTTTGAAAGTACCGGGCTCTGACTCGTCCGCATTGACGACTACATAGTGCGGCCAGGCATTCTTATCAATGAAGGACCACTTCATCCCAGTGGAGAAACCCGCTCCGCCGCGGCCGCGCAGGCCGGAGGCTTTGACCATCTCGGTCACTTCGTCCGGCTTCATGCCAGTAACGGCGCGTTTGAACGCGTCGAAGCCTTCATGCTCGCGGTACACCGAAAGCTGGCCAATATCCTTAATATCGCGGTGGCGCAGAAGGATCTCGTTCATTACATCTCCTCCTTGCGCCAGCCGTCCACCAGGGCGACCGTGCTCTGCACGGTCTGGTTCTCGTGATAGCTGATGCCCTCACGGCTCTGCACCTGGAACATTGGCGCCTTGTCGCACGCCGCCAGGCACATCACCGCTTCCACAGTCACCACGCCATCCTCAGTAGTTTCACCGGGGCGCACGTTCAAGTGCTCGCACACGCCTTCCAGGAACTGGTCAGCGCCACGCAGGGCACACGGCAGGTCATTGCACACCTGCAGGCGATACTTGCCGCCCGGCGTGTCATGATACAGAGTGTAAAAGCCAACGATCGAGGCCACTTCCGTAGGAGCGATCGAGAGCACTTCGCCGATCTGGTCCAGATGCTCACGCGTCACGTAGCCGTGCTCACGCTGGGCCACATACAGCAAGGGCATCACCGCCGAGCGCTTCTGCTCCTGCGGATACTTTGCCAGGATGTCGTCGATCTCCTGGCCGTAACGCTCACGCAGCGGGTTCACCGGTCAGTATCTCCAAGTACGATGTCAATGCTGCCAATGATCGCCACCAGGTCTGCCACATAGCAGCCCTGAGAGATCTTGGGCAGGATCTGCAAGTTTACAAAAGAAGGAGTGCGCCAGTGGCAGCGGTATGGCTTGGGGCCGCCGTCGCCCTCCAACAACACGCCCAGCTCGCCACGCGGCGATTCCACCGGCAGATAGATCGAGTTCTTGGGCGCAGGGAAGCCTTCCGTCCACAACTTGAAGTGATGGATCACAGCTTCCATGCTCTCGCCCAGCTCAGCACGCGGCGGGGGCACAAACTTGCGGTTGTTGCTGCGCACCGGGCCGCTGGGCAATTTGTCCAGCGCCTGGCGAATGATCTTCAGAGACTCATGGAACTCACGCATGCGCACGCGGTAGCGCGCATACACATCGCCCTCAGCTTCGGTGCACACCTCAAAGTCATATTGCTCGTAGCCGCTGTACGGCTCTTCCTTGCGCAGGTCATAAGCAACGCCCGAGCCGCGCAGCGAAGGGCCGGTGATGCCCCAGGCAATACCTTCTTCGCCAGTATAGATGCCGATCCCCTTCGTGCGATCCAGGAAGATGGGGTTCTTGTCCAACAAACCTTCATACAGGTCTACTTCGGCCGGGAAGCTGTCAATGAAAGCGCGTACCGCCGGCACAAACTCAGCCGGCACATCCCGCCACAAACCACCGGGGCGGAAATAGGTCGTCATCATGCGCTGGCCGGCGCACATCTCCATAATGTCCAGAATGCGCTCGCGCTGGTTCAGACAATAGAAGAACATGGACATGGCCGCCAGGTCCAGCGCATGCGTGCCCAGCCACACCAGGTGCGAGGCGATCCGCTGCAACTCAGCAAAGATCACGCGGATGGCCTGGGCGCGCTCAGGCACATCCAGGTCCACCAGCTTCTCAACGGCCAGGCAGTAGGCAAGATTGTTGCCCATGGTGTTGAGGTAGTCCAGGCGGTCGGTCATTACCTCCGCCTTCTCATACGTCTTGGCTTCCATGTTCTTTTCGATGCCGGTATGCAGAAAGCCGATATCGGGGATGCAATTCACCACGATCTCGCCGTCCAGCTCCAGCAGCAAACGCAGCACGCCGTGCGTGCTGGGGTGCTGCGGGCCCATGTTGAGCAGCAGGGTCTCGCCGGTTTGAGCACGCTCGGAAACGAGGTGCTTTAGCTCATCGTGGGTGATCTCAAGCTGTGAAATGCTCATACGGCTCAGTCCTGCGGGCGCGGCTTGCGCTGGTCAATTTCTTTGAAATTGAAGCTGAACTGCACTTCTTCGTACCCCAGCGGGTAATCCTTACGCAGGGGATGGCCTACCCAATCAGCCGGCATCAGGATGCGGCGCGGGTCAGGGTGGCCAACAATATCAAAGCCAAACATGTCCAACAGCTCGCGCTCGTGCCAGTTGGCGTTGGGGAAGACTTCAGTCAGCGTGGGCAGCTTCGGCTCATCCCCGTCCAGCGGCACGCGCACTTCCAGGCGCAGCTTCTGCGCAATGTTCTTGAACTCATACACGGCATGGAAGCGCGGTTTGCGCTCCGGCCAGTAATCGACTGCGCTCAGACCAGCCAGCATGTTGAAGCCATGCGCATTCCGCAGGGTGCGCGCCGCTTCCACAATGTGTTCCGCCGCAATTGTGGCCTTAACCTGCTCGCGGAACTCGCTGATATGCGCGCCAAATGCGCTTTGCAGCGCATCCAGCACGGGTTGCAGTTCGGGTTTCATCTTACGCCCAGTCCTTGAACGTTTCGCCCTTGATCTTCTCGTGCAGGGTCATGATGCCGTGGATCAGCGCCTCAGGGCGCGGCGGGCAGCCGGCCACATACACATCCACCGGCACGATCTCGTCCACACCCTGGACGATGGCGTAGTTGTTGAACACACCGCCGCAGGAGGCGCAGTCTCCCATGGAGACGACCCACTTGGGCGAAGGCATCTGGTCATACAGGCGGCGCAACACCGGGGCCATCTTACGGCTTACCCGGCCGGCCACGATCATCAGGTCAGCCTGGCGGGGTGAGGCGCGCATCAATTCCATACCAAAGCGGCTGGCGTCGTAGTCGGCGCCTTGCGAGGCCATCATTTCGATGGCGCAGCAAGCCAGGCCAAACAGCATCGGCCACATGGCGCGCGTGCGACTCCAGTTCACCACCTGCTCCAACGTGGTGGTGACGATGCCCATATTGCCGAGTTTTTGCTCTAGTCCCATTCCAGCGCGCCTTTCTTCCAGGCGTACACATAGCCGATCAGCAAGATGGCTATGAACACAAACATCTCAATCAAGCCGAACACACCCAGTTGGCGGAACACGACCGCCCAGGGCAGGAAGAACACGACTTCAATATCAAACAGAATAAAGAGTACCGCGATGAGATAGAAGCGCACCGGCATACGGCGAGTGCCCGGGCCGATCGACTGCATGCCCGATTCGTACGGAGCCGCCTTGCGGCTGTTGGTGCGGCGCGGACCAATAATGTTGCCGATAATGATGATCAGCACGGCAAGGCCGCTTGAAATAATCAGTAATACTGCGATGGGTAGGTAGTCTTGCAGCATAGTTGGTTGGCCTACAAAGGTAAACCAGAGCGAATATTCTGATGATTGTAGGTTAAGTTCAGTTTATCACAAGGGTTAAAAGGTGTCAAATTTCACAAAGTAGAGGGGTGTGAGTAACAAAAAATATCCGTCATTGCGAGGACGGGAAGCGGCGTTGCCGCTGAACGACGAAGCAATCTCCAAGTCAACTTCGTAAGATCAGCTTTAGCCTAAAACTCGACCTGCTTGCCAGTCTCCAACGACTGCAGCGCGCCAAACGCTGCCCGCGCCCCGCCAAACAGCTCCTCGTAGGCGATCGGCGCCGGGCCGCCGGCCTGCACCGCTGCCAAAAAGGCGGCCACGCCCGCCCGGTGGCCCTTGTCCTGCTTGCCGCGCCGCGTCGTGGTCTGCCCGTCTTCGGTCAGGTCCAACTGGCGGAAGTCATGCAGAACGGCCACCTTGCCGCCGCAGAACAGCTCCAAACGCTCCTTGGACAGCGAGCGGTCGCCATTCGCCAAATACGTCACCGTCCCCAGCGAACCTTCGGCAAAGCGTAGCGTGATCTGCACATTGTCCTGCTTGTAGCGTTCATCGTCAGGCAGCGCCTCGGCATACACCGCACTGGGCGCCTGCCCCACCAAATAGATCAAGAAATCAATAAAGTGGCACGCCTCGCCCACAATGCGCCCGCCGCCGCGCGCCGGGTCATGCAGCCAGTGGTATGGTGGCAGCGTGCCGGCGTTGACGCGGAAGTTGGCCGCCAGCGGCTGGCTGCGGCGGGCCAGGAACTGCTTGAGGTCCTGGCCCATTGGCGAGAAGCGGCGATTGAAACCGCCCATCAGCAGCGGGCTACCAGCCTTGGCCACTTGGCGCTCCACCGCCGCCAATTCCTTTTCATTCAGCGCCAGCGGCTTCTCGCAGAACACATGCTTACCGGCCTTGAGCGCCGCCAGCGTCTGGCTGGCGTGCAAGTGGTGCCGCGTCAGGATGGCGACTGCGTCCACATTGCGGTCAGTCAGTATCTGCGCCTCGTCGCTGGATGCGTAGCGGAAACCGAAGCGCTTGCCAAGATCGGCCGCTGGCCGCCCACTGGCCGAAGTAATCCCGATCAGCTCCAAATTGCGCAGCGGGCGCACCGCCGGCAGCAGCGTGTTGCGCGCATAGTTGCCCGCTCCCAGCACGCCCAAACCGATCTTGTCCTTGCTCAGCGGCTTGGTTTCGAAATTAACCCGCCGGCTGGCCTTACTGGGCTTGACGGCCGAGCCCGGGTACGTGATCAGCACGCCCAAAAAGGGCTTGTCACTCTGAATAAGTTCATAGGCTTTGGGAGCATTGGCAATCGGGAAGCGGTGGCTGATCAGTTGGCTCACATCGACCTTGCCGGCTGCCATCAGGTCCACAAAGGCTTGCAGATTGCGGCCCTCAGTCCAGCGTACATAGCCAATCGGGTAATCACGGCCACCTTCTTCATAGTCAGGGTCATAGCGGCCCGGGCCATACGAGCGCGAGACGATGAAGTTAAGCTCTTTGCCAAAATAGCTGCGCCGCGGCACGTTCATTCCCACTGCGCCCACGGCCACCACGGTGGCGCGGTCGCGGGCGATCTCGCCGGCCAGCTCCACGGGGTCGTTCGACTCCGTATCAGCGCAGATCAGTACCGCATCAAAACCCTGCCCGCGGGTTAACGCCGCGCTGCGCTCCGCGGCTTCCTTGCGCACCATCGCCTGGAGGCCGCGGGCCGTGGCCAGCGCCACGCGCTTGGCGTCAATATCGATCCCCAGCACCCGGCAACCGGCTGCCGCAGCAATGCTTGCCGCCAGCTGGCCCAGCAAACCCATGCCGATCACCGCCACCCGCTCGCCCAACTGCACATTCGCTAATCGAAAACCGTGCAGGGCGATCGCGCCCAGCGTGGTGAATGCAGCTTCCTCAAAACCCACCTTGCCAGGCAGCACCGCTACCAGGTTACGCGGTACGCTCACATACTCTGCATGCACGGCATAGTTTCCGCCCGCGCACGCCACCCGTTGACCTGCGCGGAACCCCTGCGTTCCCTCACCCAGCTCAACCACTACTCCAGCGCTGGAATAGCCCAGGGCCATCGGCTCGCTCAACCTGCCCAGCGCGGCTTGCGCCGTGCTGGCCAGACCCTCACGGCGCGCTCTATCCAATGTCTGGCGCACCAGGTCCGGCCGAGAGCGCGCCTTGCCCAGCAGCGAAGCGCCGGCAAATTCCACCACCATACGCTCCGTACCCGCCGAAACCAGCGACGCGGCATTACGCACCAGCACAAAGCCAGGCTGCGGGGTTGGCACAGGCACATCCGCCAGGTGTGGGCTTCGCGCCCGCATGTTTTGCAGGAGTTGTTTCATTGGATAGACACTTTTACAGTGGAATTAGGCATTCTACCATCCGCACTTTTAGCTCGCTGTTGGCAGGGGCGTATAATCCGATTCTTCCTGGAGGATCCCTTGGCAGACCCGCGCATTGAAAATTTCGCCCGCATCCTGGTTGACTATTCCACCAACATTCAGCCGGGTGACCGTGTCATCATCGAAACCACCACCGAGGCCATGCCACTGGTGGTTGAGGTCTTCAAACGCGTGGTGGAGCGTGGCGGCCGCCCACATCTTCAAATGGAGTTCCCCGAGCAGCGCGCCCTCTTCCTCAGCCTGGCCACGCCGGAACTCGCCCGCATGGAGAATGAGTTCACCGCCCTCGCCTACCGTGATTTCGAAGCTCGTATCCGCCTATGGTCAGAAGCCAACACCAAGGCCCTCAGCAGCGTAGACCCGCAAATGCAGTCTGCCGCTGCCTCGGCCTTTTCCGCCAGCCTCAAGAACCAGTTCGAGCGCTCCGCCGCCGGCCAGTTCAAGTGGGTGACCAGCATCTTCCCCACCCAAGGCTACGCCATGCAGGCGGGAATGAGCTTGACCGAATACTCTGATTTCATCTTCCGCTCTGTTCATGCCCACGAAGCCGACCCCGTGGCCCATTGGTTAAAGATCAAGCAGGAACAGCAGCGCTACATTGACGCGCTCACCGGGCACGACCGCATTCAGCTGCGCGGGCCCAATGTGGACCTGACTCTTTCCGTAAAAGACCGCAAGTGGAAGAATTCGCACGGTATTTACAACATGCCCGATGGAGAGATCTACACCGGCCCGGTGGAGAATTCCCTGAACGGCTGGGTGCGCTACACCTACCCCGCCATTGAAGATGGCGTAGTGGTCGAAGACATTGAGCTGAAGTTCAATGAAGGCAAGGTAGTCAGCGCCACCGCCCGCACGCAGGAAGCTTACCTAAGGCAAATGCTCGCTACAGACGAGGGTGCCAGCTATGTAGGCGAATTTGCCATTGGCCTCAATACCGATATTGACCGCTTCACAGGCCACATTCTGCTCGATGAAAAGATAGGCGGCTCGTTCCATATGGCGCTGGGCCTCGGCTATCCGGAAACTGGCAGCAAGAACACCAGCGCCATCCACTGGGACATGATCTGCGACCTGCGCCAGGATTCTGAAATTCTGGTTGATGGTGAGGTCTTCTACAAGAATGGCGAATTCGTAATCTAGAGTTTCTGAACTCTCTTCACCATCGCCTGGCTATCCTTATAAACGCTTTCTGCCCAGCGCTGCACATCCGAGCAGTACCTTGCCGCGGTGTTCCAAGCTCACTTCTGCGATTGTGAAGCTCCATTGCACCTTGTCCCACGTCGGCCAGCTTTGCCCCGCGAACGATGCTCCACTCGCGCTTGCCAGAGCTGAAGTCCTGGCCATATTTCTGGCGAGCTAGTTGTGGGGTTAGACCCTCAAAGAGAAATTCACCCAGCAATGCATGCACCGCTAGCCAGCCCTCTCGAGAGTACAAGTTGTGCTGCAGGTAATAGGCGGGCACGCTGAGATGGTGCACAGCATAATAGGCAGGGTCATTGCCCTCCAATATCTGCCCCTCCCAGAATCGATCGGAGCATTGGGCTCCTGCGGGCACCACGCCCCCACAGCCGGGACAATTCAAGTCTTTCATCTCGCTAAACAAACTGCCGCTGCGCCATTCTACGCAAGCGTATACCCGAGCAACCGCGGCGTTGCGTTACTCGGCCCAACCGAGGCCGAGTACTAGCGGCGAAGCGTAGCTCGGCGCAGCCGAGCAGGTTCGCCCGCGCGGCCGCAGGCCGCGCACTAGCCCCAAAAGCCGCGCCGCAGCGGGCGGGTCTCTTCGCTGGTGATGAAGGCGGTATCGTCCACAGACTCAACCAGCCGTTGCACCTCGTCCAGTTCCTTGCGGCGCACACTCAGGTTCAGTAGGCTCACTGTGCCGTCTTTGCCCCGCGCCGGGATCTCGGTCACGCCAAAACCCTCCGCCCGCAGCAGCTCCACCACCGCCGTGCCGCGCTTGCGGCTCACCACTCGC
Organism: Anaerolineales bacterium; assembly: GCA_025808555.1. Lineage (NCBI taxonomy): Bacteria > Bacillati > Chloroflexota > Anaerolineae > Anaerolineales > Anaerolineales bacterium. Next base: position 1,388,681 of record CP075526.1, on the reverse strand, counting down.
AGATTGATGTACCCGATCGCCAGGCGGTCTTCCACCCACATACCCAGCGTGTTGCCCGTTGCAAAACCAGCCGAATAGCCAATGATGTTGAGCACATTATCCAACCCAGTAATGACCGAGCCCAGCGCAACCACAAAGATCACCGTCTCGAGGAAGCCCAGGATCCAGGTCGCTGCCTTGCGCCCGCGCAACATCATCACAACCCGCAGCGTATCCAAGCTCTGGTTCACCACGCGCAGCATGAAGATGCCGAACGCCAGCAGCACATCTTGTTGTGTAAATGAGAGTTCCATCAGCCGATCTCCACAACGTTCACATGACCCTGCATGGCAGGCACGTACAGGGCGTTCACGTACTCCTTCAGCATACGCCGCGCGCTGAATTGCGGCCCCAGCGTGCTGATCGATTCTTTCACCATCGCCAACCAGCCGTCCGCCGGCTGGTTGCCGCTGCGGCCTGAGTAATACAACGGAATGATCTGGTTTTCCAACACATCGTACAGACTATTGGCATCCGCCAGGTCTTGCTCGGCCGCGTCGCTGTACTCCTGTTCCGCCCCGATCGCCCATCCATTCTTGCCGTTGTAGCCCTCGCGCCACCATCCATCCAAAATCGAGAAGTTGAGCGCGCCATTCAGCGCCGCCTTCTGGCCTGATGTGCCCGAGGCCTCCATCGGGCGGCGCGGGGTGTTCAGCCATACGTCAACGCCCTGTACCAGATAGCGCGCCAGCTCCATGTCGTATCCCTCAAGGAACACAAGCCGCCCGCCGGTCTCTGCCTTCTTGACCGCGCGGTAGACCTCCTGGATCAGCTGCTTGCCTGCCTCATCCGCCGGGTGGGCCTTGCCCGCGAACAGGATCTGTACCGGGCGGTCGGGCTTGTTCACCAAAGCGATCAGGCGCTCCAGATCCTGCAGCACCAGGTTGGCCCGCTTATATGAGGCAAAACGCCGCGCAAAGCCTATCGTCAATGCATACGGGTCCAGCATTGCGCCGCCCGCCACCACCTGCACCGGATGAATGCCCTCGTGCAGCCACTGGCGACGCACGCGCTCGCGAACCCAGAACGCCAGCTTGCGTTTGGCATGCCGGCGCGCCCGCCACAGCTCTTCATTCGGGATGTCATGGATCTTCTGCCAGGCCTCAGGCTCATCCAAATGCGCTCGCCAGGTACCCAGGTGCTTGTTGTACAACTGGCCCATGCGCTTGCTCAGCCAGGTCTGCGTGTGGATGCCGTTGGTGATGTAGCTGATCGGCACCTGCTCCTCAGACCGCCCCGGCCACAGGCCATGCCACATGTTGCGCGCCACCTGGCCGTGCAGTTCAGACACGCCATTGTGCTGGGCGGAGAAGCGCATCGCCAGCACCGGCATACTGAACGCCTCGCCCCAGCCCACCACCTGGTGCGCCAGCTTGATGAAGCCTTCCTGGTCGAGGCCCAGTTCCGACCAGTACTGCGAGAAATAACGGTCGATCAGCCAGATGGGGAACTCGTCGTTGCCGGCCGGCACCGGGGTGTGCGTGGTGAATACGTTGTGCATGCGCACCCGCTTGATCGCTTCGTCGATCCCCAGCCCGCCCTGCACCAGCTCGCGCGCCTGCTCCAGGCCCAGGAAGGCAGAATGGCCTTCGTTCATGTGCCACACCGCGGGGTTGTACCCAAGCGTCCGCAACGCACGCACGCCGCCGATGCCTAGCAGCATTTCCTGCGCTATGCGCAGGTCCAAGTCGCTGCTGTAAAGGCGCGCCGTCAGCTGGCGGTCTGTGTCGCTGTTGCTGTCCACATTGCTGTCAAGCAGATACAGGGGCACACGGCCCACACGGATCTCCCATACCTGCGCATCCAGGCTGCGGCCGGGCAGCTCCAGCGAAACCATCAGCGGCTTGCCTTCCGCATCGACCACCGGCAGCACCGGCATCTCTTCGAACTTAAGAGTCACCGGGCGAGACTCTTGCCAGCCGTCCTCACTTATATGCTGGAAGAAATAACCGTGCGTATACAGAAAGCCCACCGCCACCAACGGCAGCCCCAGGTCACTCGCTTCCTTCAAATGGTCGCCGGCTAAAATGCCCAAGCCGCCCGCATAGATCGGCACGGTTTCATGCAAACCGAACTCCGAAGAAAAGTACGCGATCGGCTTCTTGATATGTTCTGGGTGCGTCTGGTTGAACCAATTCTCAGCTGGCGCCATGTAGGCATCAAAAGCGGAGACGACCCGGTCATAGTGTTCAGTGAAATTGAGGTCTATGCTGGCGGTCTGCAGGGTGAGCGGCGGCAGGTCTCGCAGAAAAACAACCGGGTTATGCGCACTGGCCTGCCACAGAACCGGGTCAATGCTTTGGAATAGATCTTGCGCAGATGGCTGCCAGGTCCACCACAAGTTGTAGGCCAGGTCACCCAGGCGGTTGATTCGCTCAGGAAGGGCAAATTGGATAGGCTGCTGTGATTTGTACGGCATGACTTCCCTATCAGATGGATGTTGGAGTTTCTAAAATGCTACCATGCACGATTTATAAACCAGAGACGATCAGGCTCGGCAGGTATAATCCGCTTCCTGCCGTCTTCGCCTGTTGCAGTTAAATGTGTTTATGAGCAATGTTGAGGAAATTAAAGCTCGTTTAGCCATCGAAGACATCGTCTCTGAGAGCGGTGTACAACTCCGCCGCGCCGGCAAGAGTCTCTCCGGCTTCTGCCCCTTCCACAGCAACACGCGCACGCCCTCTTTTGTCGTCTTCCCCGAATCCGGCACCTGGCGTTGCTTCGGCCAGTGCAACGAGGGTGGCGACATCTTCAAATATGTAATGAAAAAGGAAGGGCTTGATTTCACCGAAGCCCTGCGCCGCCTGGCCGACCGCGCCGGCGTACAGTTGCGCCCGCAAAGCCCCATGGAGCAGGCCGCCAAAGAGCAGCACGGCCGCCTGCGAGATGCGCTGGAAGCCGCCGCGCGCTTCTACCAGGCTCAGCTCCAGACCCCCTCCGGCGCCCCGGTGCTCAACTACCTACATGGCCGCAGCCTGACCGATGAGACCATCGCCGCCTTCGAACTGGGCTACGCCCCCGATACCCTCGAGCCGCTGGCCGCCGCCGTACAGCAAGCCGGCTTTACCCTCGACGAAATGATGGAAGCCGGCCTGCTCAGCCAGGCCGATGATGGGCGCCGCTACGCCCGCTTCCGTCACCGCCTCATCTTCCCCATCCGAGACGCCAACGGCAAAATGGCTGGCTTTGGCGCCCGCGCTCTTAGCGAAGAATCGTTGCCTAAATATCTCAACTCCGCCCAGGGGCCTCTCTTCGACAAAAGCAACCTGCTCTACGGAATGGACAAGGCTCGCAAGAACATCCGCACCCAGGATGAAGCCGTGCTGGTCGAAGGTTACATGGATGTCATCGCACTGCACCAGGCAGGGTTCCCAAACGCGGTCTCGCCCATGGGCACCGCGCTGGGTGAGCAACAGCTCCGCACCCTCAAGCGTCTCACCACCCGCATCGTACTTGCGCTCGATGCCGATGCCGCCGGTGACAAAGCCACCCTGCGCGGCCTGGAAGTCGCTCGCAAGAGTCTTGACCGTGAGGCCGACCCCGTCTTCGATGCCCGCGGCCTGCTGCGCCATGAAGGCCGCCTCCAGGCCGATATTCGCGTCACCGCCCTGCCAGACGGCAAAGACCCTGACGAGATCGTTTCCGCCGACCCTGAAGCCTGGCCGCGCCTGCTGTTGGCCGCCCGCCCCATTGTGGAGCATGTGATGTACAGCCTGGCTGCCGGCAAAGACCTGCAAGACGCTAAGGTCAAGCGCGAGCTGGCGGCCCAGGTGCTGCCGCTTATTGCCGATGTGCCTAGCCCAGTGGAGCGCGACAGCTACACCCAAAAACTGGCCCGCCTGCTCCAGGTGGACGAACGCAGCCTCATGGCTGAGCGCCCAACTCGTGCCGCCGCGCCCCGCCGCCGCACCCCGGCCGCCACTCCAAGCCTGCCCGAGGCGCGCCCCGTACCCAGCATTGAAGACAGCACCGTACGCCTCGAGTCGCACTGCATGAGCATCATCATCCGCCAGCCGGAATTGCTCTACCGCGTAGACCGCGCCTTGCTCGAAGCCGGTCTGCCGCGTCTCTCCATCAGCGACTTTGAGCACAGCGACCATCAGGAGATGTTCCGCCTTTCGCGCGAAGCGCTCGATCAGGATGTGCAGGAGCCGTACAGTTACGCCCTGCAGAATCTACCCATGCCGCTCCTCGACCGCGCCGAAGAGATACTTGTCCATAGCGAGAAACTGGATCCCGAAGACGATAAAGTATTCGAGGATCTGCTGCGCACGTTCCTTTTGCTGCGCCGCCGCCTGCTGCGCAAGAGCAACGAGCAGATGCGTTACCTGCAACAAACCGCCCAGCAAGAGGGCGACCTGAAAGCCAGCGAATACCAGCAGGTGATGATACAAAACACTCTAACCCTGCAGCGCTTGGATAAAGCGCTCGCCACCGGCCCCAAACGCAGCCTCCCGAGAGCCCTATGATGGATCACGACGCAGATCAACCCGAAGACAACATCGAGCTGCCTGAGAACGACGACGAGCTGAACGATGAGGCTGCATCGCCTGAAGAGGGCGATCTGCTCAACGAACTCTCCGAGGATGAAGACGGCGTAGAGGCCCTGCGCGAAGACCTGCGCAAGCTCGAAGAACGCGTCCGCCAGGAAGGCGCCATTGAGCTCGGCGATGACCCGGTGCGCCTCTATCTCAAAGAGATCGGCCGCGTCAGCCTGCTGGATACCGACCGTGAGCTATGGCTCGCCACCCGCGTTGAGGCGCTCAAGCGGCTCACCTTCCTTCAGGAGCAAGCCGCCACTGCCAAGCAGCCTGAGCCCAATCCAGAAACTGTTTTCAAAGCCGCCTATGCTGAGCTTAGCGAAGCCTGGGCCAGACTTGCCAAAGAGGTCAAGGCCCTCAACCAAAAACCGCCCCAGCTCCTGCCCATCGCCCAGGAGGCGCTGCGCCTGCAAAAGACCTGGACCATGGAAACGCCATCCTATGTGCGCAGCTATCTCGACAACGGCATGTGGGGGCGTGACCCCCGCTGGGATGCAGCGGCTCGCAGCACCTTTGTCATTCTGATAGGTTTCTACGTCTTCCCGCGCGAGCTTACCGAAGCCCTGCTGGATTCGCTCGCCAAAGGCGAGCTGCCCTCGCCGCGCAGCTTCTCCAACCAGCTGCCCGCCGCCGAGGAGCTCAAACTGGCCGCCGCGGCTGTGCACAGCCGCGCCATGGAAGCCCAGATCGCCATCATCAACGCCAACCTGCGCCTGGTCGTCAGCATCGCCAAACGCTACGTCGGCCGCGGCTCTACTTTTGAAGATCTTATCCAAGAAGGCAACATCGGCCTGCTGCGTGCCGTCACCAAGTTCGATCCCACGCGTGGCTTCAAGTTCAGCACATACGCCACCTGGTGGATCCGTCAGGCCATCACCCGCTCGATTGCCGATCAGGCTCGCACCATTCGCATCCCGGTCCACCTGCTCGAATCCATCCAGCGCCTCATGCGCGCCCAGCGCCAGATGACGCAGACCCTCGGCCGCGAAGCCACCTTTGAAGAGCTAGCTCTCGAAAGTGGTTTCCTGGATGATGGCGACGTAGCCGCCATCCGCAAATCCATCGCCTCCGGCCAGCCGCCCGCGCCCGATCTCAAGCGTCGCTGGGCGCGCGCCACTACCAAGGTGGAGCAGACCCTGCGCAGCGCCGAGGAGCCCATGTCGCTCGAGAGCCCCGTCGGCGCCGGCGACGGCAGCGAGCTGGCTGACTTCATTCCAGACGAAGACGCCCTCGCCCCTATGGATGCAGCCGCTCGCGAAATGTTACGCGAGCAGGTTCAGGGTGCCCTCGCCGGCCTCACCGAACGCGAGCGCGAAGTACTCGAGATGCGCTACGGCCTGCTGGATGGCAAGGACCACACCCTCGAAGAGGTCGGCCAGCACTTCAACGTCACCCGTGAGCGCATCCGCCAGATCGAGGCCAAAGCGCTGCGCAAACTCCGCCACCCAACCCGCAGCCACCAGTTGCGCGAGTACCTCGGCGGCAGCTGATAACAAAAAAACCGACCCTAAAGGGTCGGTTTTTGTATTCCCGTCATTGCGAGGAGTATTTTGGTGTGCATGAAATGCACACCAAAAACGGACGAAGCAATCCCCAACTAAGCAGACTAGAATGCTAGCTATCTTGTCATCCCGAGACGATAGGCGGAACTCCTCACCAGAACGCCGAGTCGACAAGCCAAGGGATCCTTTGCCTCTCATCTTCCGAATAGGGAAACCTTTAGTTCACTACTCCTCGTCCAGATCCTCATCAAAGTCATCATCCTCGATCGGCCAATCCAGCTCCAGCGGATCCAGCCAAACCACATCAAGCTCAGTACTGCAGGCGGTGCAGGTAACACTCATGCCAATTTTTGGCGTGCCCTTCACGCTCACCTGGGCGCCACAAGAGGGGCAAACAGCATCGCTCATTCCGAGTTCCTTCTCAGCCTAACAGGCTGTACTTAAAGTGGAGCGAACTGTACAGCAGATACACTCATTGCGCTGTCAAAAAGCAACTGGATTTGACAATCCATTCTCGCCAGAGGCTTCGCGGCCTTAAAGCGTAGGGGTGTACGCTGCGAAGCAGCGTAGCATGCTGCGCCCATCCTGACAGGTGTACCAGCCGAAGGCTAGCCTATGTCGCTAAAACTAGCGCACTTCGCTGGTGCTCTTCTCCGTCTTGCTGAACATGCGCTGCTGATCCGGCTCAGGCTCAAAGTAATAGCCAATGCCCGCATCCGTCATGATGTAACGCGGGTTCGATGGGTCGGGCTCGATCTTACCGCGCAAACGGCTGATCAAACCGCGCACCAGGCCCTGGCTGCCTTCGCCGCCGTAGCCCCATACGTATTCCACCAAATTCTCCGAAGGGATGATGCGCCCTGGGTGCGTCATCAGCGCATACAACAAACGGAACTCCAGCTGCGTCAAGCGGGTGGCAGCCTGCTTGCTCACCTGCACGCTGCGCTTTGAAGGGTCCAGCGTGATGCCCGCCTGGCTCAACGCCGGCAGGCTAAAGTACGGCAAGCCCGAGCTGCGTCGCATCAGCGCCCGCAACTGCGCCACCATGAACTTGGGGCTATACGGTCGGCTGAACACAAGGTCCGCGCCTGCTTCAATAAAATCGATCTGCGCCGTCTCGTCCCGCGCTTCCATCAGCATCACGATCGGCGCCTGATTCTCCAGGCGCAGCTGGCTGATGAATTCGGATGTGATTGCTTTTTCTGTAGTGAACGCGAAGAAGAAAAGCTCAGCCGGGCGATCGCCCTGCGATAGCTGGTCAAGCTCAGTAACTAAGCGGACTTCGAAGCCGGCGCGTTGCAGGATAAGAGTGAGTACAGCTGCTTCGTCTGCGTCCGGTGCGAACAGTAAGGTCAGCATTGAAAGAGCGTGTTGCTAGTTATAACACGTTCATGCCTTTGTAGTGGCGCGCACGGCATCCATTAATTCGCGCGCCGATTGCAAAGTTCCTTCACTTATTTCGCCAAACATGTTAGCCAATTCGTTCACGCGCGCGTCATCTTTCAAACGCACGGCTTGCGTTTGCGTGCGGCCATCGTTCATGATCTTTTCAACTTTAAAGTGCTGGTCACCGAACGCCGCCAGTTGCGGCAGGTGCGTCACACACAATACTTGATGTGCTCGCGCCAGGCGCCATAGCTTCTCGCCCACCACGCTGCCCACGCGGCCGCCAATCCCCTGATCGATCTCATCGAATATCAATGTGGGCGTGTGGTCGGCACGCGCCAGCACGTTCTTCATCGCCAGCATCAAGCGCGCCGTCTCACCGCCCGAGGCGATCTTGACCAACGGCTTCAGCCCTTCGCCAGGGTTGGGAGCCACCATGAACTCGACCGTCTCGTGGCCATACGCATCAAAGCCCACTCGCTCGCCGCCGATCTCAAGCCCATTCGCATCCGGCGTGGTACCAAACTCCACCCCAAAGCGCGCGGCTTCCATCTTGAGGTCGTCCAACTCCACCTCAATACCCTTGCTCAGCTCATCCGCCGCGCTGTGGCGCTTGGCGGCCAGCGCCTGCGCCTCCTGCGCCAGGCGCGCCAGCAGCTCGCCCTCGCCCTTCTGCAGAGCGTCCAGCCGCTCTTCCGCGTTCGAGATGTTCTCCAGATCCTTGCGGGCACGTTGCCCAAACGCCACGATCGCGGCAATATCCTCGCCGTATTTGCGCTTCAGGTTCTGCAGCAGGGCCAGGCGCTCTTCCACTTCCTCCAGCCGCTTGGGGTTGAACTCGATCTGCTCCAGGTACGCCCGCAGTTCGCGGGCAATATCAGCCATCTCGTCCAACAGTCCCTGGGCGCGGTTTTCCAGCCCGGCCTGCGAGCCGTCCACCCTTGCCAGCGCCCCCAGCGCTTCCACCGCCGCACCCATGCGGTCACTCGCCGTAGCCGCCTCTGCATCCTGGCTCTCGTCCAGAGCGGCCAGCGCCAAGGTGGCGTTGGCCGCCAGGCTCTCGGCGTTCGCCAGGCGGGTGCGCTCATCCCGCAGGCTGGCTTCCTCGTCCGGCTGCAGCTTGGCGGCCTCAATTTCCTGCACCTGGAAGCTCAGCAGCTCGATCCGTCGGGCAGCGTCCGCCTCGGCCTCGCGCAGGCTGGCCAGCTCGCGCCGCAGTTCCTGCAATTGCCCATAGGTCTTCTGGTACGCCGCCAGCTCGCGCTCCACGCCCGCATAGCGGTCCAACAGCAGGCGGTGCGCCGGCACGCGCAGCAGCGAAAGATGCTCAGACTGGCCGTGCAGGTCGATCAGCAGTTCGCCCAGCTCGCGCACCAGCGCCACGGTGGCCGGGCGGCCGTTGATGCGCACCACATTGCGCCCTTCGCGCCGGAATTCGCGCGCGATCTGCAAATAGTCCGGGTCGTCTAGCAGTTCCTCGCGCTGCAAAATGGCGTGGATCTGTTCGCGGGCCGCATCCGGGATGCGGAAAGTACCCTCCACCGTGGCGCGTTCGTCACCCGCCCGGATCAGGCTGGCGTCGGCCCGAACGCCCAGCAAAGTTTCCACCGCATCGATCAGGATCGATTTGCCCGCGCCGGTCTCGCCGGAAAAAGTCACCAAACCGCTGCCAAGCTCCAGCGTCAGGTCCTCAATGATGGCGAAGTTCTGAATGCGTAGTTCGGTCAGCATTAGCGTTTGAGTTCAATGCCCGCCAGGCGGTAATAGGTGGAAGAAACAGCCAGCGAGAGATAGATCAGCGGCCATAGCACTGCCACAAACGTGCGGATGCCCGCGCCGCCCAGCAAGATATACGCCAGCGGTAGCAGCACGAACGGCGCCGCCCCCAGGCCCACCGCCACCGCTGCCACCCGGAACAAGCGCGGTGAGCGGCGGCGGCCCGTAAGCCGTCGGATCGCCTCTGCGATCAGGTTGCCAGCCAGCGGCGCCAGGAACAGCGTGAAGAAACCGATCCGCATCGCAATGAACGCCCCAATGCCCGAAAGCAACGCGCCCACTACAAAAGCCACAACAAAATCAGCAGTGGTGGCGGTCTCGAACACCTTTTGGCGCCCGCGCACGCATTCCTTGCAGCGGTAGCCGGTAGGCGTATGTACCGCGCACTGAGCGCAGATGTATTTCTCGCAATTATTGCAGCGCAGACCGGTCTCACGGTCTGGATGATTTGCACAATAGGTAGTCGTCATGCGGCTCCAGTTGAAGGGTTGTTAGCCATTAGAGACAATAGGCGCTGGTAAAAGTAGCTCGCCTCGCGGAAACGCAGGAAGCGCAGGCTGTGCTCGCTGGCCCGCACTGCAACGCGGTCGCCCAGCTCCATCGCCTCGGGCGCCTGCCCGTCCACGCTCAGCACGGCTTCATCGCCGCGGGCCAGCTCCACGCTGATGCTGGCGCCTTCCGCCAGCACAAGCGCCCGCTCAACGCTCAAGTGCGGCGCCACCGGCAGTAGCAGCAGATTACGCAGCGTCGGCGGCAGGATCGGGCCGCCCGCGGCCAGCGCATACGCAGTCGAACCGGTCGGCGTGGAAATGATCAGCCCGTCCGATACATACGTGGTCAGCGGGTGGCCGTCCAGGCTGGCACTGAGGTGCACTGGGCGCACCACCCGGCCACGCCCCACCATGGCTTCGTTGAGCGCTTGCCAGGTTCCTACGATCTTGTCGCCGCGCCACAGCTCCACATGCAACAGCATCCGCTTTTCGGTCGAGTACTCGCCGCTCACCAGGCGCGGCAGGGTTTGCTGCCATTCGTGTGGGCCCAGTTCAATTAGGAAGCCAAAGTTGCCGTGATTGATGCCGATCAATGGAATATCCAGCGGCGCGCACACATGCCCGGCGCGCAGCATAGTGCCGTCACCCCCCAGGGCAATCACCAGGTCGCTGCCCCATTGCTTGAGCCGCTGCTGGGTGGCCTGGCCTTGCAGCAGGCCGCTGTCCGCCGCCAACCCCAAGCCCCGCAAAAAGTCTGCCACCTCAGCGCACAGGCTCAGCGCCTGAGTGTTGCTTGCGCTGGCCAGCACCGCCACATGCTTGAATTGGCTTGCGTTCTTCTCAGCCATAGGCTTAGTGTATCCGCTCACTGCATACCTGCCGGTAGCCGCAGGCGGCGCAGCGCGCCGCCACATTGTGCGAGCGATGCAACTCGCCATGCGCCAGTCCCTGGCGCATGGCTGCCAGCAGGCTCAGCACCTGGGCTTCCAGCGCGGCGCTAAACTCCACCCGGAAACTGCGCTGCGGATAACGAATAATGCCATAGGCTGGGCGCTGCTGAAAAGTGCGCGCCACCAGCACGCAGTAGGCCGCCAACTGATAAATATGCGATTCGTACGGCTTGCGCGGTGTGCGCCCGCTCTTGACTTCCACCGGCACCAGGCCGTCCCCATTCTGCACCAAATAATCCGGGCGGCCAATCAGGCCCAATGCCTCGTCCATCAGTGGCTGCTCCAGCCGCCGCTCCACGCCCGTATCCGAGTACACCACCTGCCCGCTGGGCAAGCCCAGTGCGCCGCGCTGTCGGGTGCTCACCCACAACAGCAGCAATGCCAGCAGCAACAGAAAAGCGGCCAGTACAGCGTACATACCTCAACCCACCACTTGCAGTACCAGCAGGATCATTGCCACTACGGCCAGCCCAATCGCCAGCACGCGCAGCGTTCCCGCCAGCTGCCAGCCACGCCCGTGACGGGCGTGCTGGCGTGTGCCCTCAGCCAGCTCCTGCACGTTGGCGCTGGCTGCGCCTTGCAGGCGCAGCCACCAGGCGCGCTGGCAATACAAATACTCGCCGATGTCAGAGGCTTTGATCCACTGCGTGCTCATGCGCTCTTCAGTTTCTCTTCCAGCGCCTGCAGGCTGGCTTCCAGTCGCTGCTGGCGCAGGCTGATCGTCATATCGCCGCGCGTGCGCTCCACTAGGCTGCGGCAGATATCCGTCAGGCGCCGCAATCCGCGCGTCACCGCATCCGGGTAGTCCATCGTCACCAGCACCGCATAGATGTCATCCATCTGCCCCAGCAGGCGCTCAGCTTCATCAGAATGCCCGTGCCGCAAGATATCCAGGCAGCGGCGGCGCAGTTCACCTGCCGCTTCAGACAAGCCCTGCAAATACGTGGCCGATTCCACCTTCAAGTCCTGCGGGTTCGGCAGGCTGCCGTTGTTTACCAATGCGTTCACAATGTTGGCTTCGGCGTACTCCTTCAGTGCATCCTGCGTATACCCGGCAAAGTACAGGTCGGGAAACTCTTTCAAGCCGGCCCGCAACGCATCCGCCAGCTCGGCTGCTGCCTTCAGCTCGCCGGCCGCCACGTCGTGCTCATCTCGGTGGATGGCGCGGATGGCCTGCGAGCAATGCCGCGTCAACTGCCGCGCCTGGCCCAGCGCGGTGTCACGCGCCGCGGTCTGCGCATCAAAGTCCGCCCGTATCGTCTCTGCGATATTTTCAAGTCGTTCCATGCTCAGCTCTTGGGCTCTTCGCCGTCCGGCGGCTGAATGGATTTAAAAAGGTCATCCGCTAAACTCTTGCCAGCAGGCAGCTTGATCTCGCCAAACTGCTTCTCGTACTTGGCAATGTTCTCGCTCAAGGCGCGCTGCAATAGCTTGGCGCTCAAGGGCGACATGAGTACTCGCGATTTGATGATGATGTCCAGCTCGCCCGGCAATAGCCGGCCAAAGTCAAACACCATCTCCGCTGGCGAGTGCGCCACCCGCACCACATTGCTGTATAGCACTTCCGTGCCGGGCGGGATTACCAGCCGCGGCCGCTGGCCAGGGGCGGGTTGCCCCGCCCCTGCCTGGCTCTTGGGATTAGTAGGCTCAGCCATGGCGCGCCTAGAACGGGATCTCTTCCTCGCTGCCGCCCATCATGCCGTCCGGCTCGCTGGGCAGGCCGCCGTATTCTCCGCCGCCCATGTCGCCGCCCCCGCCACCACCGCCGCCGCGGCCGCCCAGAAACACGACCCGTTCCGCCGTCACCTCATACGAGGCGGCCGGCGTGCCGTCCTGGCGCGTCCACACCCGCGGCCCGCCGCTGGCTTTGTCGGGCGTCATGCGCCCTTCGATCATCACCTGGCTGCCGGTCTTGAGGTACTGGTTGCAGATCTCAGCCTGACGTCCCCACGCCGAGATGCGGAACCACACGGTTTCCTTGATCTTCTCACCGTTCGAGCCAGTGTATTGGCGGTTGCTGGCCACATTGAAGTTGGTGACCGCCTGGCCGCCGGGGGTATAGCGCATTTCAGGGTCACGCCCCAAATTGCCTACGATTGTGATCTTGTGATAAGACATGTTTCCTCCAGAAAGTAGGTACCAAAAACAAGCGTAGTCAGTTAACTAAAACAGTCTGTGTATATTCAGTTTAGATAAGTTTTGGGGGCTCCTTTTCGAATGAGCGGCTGTGTAAGTTTTCCGGGCTGCTTGCCCGGCGCTGGTCAAAATTCGCTCACCGACCTTGAAAATTATAGACCAAATGTGCGATAGAAGTCAACCGCTAGCGGTCCACCTGCCACAATCTGAGGCTCGAAAAGCTCACCGAGACGTCTCTCTCGGTTGAAGTGTGCACATACACACCCACCGCACCGCGGAACAAAAGCGAATCAGTGACGCTGAACAGATACATATCATTGACAAAAAAGTGCATCTGGCCGCCCCCTGCCCAAACTCCTAAACGGCTGGTGCCCGGCGCGATTGAGGGAATCGCGCGGCTGCTCACCCAGCCCACCTGGCGGCTCAGGCTGCCATTGTGAAAACGGTCCACTTTGGCGCGCCCATCGCACGAGAGCGCAAAACGGAAGTGATCGCCATCCAGCGCCCGCACTAGCAGACCGTACTCATCATCGCCGCTGCAGAAATTGGTAGTCGCGGTGATCTCAGCGTAAAAATCGCCCACCACGGGGCCATTGCGCGTGCTGAATAAATAGCTGCGCGTGGCATTCAGCACCAGGTTCAGCCGCCCATTGCTTACCTGGGCGCTGCCGTCCGCGCTCGTACTGGTCGGCCAGAACACCGCATCGCTGAAGTCATCTTCCAGCAGCAGCTCGCCAATCCCCGGGCGCATGTCCGCCGTCGGGCTCACCACTGGCGTCGGGAAGGGCGACGCGGTCGGCGTCGGCGGGAACCATACCGGCGTCTCCGTGGGCTCAGCCGTAGGCTCCAGCATTACTTCGGGCTCGGGCTCCATCGCCACGGGCACAATGCACCCGCCCAGTAAGAGCGCCGCCAACAGCAGCGTCATAACCGTATTACGCAACATCACGAGCGCAATTATAGCCAGTGCTAAGCGAGTAGAATCTGAGACCTATGCGCATTCTTGTACGCTCCAAGATCCACAACGCCACCGTCACCGAGGCCAATCTGGCCTATATCGGCAGCATCACCATTGATGAAGAGCTGGTGGAACGCGCCGGCTTGTGGCCCGGCGAAAAAGTACTTGTGGTCAGCAACACCACCGGCGAGCGTCTCGAAACCTACGTCATCGTCGGCCCGCGCGGCAGCGGCACCATCACCATGAACGGCGCCGCCGCTCATCTCATCAAAACCGGCGAGCAGGTCATCATCATGGCCTTTGAGATCAGCGCCGAACCGGTGGAAACTACCTTCATCCTGGTTGACGAGAACAATAAGTTCGTCCGCTATCTCTAAGCGCGGAGCGGCTTTTCACCGCGTAGGCGGTGGCCTTCTCTTAACAAGCCCTCTAGTTCATCCCAGTTTGTGCTTTCGTCAAAGATACGCACCGATCCAGCCGCTCTTGCCCTGATACGGCGGCACAAAGTATCGCTTCTCATCCGCCGCTACCAACACATCCCGCTCCGCAGCTTCGGCCATGATCCATACCGCCGTCCTCCCCTCGCCATGATGCGTTTCGGGCGAAGCAAACATAGCGAACATCTTGCCGTTGATACGAAAGGTGGGTTCGCCCCACGCTTCCACTTCCACAGTATCTGCTAGCCCGCCGCACAACGTGCGCAGCCGCGCCAGCTGGTTGCGCGAATCTTTTGTTTGCTTCTTGGCGGGGTGCGCCATCACGCCTGGTAACGCTGACGGATGTTGGGGACCAGATAGTCTTCAAAACAGCGCTGCAGGCCATATTCCGCCGTCCAGCCCCAGTCCGCCCGCGCCACGCTATCATCGATTCCCATCGGCCAGCTGTCCACGATCCCCTGCCGCTTCGCATCCGGCGCAAAACTGATCTGCGCCTCAGGGAACGCCGCCAGCACCTGTTGGCGAAAATCCTCAGCAGACAAACTGAAGCTATTCACGTTGTAGGCGGTGCGGCTCAACGCAGCCCGCGGCGCGGCCGCCAGCGTCTGCAGCGCCTTGACCCCATCCGGCATCGCCATGAACGCTATCGTGGTGTCCGGGCGCACAAAGCACGCGTACGGCTTGCCCTGCGCCGCCGCATGCAACATCTCCGGGCCATAGTCGCTGGTGCCGCCCGTCGGCAGCGTGAACGCGCTGATCAGGCCCGGAAAGCGCAGCGCCCGAAAGTCCACATATGCCGCCGGTGCCTCGCCCAGTTGCTTGTAGCGGCGCGAATAGTACGCACCCAGCAGTTCCACCGCCAGCTTGTTGGCCCCATACACCGTATCCGGGTGCAGCCATTCATCTTCCTTCACGCTTGGGTGCGCCGCCTTGGTTTCCAGATCCGGCATACCATAGATCGCCTTGGAGCTGGGGAAAATGAACTTGACGGCTTCCCCCCGCGCCGCAGACTGAGCCGCCGCCAGCTCTAAAAGCAAAACGCTGGCATCCACGTTTACCTCGTGGGCCAGCGCCGGTGAATGCTCCGCTCGGGTCGAGAGCAAAGCCGCCAGGTGATAGATAGTGTCGAAAGTGTATTCAGTCCCCAGGCGCTCGATCAGCGCTTTGTCGGTGATGCTGCCGGTAATGTGGGTGGTATGTCCGGCCAGTTCTTCCGGCATCGCCGCCAGGTCCAGGGTCACGATCTGCGCACCGCCAGCCGCCAGCTCACGCACCAAGGCTTGGCCAATTTCGCCAGCCGCACCAGTAATAAGGACAACTTGTTTGGTCATAGGGTTCTTGGGGGCTGAGCAGCAGACGCTACTCAATCCACATTATAAAACAATGCCTCGTGCTGTTGAAATTCAGCCCACCTTTCAACCAGTGCGGCGGCTACTAGCTCAGATCCAGCCTTTGTGGTCTTGATTTTCACTTGACGCAGAACGCCTGTTCATGTTATTCTGGCATAGCACAAATGACCTATTATCAAGGCGTGGTGCAGGAGCAGGCATATGATGATGGCTAAAAGACGCAAGGGTTTGAGCGAACGCCACAAGAAGATCCTGGATTTGCTTGAGCGTTATCAGGAGGAGAACGGCTACCCGCCTTCCATCCGTGAGATCGGCAAACAAACCGGCATCTCTTCCACTTCAGTGGTCAACTACTACCTCAACCAGCTGGAAGAGGAGGGCTACATCGAGCGCGACCGCAAGATTTCCCGCGGCGTGCGCCTCGTCAAGGGTGTTACCGCCGCCGCCAACGCTGTCCGCGAGGCCATCGAGGATCTCATCAAGGTGCCCGTGGTCGGCCGTATCGTCGCCGGCGCCCCCATGCCTGTGCCCGGGTCCGACTTTGCCTACTATGACCAGGACAGCGGCGTCGAGATCGCCCGCAGCCTGCTCGCCCCCGGCGACAAAGAAGAAGACCTCTTCGCCCTCGAAGTCCAGGGTGACTCCATGGTAGACGCCATGGTCAATGATGGCGACATCGTCGTCATGAAAAAGGCCCAGGACGCCCGCAACGGTGAAATGGTCGCCGTCTGGCTCACGGACCGTGACGAGACCACCCTCAAGTACTTCTACAAAGAGAACGGCGGCATCCGCCTGCAGCCCGCCAACCCCACCATGCAGCCCATCTTTGTAGATAACCCCCGCGCCGTCCAGGTGCAAGGCAAGGTCGTCATGGTTATCCGCCAAATGGGTGCTCCCAACTAGTGCCCGCTCCGCTTCACAAAGACTACAAAGACCCGCTCATGTGTGAGCGGGTCTTTTATTTTGAAATCAAGGGCCTTGATGAGAATCACCAAAGCGGTCCCCCCGCAGAAGGTGATTCTCATAATTTAACTGGGCTTCCGTTACGCTTAGAATATGGCCCATGTCAACGCCCAGCTACGAGCGCATCTTCGTCACCTTGCTGCGAGAGATCGCCACAGAGCAAGGCTACACCCTCACCAGCTTCTCGCAGGATTGGATTTTGCGTTTCGAAAAGGCCGGGCAGGTGCGCCACACCTTTGGCTTCAACTTTGAGCTCAACTCGGCCACGGCGCACATGCTGGCTGGCGACAAGGCCGCCGTTGCCGCTTTGCTCCATCACCAACACATCCCCCACATTGAGCATCGCTTCTTCCTCAACCCAAGCCGCGCCGCCTACATCCCAGAGGGCGGCCACTGGCCCGCCATCCTGGCTTATGCCCAGCAGCACGATTACAACATCGTTGCCAAACCCAACGAAGGCACCGGCGGCCTCGGGGTCACCCGTATCAAGAACCAGGCCCAGCTTGAAAAAGCTGTGCTCAGCATCTTCCAAAAAGGGCAGTCACTCAGCCTCTCGCCCTACTACCAAATCCAAAACGAGCATCGCCTCATCATGCTCGACGGTGAATGCCAGCTGGCCTACGCCAAACAGCGACCGCAGGTCAGCGGCGATGGCGCCGCCAGCCTGCGCGCCCTGGTCGAGCGCCAGCTGCTGGCCGGCGCCATCACCCAGGCACAGGCCGTCGAAGCGCTGGAGCAGCACCAGGCCCAGCTGGAGCAGGTGCTGCCGGCCGGCGAGTCGCTCACCATCGGCTGGAAGCACAACCTCGGCGCCGGTTCCACGCCGCAGGCCCTCAGCGCCGGCCCACTGCTGGAGCAGCTCCAGGCCCTCGCCCTCGCTGCCCAGCAGGCTATCAACATCCGCTTCGCCTCCATCGACATCGTTGAGGTTGACGGCGTTCTACGCGTGCTCGAGGTCAACTCCGGCATCATGATGGAGCATTTCGCCCGCCACCAGCCGCAGAACCGTGCCACCGCCAAGGCCATCTACGCTCGCGCCTTGGAAAAGATGTTCGCCTCGCGCTGATAAAATCCTTGCGTGCCGCCGCGCGTTGCCATTCCCCGCTCCAAGCGCATATTTGACCTGCTTCTGACCCTGCTGGCGCTGCCCCTGCTGCTGCCACTGGTTCTGCTCATTGGCCTGCTGGTGCGCATCTTTCTGGGCCGGCCCGTCCTGTTCCGCCAGCCGCGCCCGGGCATCGGCGGCCTGCCTTTTATGCTCTACAAATTTCGCACCATGCGAGATGCCGCCGGGCCTGACGGTCAGCCCCTGCCGGATGCGCAGCGCCTGACCGGCTTCGGGCGCCTGCTGCGCGCCAGCAGCCTCGACGAGCTGCCCGAACTCTGGAACGTGCTGCGCGGCGAAATGAGCCTGGTCGGCCCGCGCCCTCTGCTCATGCGCTATTTGGACCGATACACACCGCTGCAGTTCCGCCGCCATCTCACCCTGCCCGGTATGACCGGCTGGGCCCAGATCAACGGCCGCAACAATGTTTCGTGGGAGGACAAGTTCGCTCTGGATGTTTGGTACGTTGACAACTGGTCGCTGTGGCTAGACATCAAGATCCTGCTGCTAACCCCGCTCAAGGTACTACGCCGCGAGGGCATCAACCAGCCGGGCAACGCCACCGCCTTGGAGTTTATGGGCAGCCGCCCAGCCGCACCGGACGAAAAAGGCCGCCCGTTATAATGCGCGCCATGCACACGGATGCCGCTCTGTACAAGCAGCTGGCCACCATTCGCCAGTTTGAAGAAACCGTGCTCGACGCTTTCCCCAAGGGAGCTTTCTACGGCACCACCCACACCTACATCGGGCAGGAGGCCAACGCGGCTGGTGTGCTGGCCCATCTTAATGATGGCGACATCGTGTTCAGCAACCACCGCTGCCATGGCCATTTCCTCGCCTATGGCGGCGATGCTCGCGCCCTCTTCGCCGAGCTGATGGGCAAGGCCACTGGCGTTTGCGGCGGCATTGGCGGCTCACAGCACCTGCACTGGAAGAGCTTCTATTCCAATGGCGTGCTCGGCAGCACCGCCCCCATCGCGGTAGGCGCTGCCCTTGCTGAAAAACGCAAGGGCAGCCAGGCCGTGACCGTGCTCTTTCTCGGTGATGGCGCCATGGGCGAAGGGGTTGTCTACGAGAGTCTCAATATCGCTTCGCTCTGGGCCGCGCCGATCCTTTTCGTCGTCGAGAACAATCACATCGCCCAGACCACGCCCACGGAGCTTGCCATGGCGGGCAGCCTCGCTGGCCGCTTTACTGCTTTCAATATCCCCGCGGTAGAGCTCGACAGCAGCGATGTACGCGAGATCAATACCGCAGCCAAGCAAGAATTTGCCCAGCTGCGCGCCGCACCCGGCCCACGCACCCTCATCCTGCACACGGCCCGCTTCGGCCCGCACTCCAAGGGCGACGATACGCGTGACCCCGCATTCATCGAGCAGCTGCGCGCGATTCGGGACCCGCTCGCCATCCACGGCGCCCGTCTGCAAGCCGCCGAACGCGCCACCATCGACGCCGAAGTAAATTCGGCCATCGCCGCCGCCTACACTAAGGCCGCAGCCGACCCCTTACCATGACCAGCGTACTCGAATCCCTCAACCGCGGCCTACATGCCGCCTTCGCCGACGAGCGCGTCTATCTGATTGGCGAAGATCTGCTAGACCCATATGGCGGCGCTTTCAAAGTCAGCCGCGGCCTCTCCAGCCAATACCCTGACCGCGTCTGGACCAGCCCCGTATCCGAGGCCGCCATCGCCGGCGTGGGCGCCGGCATGGCTCTGCGCGGCCTGCGCCCCGTGGTGGAGCTCATGTTCGGCGATTTCAGCACCCTGATAGCCGACCAGCTCATCAACAGCATCACCAAATTTCCCGCCATGTTCAATGGCGCCGCCAACGTGCCCGTCGTCATCCGCACGCCCATGGGCGGGCGGCGCGGCTACGGCCCCACCCACAGCCAAACGCTGGAGAAGCTCTACCTGGGGGTGCCCGGTCTGCGCGTCCTGGCGCCCAATACCCTCAGCGAGCCTGGCGAATTGCTGCGCCGCGCCATCCTGGAACAGAACGTTCCCGTGCTCTTTATCGAGAATAAGGTGTTGTACCCAAAGCAAATTTTGGACTCCGCCGCGCTCGCTGATTTTGAGATCCAGGTCAGCCCGGGCGAATTCGCCCCCACGCACACCTTGCGCCTCAAGGGCGCACCCGCCCCCCGGCTCACCCTCACCGCCTACGGCTACATGGCCGATCTCGCTCGCGAGGCCCTGACCCAGCTTGCCTTCCAGCACGAGCTTTTTTGCGAGCTGGTAGTACCCACCCAGCTCGCTCCATTGCCCGCTGCCGGCACCCTGGAGCCTGCGCTGCAGGACTCCCTGCAACGCAGTGGCCGCTTGCTCACCGTCGAAGAAGGCACATACTCCCTCGGCTGGGGCGCCGAGCAACTGGCACGCGCCGCTCAACAATTAGGCGGTCGCTTACAAGCGGCCCGTCGCGTGGCGGCCGCAGAGGCACCGATACCTGCCGCCCGCAACCTGGAAGATGCCGCCTTGCCCTCTGTCGAGGACATCGTCTCCGCCGCGCGGGAAATGGTATAAAGCCTTGATGTCTGAAGCCGCCAAGACTGTTCACGTTCCACTGATCAACCCCAACGAAACTGAGGCCCGTCTGGTTGGCCTTCCTATCTCCAACGGCGCCAGGGTCGCCAAGGGCGATACGCTGGCCACTTTGGAAACCACCAAATCCACCTTTGAGCTCCTCGCAGATACGGATGGCTTTGTTGCCGGGCTGCAAGCCAAACAAGGCGACATGCTGCCCGCTGGCCAGGTCTTGCTGTATCTTGCGCCCAGTAAAGACTGGCAAGCGCCCAAAACCAAGTCAGAAACACAGTCTGGCGTACCGGATGGGCTGCGCATCACTCAGCCTGCTCTCCAATTGGCCCACAAACGCGGCATTGAGCTCTCCACCCTGCCCATTGGCCCCATAATCACCGAGGACTACATCGCCAAACTCGCCTCCCAAACTGGGCAAGCTGCGTTCGCCATTCCTGACTCGGCAAAGCTGCCTAATTCCGTCATCGTCTACGGGGGCGGCGGCCACGGGAAAGCCGTGATCGACCTGCTGCGCGCCGCTGGCGGATACACGCTGGCCGGCGTCATAGACGACAGCCGCCAACCGGGTGACCCCGTATTAGATAGCACCGTCATCGGCGGCGAAGCGGCGCTGGCCGCCTTGCACGCCGCCGGCTGCACGCGTGCGCTCAACGCCGTGGGCGGCATCGGCGCCATGAGCACCCGCATCGCCGTATTTGATCGCTTGGGGGCCGCCGGCTTTGAGTTGCCCACATTGGTGCACCCCAGCGCAGTGATCGAGCCCAGCGCCCAGCTCGGCCCAGGCGTGCAGGTTTTCCCGCATGCCTATGTTGGCTCAGACGCGCGAGTTGGCAAAGGCGTCATCGTCAACACCGGCGTCATCGTCTCGCATGACTGTGTGCTGGAAGAGTACGCCAACCTGGCCCCCGGCAGCATCCTGGCCGGCAGCGTACAGGTGGGCCGCGGTACGCTGATCGGCATGGGGGTCACCATCAATCTAAATGTGCACATCGGCAACCTGGCTCGTATTGGCAACGGCGCCACGGTCAAAGACAGCGTGCCAGACAATGGCGTCGTCCGCGCCGGTGCGGTCTGGCCCAGCTAAGGACCGCCACTCACTTTCTCTAGTCAACGATTTTCTGTTACATTTCGCCCATGGCACCCGCCAAACGCCGCCCCAAGGGTACGCACAGCCGCGCGTTTGGCTCCTCCAGCCGAGAGAACCACGATGCCAGTGGCTTCTATAACAGCTCCCTGTACGCCAAGCTCCCCACTGAAACCAACACTCCTTACGCTCAAACCGAACTGCCAGCTGAGACGCTTAACCGCATCTTCGGCCACAGCAGCGAAGACATGCACGAGCTGCCAGACAACAGTGTCCATCTCATGGTCACTTCTCCGCCTTACAACGCCGGCAAAGAGTACGACAAAGATCTGGATCTAGAGCAATACCTGGGTATGCTTCGCCGTGTATGGGCTGAGACATTGCGCGTGCTGGTGCCTGGCGGCCGCGCCTGCATCAACGTGGCCAACCTGGGCCGCAAGCCTTACATCCCCCTGCACGCTTTCATCATCAACGACATGCTAGCCCTGGGCTACCTGATGCGCGGCGAAATCATTTGGGATAAGGCCAGCTCCGCCGGCGGTTCGACTGCGTGGGGCTCCTGGCGCAGCGCCAGCAACCCCACCTTGCGAGACGTGCATGAATACATCCTCGTATTCAGTAAAGATCGCTTCGGCCGCCCGGCGCCTACGGACGCTAAACGTTTCACCAGCGAGAGAGATGATTTCCTACAAAACACCAAAAGCGTATGGAGCTTCCCCACCGTATCCGCCAAAAAGATCGGTCATCCCGCGCCCTTTCCCGAAGAGTTGCCCCGCCGCCTGATCGAACTTTACACCTTTCCGGGCGAGGTGGTCCTGGACCCCTTCATGGGTAGCGGCACCACCGCCATCGCCGCCTTCAAGGCCGGCCGCAGCTACGTTGGCTACGAGATGGATAAGAAGTACATCAAGCTGGCCGAAACAAGAATTACTCGGGGGAAAGATGCGACCAGCAACCCCTGAGAAGTTCTACGATCCCCTTTACATCAAGCAACTCTTCAATGAGATGTCGGCCACGTATGGAGTGGTCAATCTAGTTTCATCCTTTGGCTTTGCCTGGCTATGGCGCAGGCAGTGTGTGCGCTTGGCAGCACTGAAGCCTGCAGCCCGCGTAGGCGACTTCATGTCCGGCCAGGGCGAAGCATGGCCGCAAGTGCTGGCTGCCATCGGGTCTGGCGGCCAGGTCTTTGCATTTGATATCTCCAGCCGCATGGTGGAGCTGTCGCTCCTAACGAAAGCCTATACTCGCTATGGCAATGTGCACCCTTCAAATCAAAATGCCCTGGTCTCTTCGCTGGCAGCCAGCAGCCTGGATACGGTCATTTCCACCTTTGGCCTCAAGACATTTTCCGAAGCGCAACTACATACCCTTGCCGCCGAAATAGCCCGCGTGCTCAGGCCGGGTGGCACCTTTGCCCTAGTAGAGATCTCTGTTCCCGCCTCGCTCCTCTTGCAATTGCCCTACATGTTCTATCTAGAGCATTGCATCCCGTTGATTGGGCGCCTTATGCTTGGCAATCCTGAAAACTACCGCATGCTTGCCCAATACACGCGCTTGTTCAAGAATACGCGGCGCGCCCAGGCCATCTTTCGTCTTGCGGGTCTTGAGACATCCTACTCAGAGTTCTTCTTCGGATGTGCCAGCGCCATCTATGGCACCAAAGGCCTGAGACTATGACAGCATGCATATGCTCCACTATCTTGGTAGACCAAGACGCAGTACACTTTATTCATGGAACCTTGGCAAGCCGTAGACAAATTCCTTGAAGGGCTACTCGCCCCAGAAGACCACATCCTCGCCGCCGCCCTACGCACCGCTGAGCAGGCTGGCATGCCCAGCATCCAGGTGTCTGCTATGCAAGGGCAGTTCCTCTATATTCTGGCCCGCGCCATTGGTGCCAGGCGTATCCTGGAGATCGGCACTCTGGCTGGCTACAGCGGTATCTGGCTGGCCCGCGCCCTGCCTGCCGATGGCCTGCTGGTCACACTGGAGGCTGAGCCCAAGCATGCCGAAGTGGCCCGTGCCAACTTTGCCACCGCAGGCCTGGCCGAGCGCATCGAGCTGCGCGTTGGCCCGGCGCTGGAAACCCTGCCCAGTTTGCTGCCAGAGTTCGCCTCCGGGTTCGACCTGTGCTTCCTCGATGCCGACAAGCCCAATCTGCCAAACTATTTCAAATGGGCGCAGCAGCTCACCCGCAAGGGCGGCCTCATCATCAGCGACAATGTCGTGCGCAATGGCCAGGTCGTCGAAGGGCAGGATGCCAATAGCGCCGGAGCGCGTGCGCTATTGCAGACACTGGGCCGCTCCACAAACAACACTGTCATCCAAACCGTGGGCAGCAAAGGCTATGATGGCTTTGCGCTGACAATTGTTGAATAAGCCTGGTTCAGTAAAATACTGGCCATGAACATCACCATTTTCGGCTCCGCTTCACCCCAGCCCGGTCAGCCCGCCTATGAAGAAGCTCGCCGCCTTGGCCAGCTTCTGGCGGGCGCCGGCCACACGGTGCTCACCGGTGGCTACATGGGCACCATGGAAGCCGCCTCGCGCGGCGCGGCCGAGGCTGGCGGCCATGTGGTCGGGGTCACCTGCCAGCAGATCGAAGATTGGCGCGCCGCCAGACACAACCCCTGGGTGCTCGAGGAGCGCAAGTTCCCTACCCTGCGCGAGCGGCTATATTGCCTGATCGATTCGTGTGATGCCGCCCTGGCGCTGCCCGGCGGCATCGGCACCCTGGACGAGATCGTCACCATGTGGAGCCAGATGCAAACCAGCGCCATGCCCACTCGCCCGTTGATCCTGATCGGGGATGGCTGGCGCCGCACCATGCTGGCCCTCATCGAAGCACAGGACGAGCACATTCGCCCTGCTCATCGCGAGCTGCTCAGTTACGCCGAGGACATAGATCATGCCGTCAGTTTGCTGGCCGAGGCCCTGGCTGCCTGATGCCCAGCGTACAGCTTGGGCAGCTACAGCAGGAAGCTGCTCAACTTTCAGATCACTTCACCGACCCGCAGGCTTATCTCAAACAGCTTGAGCGACTGCTGCAAAGTTATTCCACACCTGTCCATCGCCACGGACGCATAAAGGGCCTGCGTCCTGTCATCTTCAGTTTCGAGGTGCCGCCGCCGGTCCTCAAACGGCTGGAATTGGAAATGGGGCTGCAAGCCGGCCAGCAGCCAGCTGCCGCTCTGTCAGTTGCAGACGCCCTGTGGGAGCGCCGCAGTTTCGAGACCCGCCAGCTCGCAATCCGCATGCTGGGCGCAACGCCCGCGCCGGTGGCCGAGATCACCACCCGCCTTGAAGCCTGGGCCGCTGAAAATCAGGAAGAGCTGCTGGTCGCTGAACTGTACCAGCGCGGCCCACGCACCATCGCACAAAACGACCCCGCAGGCTTACTCAACTTCGCTCAGCAGCTGCTGAGCAGCAACGAAAGCCGCAAGCAGATCCTTAGCCTCGGTAGCCTGCAGACCCTGCTTACGATGGGCGAGTTTGCTAATCTGCCGTCTCTATTTGCCCTCCTCAGGCCCATCAGCCAGGACCCGCCGCGCAAACTGCAGCCCTTCCTGGCCGATCTGCTCAACACGCTGGCGGACCGCAGCCCAAAAGAGACTGCCTATTTTCTTGGCCAGCTCCTCGCCGCCCAGCCCACCGAAGGCGCCCGCTGGGTAGCACGCCAGGTCATCCGGCAACTGCCCGCCGACATGCAAGCCAGCCTGCGGGAATTGGCCAAATAATTGCTCCCGTTGAGCAGTGGCCAATCTCCATTTCGCTAGCTAGCTGGTATAATCCTGCCTTGACTCGACCAGTAGGCGGCAAACCCATTCGGGCCACCTGCCTGCTCGGAGACCTGCTAATACAAAGGAGATGCAGACGTCATGCCGTTAACCAAAGACACCAAGAACCAGATCATTGGCGACTACCGCCGCGCAGAGGGTGATACCGGCTCTACCGAGGTACAGATTGCCCTGCTGACCAATCGCATTCAACAGCTCACTGCCCATGGGCAAACCCACAAGAAAGATGTGGCTTCCCGCCGCGGTCTGGTAAAGCTGGTGGGCCAACGCCGTCGCCTGCTGCATTACTTGCGCAACAGGGACTACGATGCCTACGTTGCGCTAGCGGATCGGCTCAATATCCGCCGCAAAACCAAGTAGCAAAACACAAATAGTGGATATGCTGAGCATATCCACTATTTTGTTAGCCCGCCCTCAACGGGGCATGCGGGCGCATTTGCGGATACACTAAGCCCCTACAAACTAGTTACCCGCTCGTTAGGGGCATTGGCACTTGCTGATAATTTGCTCGCAGATTGTCTGCAGTTACCAGTTCCTCAACAGGCGGGCCAGGTGCATTTTCACCCTGCGCGTGCAGCCCTGTAGGTGAAATGCGCCTATAGGAGAGATATGAAACCAGAAGTACACAGTTACACCGCCACTGTTGGCAATCAAAGCATCACCCTGGAAACCGGCAAGCTGGCCCGCTTGGCTGGCGGCGCCGTCACGGCCCGCATCGGCGAATCGCTCATCTTGGCCACCGCCACTATGAGCGCCAACCCGCGCATGGGCATTGACTTCTTCCCGCTCAGCGTGGACTTTGAAGAGCGCATGTACGCCGGCGGCCGGATCCCCGGCTCCTTCTTCCGCCGTGAGGGCCGCCCCACTGAAGTAGCCATCCTCACCTCGCGCTTAACTGACCGTCCGCTGCGCCCGCTGTTCCCCAAAGACCTGCGCAATGACGTTCAGGTCATCATGACCGCATTGTCCGCCGACACTGAGAACGTGCTTGACGTCATCGCCGTCAACGCCGCCTCGGCCGCCATCATGATCTCAGACATCCCGTGGAACGGGCCGGTCGGCGCGGTGCGCGTGGGCCGCATCAATGGCGAGTTCGTGGTCAACCCCACCTACAGCCAGCTCCCCGAATCCGATCTTGACCTGCGCATCGCCGGCACACGTGAAGCCATCCTGATGGTGGAATGCGGTGCCAACGAGGTGGACGAAGACGCCATGGCTGCCGCTCTCGTTCTCGGCCACCAGGCCCTGCAGCCCCTGATCGATATCCAGCTGGAGTTGGCCGCCGCGGTGGGCAAGCCCAAGCGCGACTATCCCAAGTTCAGCATTGACGAAGAGCTAAAGAAGAAAGTGCTGGCCCGCGCCGAGAGCGAACTCGAGAACATTCTCGAGAACACCAAGGGCAAAGCGGCTCAGTATGAGGCTATCGACCTGCTGCGCGACACGATTGTCGAAGAGTTGGGCGGCGACGACGCCGTGCTGGCCGGCCAGGTGAAGGAAGCCTACACCTCGGCCGAGAAAGCCGTAGTGCGCCGCCGCATCATCAACGACGGCAAGCGCCCCGACGGCCGCAAGCCCACCGAGATCCGCCCCATTTGGTGCGAGGTTGACCTCAGCCCGCGTGCCCACGGCTCCGGCCTGTTCACCCGCGGCGAGACCCAGGTGCTTACCCTGACCACCTTGGGCACGCCCAAGGAAGCGCAGGAGCTGGACAACCTCACTCCTATCAACACCAAGCGCTATATGCACCATTACAACTTCCCGCCGTACTCCACCGGTGAAGCCCGCCCGCTGCGCGGCTCCTCCCGCCGCGAGATCGGCCATGGCGCTCTCGCTGAGCGCGCCTTGGTAGCCGTGCTCCCGACAGAGAAAGAGTTCCCCTACACACTGCGCCTGGTCTCCGAGTGCCTGTCCTCCAACGGCAGCACCTCCATGGGCTCGGTATGCGGCAGCACCTTGGCGCTCATGGATGCTGGTGTGCCCATCAAGGCCCCCGTTTCCGGTATCGCCATGGGCCTCATCACCGATGGCAGCAAGTACCAGATCCTGAGCGACATCCAGGGCATCGAAGACCATCTGGGCGATATGGATTTCAAGGTCGCCGGCACTGATAAGGGCATCACCGCCCTGCAGATGGACATCAAGATCTCCGGCTTGACTCCGGCCATGATGGCCGAAGCACTGACCCAGGCCAAGGAAGGCCGAAAGCACATCCTCGACAAGATGCTTGAAGTGCTGGCTGCACCACGTGCAGACCTGAAGGACCATGCCCCGCGCATCACCACCGTCATGGTGCCCATCGAGAAGATCGGCGCGGTCATTGGCCCAGGCGGCAAGACCATCCGCGCCATTCAGGAAGAGAGTGGCGCTAAGATCGATATCGCCGATGACGGCACGGTCTTCATCGCCTCAGACAGCGGCGAGAAGGCCCGCATCGCCCGCGAGCGCATCGAGGCCCTCACCGAGACCGCCGAGATCGGCAAGGTCTACACCGGCAAGGTCGTACGCACCACTGACTTTGGCGCCTTTGTCGAGATCCTCCCCAACATTGACGGCATGGTGCACATCTCCCAGCTCGACAGCAACCACGTCGAGAGCGTGGAGAGCGTGGCCCAGGTTGGCGACGAACTCACCGTCATGGTCACCGATGTTGACCCCAGCGGCAAGATCCGCCTCAGCCGCCAGGCCGTTCTCGAAGGCTGGACCGCTGAAGAAGCCCGCGAGAAGGACAAGGGCGGCGCTAGCCGCCCGCGTGGCAACGGCGGCGGTGACCGCGGCGGTCGGGGTGGCCGCGATGGCGGCCGCGGCCGAGACGGTGGTCGTGACCGCGGTGGTTTCCGCGGCGGTCGCCGCTAACCCGTCCCCCGTCAGACTGCAAAACACAAACAGCCCCGCCAAATGGCGGGGCTGTTTTTCATCTATTCCACATGAAAGCCTTGCATTCCTTGCACCCTATCTCCGATTGCTCCACGCAGCAGTCACCTTACGAAGTTGATTTCCACCACCTTCGTAGGTTGTTCTTACCACACACTCATTACTACTCGCATCGCATCAAATATTCACGATACTCATCACCCAACACACATTCGCGCCAGCCGCCGAATTTATTCTTGATACCCAAATGGGCATGCTTGGGTGCTATCATTTTAACTTCACAAATCTAAAACTAGGGAGATGATATGAAGACACCCCGAAGTTTCAGACTTCTTTTCTTCGTGTTCCTGTTCTTGGCCGCCTGTTCCCAAGCCACACTCGTTGAATCTCCTCTCGAAACCAAACAACAAGCTACTCTAACCCCAAGGGCCGCCCTGGACGTGCAGCGCATTGAAATCCGTGTAGTGGAAGGTGTGGGTGAATTTTATAAATCGTCCACAGGCGAACGCTTTGTGCCGCGCGGCGTAAACTACGTCGATTTCTATCTTGCCGAGCATGGCAACTACGAAGACCGCGTCATGGCTACCAATGTCTACAACCCGCAGCGGGTGCGAACCGCCTTCCAGAACCTGGCCCGCTATGGCTACAACACCGTACGAATTTTCTTCGATACCTGCGGCGGCGGGCCTTACTGCATCGGCAACCCCTCCGGGATAGGCTTGAATCCAGCCTATCTCGACAATATGGTGGATCTGATGCACGTCGCCGGCGAAGAAGGTATTTACATCATATTTACTGCAAATTCGGTACCGGAGAATGGCGGCTACTGGCCTTACTTCGACCAGCAGATCAACATCAGCGACCAGCGCTTCGGCTTCGCGGATTACCGCAACGCCGACTGGCTGCACCCTGCCGGGGTTGAGATCAAGCGCCGCTTCTGGCATGACCTGATGGCCGGCCTGACGGAGCGCTCCGCACCTTTCGAAGTCGTGCTGGGCTGGCAGCTCACCAATGAGCTCTGGCTGTGGAAGGAGGCGCCGCCTCTCTCGCTGTCTGAGGGCCTGGTCACCATCTCCAATGAGCAAACCTATGACATGAGCAACGCCGATGAAAAGCGGCAGATGGTGGTGGATGGAGTGCTCTTTTACGTTGATGAGATAGCCGCGATTGTCAAAAGCTACGACCCGCAGGGCCTGGTCACGGTTGGCTTCTTTGCGCCGCAGTTTCCCAACTCCACGGGTATCGGCGGCGACTGGTATGTAGATACCGCGCCGCTGATCGAAGCAGATGCAGTTGATTTCTGGGATTTCCACGCCTATTACGACACAGACCTCAGCGTTCAGCAACAGGCTGAAAACTTCGGCATGCTAGGGTTTGAAGGCAAGCCGGTAATCATGGGCGAGACAGGCTCCGGCCATGCCATTTTTCCATCTGCCTTCACCGCGCTCAGCATCGGTTTGCTGTACATTGCCGATTCGTGCGCGGTAGGCTTTGATGGCTGGCTGAACTGGGGCTATTATCCCTGGCCCGAGGACCTTGACGGAAAGCCATGGACCCTGCTTGAAGAAGATGAGCTGCTACTCAAGGCTATGTCTCCACTGCATCAGCCAGACCCGTGTATTGTTCCGCCTCAACCACAAACCAACGTAGCCCTCGGCCGTGCGGTACAAGCATCCAGCCAGCTTGGCAGCAATCCAGCCGCTGCGGCCGTGGATGGCAGCAGCAACCCATGGAACGCCGGGAACTATCCGCCGCAGTGGATCGAGATCACGCTAGACGAGCCTACTACTGTTCAACAAGTAGGCATGAGCATTGAGCAATGGCCGCCGGGCAACACCCACCACCAAGTCTGGGCAAAGTTGGAGAACCAGACCCAAGTGCTGGTGGCTGAATTCTATGGCTACACCAGCATCGATGGGCAGCTGGTGTACCGGTTGCCGATCGCACTAAATGGGGTCATTGCTGTCCGCATCCGCTCGCTGGAAAGCCCAGCCTGGGTTGCATGGCGAGAAGTAGAGGTGGTCTCGGCCCCAGAACCCAGTGGGGAGGCCTGTGTCGGTCAGGCGCTTGGAACCCTATCCATGCGCCGCTGGCCAGGGAGTGATGAGCCACAGGTTTCTCAATTGAACGCGGGGCAACTGATTTATCTTGACGGGCATTCTGTTACCTCAGATGGCACCCCATGGTTGCGTGTAGGTGCCGGTTTGTGGGTGACCTCACATGACATGGCGCTCTCCGGTGATTGTGAATCACCCCTGTTGAGTGGAGAGCCATTGCCACGAATGGCCGCCGTGACTTTCAAGGTACAGGCGCCAGAGGGTTCCGGCCCGGAGGTCTTTATGGGAGGCAGCTTCCAGCACCCAGGCATCCCGACCTGGGTTCCCTGGAGCATTCTGCTGCTGCCCAGGGCTGGCTTTTATGAGGCAACTGTAGAGATGCCGGTTGGCCAGCAGATTGAGTACGTCTACAACCTTGGCGGCTGGGAGCGCAGCGAGCGCGGTGCAGGCTGTGCACAGCTACCCGAACGCACCTTGCTGATAGAAGACACCCCTATGCTTGTTGAAGATATCATCTCCAATTGGCACGGGTCAGATTGTTAGTTATCCCTGCTCAGGTGTGAAATGCCGCCCCCAAGAAAAACAGCCCCGTCAATTGTGGCGGGTCTGTTTTTTTTTACCTTAGCCACATGAAACCGTGAACCCATGCACTATCATCTTCCCTGCAGTGCTTGCGTCCATCCTTCGCTATATGCAAGCGCACATTCTGGTATGTTTATACGCGCGATACTGATAGCCTAAGCCCTCGTCAACCCCGAGTTTATTCCTAATAGGTGAGCACGCCACTCGTCTGTCCAGCCACTTGATTTCTGCGTCACTTACCAGCAAAACAGCGCCATCCTGTGGCAGAATGCCGCCCACAAACGCAGGCAGCCGCCTGCGCAGCCAGTACAGCCAGTTACCTGCAGCGTGCCGGCTGCTGAGCACATAAGGAGGACTATCAGAAATGGCTAAAGGGCAGTTGAGCGCTCAACTGCCTAACGCCAAGGTTAAACAGCGACAACAGCGACAACAGCGACAAGTGTGACACAACCGACCTAAGCGACACAAACTACAACAGGTGGAGCTCACCAGCAGCTTGCACGCAGGTCGGCGCTACCCGCTCGTCGGCAGCCTACCTGCTCGTCGGCAGCCTACCTGCTCGTCGGCAGGCGCGGCATCTCCGGCCCGGGTACACCCAGCAGCTCCGCCAGCGCCGCTCGCGTCGCCACCCGGTCGTCCCACGGGTACTCGGTCTCGCCGAAGCACATCGACTGCTCGTGCCCCTTGCCCAGCACGATCACCACATCGCCAGGCTTGGCCTGCAGGACGGCGAACGAGATCGCCGCCCCGCGGTCTGGCACGCGGAAGAAGCTCTTGCCCTCCACGCCGCCACGGCTTTCCGCCGCCCGCGCCATCTCAGCCAGTATCTCGTCCAGGCTCTCGGTGCGCGGGTCCTCTGCCGTCAGCACGCTGATGTCGGCCAGCTCGGCCGCGTGTTCCGGCATCATCCGTCGCTTGGCCTTGTCGCGCAGCCCGGCCGAGCCGAACACGGTGATCACGCTGCCTTTGGTGAACTGCCGCGCTGACTCCAAAGCCACTTTGAGCGCATTCGGCGTATGGGCAAAGTCCACGATCGCCGTAAAGTCCTGCCCCATTTCGATCCGCTCCATGCGCCCGGGCACGCCTTCCAGGGCAGCGATACCGGCTTGCGCCGCTTCCACCGGCACGCCCAAGCCCACCACGCTGGCGCCAATGGCCGCCAGCGAGTTGGATACGTTATATGCGCCGAACATGCGTGTCTCCACCGGGAAGCTAAAGCCCGGCCCATGCGCCACAAAGCTCAACCGTCCGGGCTCATTGCGAATATCCGTGGCGCGCAGGTCTGCCTCGGCGTGCAGCCCGTATGACAGCTGCCTGGCCTTCGTGCGCTTGGCCAGCCCCTCATACGACTTGTCGTCGCGGTTCAGCACCGCCAGCCGCTCCACTGGCCGGCTCTTCTCAAAGGGCTGATCCAGACCTTCAAACAGCAGCGCCTTGGCGTCAAAGTAAGCCTCATAGGTGCCATGGTCGTTCAAGTGCTCGTGGGTGATGTTGGTGACAATCGCAATGTCAAACTCGCGTGGGCGCGCCCCGCGCTGCTGCACCAAGCCGATCGAGGTCATTTCCAAAATGGCATGCGTGAGCCCTCGGTCCACCATCTGGCGCAAATAGCGCTGCGTGTCAAAGGCTTCGGGCGTTGTTACATGAAAGCCGGTGTCCAGCACTTCTTCGCCGATCTGGGCATTGACCGTGCTCACCATGCCGGTCTGCAACCCCGCCGCACGCAGGATCTGATACATGAAATTAGACGTAGTGGTCTTGCCGTCCGTGCCTGTGATGCCCAGCAGGGTCAGGTCACGCGCCGGGTAGCCGTAGAACGCCGCGGCCGCCTCGGCCAGCGCGAAGCGCGCATCCGGCACAGTCACGTGCGGCAGCGCAGATTGCACATCCTTACGCTCGCCCACCACGGCCACTGCGCCGCGGGCTGCCACTTGCTCCAAGTATTGGTAGCGGTCTACGCCGCGCACGATCGCAAAGAACAGGTCGCCTGGCTGCACCAAACGCGAGTCCAGTGCAATGCCGGTCACATCCACATCCGGCACCTGTCCATCCAGGTCAATTGTGCGCAGCAGTTGCTTCAATTTCATGGCGGCTCATTGTATAGCAAAAGAGACGCCCGTTGCCGAGCGTCTCTCTGTATCGCAAAATGCTGCGTAGTCTAACGAATGCTCTGGCGCAGGGCGCCCAACTGGCCGGAAACCGAACCGTCCAGCACTTTGTCGCCCACACGCACCACCAAGCCGCCCAGGATGTTCGGGTCTACCTTGAAGGTGACCACACCCTTGCCGCCCAGCGTCTTGAGCACCTGCTCCTGCACCGAGGACTGTTCCGTCGCGCTCAACGGCAGCGCGCTGGTCACCACGGCAGAGCTGCCAGCTGCGTCCGCGCCTTCCAGCACGGTCACCTTGCCAGCCTTCACGCCGGAGAAGAACTCGTCGATCAGGGCCTGCTGCTTCTTGGCGTCCAACGCCTCGCCGATCAGTTTCTGCGCCGCGGCAACTGCCAGCGCGCCTACCTGGCCGCGTACCTCGCCCAGCACACGCACGCGCTCCTGGTCTACCTCGGCCAGGGCCGCTTCGCGAGCCTTGCCAGCCTTGGCCTCAGCGTCCTTGATGATTTCCTTGGCCTGCGCCTCAGCACGTGCAGTCACTTCGCGCGCCTCGCCAGCCGCCTTTGTGCGGGCTTCGCTCAACAGTCTTTCAGCTTCCTTCTCGGCGTTCTCGCGCGCTTCAGCAGCGATGCGAGCGTCTTCAAGGCCCTTGTTAATCTTTTCGCGGCGGGCTTCAAGCATCTTGGCGATGGGAGCGAACACCATCTTGCGAAGCACAACGAAAAGAATCAGGAAGTTGAAGATCTGGACGAGCAGAAAACCCAGATTAATACCTAAAGCTTCCAATGTAGTTGCTCCTTTCTATCGCGGCTCTCTGTTCTTAGAAAACGAACAGAATGAGCATGGCTACCACCAGACAATAAATGGCGATAGCTTCAGTGAACACGATACCCAGGATCATGTTGGTCTGGATGGCGCCTGCCGCGTCCGGATTGCGCGCAATGCCTTGCACGCCGCCAAACGCAGCCATACCCACACCCAAACCGGCACCCATGGCGCCGATCATGGCGATACCAGCACCAATCAGTTTTGCAGCAGCAGCTTCCATTCCTCTATTCCTCCATCAACAAATGAGTCAGATTTTTTAGTGGTGTTCTTCGTCGCCGTGATGCGACTGGGTTGCCTGGGCCATGAAGATCATGGTGAGCATGCCGAACACCAGGGCCTGGATAAGGCCCACGGCAAACTCCAGCATCAACACGCCGGTCTGCGCTGCAACCGGAATGAGCGTACCGATAACGAACAGCAAAACCATACCTGCAAAGATATTGCCGAACAAACGGAAGGAGAACGAAATGATTTTGGAGAATTCCGAGACAATTTCGAAAATACCAACCACAAAATCAATGATGCCCATGCCCGGCTTGGCAAACAGCGCCCTGAAATTGAGGAACTTCTCAAAATACCCCAACCCCTGCGCTCGCACACCAATGATCTGGATGGCCATAAAAGCAATAATGGCAAGGGCGATCGTAAAGTTCAAATCCGTTGCGGCCGCGCGCACAAAGGGCACAACCATGGCAGCGCAGGCAGTATCCCCGCCCACAGCTACCACCGGGGTGCTGCCAATGTGAAACAGCGTATCCTCAGTACATACCGCGTCGTGATCCAGATGGTGGGCGTGTTCCACGCTGTGGTGCGTAATAATGCCAATGCTGTCCACACCCGGGATAAGCTCCATCCAGTTGGCCACCAGGACCAGAAAGGTGATGGCGCCAAAGATGGGGAAGATGGCCTTGGTCCACTTGCCAGCTGTGCTCTCGGTCAGGTTGTGAAGCATCTCGACCAGCGCTTCGATCACGCCAGTGATGCCTTTAAACACTTGCTTGCCGGAACGCAGCGCCGGGCCAACTACAAAAAAGGCCAGCACCAGCAGCACAATGTCTGCCAAAATGGTGGCCAGCATGGTATTAGTGAGATAAAAATCTTCACCAGTACCCGGGAAGGTAAACAGGGTTTCGGTCAGGGCTTCCGCAGGGAGCTGGATGTACGGGCGCACCGGCGGGATCTGCCCAGCCGCAATGACGCTCACGACAATAATCGCCAGAATAATCCAGCGATTGACTCCATACTTCCATTTGCCGGTAGCTTGTTCAGTGTTAGCCACTAGCCGCGTCCTCCTCGTCTCTTGACAAGTCTGGCGGCTGGATGCGGGAGGTCACAAAGCGCACAACCCACAGCATAGCCACCAGAGTAAATGGCACACTTACACACAGCAAAGCAATGGTGTAAATATGGTTTTCATTTGAAA
The DNA here is from genome assembly GCA_025808555.1 of Anaerolineales bacterium. NCBI lineage: Bacteria > Bacillati > Chloroflexota > Anaerolineae > Anaerolineales > Anaerolineales bacterium. The sequence goes on along the minus strand of CP075526.1, from coordinate 1,353,757 downwards.
AGTAGTTGTCTAACCACAGCCCGGCGAACAGGGCCACCAGCAGGATAGCAACCGTTAGAAAGCCTGCCAACGAAGCCGCACCCACAAGGGTCATGTTCAGCGCATATCGCCCGGGGTCAGTTTTCTTCGGCTTGTTCAATTCGGCTCTTATTCGGGAATTATATCACAATCCAACTTCTTGTCAAACCAGCCTAAAACAGCGAGCCTGCAGCCGCAATGGCCCACTCATAAGCAGGGGCAATGATCACGCCCAGAATCAGCACCAGCAGCACGCTGGCAAGAATAGCTACACCATGCGCCCGTTCCACCGGCACAGGCTCCTCGCTCTTTGGCTGGTCCAGATACACGACTTTCAGCACGATCAAGTAGTAGTACAAGCCAATGATGGAAGCCAAAACACCCAGAACGGCCAGCCACACAAAACCCGCTTCCACTGCCGCGGCAAACACCAGCACTTTGGCAATGAAGCCGCCCAGCGGCGGAATACCCGCTAATGACAGGAAAGCCAGTAGCAGCACTAACGCCAGCATGGGCGAGCGGCGCTGCAAACCCGCAAAATCTTCAACCTCATCTGAGCCGGTCACCCGCGCCACGATCACAACCACGCCAAACGCAGCCATATTGGTGACCACATACACCAGCAAGTAATACATCACGCTGGCCACGCCCAGTTCAGAAGCCGCCACCACGCCCAGCAGAGCGTAACCGGCATGCGCAATGCCTGAGTAGGCCAGCAGGCGCTTGATGTTCTTCTGGGTCAGCGCCACAACATTGCCAATGAACATAGACGCGGCCGCCAGGATGCCCAGCATCAGCTGCCAGTCCGCCAAGATGTTGGGGAAGCTGGCCAGCATCACCCGCACCAGCACCATGAAGCCCGCCGCCTTGGACGCGGTAGACAGGAACGCCGTAACCGGCGTGGGCGCGCCTTCGTACACATCCGGCGCCCAGAAATGCATCGGCACGATCGCCACTTTGAAGCCCAGGCCCAGCAGCACCAGCACCAGCGTGCCCACCAGCACCGGGCCAGGCACCGCGCCCGCGCTGATCGCATCAGCCATCACATACAGATTGCTGCTGCCCGCAAAACCGAACAGCAGGCTGAAGCCGTACAGCATCACCGCCGTCGTCATGGCGCCGAACAGCAGGTACTTGAAACCCGCCTCGGTGGATTTGTTGTCGCCGGTCATGAAACCGGCCAGAATATACAGAGGGATGGAGGTGGTCTCGATTGCCAGGAACAGCATCACCAGGTCAGCCGAAGCGGCCATCAGGGTCATACCGATCGTGGAGGTGAGCAGCAACAGGTAGTACTCACCCTTCAGCCATACGTTGTCCAGCTTCACGCTCAGCAGCACCGTAATGAACGACGCAAAGATAAACAGCAGCTTGGCCACATACGCCAGCATATCGTGGCGCAGCATGCCGCCCCACACCAGCTCAGCGCTGTTGCCCGGGTTAGCATACAGCAGGGTCAGCGCAAAGGTCGCCGCCAGGCCCACGGCAGTGATCACTGCCAAAATGCCGCGGCGCGTCTCCGGCAGCACCAGGTCAACAATAAAGACGATCGCCAAAACCACCAGAAGAGATATTTCCGGCAGAATGGCCAAAATCATGTCAGGGGTAATGGTGCCAAACACAGTTACGCGCCTCCTACCAGGGCCAGCACCGCCTCAACGCCGTGCTCAACCATGGGAACAACCACACTGGGGAAGATACCGATCACGATCATGATGACGCACAGAATGCCCAGCGCCAGCTTCTCAGAGATTTTGATGTCGTGCATGTGGCCTTCCAGCGCAGCCGGCAGTTCGCCAAAAAACACCTTGCCCACCGCCCGCAGAATATAGGCGGCCGTCACGGCGATCGAGATGGCCGCCACAATGGCGATCCACGGCGTATCCGCCCACACGCCCATGAAAATGGGGAACTCGGCCACAAAGCCGGAGAAGCCTGGCATGCCCATCGATACCAGGCCGCCGATGATGAACGCAATGCCAGCAAACGGCATGATCTTCATCATCCCGCCCAATTCGGGGATCTGGCGGGTGTGCGCCTGGTCATAGATCATGCCGACCACCGCGAAGAACAGAGCCGTCATCACACCGTGGGAGACCATCTGCACGCTGGCGCCCACCAGGCCATCGTGGTTCAGGGTCGCCAGACCCATCGCCACCAGACCCATGTGCGAAACGGACGAATAGCCAATCATGTACTTGAAGTCGGTCTGCGTCATGGCGATGAACGCGCCATACACCACGTTCACCAGCGTCAGCAGCAGGATCCACCACATGTGGAACTGCGCACCCTCGGGCATCAGCATGATGCCCACCCGCAGCGCCGCGAACGCGCCCAGCTTCATCAGCACGCCGGCATGGAACATGGAGACCGCCGTCGGGGCGGCCACATGGCCCACCGGGCTCCAATTATGGAACGGGAAGATGCCGCCCAACACCGCAAAGCCGAAGAACACGAATGGGAACCACAGCTTCTGGAACTCAGGCGAGAAGTTGGCGTTTTGCAAGGCCAGAAAGTCAAACGTGTAGAGCCCGGAGTTGAAGTACATCGCCAGCACGCCAACCAGGGCGATCACCGAGCCAATGAACAGGTAAAGGGTCAGCTTCATCGCCGCGTACTCACGTGACTGCTTCCATCCCCAAATGGCGATCAGCAGGTACATCGGGAACACGGCGATCTCGTAGAAGAAGAACAGGGCGAACAGGTCCAGGGCCACAAACACACCGAACACACCGCTGGCCAGCAGGAACAGGAAGGCGAAGAATTCGCGCGGGCGGTCATCGATGCGCTGCGAAATGATGACGCCAGTGAAGATCACCACACCGGTCAGCAGCACCAGCGGCGCGGCAATGCCGTCAACGCCCACGTGGTAGCTAATGCGCAGCTGCGGCAGCCAGTCGTACTTCTCAATGAACTGGAAGGGAGGCCCGTTGGTGTCAAATCCCACATACACCACGATCGACAGCAGGAAGGTCACCAGGGCCACGGCCAGGGCGAAGCTGTAGATCAGCTTGTGGTTCTTGGGCGGCAGGAACAGCAAAACCACACCGGCCAGGATGGGCAGTAAAACAATTGCGCTTAGAAAAGGAAAGGCCATCAATTCACCTTTAGCCGAACAATGCCACAACGGCTTGATTGATTACGTTGAGCAGCCAGGCCGGCCAGAAGCCGAGCCACAGCATCAGCACCACCAGCGGCGCCATCACCAACAGCTCGCGGCCGTTGATCTCACTGATATGACCCTTCCAGTGCTCGTTCAGCGGGCCGTGCAGCGTCTTGGCGATCCCCTTGAGGATATACGCACCGGTGAAGAATAGGCCGATCATGCTAATGGCCGTGTAGGCCGTGAAGATCGGCCAGGCGCCGCGCACCACCAGGAACTCGGACACGAAGCCGTTCAAACCGGGCAGGCCCAGCGAAGCCATCGAGCTGAGGATCAACAGTGCGCCGTACAGCGGCACCAGCGGGAACAGGCCGCCAAACTGCTCAAGGTCACGCGTGTGCGTGCGCTCGTAGATCACGCCCACCAAAAAGAACATCGCCGCCGCCGAAATGCCGTGGTTGAACATCTGCAGCACGGCGCCATTCATGGCGATCGTTGCGCTCTCGGTGCCGGCCGCATACGCCGCCGCGGCGATGCCCAGAACCACGAAGCCCATATGGTTCACAGAGGAATAGGCCACCAGGCGCTTGAAGTCCGTTTGCGCCCAGGCCGAGAGGGCGCCAAACACGATCGCCGCCGTGGCCAGCAGCGCCAGCACGCCCGCATACTGCTGGGCCTGCTCAGGGTACAGCGGCAGCACCAGGCGCAGGAAACCATACGCACCCAGCTTCAGCAGCACGCCGGCCAGGATCATGGAGCCGGCTGTGGGCGCTTCGGTGTGCGCATCCGGCAGCCAGGTGTGGAACGGCCACACCGGCACCTTGATGGCGAACGCGATCGCAAACGCCCAGAAGGCAATGCTCTTCACGGTCGCGACCGGCAGGCCGAACAGCGTGCCTTGCAGCGCCGGCCAACTCTGGAAGATAGCGATCAGGTCAAACGTGCCAGAAACCACGCCAATCATCTGGATCGCTAGCAGCAATCCCAGTGAACCGGCCATGGTGTAGATCATGAACTTGAACGAGGCGTAGCGACGGGCCGGCACCTTCATGCCGTTCCACAGTTCGCGCTCACCCTTGGCACTGCCCCACTGGTCGATCAGGAAGAACATCGGCACCAGGCCGATCTCCCAGAATACAAAGAACAGCAACAGGTCCAGCGAGAGGAACACGCCCAGCATGCCGGTCTCCAGCGCCAGGAACAGAGCCATATACGTCTTGACCTTTTCCTCAACGCCGAACGAAGCCAGGATGGCGATCGGGGTCAGGATCGCGGTCAGCAACACCATGCTGAGCGAAAGACCATCAATGCCCAGGTGATAGTTGGAGTTGATCGCACTGTACCAAACCGTCTGCTCTTGGAAGCGGAAGCCGTCCACCACCGGGGCCGCCTCAAAGCCGAACCAGGCCAGCAGCGTCAGCCCCAGCGGAACCAAGCTCAGCACAAAAGCCACCCGGCGGGCAAGGTTCTTGTTCTGGCCGGGCAGCAGCAGCACGATCAGCGCCGCCGCCAGCGGGCTGAATAAGATCAACGAGAGAAGATGCGAATTCACAAAGTCCATGAGGTTCCGTTAGCGCAGCACAGTGAATAGATAGTAGAAGAGGCCGCCAAAGGCAACCAGGGCCACCAGCAGCAGGTATTGTTGCACCAGGCCGGTTTGCACCTTGCGCAGCACGCGGCCAATTGCCGCCGTGCTGTTGGCCGCCCAATCGGCAACGCCAGAGATGACCGGCGTCTCGAAGCGGTCACGGAATACCAGGCCAAGATTGACCGAGTTCTGCGCGATCCAGTGCAGCACACCATCGATCACCTTGCGGTCCAGGAACCAGTACGAGAACTTCTCGGCGATCACACCCGCCGGGCGAATGAAGATCTTGGTATACAGCTCGTCAAAGTAGTACTTGTTCTCCAGCAGCGTATACACCGGCCCCAGCGGCTTGCGCAGCGGGTCTTCGCTGCCGGCCTTGCGATACACCAGCCAGCCCAGCCCCAGACCGCCCAGCGCTACACCCAGCGAGATGCCCAGCGGGATCCAGCTGAAGTCTGGCGCGTGCGGGTGCTCCAGCAGCGTACTGCCCACAAAATCGTGGAACCAGTTCGGCAGCAAACCGCCGATGACTGGGAAATGCTCAGGGATGCCCACCCAACCGGCAATGATGGCGAACACAGACAGCACCATCAGCGGGCCGGTCATCACCAGCTTATTCTCGCTGGCGTGGTCAGCCGCCTTGGTGCGCGGCTCGCCGAAGAAGGTCAGGGTGATCTGCCGCATCGTGTAGAACGCGGTCAGCAGCGCCGCCAGGGACAGGGTGATCAGCAGCGCATAGTGATGATTGGCAAATGCATCCGCCAGAATTTCATCCTTGGACCAGAAGCCCGAAGTAATGAGCGGGAAGCCAGACAGCGCAAAGCCGCCGATCAGGAAGGTCCAGAACGTGATCGGCATCTTCTTCTTCAAGCCGCCCATATTGAACATGTCCTGCGGGTCTACATGCTCGCCGGTGTGCAGCACGCCGTGCTCCATACCATGAATGACCGAGCCCGATCCCAAAAACAGCAACGCCTTGAAGAATGCGTGGGTTACCAGGTGGAACGCCGCCGCCACATACGCACCAATGCCCAGGGCCGCGATCATGAAGCCCAGCTGCGAAATGGTGGAGTAAGCCAGCACGCGTTTGATGTCCTTTTGTGCCAGGGCGATCGTGGCCGCAAAAATGGCCGTGAAGGCACCAAAGAACGCCATCACCGTCATGGTGGTGGTCAGCGGGTCGCCGTGGTGCCAGCCCGCCGAGAGCAGCGGGAACATGCGTAGCACCATGTACACACCGGCCGACACCATCGTGGCCGCATGGATCATGGCCGAGACCGGGGTCGGGCCCTCCATCGCATCCGGCAGCCACACGTGCAGCGGCCACTGGGCAGACTTGCCCACCGTGCCAATGAACAGCAGCAGGCCGATCAGGCCAGCCGCCGAAAGCCCCAACACGCCGCTGGGCGAGCTGGCCAGCATGTGCAGAATATTCTCGTTGCGCAAAATTTCGTGGAAGTTCAGCGTGCCGGTGGCCGAGTACAGGGCCACAATGCCAAGCAGCATGAACACATCACCGATACGGGTGGTCAGGAACGCCTTCTTGGCCGCATCGCGTGCCGAAGGCTTGGCGTACCAGAAGCCGATCAGCAGGTACGAACACAAGCCCATGATCTCCCAACCCACGAACAGGGTTAGCAGGTTGTCAGATACCACCAGCGTATACATGCCGAAGGCGAACAGGGCAATGAAGGCAAAGAAGCGCGAGTACATCGGCTCCACCGAGGGCACATGGTGGCCATGATCCTCCGCGCCGTGCGGCGGCAGGCCCGGCTTGTCATGGTCACCCTTGGGAGCGCCAAAGTTGTGATAGCCAATGCTGTAGATGAAGATCATCAGCACGGTCCAGGCCACAAAGAACAGCACGGCCGCGCTCAGCGGGTCGATCATCACGCCAATGTTGAAGACGGTCTCGCCCGTGGGCAGCCACGCGATGGCAGAATGGAACGGGTGCTCGCCGAAGTGGTCAATGCCAACTGCGGCGAAGAACACCAGCATACCGAGCAGCCACGAGGTGGCCGCCGCCACAACGCCCACCGTATGGCTCAGGGCGTTGTTCTTACGCGTGAACAGCAGAATAAGGAAGAACGCCAGCAGCGGCGGGAGCGGAATAAGCCAGATCAAAGTTTCAGTCGGCATTGCTTACCACTTCATCAAGTTGATTTCGTCCGCGGCCACGGTCTTGCGGCGGCGGTAGATGGAAATGATCAGGGCCAGGCCAACCGCCACTTCAGCGGCAGCAATGGCAAACACGATCACTACAAAAGCATGCGCAGCAATCAGGTCAGGCGTGAAATAGCGCCAAAAGGCCACCAGGTTGATGTTTACCGCGTTAAGCATCAGCTCAACACCCATCAAAATAGCCACGGCGTTCTTGCGCGCCAGCACACCATACAGGCCAATGCAGAACAGCAGGGCGGCCAGCACCAGGTACCAGGAAAGCGGGATCATAGCGTCGCTTACTTACCTTTCTTCTGCGGGCGGGCCACCAGTAGCGAGCCCACCAGGGCCGCCAACAGCAGTACCGAAGCCACTTCGAACGGGATCACAAAACCCTCAGGCGATACCAGGGCCACGCCCAGCTCAGCCGCCAGATCGCGGCTGGTGTCGATCTCGCCCGCCAGGCTGGCCACCGCCGGCCACTGGCCGATCAGAATGATCAGGCCAAAGGCGAACAGGGCCGCCAGCAGCAATGCCCAGCCATAGTTCTTGTTTACTGGGGCTTCTTCAATAACATCGCCGCGGGTAAGCATCACCGCAAAGATCATGATGATCGAGATCGCACCGATATACACCAGCACCTGCACCACCGCCAGGAAGCCGGCGTCCAGCAGCACAAAGATCACCGCCACGCCGAACAGCGCCATGATCAAGTAGAAGGCGGCGTGCACCAGGTTCTGGCGCGTCACCATCATAAAAGCGGCCCAGAGGATCAGGCCGGCAGCGAAAAGAAAGACACCTTGCATTGCAGTCATGCGTTTGGCTCCATCACAAAAGGCGCGCTACGGCTAAACCGCACGGGCCTCCGGGCGTTTCTTGAAGACTTGGCGTTCGCGGCGCGCCTTGCGAGACATACCTCGCAACAGCAACCAGCTCAACGCCAGCACCACCAGGTTGCCGGCCAGCAGGGTCGGCACGCGTAGCGCCGTCTCGGCGAACAGCTTGTCCAGCACCGCCGTTGCGATCAGCAAGGCCAGCGAGATCGGCGTCAGCACCTTCCAGTTCAGGTCCAGCATATGGTCAATGCGGATGCGCGGCAGCGTGCTGCGAACCCACATCACAATGAAATAACCAATGCTGGCCTTTGCCATCAGGTAGATAACGCCCAGGATCGGATACTGCTCAGCGCCCGGGCCACGCCAGCCGCCCAGATACAGAATGGCGAACAGCACACCCACCGTGAACGCATGCAGGAACTCAGCCGCAAAGAACAGGCCAAACTTCATGCCGGTGTACTCAGTGTGGTAACCGGCCACAATTTCGGATTCAGCTTCAATAAGATCGAACGGAGTGCGGCCAACCTCAGCGATCGAGGAGACCAGGAAGATGACGCCCGCCACCGGGGCCAGCACAATGAACCAGGTGCTCTGCACCTCCACCATGTGCATCATGCCCATGCTGCGCGCCAGCAACACCGGCACCAGCAGGGTCAGCAGCATCGGCACTTCGTAGGAGATCAGCTGCGCCACGGCGCGGAAAGCGCCTAGCAGCGCGTATTTGTTATTGGACGCCCAGCCTGCCATCAGGATCGAGAGAATACCGAAAGACCCCACCGCGGCGATGTACAGCACGCCCACGTTCAGATCGGTGCCGATCCAGCCAGGCGCAAACGGAATAACCGCCCAGATCAGCAACACTGCGATCATCGAAACGATCGGCGCCAGGTTGAAGGTCAGCTTGTCCGCCTTCTCAGGGATGCTGTCTTCCTTAGTAAGCAGCTTTACGATGTCAGCGATCGTCTGCAGCAAGCCGTAAGGGCCGGCCCGGTTGGGGCCAATGCGGTCTTGAAAGCGGGCCGCCACCTTGCGCTCCAGCCAGATCAGGAAGATCACCAGGATCAGGCCAAAGGATGAGACCACCACCACACCAATAATGGTGCCGATCAGGGTCGCCCAGGCCTCGGGCAACAGGTCGGTCAGCAGCCCTGTCAGCCACTCGTTTGCTACTAAGATCGGGTCTGTCCAAAAAGACATTACATTTCCTCTGTGTGCTCAAATAAAAAGGCTGAACAGCGTAGCTGTAGCAGCCTTTAAGACCATTCCAGGGCACCCTTGCGCCAGGCGTAGAAAAGGCCGCCCGCAAGGATCAGGATGAAGATCACGCCTTCAACAACCGCAAACATCGGCAGCACGCCGTAAGCCACAGCCCACGGGTACAGGAAGGCAGTTTCAATATCAAAGATCAGGAAAACCAGGCCGTAAATGTAGTACTGCACCTTGAACTGCACCCAGGTGTCGCCCACCGTCTCCATACCGCATTCGTAGGTCTCAAGCTTGATGTGGTTGGGTTTGCGCGGGGCCAGGATCTGCGCAATAATGATCGGCAAAAGAGGGAAAACTCCCGCAATTGCAACGAACACGCCAATAAAAAGCCAGTTTTGTTCCATGCGTATTGGGTCTCTTTGTCCTGATTACCGCAAAAAAGATTCACCTTGCGGCAGATTTACAGATAAACCGCATTGTAACACAAGTGCACCGTTTGTGCATCTTTCCGCAATCAAACCCAGTTCATTGACATTCAGGCCCAAAACCCACTCCTTTTTTGCACCTACCTGTACTATCACTCCTATACAGGCAGGGGAGCACAGCATGCGAAAATACGCCTATCCGTCATTGCGAGGCGCAGGCTTGCCTGCGCACAATTTCCCAACGTGCCCATCCGTCTTTGCGAGGACGGCGCAGCCGGACGAAGCAATCCCCAAGCCAGGAAGCCCCGTCATTCCGAGGCGGCACCCTAATGAACCACAAATACACAAGTCCTCAAAGCCGAGGAATCCTTTAGGTCATTCAAGCACTAGATTGACTCTGTGCTCAAACCTAGTAACTCGGAACAGAAAGTTGTTAGTTGTTAGTAGTTGTTAGTGGAGACCCCCACCCCTCCAAAAACTAATAACTTTCAGGAGGGGTACAAGTAGCTGGGCTATACTTCACATCCTGTCCAAGGTTCCCCAACAGCTGTGTCCAAGGAGCAAACATAATGTCAGACCCGGGTAAATTCCGACTCACCTATGCCACCATGTACGATCCCCCGGAGGATCTGCACACCCGCTTCGAGGCCGCCATTGCCAAGGTAAAAGGCAATTTAGGCCAGGAGCACCCCATGTTCATCAACGGCAAGGATGTGCGCGCCGCCGCCAAGTTCGAAGACCGCTCTCCCATCAACACTGACTGGCTGCTGGGCACCTTTCAGGAAGCCACCGCCGCCGAAGTCGCCCCCGCAATGGAAGCCGCCTACGCCGCGTCCAAAGACTGGGGCCGCCGCCCTTGGCAGGAGCGCGTTACCCTCGTCCGCAAAGCGGCCGACCTGATCACCGAGCGCATTTTTGACATCGCCGCAGTCGTCTCCATCGAAGTCGGCAAGAACCGCATGGAAGCCCTGGGTGACGTCTCTGAAGCCGCAGATTTCTTCTACTACGCCTGTGACCAGATGGAGGCCAACAACGGCTTCATCCGCCCCATGGGCGTCGACCCGCTCAAAGGCTACAAAGCCACCAACACCAACCGCCTGCGCCCCTACGGCGTCTGGGTCGTCATCAGCCCCTTCAACTTTCCTTTCGCCCTCACCGCCGGCCCGGCTGGCACCGCGCTGGTCGCCGGCAACACCGTCGTCATGAAACCCGCCGAAGACACGCCCTGGGCCTCACGCCTGCTGGCCGAGGTCTTCCGTGACGCCGGCTTCCCCGATGGCGTGGTCAACTACGTCACGGGCGACGGCGCCATCGCTGGCCAGGCCCTGGTGGATGATCCGCGCACTGCCGGCCTCACCTTCACCGGCTCCTACAACGTCGGCATGCACATCTACCGCACCTTTGCCAATGGCCGCTACCCCCGCCCCATCCTGCTCGAGATGGGCGGCAAGAACCCCGTCATCGTTTCGCGCCATGCTGACCTGGAGCGCGCCACGCAGGGTCTCTATCGCTCAGCCTTCGGCTTGCAGGGGCAAAAGTGCTCCGCTGGCTCGCGCATCTATATAGAAGAACCCGTCTACGACCAGCTGCTCGAGAAGTTGCTGGCTGTGACCAAGACCCTCAAGGTGGGCGACCCCACGCTCAAAGACACCTTCATGGGTCCCGTCATCAACGAGGGCGCCTACAACAACTACAAGGGTTGGACGGAAGATCTGTCCCAGAACGGCGCGATTGCCACCGGCGGCCGCGTGCTGACCGATGGCGACTTCGGCAGGGGTTACTTCTGCGAGCCAACCATCGTCACCGACGTTCCCACCAATCACAAGCTCTGGAAGCAGGAGATGTTCCTGCCCATCACCATGGTGCACAAGATCAAGAGCCTCGACGAAGGCATGGCCCTCGCCAACGATGTCGACTTTGGTCTCACCGCGGGCTTCTACGGCAGCGCTGATGAGTCCAAGTGGTTCTTCGAGAACATCGAGGCCGGCGTCACCTACGCCAACCGCCCGCAGGGCGCCAGCACCGGCGCCTGGCCTGGCTTCCAGCCCTTCGGCGGCTGGAAGGGCTCCGGCTCCTCCGGAAAGGGCGCCGGCGGCCACTACTACCTGCCGCTCTACATGCACGAGCAGACCAACACCGTCATCGAATAGTCTTTTGCATTGCATCGCTAGCGATGCAATGCACCCTCAGTTTCCCACCTTGTGTACTGGCGCAGCATCTGCTGCGCCAGTACACTGAATCCCATCCATCCAGAAAGCCGAGAAATCACAATGCATCGCTCCCGCTCTCCTCGCGCCCTCTCGCTGGCCTTCAGCGCCCTCCTGCTCACCAGCATCGCCTGCCGCACGCTCCTAGGCGCTCCGGAAGCTGAGCGCGACCTCGAGCTCAACCTGCGTCCAACCCCGCAAGCCACCCAAACCCGGCCCATCATCACCAGTGAACGCCTCGACGGCCTGCAATTGCTGCCCGACCTGATCATTGACCCGCCCACCCTCAGCCCCAGCGACCATGACCGCCCCAGACTTAGCGGCACAATGTATGTCCTCGATACGGAGAACTTCCGCATCCACTACACCTGGGACGGCGAAGATGGTGTTCCCTCCGCCGAGAGCACCGGCAGCGGCCATCCGGATTACGTTATCGAAGTCGCTCGCGCCATGGAGTATTCCTGGTTCGCCTCCATAGATCACTTCGGCTGGGCCGCTCCCCCACCAGACTTCGGCCTGGGCGGCGATGACCGCTATGACGTCTACCTGATGAACATCATGGACGAAGATTACGCGGGTTATACCGACTCGGACTATGACAACCCCGTCATTGGCGACAACCCCAACAGCCCGCTCATCGAACAAACCTCAACGCATACTCACATCGTTTTGGACAATGACTATCTGGAAGACTACGACTACGAAGAAGACGGAAGCTATCCCGAAGATGCCTTGAATTACATGCGCAGCACAGCTGCCCACGAGTTCCACCACGCGATCCAGTTCGGCTATGACGGCGAGGAGCCGCACGACTGGGTCTGGGAGGCCACCTCCACATGGATCGAGGAAGAGCTGTTCGACAGCGTCAATGATCCGATATTCAGCCTCGACTCGGTCATGAAGTCACCCGACTCGTGCCAGCTCGCCGAGGGCGGCGAACAGCACGATGACGATCTTGACCGCTGGTACGGGATGTGGATCTTTATGCGCCATCTCTCCGAGCAGTACGGGCACGATATTGTGCTGCGCCTCTGGGAGCACATTATCGATCTCGATGGCTATGATGCCTGGGACGCCTTGCTGGCCGAATACGACACAACTTTCGAAGATGTATTCCTTGATTACAGCGTAGCACTGCTCACGCGCAACTTTGAAGAAGGCTTGCGTTATCCCACCGTTGCTATGGAGGGTTCTGCTGTGCTGGATGACTGGTTCACGCCCACCGATGGCGTGCACCAACTCGGCGCGGACTACGTTGAACTGCCTTTCCAGCAAGCCATCACTGTCACCCTGAACACCGAGGGAATGCTGGGGGCGGTTGTTGGCATTGCCGAAGGTGAAAGTTTCGTCTACCCGATGTGGAATGGTGAAGTCAGCCTGGATAGTAGCGGGCACGAGCGCACATACGTAATTGTCATGAACCTGGAGCGCGCCGTGAATGCTCGCAATTGTCTCAGCAGCGATTACCAGCTATACGTCGCTGCGGGTGGCTCAGCCCAACAACCTGAGTGGAGTATGGCGGCACCCAACTTTCAGCCCCCACGGCCTTAAATGGTAAACGAATGAGAGAATCCTTAACCGCTATAGCGGGGGATATAATTTTTGCTCTTACGCCAAAAATTTGAGGTGCTGTTGTGAGAAATACCCAAAAGACTTTGATCCTTGTGCTGCTGGCTGGCGCAGTTTTGCTTAGCGCTTGTGGCGGCGGCTCTGCTTCCAATACAGATGCGGTGCTAACTGAGGCAGCCCAGATCGCTTTCCAGGCGCTCACCGAAACCGCCGCGGCTGCCCCGCCTACAGCCACTTTCACCCCGATTCCGCCGACGCCCACCTTCACGCCTGAACCGCCCACCCCCACGGCTACTCCAGAGGGCGGCGTTACCCCCACACCATTCCCCACCCAGGCTCAGCAACAGCAACCCAGCACCTCTGGCATTCCTTGCTTGCGCGCCAACCTGGAGTGGGAGTCTCACCCGGATGGTGTTCAGATCTACGCCAACATCCCGTTCACTAAGGTATGGCGTCTCAAGAACACCGGCTCCTGCACATGGAAGCGCGACTTCGCCGTCATCTGGACTCAGGGTGACCTGATGGGCGCTGAAACCGTTGTGGAATTCACCGACCGTGAGATCCCGCCTGGCGATTACGCCATGGTGGAAGTGAGCATGCGCGCCCCCGATCGCTCTGGCTTTTACAAGGGCTATTGGATGTTGCGCGGCGATGGCGTCATCTTTGGTATTGGCAACAACGCCCGCTCCTGGTTCTGGGTAGACATTGAAGTTCTGCCTGTAGCAGAAGAAGACTAACCATAAAAGCGCCCGCTCACAAAGCGGGCGCTTTTTTTAGAATGTGACACGAAACAACTGACGGGGGGTTATTCGTTGTAGAACAATGGGACCATCCATGAGCACCCAACGCCTTGAAGCCATTTTCTTTGACCTTGGCAATACCTTGCTGTACTTTGACGGTGCCTGGCCCCAGGTGCAGCAAAAGGCTGATGCGCAATTACTGGCCCACTTGCAAGGCGAAGGTTTTGTGCTTGACACGCCCAAGTTCCTGCTTCAGTTTCGTTCTCGTCTGAATGACTACTATGCCCAACGAGAAGCAGAGTTTGTGGAGCATACAACTGCCTACGTTTTGAAAACCCTGCTAGCTGACCTGGGGTATCCCGATGTGAGTCAGCAACAGCTCTTGCCTGCCCTGCGCGCCTTGTATGCAGCGTCACAGGCCCATTGGCTTCTGGAAGATGACACGCTGCCCACCCTTACAACTCTCAAAGGGGCTGGATACAAGCTGGCGATTATTTCAAACGCCGGAGACGACGAGGATGTCCAAACCCTGGTGGATAACACCGGGCTACGCCCATACTTTGACCTGGTGCTCAGCTCAGCCGCCTGTGGGGTGCGCAAGCCCAATCCGCGCATATTCAACCTGGCCCTGGAGCGTCTTGGCCTTCAAGCCAGCCAGGCTGCCATGGTGGGCGATACGCTGGGAGCGGATGTTCTGGGGGCCGGCAATGCCGGGCTCTACAGCATTTGGCTGACCCGGCGGGCGGATACCCCAGCCAACCGTGACCACGCCCAAACCATCAAACCAGACGCCCAAATCGCCTCTTTGGCCCAGCTGCCTTCTCTCATTAAGGAAATCGACCCGGCCAACTAATTATTAGATTCTGCCGAATCTGTGGCACAATTCCACAATTAAAGCCCTATAATGAAAATCTGTACTACCAGGGCTCGCAATTCGTTTTGCGGCAATAGCTGGCTGTGCTTTTTTTGTGTTTGTCAGCTAAAGGCGTAAGCCTAATCTAAATCAAAGGAGGTGGTACTCACCAGAAGCACTGAATTACCTGCCTAACCAACTTAGTCAAATTTTTTACGGAGGAGAACACATGCAACGCAATCGCATTTTGGCGCTGTTCAGCATCCTGCTAGTCGCTAGCTTGGTGCTGGGCGCGTGCCAGCCGAGCTCCAGCGCTACGGCCACTCAAGCACCGGTCGAAGCCACTGAAGCCCCGGCAACTGAAGCCCCTCCTGCTACCACCCGCGTGGGTGGCTGGCTGGATGAGATCGGTATGAAGATCGTGGGCGCCGACTCTGCAATCACCCAGATTGCAGCCGGCGACATCGACATCTATACCTCGAACCTCTCCCGCCCGCAGGATGTGCAGGCTGCTGACGCAGCTGGCCTGGAGCGCTCGTTCCAGTACGGTATCTACTACGAGCTGACCTTCAACCCGGCCACGGCCGAGGTGGGTGGCGTGGAGTTCCTGAACGGCACTCTAAACCCCTTCACCAACGCCACGATCCGCAAGGCGATGAACAACCTCATCGACCGTGACTACATCAACCAGGAAGTGTACGGCGGCCTGGGCACTCCGAAGTTCTTCTCGTTTGTGTCCGCGTTCCCCGACTACGCTCGCCACGTTGACGTGATTCGCGGCCTTGAGGCCCAGTTGAGCTACGACCCTGAGGGCGCCGCTGCCGCCATCTCCGCTGAGATGGAAGCCATGGGCGCCACGATGGTCGACGGCAAGTGGAGCTACAACGGCTCCCCGGTCAACATCATCTTCTTGATCCGCACTGACTCCGACGGCACCCGTGTTCCGGTTGGCGACTACATCTCCAACCAGCTCGAGTCCATCGGCTTCACTGTGACCCGCCAGTACGGCACCTCTTCTGAGTTGGCCGCCCTGTGGGTGAGCGGTAACGCTCCGGACGGTCTGTGGCACATCTACACCGGCGCCTGGGGCGTTGGTGGTATCACCCGTGATGACGCTGCTGACTTCCAGTTCTTTGAATCCCCGGACAGCGCCTACGGCTTCACCACGCTATGGCAGTCCTTCGAGCACCAGATCTCTCCTGAGTACCGCGCCCTGGCCAATGACCTGGCCAACGCCAACTACTCGAACCTGGATGAGCGCAAGGCGATGATCAGCGAAGCGTTGCAATACGCTGCTGACGCTGCTCTGCACGTCTGGTTGATCGACGGCCAGGCCTTCAGCCCGTGGCAGCCCAACGTTTCCGTGGCCTTTGACTTGGCCGCTGGCGTTGACATCAACCCGCTGACCACCTTCACCCTGCGCTTCGACGACCAAGAGGGTGGCACCCTGCAATGGGGTACCCCTGACATCTTCGTCGAACCCGCCAACCCGATCGGTGGTAGCAACTGGACCTACGACAACCAGTGGCAGTTGCTGACCCGTGACTCCGCTGTGCTGTTGAACCCGCACACCGGTATCCCCCTGCCGCAGCGCCTCGAAAGCGCTGAAGTGTACGCGCAGGAAGGCCTGCCCATCGGCACCACCTACGACTGGGTTGACCTGAGCTTTGTTGACGGCAACGAGGTCCCGGCGGATGCCTGGATCGACTGGAACCCGGAGACCGAGACCTTCATCACTGTTGGTGAGGCTCACCCCGACGGCTTGAGCTCCCTGATCAAGACCGTGGTTCACTACCCCGCTGAGCTGTACGACCGCACCTGGCACGACGGCAGCCCAATGACTGTGGCTGACTTCGTGATGCCCATGATCATGACCTTCGCCACCGGCACTGAAGGCAGCCCCATCTACGATGCGGCCGCTGCTGGTGGTTTGGCTGCGTTCAAGGGCGGCTTCAAGGGCTGGCGCATCGTTTCCACCGACCCGCTGACGGTTGAGTACTACACCGATGTGTGGACTCAGGACGCTGAGCTGATCGCTGGCGCTAACGCCGCCACCCTGTGGCCGGAGTACGGTTACGGTAATGCTGGTTGGCACGCCATTGCGGCTGCCAACTGGGCCGAGGCTGAAGGCGAACTCGCCTACACCCCGGACAAGGCCGTTCAAGCCGAGGTGGAGCAGACCAACTTCGTTGGTGGCCCCAGCCTGGAAGTGCTGGCCTCTTACCTGCAGCGTGGTGCTGACGAAGGTCACATTCCTTTCGCCGCCACCATGGGCGCGTTCGTAACTGCTGAAGAAGCTACCGCTCGTTACAACAACCTGTTGGACTTCTACGGCACGTACGGTCACGTCTGGTCTGGTGTTGGTCCTTACATCCTCGAGCAGGCTCTGCTGGTGGAGAAGACCGCCGTTCTGGTACACAACCCGAACTTCACCGACCTGGCTGACAAGTGGTCCGCTTTCGCGGCTCCCAAGGTCGCCACTGCTGAGATCGATGGCTCTGCCCGCGTAACCGTGGGTGAAGAGGCCACCTTCGACGTTCTGGTGTCCTTCGACGGCGCACCTTACCCGGCCGACGAGATCTCGAGCGTGAGCTACCTGCTGTACAACGCAGAAGGCGCACTGGTTGAGACCGGCGAAGCTGAGCTGAGCGCTGACGGCCATTACGTCGTCACCCTGAGTAGTGCTTCTACGTCTGCTCTCGGCGCTGGCTCCAACAAGCTGGAAGTTGCTGTTGTTGCCATCCCGGTCAGCATCCCGGCCTTCGCCACCTTCGACTTTGTGACCGAGTAATCGGCCAACAGAGTAGAAGTAGCTAAAGCTCAAAAACAGCGGCAGGGCCTAGGCCCTGCCGCTGTTGCTTTTAAAAGTAGACTATCCTTCCGCTTGTTGAAAAGGATTCTCATTATAGGCATTGGGTTTTTTGGTATATTATTTGGGCATTCCGCCCCGCTTCACACGGAAGCAAGGAGAAATTGATGAGTGTAACTACGCCCGAACTTGAGGCGCCGCAAGGCGTACCTCAGGAACAAACCACGAGTCCCAAGCGCAAGAACAGCACATTTGCACGTGTGGCAAAGTACACCCTGCTCAAATTTGCCAGCATCTTTCTGAGCGTAGTTGTTGCTGTGTACCTGACCATTCTGATCGCCAACATGGGCGGTTACGTGGACCAGATTGTGCGCGGTCAGATCCGCGAGTTTATCGGCCAGCAACTGCGTGCCGATCAGAACTACCAACAGATGGATCCTGCAGAGAAAAATGCATTCTTTCTTGCCCAGGTTGAGCGCGCCGAAAAGCGCTACGGCCTGGACAAGCCGTTTGCTGTGCGCAGCCTGACCTTCTTGTGGAACGCCATCCGCATGGACTTTGGTACGGCGCAGTTAATGGCCAGCGATACGGGCTCGCGCCAGGTGAAGCTAATCATCCTTGACCGCCTGGGGCCAACACTCTTGTTGGTAGGTGCATCCAATCTGATACTGTTCTTTGGCAGTATTGCTTTGGCGCTCATGCTGTCTCGCTCTTACGGCAATTTCTGGGACAAGCTAATCATTGGTTTCTCACCAACCTCATCGGCGCCTTCATGGTTCTATGGCTTATTCTTAATCCTTCTCTTCGCGGCGGTATTCAGGTGGCTTCCCTTTGGCGGCATGATCGACTCCCCGCCACCACGCGACCAGCTGGGCTACATACTGAATGTTGGCAAGCACTTGATCCTGCCCACTATGGCCATCATTCTTAGCAACCTCTTCATCAGTATCTATAACTGGCGTACATTCTTCCTGATCTACTCCAGCGAAGACTATGTTGAAATGGCCAAGGCAAAGGGCTTGAGTGACCGCGACATTCAGTACCGCTACATCCTTCGCCCCACCCTACCTACCATCATCACTAGCTTCGCCTTGCTTGTCATCGGCCTTTGGACTGGCCTGATCCTTACTGAAGGCGTCTTCCAATGGCCCGGCCTGGGCCGCACCTTCATCACTGCGATCGGTCTTTACGACACTCCGGTGATCGTGGCATTAACCATCATCTATGCGTATCTTCTGGCAATCACGGTCTTTGTACTCGACTTCGTTTACGCCTTGGTTGATCCGCGTGTGAAAATTGGCAGCTAAAACTAAGAAAAACAAGGTGAATCGAAGATGCAAGGAATAATCAAGGGCTTTCAACAGCTCCTCAAGTACCCCAGCGCCATTATTGGCCTAGCGCTCATCGCGATCCTGTTCATCGTGTCAATTCTCACGGTGATCATCATCCCGCGCGATGAGGCTATCCGCCTATGGCGCGGCGGGGAAGCGATCTGGGGCCAGAACCCCAAAACCGTACCGCCAGCGTGGACCAATCTCTTCCGCTCTAAGAAGCTTCCCGAGACCATCGTTCTGACAATGGCAGACGAGTCTGTGCAAACCGAGGTGAATGAGCGTGCGGAAGGCGAGAACCGCGTTTTGGTGTACAACTTCAACTACACCGCGGATTTTGCCCCGCAGGACGTTGTCTTTAGCTTCACATCCCGCTATGCCACGCGCAATCCGTTCGTGAGCATCTTCTGGGTCACTCCGGACGGGCGTGAAATTCGCCTTATGGAGCAAGGCATTGGCTATAACTTTAGCTATCGCGCCACCCAGGACACCAAGCTAAGTCGCCGCCTTGGCGGGTTGAGCCCTGAAATCGGCCTGTTTGACAACCCGGAAACGGAAGCGGTTGATGTACTCAAAGGCCAATACCAGATCGTGATCGACTACCTGACTTTTGAGAATGATTCGTCAATCTCCAAAGCAGATGTGGTCATCCACGGCAAGGTATATGGTCTGTTCGGCACTGACCACCAGCGCCGCGACCTGACAATCGGCATTCTGTGGGGCGTTCCCATCGCGCTGGCTTTTGGCCTGGTTGCTTCCTTCGGCACATCCATCGCAGCGATCATCTTTGCCGCCCTGGGCGTGTGGTACGGCGGCTGGGTAGACGAGTTGATCCAGCGCATCACCGAGATCAACCTCAATCTGCCAATCCTGAGCATTTTGATCATGATTGGCACCTTCTACTCGAAGAGTATTACGACCATTCTTGGCGCCACAGTTCTGCTGAGTATCTTCAGCGGCGCCATTAAGAGCTACCGCGCCATTTTTATGCAGGTGAAAGAGTCGCCTTATATTGAGGCGGCCCGCTCCTATGGTGCCACAAGCTCTCGCATCATCTTCAGCTACTTGATCCCGCGCGTGACCCCATTGCTGATCCCCGGGCTGGTGCTGGGCGTACCCTCTTTCGTGTTCCTGGAAGCCACTCTGGCATCCCTGAACCTGGGCGACCCCGTGCTGCCTACCTGGGGCAAGATCATCTATGAGGCGTGGGGCACCGGTGGTGCTGTGTACAATGGCTTCTATTACTGGATCTTGGAGCCTGCGATCCTTCTGATCATCACCGGCCTGGGTTTCGCGCTGGTAGGTTTTGCGATGGACCGCATTTTCAATCCTCGCTTGCGTGACATCTAAAAAACCGAGAAGAAAGACGATTCATTCCTTATGACGAACAACACACTACTCAAAGTAGAAGACCTTACCCTGTCCTTCCGTACCGCCAAAGGCGTCGTGCAGGCGGTGGACAAGGTGCAGTTTGAAATGCCTTCAAATCAGGCTGTGGTGGTGATCGGCGAGTCAGGCTGCGGCAAGACCTCCTTCGCCAAGGCTCTGCTGCGCTTGCTGCCCCGCAACATTGAAGAGTACAGCGGCCGCGTGTATCTGGATGGCCAAGACACTATGGCCATGGATGATGAGACCTATCGCCAGGACATTCGTTGGGCCAAGATCTCCATGGTGCCGCAGGCAGCCATGAACTCGCTCAACCCTGTGCTGCGCGTGGGTGAGCAGGTGGCAGAACCGCTGATCGTTCACTACGGCATGACCCAGGCTGAGGCATTGGAGAAGGCCACGGATATGTTCCGCAAAGTGGGCGTGCCGGTAGACTTCCTTGACCGCTACGCGTTTGAGCTGAGCGGCGGTATGCGCCAGCGCGTGGCGATTGCCATGGCCTTGGTCACTAATCCCAAGCTGATCACGCTTGACGAGCCGACTTCCGCCTTGGACCTGCTGACCCAGGCCAACATCATGAACCTTCTGAAGCGGGTCAAGAAAGAGACCGACGCCAGTTTCATCCTGATCACCCACGATATCGCCACCTCCAGCGAGTTGGCTGACCGCGTGGTGGTGATGTACGCCGGCCAGATCGTTGAAGACGCCGACTCGGCTCGCTTCTTCACCCAGCCGCTGCACCCCTATTCGCAGAAGCTGATGGCGAGTGTGCCGCGCTTACGCGAAACGGTTGAGCCGGAGTTCATCACCGGCCAACCCCCCAGCTTGATCAATCCTCCCGCGGGTTGCCGCTTTGCGGAGCGGTGCCCCAAGCGTTTTGAAAAATGCAGTCAGGACCCCCCGCTGTTTGAAGTTGAGGGGCGTTACGTGAAGTGCTGGTTGTACGAACCCGGTAGCAAGGAGCGCAAAAACTAAATGGCTACAAAGAAGAACTCCGCGGCGCAGGCCGCGGCAAACAAGAACGAAGATCCCAACGCTCCGTTGCTTTCGGTTAAGAACCTGCGCGTATGGTTCGAGTTGCGCCGTTTTGGCTTCGGCAACGCCGGTTATGTGCGCGCGGTAGACGGCGTAACCTTTGATCTGCACGAGGGCGAAGCGATCGCCATCGTAGGTGAAAGTGGTTGTGGCAAATCCAGCCTGATGAAGACGATCCTGGGCCTCAACACCCCCACCGAAGGCTCGATCGTCTTCAAAGGCCGCGACATTAGCAACTTCAACCGCCAGGATCTGGAATGGTATCGTTCGCTGATCGGCTACGTGCAACAGGATCCGTTCGGCTCCCTGGCTCCTTTCATGACCATTGAGCGCATCCTTGAGGAGCCGCTGATCATTCACGGCATCAAGGACAAAGAAGAGCGCATGCGCCGCATCCACAAAGTGATGGAAGAGGTCAAGCTCACCCCGCAAGCCGAGGTGCTACCCAAGTTCCCTCACCAGATCAGTGGCGGCCAGGCCCAGCGTGTTGTGATTGCCCGCGCCATGATCCTGGAGCCCAAGCTGATCGTGGCCGACGAGCCTGTCTCCATGCTGGACGCTTCGGTGCGCGTAGAGATCCTCAAGCTGCTGCGTGATCTGCAGGCAAGCCACAAACTGGCCGTAATCTACATCACGCATGACCTTTCGACTGTGCGCTACTTCTCTGAGCGCATCTTTGTGATGTATGCCGGCCAGCTGATCGAGAAAGCCCCGATGGAGGCGCTGCTCAAGAACGCCCGCCACCCGTACACACAAGCCTTGCTGGCCGCTACATCTGATCCCGACGCCAACAATGCGCTGCACTACAAAGATGTGCCCCCCGGCGAGCCGCCCAGCCTGGTGAAGCCGCCCTCTGGCTGCCGCTTCCACCCGCGCTGCTCGCACTTTATGGAGGGTCTGTGCAACCTTCAAGACCCGCCCGAAGTCTCTCCTGAGGCCAATTACCTGACTTCGTGCTGGTTGTACGACCCGGAACTCGAGGTGAAACTTGCTGAGGCTCAGCGCTAAGCAGTATCTGATCTACGGCTTCTTGATGGTCCTGTTTGGATTCATCATGCCGTGGCTGTTCATCCTGCGCATTGTGGAGATCAACTTCTTCCTTGCGTTCCTGAGCTACGGTGTTTCGCTGGCCGGCTTGCTCTTTGGCATCATTGGCATTGCCATGATCGGCTTGGAGCGGCGCCACCGGGACCGCCGGGCCCACGAAGAGCGCGGGGAATACAACGAATAACAAAAAATCGCCTGCAATGCAGGCGATTTTTTACTCTTTGGAGCCCTCTCGCAAAGCTCTGTAGGACTCGTAGCGCGCAGGGTGAATGGTTCCAGCTTCTACAGCCGTTTTCACCGCACAATCCGGTTCTTCAAGGTGGCGGCAGCCGCGATAGTGGCAGCTATGGATAAGCGGCTTGATCTCAGGGAAATAGCCGTCCAATTCCTCCGGCTGAATGTCCCACAAGGCCAGGGCTTTCAGACCCGGTGTATCAGCAACATAGCCGCCCCCCTCCAGTTTGTACATCAGGCGTTCGGCTGTAGTGTGCTTCCCCTTACCTGACCCTTGTTGTACACCGCCCACGCGCAGATCAAGCCCGGGCTGCACCGCATTCATCAAGCTGGACTTGCCGGTGCCCGAGGGGCCGGCGAGGACAGAAGTCTTGCCCAGCAGCAAGCTGCGCAGCTCTTGTATTCCCAAGGCATCCTGCACAGAGGTGTAATGGACGGGATAACCGAGCTCTGCGTAGTGCCCAAAGGTTGCCTGGGCTTTCTGCATGCCTACCAGATCAACCTTGCTGGCAACAATGTGTGCGGGAATTTCCTGCGCTTCAGCAATGATCAGAAAACGATCCAGCATGCGCAAGCGGGGCGCGGGGTCAGCGCAAGCAAAGATGAACAGCGCCTGGTCAGGGTTGGCGATCAGCACCTGTTCATATTCGCCGTTGGGGCGCGGGTCTTTGCGTACAAGGGCGCGCTGACGCGGGGCAACCGACTCGATCATCGGCTCGGCGCCATCTTCCACGCGGATCTCTACGCGGTCGCCAATGGCGACGATATCCCCAGTTGGGCGGCCCTGCTTCAGGCGACCGCGCAACCTCGCCAGATATTCGCCCTGCGCGGTTTCCACCGCGTAGAAGCCAGATTGGGACCGCAAAACCAAGCCGCTAAGCTGCATCAGCGCGCTTATGGTTCCGGTGTTTCCTGAGCCTGCTGGGTGGCCTCCGCCTCGGCTGTGCCGGTGGCCTGCTGCTGCAGGATGGGGTTGAAGAAGACCGGGTTGACTACGCCGTAGTCGGTTTCCCAGGGATACAGCGGGCCAGGGCTGCCGAAGAAGTAGTAGCCAGCCACACGGCGGAAGATGGGTGCGGCGAAATCAGAACCGTCGCCCACATTCTCGACCAGCACGGCGATGGCAATGTCCGGTTGATTTTCACGGCCAGCATCGGTGTATCCGATGAACCAGGCGTGCGGCAGCAGGCCGGTGCCCGCCGTGGCGGTGCCGGTCTTGCCATACACAGGCAGGCCAAAGCCAGTGAAGCGGCGGTAGGCAGTGCCACGCGGGTCGGCCACCACCAGGCGCATCCCGGCCTGCAGTGTCTCCAGCGTGGTTTGGCTGATCGGGAGCGTGCCATTCACCTGTGGGGTGAAGCTCAGCACTTCATCACCATTGGCGTTGACCACACGGTCAACCAAGCTGGGCACATACAGCGTGCCGCCATTGCCTACCGCGGCGGTATACACCGCAGCCTGCAACGGGGTCAGCAGGGTTGTGCCTTGGCCAAAGGCCTGCTGCACGGCCTGGTTACGGCCGGTCTCTTCGTCAGTCGGCTCAGGGTCCACTACAGAGCCGGCTACCTCGGTGAGGCTCTGGATACCTGTAACAGAGCCCAGGCCAAAGCCACGTGCCATCTCAGCCACGGCGTTCTTGAAGCCCGCGTTATAGAGGTCCATACCGATCTGGTAGAACCACGGGTTGCACGAGCGCATGATGCCTTCAACAAGCGTCAGGCGGCCGCTGGCGGGCAGTTCTTTGTCCAGCGTCCAGTCGATCAGGGTCTGGCCAGCCAGGCCGTGCCACTCCTGCACACAATCCATTTGCTGGTCAGGCTGGAACTGGCCACTCTCCACCGCGGCGGCATAGGTGATGACCTTGAAGATTGAACCCGGCGGGTATTGACCCTGGGTGGCGCGGTTGAAGAAGACGTCATCCCCAGAGGTGAAATAGGAATTCCAGTCTGAGTTGTAGTTGTTAAAGTCTGCCCAGTTCTGGTTGAAGCCAGGCGAGGAAGCCATCGCAAGAATGCGGCCTGTATCACGCTCCAGCACCACCACAGCCCCGTTGAAATCCTTGATGGCCTCTTGGGCTCGACGCTGGAGCTCGCTGTCAATTGACGTATAGATAGAGTCGGAAGGTTGAGAAGCGCTTTGGGCCAACTGGGTCACTACTTCGCCGGCCGGGTTCAATACATATAGTGTCCCGCCGCGCGTGCCGGCCAGGTACTCCTCACCCCACGCCTCAAGCCCCAAGCGGCCTATGCGGTCATCGCTCTGATAGCCACGCGGAATGAATTCCTGCACTTGCTCGGCTGGAATGGAAGCGTAATAGCCTATCGTTTGGGGAGCCAGGCCGCCGTTGTAGTACAAGCGGGTGTCGTAATATTGAAAGCGGATACCAGACAGATCAGACCAATCGCCTGCGCGAGCCAAAAATTCATCTTCAGACACTTCAGCGATCGATACGTAGTATGGAGCCTCAGTATTCTCAGGGAACAGCAAGCTGCTGACCTCGGAGACCGGGCGGCGGCTGACGCGCGCCAGCTCGCTGATCACACGGTTCGCATCCTCCTGCTCGATCAAGCTGGGAAACGCACCCACCGCCACAGCCGTGGCGCTGCCGGCGATGACGTTGCCGTTGCGGTCATAAATCAGCCCGCGGGCCGGCACAGAGCGCTGCATGCTGAGGCGATTGCCACCCGCCAACTCCGGCAGGATGATGCGCTCATCCCAAGTGATGCGCCAATTGCCGCTCTCCAGCTTGAGATCAATGGCGGTATCGCGCGTGATCGGCCCGATGACTGCAGAATTAAGCGTTACCCGATAGCCAACTTGGGCGCTTTGTGGGTTGATCAGAGATTGCAAAAGCTCATAATCCACGCGGAACAGGTTGGCTTGCGTGGCCACATCTGCATAGCGGGCTACAAAGTCCTCTTCGGTGATCTGGCTGCGGCTTTCTGCCGTCAGCATCGTGTACATAGTCGGATAGTCCCCTGCGTTCCATGCATCCAGGTAAGTTCGCACAGCCAGCTCAGCATCCGGTGCCGCGCTTACATTGATCTGGGGCGTAGGCAAGGCCTGGGAAGGCCCCAGCCCACACGCGCTGAGGACTACCGAAATAAGTGCCAGGCTGAGAATGACGCGACGCATAGATATGTCGTGCATTAGTGCTCCCATTGAAGGATGGAGTGGCTTACGGGGCAATCATAGTTCAGATGCCGTTGGCAGGCTTCCGGCAGGTCAACTGCCAAGGGCAACTGCCAGCGCCGCCAGTTACGCAGCAGGTGGCACAGAGGCAGCCCAGCAACGTTCGCAAAACAGCCGGCAAAGGCCTCTACCGGGTGAAAGCTGGTATTTTGTATCCCATAGGCGCCGGCTTTGTCCAGAGGCTGACCACTGGCGATATAGGCGCTCATCTCGCTATCAGAATAGTTGCGCATGGGCACCTGGCTGAGCGCCAGATCGGTTGCCTGGCTGCCGCTGGCCGTATCCAGCATGCACAGGCCACTGTAGACCTGGTGGGTGCGGCCACGCAGCGAGCGCAGAATGCGCTCCGCATCCGCTGCATCCACCGGCTTGCCAATGATCTCGCCCTCGTGCACCACGGTGGTGTCGGCGGCGATGATTACTGCCGGCGTATCGCCTAAGCGCTCGGCAATGGCCTGTGCTTTGCCTTGGGCAAGGCGCACGACATAATCCATCGGGCTCTCGCCCGTCAGCACATCCTCATTGATGTCAGCGGGCATCACCTCAAATGGCAGACCCAGCAGCGAGAGCAATTCCTTGCGTCGTGGCGAGGTGGAAGCCAATACGAGTTTCACTGGATCCATAAGCCTTAATTTTAGCTGGCTAACGTTGGAAAGAGACAAACTTGTGGTTAAATGCTGCGATATGCAAGCGCTGAAGGAACGCATTCGCAAAGATGGCCGCAACCTGGGCGGCGGCATCCTGAAAGTGGATGGCTTTATCAATCACCAGGTTGACCCTGGCCTAATGGAAGCCTGCGGGCGCGAGTTCGCCGAGCAATTCAAGAACAGCGGCGCTACCAAGATCCTAACTGCGGAAATTTCGGGCATCGCCCCGGCCGTAACCACTGGTATGCACCTGAACTTGCCCGTCGTGTATGCGCGCAAGAACAAGCCCATCACCATGCCTGACCAGGTGTTCCTGACCTTGGCGCCCTCACACACCAAGGGCCGCATGGTGGAACTGATCGTTTCGCCTGAGTATCTTTCGAACGGCGAGAAGGTGCTGATCATTGACGACTTTCTGGCCAGCGGCGCTACCATCTTGGGCTTGGCCCGCCTGGCGCAAACCGCGGGTGCGCAGATCGTGGGCGTAGGCGCTCTGGTCGAGAAGACCTTTGAGAATGGCCGCGCCGCGCTTGAGGTACTGGGCGTACCCATCGTATCTTTGGTTGCGATCACCAACATGGATGGCGACGCCATCGAATTTGCCTAGCTCATGATCATTATTCTGGACTTCGGCTCGCAAACATCCCAGCTCATTGCCCGCCGTTTGCGCGAAGCTCAGGTGTACTGCCAGCTCTTTCCTTGTGATGCCCCCGCAGACGAAATACTTGCCCTCAAGCCGGAGGGTTTTGTGCTCTCAGGCGGCCCTGCCTCGGTCTATGCCGAAGGCGCTCCGCAATTGCCCGAGTATGTGATCGAAAGCGGCAAGCCTATATTGGGTATTTGCTACGGCATGCAAGCGATGACCCATGCCCTCGGCGGCCAGGTGGCCGCCAGCCAGCACCGCGAATACGGTTCAGCCCAGTTGCGCACACTGAGTTCCAACGCGCTGCTTGGTGATGGCGAGCAGACCGTATGGATGTCGCACGGCGATCGCATTGAGCGCACTCCGTCCGGCTTCACTCCAATAGCAGCCAGCAACAATGCGCCCATCGCCGCCATGGCTGACGCAAGCCGCGGCTACTACGGCGTGCAATTCCACCCTGAGGTGCTGCACACACCCGGCGGAGCCGAGATCCTGCGTCGCTTCGCAGTAGAGATCTGCAGCGCACCGGCCACCTGGTCCCCGGGGGCCATTGTTGAACAATCGATCCAGGCCATTCGCGCCCAGGTGGGCGACGCCAATGCGCTCTCCGCCATCAGCGGCGGTCTGGACTCCAGCGTGGCCTCGGCCTTGGTGCACGCTGCCATCGGCGACCAGTTGGTTTCGATGTTTGTGGATACCGGCCTGCTGCGCCAGGGCGAGCGCGAGGAAGTCATCCAGGCTCTGCAAAGTGGGCTGGGTATCGAACTCGTGGTGGTGGACGCAGCCGCCATGTTCCTGGCGGATCTCAAAGGTGTGACCGACCCGGAAGAGAAGCGGCGGCGCATTGGCGAGCGCTTCATCCGTGTCTTTGAAGCACAGGCGCAGCAGCTGGGCCTGCCGCCTTTTCTGGTTCAGGGCACCATCTACCCGGATGTGATCGAATCGCGTGCCCCCGAGCGCCAGCATGCCGAGCGCATCAAGACCCACCACAACGTGGGCGGTCTGCCGAAGAAGATGAACTTCAAATTGGTTGAGCCGTTGCGCTACTTATTCAAAGACGAGGTGCGCAAAGTGGGCGAAAGCCTGGGGCTGCCGCCCCATCTGCTATGGCGCCAGCCATTCCCTGGCCCCGGGCTGGCCGTGCGCTGCCTGGGCGAGGTGACCGGGCCGCGCCTGGCCGCCTTGCGCGCCGCGGATGCCATCTTCACCAGCGCGCTCAAGGAAGCCGGGCTGGTTAACCGCCCCCACGCCGCCCTGGCGCAAGCCTTCGCTGTGCTGCTGCCCGTGCGCAGCGTAGGCGTGATGGGCGACCAGCGTACCTACCAGGAAACCATAGCGCTGCGCGCCGTTTCCAGCCAGGATTTTATGACGGCCGACTGGGCCGCGTTGCCAGATGAGTTGCTACGCAAAATATCCAGCCGCATCGTGAACGAAGTGGCGGGTGTGAACCGCGTGGTCTACGATATAAGCAGTAAACCGCCCGCTACGATTGAATGGGAGTAGATGATTGGAAAACGGGGAAAAAATCAAAACCAGACAGATACTTAAATCCGGGATAGTTACAACGCGAAAAATCTCGTCTTATATACTGGGCTTTAGCGCTCTAACACTATTCATAAGCCTTCCTTTGTTTTCGCCCAATCAATTTGGAATTCCAGACTACTTAACAGTTCCGGCTTTTGTAATTGCCTGGATCGTAATGCCATTATTTATCCGCAGAGCAGCTTTTGCAGTTTTGAATGGCGAGAGGCCAGATTTTGAAAAACTTCAGCCTGGCAACCTGTTATTAGCATGGCGCACAGTCGCAGCACTGGTTGCTTTCGGTGTACTGGGGTCAGTCGGCTACTTGATCTTATCCACACTTATTGGGTCGCAAGTTCCGGACAATTTACGAGCCGCATACATCGTATTGTTGATTGTCTTGTGCACTCCCATTACTCTAGCATACTTGGTCCTAATTCAGTTCAGCTGCACCTCGATTGTTGCAGGCAACCAGGTTCGAATCGCTGTTTCTGAAGCCATCTATTTGATTCGCAGGCATTTTCAGTTACTAATCAAAGTAGCATTATTTTGTTTCCTCCCGTTTTACAGTAGCCTGTATGTATATGCCATGATATTGCTCTCAAGTGGTGGCTATGAAAATCAAGCCGGCCAAATCATCAGTACGGAGTTGGCGTTTCTACCTCCTGTTTGGTTTGCCATGGGCGCGATCGTGCAAGTCATTTTCGTTTGCGCCTATCAACAGTTATCGCAAAGAAAAAGATAAATTAGCGTATCAAGCGTGTATCATCTTAGGTGTAAGGAGAACTCATAATGGAACTTGGCAACATACTCTCACGTGCTTGGAAGATCGTTTGGAAGCACAAGGTATTGTGGATCTTTGGCATCCTGGCCTCCTGCGGCTCGCGCAGCGGCGGTGGTGGCGGAGGCGGCAGCAACTTCAGCACCGACGCAGGCGAGAACTTCACCCCGCCGCCTGAGCTGCAGCGCTTCTTCACTGACATGGAGCGCAGCATGCGCTCGATCTCGGAAGAGCAGATCGCCATATTCGTTGCCATCTTCTTCGCTGCTATCTGCTTGCTTGTCATCATCACCTGGCTGGTTGGCCTGTACGGCAAGACAGGCGTAACCGTAGGCGCCTTGCAGGCCGAGGCGGGTAGCGCAGTCACCTTCCGCAGCATCTGGGGCGAAAGCTGGGGCGTCTTCGACCGCGTGGTTGGCCTGAACCTGCTCCTGGCTCTGCCGCCCATTTTGCTGGGTATTGTGCTTGTTGCCGGTGTGGCCGGTCTGGGCGTTCTCACCATGGGCATTGGCGTGCTGTGCATCCTGCCCTTGCTATGCCTCTTCATCCCGATCGGCATCGCCTACGGCATCTTCACAGATTTTGCCAGCATCGCCGTCGTGAAAGAGGGGCTCGGCATCAGTGCAGGCATCCAGCGTGGCTGGGACGTGCTCTCCAAGAACGTGGGCAGCCTAGCCTTGCTGGCGCTCATTCTCATTTTGGGCAGTTTCTTCATTAGCATCGTACTGGCCATCCCATTCTTTATAGCTTTGCTGCCCCTGGTGCTTGGTGCAGCCAGCGGGAATGGCATGCAAAACGCCACCTTCACGCTGATCTGCTTCGCCGGCGCCATCCCGGTCATTCTGGTGGCCAGCGGCATACTGTACAGCTACCTGCAAACCGCGTGGACCCTGGCCTACTCGGAGCTCACTGCAGCGAAATAACATGGGTCTGCTCGACATCACCGCCCTCTCGCGCCTGCGCCGCAACCACGGGCTGGAGCACGCTACCATCCATGTGCTCAGCCGCACGCAGCCGCGCGTATCCACCGCCGGGCATTCAGACCCTCGCGGCTTCTGGCTGCTCGGCGATCTGAGCACCGAAGCCGTATACGCCGCGGTGGAGGAGGCCCTGGCGCGCTTGCGCGCCGGCGAGCGCCAGCTGGCCATCCACCCCAACTGCGGCACCAACCTGGTCACGGCCAGCGTTTCGGCTGGCCTGGCCGGGGCGTTTGCCTTGGGCAGCGCCCGCAACGACCGCGAACGGCTTGAACGCCTGCCGCTGGCGTTCCTGTTTTCGATGGGCGGGCTCTTGCTGGCCCGCCCGCTGGGTACCCGTATTCAGGAGCGCGTCACTACCTCAGGCGAACCGGGCAGCTTGCACGTAACCGAGATCCGCCGCACGCAGCGCGGACGCTTCACGGCTCACCGTATCAGCACGTCTGACTGATATGGCCGTCAAACCCTGCGTTTACATTTTCATGGGTGAGGATGACACCGCCATTCGCGAGGAGATCGCCAAGCTTTCGCGCAAACTTGGCGATCCGGCCACCGCGGAGATGAATACCACTCGCCTGGAAAGCGGCGCCAACCTGGATGCACTACGCCGCGCCGCCCTGGCCGCGCCGTTCCTGGCTGAGCGCAGGCTGGTGATCGCTCAACAAACTGGCAAAACCTTCAACCCAGCCGAGGCGCGCAGCCGCTTCACTGAATTTTTGAATGAAGTACCTGAGAGCACCGCTCTGGTGCTGATCGAGCCAGCCGCGCTGGAAGATCGCCACTGGTTGATGAAATGGGCCGATGCAGCAGAGGGCCGCGCCTTTGTGCGCGAATTCAACCTGCCGCAAGGCGCCCAGCTGGCCAGCTGGCTAAGCCAGCGCGCCAAGGAGCTGGGCGGCGAGTTGCAACCGCAGGCCGCGGCCGCCCTGGCCCAAATGCAAGCCACCGACAAGGCCTCTGCTGAGCAGGAGCTGCATAAGCTGCTCGCCTACGCCAACTACAGCCGCCCGGTAACCGCCGCGGATGTGGAGCTGCTGAGCCTGCCCAGCGGCGAACACGGCGACTTCTTTGCCCTGGCCGATGGGCTTAGCGCTGCCAATGGCTCTCGCGCCATGCAAGCGCTGCTCCCTTTGCTGGAGGAGCGCGACCTGATCCTGCTCTACTTCAGTATGGTGGGTCACTTCAGAGCGCTACTGCAAAGCCGTGACCTGCTGGATGCAGGCTTAGGCGAAGCCGATATTGCCAAACAACTGGGCATGCACCCTTACCGGGCCAAGAAGATGGCCGCCCAGGCGCGCCTCTTCAACTTACCCAGCTTGGAGCGCATTTACGCCCGCTTGCTGGAGTACGACGAACAGATCAAAACCGGCGAGATCGAGCCCCGTCTGGCGATGCAAACGTTTGTGGCTGAGCTTAGCGTGCAAGCGGCTTAGCGCTGCGCGCGTCTTCACCCACCCATACGTAGCTTGGCAGCACGGTCTTGCGCGGCTCCAGACGCAACGCGCCAAGCCGGCGTTCGCCGCGCAGCAGGCTGGGATGCAGCATCACCAGTGTGGCCGCTCGGCCATATTTCTGGCGATAGCGCTCAGCCGCCCACAGGATTTTGCCATCCAACTGGTTGGCATCTTCGATAAAGAATAGGTCTCCCATACTCAGATTCTCCCCTGGGAGTATTGGAGATTAATTAATGGCTGGTTATTTCTCTGTTAGCGCCCAAAGCAGGCGAAATTGGCGCAAATACTCTGCCGCCACACTGGGGCTGTAAATAACGAGGGTATTTTCGTCGTTACGGAACTCAGCGTTGCTACTGAAGTTGTAGGAGCCGGTCACCACAACTGTCTCATCCACGATCAGCACCTTGTCGTGCAAATTGGTGGCGGCCTCATCCCTATGGACTTGCACTCCGTTCTGGCGCAGAAATTCATATTCGCCGCCTTGGTTACCGATCTGGGCGTCATCCATGATGCCCAGCACCTCAACTCCGCGCTGCTGGGCGCGCACCAGAGCATCACCGATCTCGTCCAGGGTCAGCGAGAAGGCCAGAAAGTACAAGCTCTCTTCGGCATCATCGATCAGATCCACCAAAGCCGCGGCCACATTGTCATCCGGGGAGAAGTATGTATGCACTTCTACATTGCCAATGTAGAGCTCCTGATGCGGCGTGTTATCAAATGTATTCTCGCCAAAATAACCACGCGTAAACATTTCGTCAAATTCGTTGGCGTAATTGGCCGCCAGCTCACTGGAACGCAGACGAAGAACATTGTTGCGGTTGCCGTACATATCGCTTACGGTGTAATTTGTTGACCCCGTCCACACTTCATAACCATCGATCACTACAAATTTATTGTGCATGTAGTTAGGGCTGGTATCCGCCACCAAGGGGATCCCCGCCTGGGTCAGCTCCTGCAGTTCACGGCGGTCCATATTATCGGCCTCGACCACCAGGCGCACGTCCAGCCCGCGCGCATACGCATCCAGCAGCGCATCTCGGATGCTCCAAAGATTGAGGTCATAGATCGCCATATACACGCTGCTGCGGGCAGCATAGATCGCCGCAGCTATCACCTCATCCGGGCCGCCTTCTACCTGGCGAGCGCCAGGTGCATACGGGTCGGTGAAATACACATCCACCCAGTCAAGCTCAGCGGACGCTGCGGATTGGGTAGCCACTACCGCATTGGCTTGCGGCGCGCAGGCCGTCATAAGAATGCTTAGAACAAGGAGCATCTTGCGCATCGGCGACATTATAATGACCCCATGAGCAGTACTTATACCGTGGAGGTAGCAGGGTTGACGCGAGAATTGCCCTTGCTTGAGGTCGCCCCCGGCGTCACCATTGCCATTTTGAACATTCTTGGGGATGTGGAACTGGTGCGCGCGTGCGCTAAGCAACTGGCGCACAAGCTTGCCGCGAATGAATACGATGTACTGCTCACCGCAGAGGCCAAAAGCATTCCGCTCATTCACACATTGGCCGAAGAAACCAATAAGCCTTACGTGGTGCTGCGCAAGAATTACAAGTCCTATATGGGCGATTCAATTTCGGCCGAAACAGTTTCCATCACCACCAATTCCAGCCAAACGCTGTATCTTGACGCCAAGGACCTTCCGCTGATCGCCGGCCAGCGTGTCATCTTGGTGGATGATGTGGTGAGCACCGGCTCAACTCAGTTGGGCATGCGTACAGTGGTCGAGAAGGCGGGGGGCAGCGTGGTGGCCGAGGCCGCCATCTTTACCGAGGGCGACCGCGCCAAGTGGGCGCATGTGATCGCCCTCGGCCATTTACCCGTTTTCACTTCGTAAATAGTTTGTAATCTTTTCTGCAGCGCGCCTGAAATGCGCGTCTTAAGTGCTATACTACTTTTGAAGTTTTAGTGCCCGCCTGAAATTCCTGGGCATCCCCACACAGACGTATCTCTTGCTTCTACGCAGACGCGTGAGGCTGCCCACAACGTGGGCAACTATTGTTAGTCATGAGTAATGTAGCCATCCTCCACTATTCCGCACCGCCCATCGTTGGCGGTGTCGAAAGCGTCATTGACCATCATGCCCGCATGATGGTCGCCGCCGGCCACACCGTGCGCATCATTGCCGGCCGCGGCCAGGCGACTGACCGCCGTATTGCCTTCGCTAAAATTCCGCTCATCGATTCGCTCCACTCGCGCGTGCTTGCTGCCAAGCAGTTCCTGGATGCCGGCAAGCTGCCCGCCACCTGGCCGCGTTTGGTCGCAGACATCAGCACACGGCTGCACACTGCCCTGGCAGGTGTTGATGTGCTATTCGCCCATAACGTGGCTTCCCTGCACAAAAATCTGGCGCTCACCGCTGCGCTCTATCAGCTATCACTGCAGCCAAACTTCCCGCGCCTCATCCTCTGGCATCACGACCTGGCCTGGGGCTCCGAACGCTACGGGCAGGAGCTGCATTCTGGCCAGCCGTGGGACCTGCTGCGCACTCCCTGGCCTGCAGCTACGCAAGTAACAATCTCCACCACCCGCCAGGCCGAGCTCGCCAGGCTGCTCAACATCCCCCCGGGGCAAATACTGGTGGTGCCCAACGGCGTCAGCCCGCGTTTGTTCTTCAAACTTGGTCGTCTTTCAATTGAGTTGGTGAACTCGCTCAATCTACTAGCCGCCAGCCCACTACTCCTGATGCCGGTACGCCTCACCTCTCGCAAGAATATTGAGCTGGCGTTGCACAGCCTGGCTGAGCTCCGTAAGCAGATGCCGGATGCTCGCCTGCTCATCACTGGCCCGCTCGGCCCGCACAACCCAGCCAACCACGGCTACTTCGAAAAGCTGAAGCAACTGCGCGCAGAGCTTGGGCTTGAGCAGTCCGCCCACTTCCTGGCCGAGCATGTGGCTGACTTTATCCCTGACGAAGTGATCAGTGATTTCTATCAACTGGCAGATGCGCTATTTCTACCGAGTAAAGATGAAGGCTTTGGCATCCCTGTACTTGAGGCTGGCCTGGCCGGCATACCCGTGTTCTGTTCCAATATCCCCGCTCTGGAAGAACTAGGTGGTGAAGAGGCGTACTATTTCTCCCCAAGCTCTGCGCCAACCGATGTAGCCGCTCTCATCAGCAACACGCTGCAAGCCAGCCCCACCTGGCGTCTGCGCGCCCGCGTGCGCGGAGAGTACACCTGGCAGCAAATCTACAACCAGCATCTGGCCCGCCTGGTGGCAGCATGAAACTAAGCCGCAAATCTGACTTGCTGCGCCATATTCTGGTGCCTGTGATCGACGGCTGCGACATGGAAATGCCGCGCACGCTCGCTCATCTCCTTTCGGGCGAACAGCCGCGCTTGCTTGGCATAGTTCCGGTAGAGGAAAGTGAATCGCTCAGCACCGGCGCAGCACCGGCCCGCCAGTTGCGCGCCGTCATGCGCAGCATTCCCGGCGGCCAACCGCTGCGCATGCTGGTCTCGCACCAGCCTTGGCAGGAATTGCTGGCCGCAGTGGCGGACGAAGAGCCTGACTTGCTGGTGCTTGAATACCCTGCCGCGCTGGAGCGCCTGGGGGTATCGCTCGACACCCTGCTGCGCGAGCTGCCTTGCGATCTGGCCCTCATCCGCGGCCCGCTGCCGCGCAAGCTCAGCAAGGTCCTGGTGGCCATACGCGGCGGCCCGTTCGCCGAACTAGCGCTGCGTCTGGCGCTCACCCTCTCCCAGGCCAGCGGCGCCCGCGTGCAATCTTTGCACGTACGCTCCACCCGCAAGCCAGACATCCCATCGGCCAAGCGCGTCGCCGCCCAGCGAGATGCAGCCTTCCGCGGTCTGCAACGCGTGCTCGAGAACCTGCCGGAAGTCGAACAGCTCCAAATTGAGAGCAGCGACCCGGCGCAGTCCATCATACGCACTTCGCAACGCAGCAGTCTCACCATTCTGGGCGTTGCTGCCCACTTCCCCGCCACCGGCTCCTCGTTTGGACGCACAGTCCAGCGCGTGCTCAAAGAGAGCGCCGGCAGCGTGATCCTTGTGCGCTCCAGCCAGCCCGTGCCCACCGGCACGCTGACAGAAAGCGCCGGCAGCAAGGCCATCTCCGTACTGGTCGATAAATGGTTCGCCGAGAACACCTATCATGCCGACGAGTTTGCTGACCTGAAGCAGCTCGTAAAGCTAAAAGAGCAGCAGGGACTCACCATCAGTCTGGCCATGCCTTCATTGAACGAAGAGGCTACCGTCGGTAAAGTCATTCGCACCGTCAAAACCGCACTCATGGAACGCGTGCCGCTGGTGGACGAACTCGTGCTCATCGATTCGGGCTCTACTGACCGAACCCGCGCCATTGCTGAGAAACTGGGCGTGCCTGTGCATGTGCACCAGGAGCTTTTGCCCGAGTACGGCGCCCGTCGCGGCAAAGGCGAAGCCTTGTGGAAGAGTTTGTACGCAACCCGCGGGGACATTGTGGCCTGGATCGACACCGATATCGTCAATATCCATCCCCGCTTCGTATATGGCTTGCTAGGGCCGTTGCTGGTGGACCCGAACCTTCAGTTCATCAAAGGCTTCTACCGCCGGCCCCTGCGCGTTGGCCGCCAGCTTACCGCCGGCGGCGGCGGCCGCGTCACGGAGCTCACCGCCCGCCCCATGCTCAATCTCTTCTACCCAGAGTTGTCAGGGGTGGTGCAGCCACTCTCCGGCGAGTACGGCGGCCGCCGCTCCGCCCTGGAGCGCCTCACCTTCTATTCGGGCTACGGGGTAGAGACGGGCTTGCTGATCGATATGCTGGAGAAATTCGGCTTGTCGGCGATTGGCCAAACCGACTTGATGGAACGTATTCACCACAACCAAAGCCTGGAAGCCTTAAGCATGATGTCGTTTGCCATCATCCAGGTCGTCATTCACAAGCTTGAAGCCCGCAAAGGCCTCGAGCTCATTGAAGATGTGAATAAAACCATGAAGCTCATCCACTACACCGATGAGCGCTTCTCTCTGGACGTACAGGAGATCAACGAACAGTCACGCCCGCCCATGCTAACCCTGCCAGAATACAAGAAAACGCAAGCTCGCCTGCGCAAACGCCGTCGCTAGCTGGCTGCGCCAGCCACCTCATCCATATACGCCTTAATGCTGGGCACGCCGCTCATGCGGTCATAGTAGAAGTTGTTGACCAGGTTGATAACTTCGGCCCGCGCCGCTTCCGCCCTGCCAGACAACGGCTCGCCCTGGTGCTCACGCGCCAGGATGTCTCGCAATTGCAACAGCTCACGCACGATCTCCTGCTCCTCAGCGCCTTCCAGCACCTTCACCACCGCCAGGATCAACTGGTCGGCCTGCGCCAGCAAATAGTCGATCTGCACAGACGAGCCGGGGTGGAAACAATCATCGATTGTGCGAATAAGCGACCATACTTGATAGAGCACCGTGGCCGGCTCATCAAACAGTTCACGCAGGAAGGCTGCATCGCCATATCGCCCCGTCAGGCGGAAGATGTTGTACATGCGTTTGGCAGCCTTGCCAAAATTGCGGTCTTTGGTGACATACGTACGCACTTGTTTCTCCAACTGGCGCACATATTCGTCAAGCGCGTCCCCATCCACCTGCTTGGCCAGCTTGGTGAACAGGGGGATCGATTCCGCCTCCAAATACACTTCTTGAAAATACGGGTCCAGGTAGCCATCCAGCGGGGTCAGCGTTCCGTCCGGCGCCTGCCAGGTGACGTCCAGCATATTGCTGGCATTCACCAGCTGCTTGCGCACCGGGTCCACGACGACCCAATCCAGCTTGCACCAGCCCGGCTGCTCTGCCGCCTGCTCCCAGGTTAGCGTGAGCGGCTGGCCCGCCGCATCCTGCAAGTCAAGCTTGCCGGCCCGCACGTCCGCCGCGCTCCACGAGATCGGCGAATCTTTGCTCAGTTCACGCCCATCCCGCAACACTGCCTGTGGATAGCTACCAAACTTGATTTCCATCAACTGGTATGTCGGCCCGCGCAAAGTCGCGTCGGCTTTCTCACGGATGAGCTTGGCGAGGATGCTGCAGGCTTCTTCCCGCGTATCCGCAATGATATTGATTCGCTCAAAGTAATCGGCATCACCTGGATATGTTTGAATTTTGGATTGTGCGGCGGAGCCGGATAGCGCCAACGCCGTTTCCACCTTGCCCGGCACATCGTAAAACTCCACCAGCTTGCCCAACTTGCGAAAGTGCTCAAGGTCTTCGGGGCTAAAGTCCAGCATGCTCAGCCGGTGGCCGAAAACTCCCGTACGCACGTCAACAACTACGTCGTCTTGCCCACTTTCCACCGCTGCTGCAGCCAGCCATTGCATGGCTTCGGCTTCGTCGATCTGCACGCCCAGCCGCTGAGCCGATTCAATAACTCGCTGTAGATCCTGCTTAGCTTGATCTTCCATTGCGGGCCTCCTCAAGGTCTCTCAGAATATCTGCAAACAACTCGGCGCCCTGGCGGGCATCATGCTCGGCGTTGTGGTCAAGCACTTCCGGCCGGCCATAGTGGTTGCTCACATGCTGAAAGGCGGTCTCACTCCACCTTACCCCCCGCAAACCAAAGAACACGGCCTTGATGTCCAGCGCACGATGCCCAAAGGGATTGTGGCCAAGGTAATGATGCAAATAGTCGTTTACGAACATCCAGTCAAACGGCGCATTAAAGGCCACGAAGACCGGCTCATCCGCACCTACGTGCGATTGCACCCAATCCACAAGGTGCTGCAAGCCCACTTTGGGAGCTAGCCCTGTGCGGGCCAGCTCCGCCAGATCCAGCTTATGGATCGCGGCGGCTTCCTCCGTTTGGCCCGGCTTATCCGGCTGCAACTCCACGTAGAACGAAGCCCGTGGGTCGCTGACCAACGCTGCTCCGATCGAGAGTAACGCGTAGTCTGCCGGGTTTGGCCCGGCGGTTTCCACATCTATGCAAATGTAAACAGGCTTCCTAGGTATCACTCGCGGGATTGTAGCATGCAGGCAGCGAGGCTCACCCAGGCCAAAGGTGCGGCCTGTATAATCTCCCAATGCCCCGAACCCTTTACGCGATCACCGTTGTTCTTTTCGCGATCATTCTGAGCGCTTGTGCTGGCGCCGGCCCGGTAGGCACACCCACGCCGCAAGCTACTCCCACCCCTGACGTGCCCCAGTCGCTGAACATTTGCATGGCCAATGAGCCTGGCTCGCTCTACATCTATGGTGACAATTCCAGCAGCGCTCGCGCCGTACGCCAGGCCTTGTTCGATGGCCCGTTCGACCTGCACAACCACATTGCCCAAGGTGTCATCTTCGAAACCCAGCCCAGTCCCAGCGTTCAGCCAGTCACCGTTCGCGAGGGCGACCTGGTGGTGGATGCCTATGGCCGTGTAACTACTCTTACTCCCGGTGTCGTGGTGCGCCCGGCTGGCTGCCAAAGCGGCGACTGCATTCAAACCTATGCCGAAGGTGAACTCCAGCTCGATCAAGTGAGCACCACCTTTATCGTGCAAGCGGATCTGCGCTGGTCAGACGGGGCGGCCGTGACTGCGCACGATTCCGCATTCTCATTCCAGATCGCTTCAGCAGAAGCAACCCCTGTAAGCAAAGACATCATTGCAAAAACGGCTAGCTATACCGCCGCAGATGAGCGCACCGTCACCTGGGTCGGCCTGCCCGGCTTCGTAGACCCAATGGCGGCCTCGCGCTTCTGGCAGCCGCTGCCGCAGCATACGCTGGGCAACCTGTCCGCCGCAGACCTACTCACCAGCGAACAAGCCGCTCGTGCTCCACTGGGTTGGGGGCCGTACACGCTGACGCAGTGGGTGACTGGCGAGCGAATTCAACTGGCGCGCAATGCCAACTATCCTGGCAGCCCGCCCAAGTTTGCCGAACTTAACTTTGTCTTCATCGGCAACGACGCAGCCAACAGTCTCAATGCGCTGGCAGATGGACGCTGCGATGTCTTGTTGCCTTCCACCGGTTTGCAGGCGCTGGAGTCCTCCGGCATGCAAGGCGGTGTCATCGCTCAGGACCAATGGCTACACCTGGTCTTTGGCGTCGCACCCCAAAGCTATGACGATGGCTTCAACCTGTATGCTGACCGCGCCAATTACTTCGGCGAGCCCGCCATGCGCCAGGCGCTGGCACAGTGCATTGATCGCAACGCGGTTGCCAGCGCCGTCAACGGCGCGCTGGCCGCGGGCTACCTGCCCGCCAGTAGCCCCTACGCAAATTCCAGCGGAGCCTTACCGGACTACGACCCCGTAGCCGCCAACGCCAGCCTGGATGCGCTCGGCTGGCTCACCAGCGAAGATGGCATTCGCCGCAGCCAGAGCTTCGCCGGAGCTTTATTCGGCCAGGCGCTGGAATTGCGCTTGGCGGTGAGCGAAGATCCCCAAGAACTGACCGTGGCCCAGATCATCCAGACCAGTTTGGCCGATTGTGGCGCAGCCGTAACCATTGAAAGCCTGCCTGCCGCCGAGTTGTTCACCACCGGCCCGGATAGCGTGGTCTTTGGTCGCAATTTCGACCTGGCCCTATTCTCTTGGCCGTTCGGTGAACAGCCTGCCTGCTATCTCTTCCTGGGTGATGCTGTCCCAGGATCGAACTGGAACCAGAATCGTTATGGCTGGGGCGGATGGAATGTGAGCGGCTGGCAAAACGCCAACTTTGACGCCGCCTGCCACACCGCGCTCAACACACTGGCCAGCGACCCTGTCTATGCTCAAGCCCACCAAGCGGCCCAGGCCATCTTCGCACAGGAACTGCCGGCGTTGCCGCTGGCCGTGCCCTATGGCGTGGTAGCCGCCCGCCCCGATTTCTGCGGGCTGGATCCTGATGCTACGAACGGCGCCGAGTTGCTGCAGAATATCGAGAACTATGGCTATGGCGCTTTATGTAACTAACCTTGTCACTTTGATTACGCCAACGTTACCTGACGGCTGCGTCTAAGCGCATCAAGGCGGCAGCCTTGCGGCCGATCTCCACTGCAAAGTTTGTGCCGCGGTCCCACGGGTACACCTGGCTCATGCTGGCAAAGAACAGGCCAGGCATCGGCGTGCGAATATCAGGGATGTTACGTGAGTGGTTGACCAACGGCACAGGCTGGGCATAGTTGGTCTTGTGCACCCAGATCTTCTTGACCCAGCTAGGGTCGAACGCGGGGTTCACGCGCTGGATGCCGGGTACAAACCGATCCAGCAGCTGTTCATCGCTTAGCGAGAAGTACTCGTGCCCCGTTTCCAAATAATCGCCACAATACACAATGTGGTCACCACCAAAGTGCTGCGACGAAACATAGTTGGTGTGCTCCACCAGCGCCAGGAACGGGAAGCCGGCGCTTTTGGGAATGTTGTACCAATAGTAGCCCTGCGGTGAAAGCTGGCGATCCAGCGAGAGGGTCATCACCACCGCCCCCATGCTTTGCAGTTCCAGCAGGCCGCGCAGATACTCTGCGCTCAATTGCGGGGCCAGCTTGGCGAGCAATTGGGGTGATGTGGTCACCAGCGCCTGGTCAAAATGCTCAGTGTCGCCATTGGCGCGCAGCGTCAGCCCGCCATCGGCCGGCGCAATGCTCTCTACCGCGGCCTGCATCTCAAAACGCACACCTATCTGCTTCAATCGTTCAGCGAATTGGTCGGCAAAGGCTTGAAAGCCTCCCTCATACGTGCCCAACCGCGTAGTACGGGCGTGCAGGCGCGCCCATAGCCATGCCATGTTGACTTGCTGGGCGTAAGGGCCAAACTTGCCTTCGATCAGCGGAAGCCACATGCTTTCGTATACGCGTTTGCCCGCCCACTTGCGCATCCAGGCGTCCACCGTGCTGCGCTCCAGCGGCTTCCAGTTGTTGGTGAGACGAAGGAACAAGCCCACCAGGCCAAAACGGATCTTGTCCAATCCCCAGCCCAGGCCGGGATACAGCAACGCGGCCGGAATCGAGTCGAACGGATAGAACTTGCCCTCGTGATACACCACGGTATACGGCCGAGGAAAGAGCACTCGTTCACTCCAACCCAGCTCTTCGATCAGGCCCAGCATATGCTTATCGCTGGCAAACCAGTGGTGATAGAACTTTTCTACGCTCCAATCCCAATGCGGCTCTTTGAACCCCGCCGCCAAGCCGCCCACATGGGCGGCCGCCTCAAAGATCGTGACCTCATACCCGGCCTTGCGCAGATCGTAGGCCGCGGCCATGCCACCAAAACCGGCTCCGATAATGGCGATCTTCATGCCGCCTCCGTACTGGGCACTTCGCCCCAGCGAATACCCTCGCGCGCCAGGTAGTACGCGCCTAGCAGCGTGATCGGCAGCCACAGCGCAATATGCAGCACAAAGGTGTAACTGGTAGCCACTTCCTTCGGCACGCCGTAGGCTTCCAGGATGGCGATGCCTGGTGCATCAAAGGTACCGATGTAACCCGGGGCCGATGGGATCGTAGTGGCCAGGTTGACCACGCCATTCATCAGCATCAGGGCAAAGAAGCTCACCTCGAAGTTGAAAGCGTGCATGACGAACCAGTATTTGCCCGTCTCCAATAGCCAGATCACCAGCGAGCTGATGAATACCATCAATACTTCAAACGGAGAGCGCAGCGCCTCCAGGCCGCCCAGGAAGCGGTTGCCCACCTCCAGCACGCTGGCGCGGAAGCGCTCGGGCATCAGGCGGGCAGTGAGCCAGTTCAGCAAACGCTGGCTGGCGCTGGGGAACATCGCCGCCAACAAGAAAGTGAGCAACGCGCCAAGAAATACCAGGCTGCCCCAGAAAGCGATCTGCTGAATGCTGAGGCCTGCAACCAGGCCGCCGCCAATATCAGCCAGTTCACCAAGATTTACGAAGATAAAGGCCAGCATGACCACGCCATCAAAGATGCGCTCCACAATGATGGTGGCCAGCGAGGCGGAGACGGCTATGCCCTCTTTACGTTTCAGGATGACGGCACGCAACACCTCGCCCGCCCTCGCCGGATAGACGTTGTTGCCCATGTAGCCGATCGCCACGATCGGGAACATGGTGCGAGTGGGCACGGCTTTCAGCGGGCGCAGCAGGTAATGCCAGCGCCAGGCCCGTGCCCACACGGCCAGGAAATACACGCCGATGCCTGGCAGCAGCCAGATGTAATTCGCCTGGCGCACCTGTTGCCAGAAGTCGCCAAAATGCATATTTCGCAGCACAAGATAAAGAAACACAACACTGACGCCAATGCCCAGCCAGAATTGCCAACGGAGTTTAGGTTTTACAGTGCTCATGAAGTTTGGATTCTAGCCTAGACTGGCGGCCAGGGCATGTAGCGCTCATCCTGTGGCGGGTGCGGGAAGACCGGCCGGCCCAGCACCGCGTCCGTGCGCTGGCGCAGCGCGGCCAGCTCCGCCGGGCTGAGGAAGGCGGAGAGCTGCTCATTCAGTTGGCCGCCAGCGCCCAGCTTGACTTGCAACGCGCTTACGTCATCCAACAAATCAGGCGGAATGGACTCGCCAGCAAAATCCCAGACGACAGTGCGCAGCTTCGGCTCCTCGTGGAAACAGATGCCATGGTCGATCAGCCAGATATGGCCATCTTCCCCCTGTAGGATATGGCCGCCCTTGCGGTCAGCATTGTTGGCAAGCAGATCGAATACGGCGGTTGGACGCAGACGCTGGCGCACGGCGTCCTCAAAAGTGAAGTAGTGCTGTTCCGGGTCGTGCTGGACGCGCAGCTGCAGCGAACCCGGCCCAAACGGCCCCTCCGTGCGCAGGACCGTAGGTGGCACCAAATGCCAGCCCAGCGCCTCGCTCAGCAGGTAGGCCGCTACTTCGCGGCCAGCCAGCGTCTCGGGCGGGAAGTCCCACAGCGGCTGCTCGCCGCGC
This sequence comes from Anaerolineales bacterium, assembly GCA_025808555.1. Classification (NCBI taxonomy): domain Bacteria; kingdom Bacillati; phylum Chloroflexota; class Anaerolineae; order Anaerolineales; species Anaerolineales bacterium. Next base: position 1,310,180 of record CP075526.1, on the reverse strand, counting down.
ACCGGCTTGTATACGCCCTCCAGCTGGCCGTCGACGCGCACCAGGAATGTGTAGTTGGAGCCCGAGGTGAACTGGCCCTCAAGTTCAAGCCCCCCCGACTGCAGCACTGACAGAACGTGCAGACCGGCCTCTAGTGCTTGTGGCCGTTCTTTTTGACGCAGAAATGGCCAGCGGGGTCCATCGGCTCGCCGCACTGCGGGCAGGTTGGCCGGCCGCGCGAGGCGATCTCGATGCCCCAGTTGGCCATACTGCGGATCTGCGAACGCGTGCACCACAAACGGGCCACATGCAGGTCGTCCGTGCTGGCTTCCGGCGCCTCAACACCTTCACGCAACTCCAACGCCACCAGATCCTGCTCGGCGTCGTAGCCCATGCCAATTTCTGCGGCGCGGAAAAGCGCATCCACCGGCGGGTGAATATGCATCTGCCCTTCCTCAAAATCAGCGGAGGCGTTGGGCAGATCAACATGCTTGGTATTGAGTTCAGCCAGGAACTGCTCAATGGCGACGGCCAGGCTCTGCACCTGCACCTTTTCAACGATCACAGCCACAATGCGCTCTTCCTTCCAGGCCTGAATGTAGAAGACGCGCTGGCCGGCGGGGCCGATGGCATCGGTAGTTATATGGTCAACCGGGCGAAGTTCGATCAGCTTGGTCATAGTATGCGCGCAGTATAGTCCTGAAAATAGTGAATGGAGAGCGGATTAAGTTTCCGTAGCCACCCAGTTTAGCCGCTCCAACGTGGCACGGCCATTCTGGATATGGAGGGTGCTGACCGAGGCAGTCGCCACGCTCAAACGCTGGAACTGGTCCAAGGGCATGCCAGCATAGTGGGCCACGATGAGTTTGATGGGGTCGGCGTGCAGCACGCAGGCGATGATGTCCTTGGCCTTGTGCATGGCGCACAGCGCATCGACTTCGCTCACCAGGCGGGCTTGCTGCTCCAGCATGCCTTCGCCGCCCGGAAAGCGGAACAGCGAGGGCGTGTTCTGCAGCACCGCCCAGCGCTTATCACGCCGCAGCGTCTTGAGCAGCTTGCCTTGCCACTCGCCAAGATCACTTTCCAGCAAGCCTTTGCGCTTGATGATGCGCAGCTTGCGGGCGGCGGCCAGCGGCTGGGCCGTCTCCACAGCCCGCTCCAGCGGGCTGCTGTATACAGCGGCCAGCGGCACCGCTTTGAGCGCGGCCGCCAGGGCGGCAGCCTGCGCCCGGCCGCGTGCATTCAAATGCACGCCGGGCAGGCGGCCCGCCAACCTTTGCTTCTTTACGTAATCGTTCTCCCCATGACGGATCAACAACACGGTTGGCATGCTTACTGGTTTCCTCCGGCTTTGTGACGAGACTTCAATGCATCTGCCGTTTCCTTGCTGGGCGTAGGCACTTCTTCGCTGCGCGTGATGCCAAGTGCTTTGCGCTGGGCTTCACGCCAGCGGGCTAAGCGGTCCTTGATCTCGGCCTCATAACCCTGCTCAGACGGTGTATAGAAATAGGTGCCGAGCACGCCGCTGGGCAGGTACTGCTGCGGCGCAAAATGCTCCGGCGCATTATGTGGATAGACGTAACCTTGACCATGGCCCAGGGCTTTGCCATCGCGGTTCTTGTCCTTCAGGGGGTCGGGCACTTCCACCATGCCGTCGGCTTCAATCTTGGCATAGGCGGAGAAGTAACCCAGGCTGCTGTTGGACTTGGGCGCGGTAGAGAGATACACCACGGCGTGCACCAGCGGGAAGATACCCTCAGGCAGGCCGACGTAATCAAAAGCCTGTGCGGCGGCATTGGCCACCACCATGCCCATGGGATCGCCCATGCCAATATCCTCGCCGGCCAAGATCAGCAGGCGGCGGAAGATGAAGCGCGGGTCTTCGCCGGCATACAGCATCTTAGCCAGCCAGTACAGCGCGGCATCCGGATCTGACCCGCGCACAGACTTGATGAAGGCGGAGATAGTGTCATAGTGTGCATCGCCGTCTTTGTCATACAACACAGCCCGGCGCTGGATGGACTCCTGCGCCACGGGCAGGGTGATGTGCACCACGCCGTCCGTCGGCGGGGTGGATTCCACCGCCAGCTCGAGCGCATTAAGCGCATTGCGGGCATCACCGCCGGCGACGTGGATTAGATGCTGGGCGGCGTCTTCGTCAAACTTGATCGTGCGGCCGCCGTAGCCGCGCTCGGCGTCCTGCAGGGCCTGCTCCAGCACGCGACGCACATCTTCGTCAGAAAGCGGGCGCAGTTGGAAAACACGCGAGCGGGACACTAAGGCACCATTGACCTCAAAATACGGGTTCTCGGTCGTGGCGCCGATGAGGGTGATGGTGCCGTTCTCCACATGCGGCAGCAAAGCATCCTGCTGGGCCTTGTTCCAGCGGTGCACTTCATCCACAAACAAGATGGTGCGCAGATTGTGCAGGCGGCGGCGCTCACGCGCTTCTTCGATGACGGCGGCTAGATCAGCTTTACCGGTCATCACCGCCGAAAGGGTTACGAAATAGGACTGGGTGTGGTTGGCGATGACCATGGCCAGGGTGGTCTTGCCCGAGCCTGGCGGCCCCCACAGCAGGATCGAGGAAAACAGCCGGTCCGCTTCAATGGCGCGGCGCAATAGGCGGCCCTCGCCCACAATATCGTCCTGGCCGATGTACTCGTCCAGGCGGCGCGGGCGCATGCGGGCAGCCAGAGGGCTTTCGGTAGCCAGGCGCTCCTTGAGGGCGTGGTCAAATAGATCGTACCGATCTTGATCCATAAGTAGAACGATTGTACTGCAACGCCCCCAGAGGTATGCCTGCAGGTTGTAGTTGTAGTGAGCGGGGGAGCCCTTCACTACAACTTGACAACATTCATAAGGGATCCAGATCTGCCATAAGCCATGAAATGAGGCTGACGGCAAGCATTTGGGCCAAATATCAAGGAATTGTTCAGAGCTGGATAGTTCCTCGAGGCAGCCACAGCCAACAAGCCCCAATATTGCAGTCCGTACAATATCTTTGCCCTTCGCTCGTCTTCCCTGTAAGATGAGCGAGGGAGCGATCCAAACCCTGATGGCTGGCAACAAACGCGTCACGGAAGCGGTGGAGCAGCACGAATCACGGCTGCGCGGCTTTATCCGCGCCCGTGTGCCGGATGTGCTGGACGCCGAAGACATTCTGCAGGATGTCTTCTACGAGCTGGCCCGCGCCAACCGCCTGCTAGTGCCGATCGAGCACCTGAGCGGCTGGCTGTTCCAGGTGGCGCGCAACCGCATCACGGACCTGTTCCGCAGGCAGCAAACGGGCGAGACAAGCGAGCTGGACGCGGAGACGGGCGAGGATGGCCTGCTGCTGGCCGAGGTACTGCCGGCGGCAGACGGCGGGCCAGAGGCAGCCTTTGCGCGGGCGGCGCTGCTTGCAGAACTGGAGCAGGCGCTAAGCGAGCTGCCGGTGGAACAACGCGCCGTGTTCGTGGCGCACGAGATCGAGAGGCGCACTTTCAAGGAGATGCAGGCGGAAGCGGGCGCGAGCCTGAACACGCTGCTATCTCGTAAGCGCTACGCCGTGCTGTATCTGCGGCAACGGCTGGCGCATCTTTATCAAGAATCGTAGGAAGGACATAAACGATGGAACAACGCATTCAATTCAATATTGCCCGCGGCATTCGGATCGCCATCATGGTGGCTATCGGGGCAACGCTGTTTGTGCTGGTGGGCGGCTTTGTGGTGAGCGGTCTCTGGAACTGGCTGTTGCCCGAACTGTTCGGTTGGCCCCTGATCACCTTCTGGCAAGGGCTGGGCCTGCTGGCGCTAAGCCGCATTCTGTTCGGCGGCATCGGCGGGCCGGGCGGCCCGGGCCGCCGCGGCCGCAAGGGCAAGCGCGGCCCGCACTGGGACCTGAGCGACGAAGAACGCGAGCGCCTGAAGCAACAGATCGTGGACGCCAAGGACGAAGGCGAGACGATGTAGGCTATCAAGCCTAGCAAAGAGCGACCCATTCGGGTCGCTCTTTTGTTTTGGTTCCACATCATCAACCTGATCTATTTCTTTGTGTTTGCTTGACGAACAACTGCAAAGCTCGTGTAGAATTATTCGGTACGGAAGAGTACGCCTCGAAACGACGGCACAGAAAGCCGGGCACTGCTGAGAGCCTGGCCCGCACGCCAGGGCGGAATGGATCCGAATGCTGCTGATGGCAGCTATGTGAAACAATAAAAGCGGCGTGTGCCAAGGCACACGCAACTGAGGTGGCACCGCGGGCTTGCGCTCGTCCTCAGAGCAGATCAACATTGCTCTGAAGGCGGGCGTTTTTTGTTCGCCAGGGCATAGGCTTGGAGATTGCTTCGTCGGCGCTGCTGCGCAGCGCTCCTCGCAAAGACGAATATGAACTAAGGAGTACAGGAACATGATCGCAACCAAAGGACGCATTCTTACCGGCCACCGCCCCACCGGGCCGCGCCACATCGGCCATCTGGTGGGCACGCTGGAGCAGTGGGCCAAGATGCAGGATGATTACGAGTGCTACTTCCTCATCGCCGACCTGCATGTGCTCACGACCGACTACGAACACCCGGAGCGCATTCAGGAGAACATCGTCAACGTGGTGGCCGATTGGCTGGCCGCCGGTATTGACCCGGCCAAGGCCACCCTGGTGCGCCAATCGGCGTTGGCCCAGCATGCCCAGCTCTCGCAGTTGTTCGGCATGATGACCACCGTGGCGCGGCTCGAACGCGTGCCTACTTACAAAGACCAGATCCAGAACCTGGGCCTCAACCCATCGCTGGGGCTGCTGGCTTACCCGGTGCTGCAAAGCGCCGATATTCTGGTCTACAAGGCGAACCTGGTTCCGGTGGGCGAGGACCAGATGCCGCACATCGAGCTGACCCGCGAGGTGGCGCGGCGTTTCAACACACTGTATGGCGAAACCTTCCCCGAGCCGGACGGCCTGCTGACCAAGACGGCGCGCCTGCCAGGGGTGGACAACCGCACCATGCACAGCTCATACAACAATGCCATCCGCTTCATCGAGAGCGAAGAAGAAACCACTAAGAAGGTCATGAGCATGTACACCGACCCCACCCGCCTGCGCGCCACCGACCCCGGCACCGTGGAGGGCAACCCGGTGTTCGAGTATCACGATGTCTTCAACCCCAACAAGGATGAGGTGGAAGACTTCAAGACCCGCTACCGCGAGGGTAAGGTGGGTGACGTTGAAGTAAAGAAGAGCCTGGCAGCAGCGCTGAACGCGTACCTGCGTCCCATCCGCGAGCGCCGCGCCGAGTTCCTAAAAGACCCGGCCAAGGTGGTGAAGATCCTGGACGAGGGCACCGAGAAGGCTCGCCCCCTGGTGGAAGCCACGTTTGATGAAGTGATGCGCAAAATGGGGCTGAGATAGACCTCGGCAACGCTGATAACCAAAAAACGCCCGCAAAAGCGGGCGTTTTTGCATCACACAATAGAAGGTGGTATCCTAAACTCCCCGGTGGCTCTCGCACGCCACCCAACCATTCACCGAACAGGACCGGATGAGCACACCTTCACTAACCGCACCCCACGCGGCTGAATTTACATTGCCAGAGCGGTACCCCACCAACCGCACAAGCCCCGGCCGCTGGCTGTGGTCTCACTTCAAACCGCATTGGGCGCTGGGCCTGATGCTGATGGTAGGCGCCATCACCAACGGCGCCCTGGCAGCCTATGTGCCGATCGAGATCGGCAAAGCCTTCGAAGCCATCATGGCGGACCCGCCCCAGACCCAGCTGTTGATGGGCTTTGTATGGGTGATCATCATCAGCCAGACGGTTCGTTCTGTGCTGCAGTTCGCCCGCAACTTTGCGGCCGAATGGCTGGGCCAGCTTTTTGAGCGCAACATTCGCGAGGAGCTGTACACCAACCTACTCGGCAAGAGCATGACCTTCCATAGCCTGCAGTCGGTGGGCGACACCATGGCACGCGCCACCAACGACGTGCGCGAGATCAATCTCATGTTCAACCCAGGCCTCAACCTGGTGATTGGCGCCGCCTTCTTCCTGTTCACGCCGATCGCGGCTGGGTATGGCCTGCATCCCGCGCTGGCTATCATCCCCACCCTGTTTACGCTGGTGTATTTCGCCGCCATTTGGCAGTATTTAAGGGAATTGAACCCAGTAGCGGCTACGCAGCGCAACGCCTTTGGCACGCTGAACGCGCGCCTCTCCGAATCGCTGGATGGCATCGAGACCGTCAAAGGCATGGCGCAGGAGAAGTACGAGGTCAACCTGTTCCGCCGTAATGCGCGCCGCTTCCGCGACGCATATGTGCACCAGGGCTACATTGAAGGGCGCTTCCTGCCCATGCTGCTGATGGCGATCGCCCAGGCGGCCGGCTTGTGGCACTCGCTGGTGCTGATGCAGCAGGGCCAGATCGTGCTGGGCGATGTGATCGCTTACTTCGGCCTGCTGGCCCTGTTCGGCTTTCCGGTCTTCACTTCGCTGTTCGCTTATTCGCAGGTGTCGTTGGGCGTGGCCAGTGCGCGCCGCATTCTGGAGCTGCTGAACAACGAGACCGACCTGGACCAGAACGCCGAAGGCTACGGCGACGCGATGCAGGGCGCCATCGAGTTCAAGAGCGTCACCTTTGCCTATGAAGATCAGGAGCCTGCCCTGAGCAAAGTCAGCTTCAAGGTCAAACCTGGCCTGACGGTAGCCATCGTGGGCCAAACCGGTACTGGAAAGACCTCGCTGGCCAAGCTAGTCAACCGCACCTATGACGTAAGCTCCGGCTCTGTGCTGGTGGACGGCATCGACGTGCGTGAGTGGAACCTGGAGGCGTTGCGCCGCCAGATCTCCATCATCGAGCAGGACATTTTCCTCTTCTCGCGCACCGTGGCCGAGAACATTGCCTTCGGCCACCAGGATGCCACTCGCGCCCAGATCGAGGAAGCCGCCAAGCAGGCTCAGGCGCACGACTTCATCATGGACTTCAAGGACGGCTACGACACCATCGTGGGCGAGCGTGGCGTCACCTTGTCTGGCGGACAACGCCAGCGCCTGGCGCTGGCGCGTGCCTTCCTCACCGACCCGCGCATCCTGATCCTGGATGATTCGACCAGCGCCATTGACAGCGCCACCGAAGACAAGATCCAACGTGCCATCTACGCCGCTACCAAGGGGCGCACCACGCTCATCATCACGCACCGCCTCTCACAGATCCGCTGGGCAGACCTGATCATCGTGCTGCGCGGCGGTAAGGTGGTGGCCTCCGGCAGCCACGAGCAACTGCTCAAGACATCGCCGGCCTATAAACGCATCTTTAGCGAGTAAGCACAGGACCTATGGGCTTTTTCTCTGGACTCGACGCGGAACAATACGACCGCCAATACAGTGACAAGCAGCTGCTACAACGCATGGCGGACTACTTCAAGCCGCACATGAAAACATTGTGGGCCATCGGCGTGCTGGCGCTGCTGACCGCCGTCACCGCGGCTGCCGTGCCGCTGCTGCTGGCCCGCGCCCTGGACGAACTCAGCACCCAACTCACCCAGCAGCGCATCTCGCTGGTGGTGGGCGTGGTGTTCCTCTCCGGCTTTCTGAGCTGGGCAGCCAACTGGTGGCGCCGCCGCCTGACGGCGCGCGCCATCGGTGACGTGATCCTGGCCATCCGCCTAGACGGCTTTCAGGCGGCCATGTCGCATGACCTCTCGTTCTACGACGAGAACCCCTCCGGCAAAGTAGTCTCGCGCATCACCTCCGACACGCGTGAATACGGCGACATGGTGGTGCTAATCACCGACCTCATTTCGCAATTCGGCCAGGCGCTGATCGTGGGCGGCGTACTGATCGCCATCAACTGGCGGCTATCGCTGTACCTGTTCGGCATGCTGCCGCTGGTGTATTGGATGGCGACCCTGTTCCGCGAGGCAGCCCGGCGCACCACGCGCACCGGCATGCGCGCCATGGGCAACGTCAACTCGGTCATCAAAGAAACCATCAGCGGCATCGCCGTAGCCAAGAACTTCCGTCAGGAAGAAGCCATCTTCAAGGAATTTGACACAGGCAACCGCGGCTCGTTTGAAGTGAATCTGCGCCGCGGCTTCGTGCTGAGCATGGTCTTCCCGGTGCTCAACGCCATGGCCGCCCTGGGCACCGCCCTGCTGTTATATGTGGGAGGTATGAACGTGGCCGCCACCGTCATCACCGCTGGCGCCTGGTACCTATTCCTGCAGGGGCTCGACCGCTTCTGGTTCCCGGTGCTAAACCTCTCGGCATTCTGGACACAGTTGCAATCCGGCCTGGCGGCGGCTGAGCGCTCATTCGCGCTGATCGACGCCGAGCCGCGCGTGGTGCAGACCGGCAAGGTGCGCCTGCCGCGCATCAAGGGCGACATTCGCTTCGAGAACGTCAACTTCCGCTACACAGAAGGCGAGCCGATCCTGCGTAACTTCAGCCTGCACATCCGCCCCGGGGAAACCGTGGCGCTGGTTGGGCACACGGGTGCGGGCAAAACCTCGATCGCCAAGCTGGTCAACCGCTTCTACGAGTTCCAGGAGGGTCAGCTGCTGATCGACGGCAAGGACATTCGCAGCCTGGATCTGGCCGACTATCGCCGCCAGCTGGGCATCGTATCCCAGGTTCCCTTCCTGTTCGATGGCACAGTCTCGCAGAACATTCGATACGCCGCCCCCAGCGTGAAGGACGCGGCCATCCTGCGCCTGGCGCGCAGGATTGGCAAAGGCGAATGGCTGGAGACGCTGCCGGACGGGCTCAAGACCCAGGTGGGCGAGCGCGGCGGGCGGCTCTCCATGGGCCAGCGCCAGCTGGTCTCGCTGCTGCGCGTACTGGTGCAAAAGCCGGGCATCTTCGTGCTCGACGAGGCCACCGCCAGCATTGACCCCTTCACCGAATGGCAGATCCAGCAGGCCCTCGACCTGATCCTGAGCAACAGTACCAGCATCCTGATCGCCCACCGCCTCTCGACCGTGAAAGCGGCTGACCGCATCATCGTGCTGAAAGAAGGCCAGATCATCGAAGAGGGTGACCATGATGGTTTGCTGGGCCAGGGCGGGCACTACGCCACCTTGTACAACACCTACTTCCGCCATCAAAGCCTTGCGTATATCGAAGAGAGCCGCAAACTTGCGGACTAATGCAAGCAATTAAAAAAACCGGCGTTCGCCGGTTTTTTTATTGCTTGCGAGTCAATTCATATATGGTGAAGTCGTGGTCGTTCCTGTTGCCGGCGGCAAAGTGCTGCTGGCTTTGCAATTTCCATTCATCCATGCTGAATTCGGGAAAAAAGACATCGCAGTCTGCAACGGTTTTGACTTGGGTGAGGTAAAAGCGCTGCGCCAGCGGCAGGGCCAGCGCAAATAGCTCGGCGCCGCCGATGACAAACAGCTCTTCCTCCCCGGCCGCCCGAGCTTCTGCCTCAGCAGCTTCGAAACTGGGCAGAACAAGAGCATCGTCTGCGCGGAAGGCGGGGTTATGCGAGAGCACCAGCAGTTTGCGCCCGGGCAGGCGCCCCGCCACCGTGGCATACGTTTTGCGACCCATGAGCACATGATGTCCCAGCGTGAGGGCACGGAAATGCTTGAGATCGTCGCTTAGATGCCAGGGCATGCGCCCATTGCGGCCAATGCCCCCGTGCTCATCCACGGCGGCGATCAGCGAAATGATCACACTGCCACCGGAGCCTTGATATGGGGATGCGCCTGGTAATCCTGCAGGGTGAAATCCTCATAGGTGAAAGCGAAGATATCGCTGACCGCCGGGCTGAGCCGCATGCGCGGCAGCGGCAGCGGCTGGCGGCTGAGCTGCAAGCGGGCTTGCTCATAGTGATTGCTGTACAGGTGGCAATCGCCCAGCGAGATGACAAAGTCGCCTGCCTGCAGCCCGGAGACCTGCGCCACCATCATAGTGAGCAGAGCATAAGAGGCAATGTTGAACGGCAGGCCAAGAAAAATATCCGCCGAACGCTGGTAAAGCTGGCACGACAGCTTGCCACCGGCCACGTAGAACTGGAACAGCAAATGGCAAGGCGGCAGGGCCATGTTGGGCAGCTCGGCCACGTTCCAGGCGCTGACGATGAGGCGGCGCGAATCGGGGTTGCGCTTGATCTCGGAGATGACCCAACTGATCTGGTCCACCGCCTGCCCATCCGCGGCCGGCCAGCTGCGCCACTGGGCGCCGTACACCGGCCCCAGGTCGCCGCGCTCGTCGGCCCACTCATCCCAAATGCGTACGCCGTTATCCTTCAAATAGGCAATGTTGGTGCCGCCCTGCAGGAACCACAGCAGCTCGTGGATGATGGACTTGGTATGAAGTTTTTTTGTGGTCAGTAGCGGGAAACCCTGCTGCAGGTCAAAGCGCATCTGGTGCCCGAACAGCGAGCGCGTGCCAGTGCCGGTGCGGTCGTGCTTTTCCACGCCGTCTTGCAACACACGCTGCATCAGGTCCAGGTAGGCTTGCATCAGGTCAGGGTCGCTCGGGCTTGCTCGATATCGGTGTGGATCTGTGCCAGCAATGCGTCCACGCCGGCGAACTTCTGCTCACCGCGCAGGCGGGAGACAAATTCCAGCTTGAGCGGCTGGTCGTAGAACTCCCCACCAGCATAATCCAAGATATGCGTCTCCACAACCGGGGCGAGCGTACCGTCCTCAAACGTCGGCCGCAGGCCGATGTTGGTGACGCTGGGCAGGCGCTGCCCGCCCAGCCAGGCCCAGGTGACATACACCCCGGTGGCCGGCACCAGGCGCCGCTCGGGGATGCGCAGGTTGGCGGTGGGGATGCCGATGCTACGGCCGCGCTTCGCCCCGCCGACCACCGTGCCGGTCAGCGTGTAGCGCCGGCCGAGCAGCCGCTCGGCCAGGCTCACATCGCCGCCGGCCAGGGCGGTGCGAATAAGCGTCGAGGACACCACCTGGCCGTCCACGCGCACGGGCAACATCTGGTGCACCGAGAAGCCAAGCTCCGCACCAAAACGGCGCAGCGCGTCAAAATTGCCCTGGCGGTCATGCCCCAGTGCAAAGTCATGCCCGATCCACAGCTTGTCAATATCCAGACGGCTGTGCACCTGCTCAATGAACTCGCGAGCCGGCGTGTTGCGCACCTGCTCATCAAACGGGTGCGAGATGAGCATATCCACGCCCAGCGCGGCAAACAGCTCGGCCTTTTCTTCAGGCTGATATAAGTAAAAGCCAGTGAGCGGGCCGCGCAAGACTTCGGCGGGGTGCGGGTCAAAGGTTAAAACAACTGCCGGGGCGCCCTGTGCATGCGCTCCGGCAGTCAGTTCTTTGATGATCTGTTGGTGGCCTGCGTGCAAGCCGTCAAACGAGCCTATAGTTAGCCAGGCATGCTGCGCGCTGGCCGATTGCAGGGAGTTGTGCTGCATACGCCTTTTTAGGAAGCCAGGAAGACCTTACGCGGCTGCCATTCCCCGTCTTTCACTTCAACAACAGCCACCAGTTCGCCTTGCTGGCTGACGGCGCGTGCCAAACCCGTGGCGCCTTCAGGCGCCGGGATGCGGATGCCATTGGTGACCTTCTTCAGCGCGTCTTCGTCCAGCTCGACCGCCGGCCAATCGGCCAAGGCCTCAGCCGCCGGGATGAGGAACTGCGCCCAGCTGCCTTGCTCAAAGGCCTCGCGCAGGCGGCGCAGCGAGACCGCATCCCGCAGGGTAAAGCGGCCGCTACGCGTGCGGCGCAAGCCAACGAGGTGGCCGCCTACGCCCAGCTCTTCGCCAATGTCGTGCGCCAGGGAGCGCACATAGGTGCCGGAGGAGCAATGCACATCCACCACCGCCTCGGGCAGCGCCCATTCCAGCAGGTCCAGACTGTGTACATGGATGATGCGCGGGGCAAGATCGACTTCTTCGCCGCGGCGCGCCATGTCATAGGCACGCTGACCCTGCACCTTGATGGCAGAGTAGGCTGGCGGCTTCTGCTCGATCTCGCCCACAAAGTGGGTCAGTAATTCGGTGAACTGCTCTTTCTCCACATTCACAGGCACTTCCGGGCCGCTGGGGGTTCCTTCAGCGTCGTAGGTGTCAGTGGAGCTGCCCAGGCGAATAGTGGCCTGGTAACGCTTGTCTTCGGCGGAAACAAACTCACTGAGACGCACCGCCGGCCCGATCAGCACCACCAACACGCCCGAGGCGCGCGGGTCCAAAGTGCCGGTGTGGCCGGCGCGGCGAATGCCGGTGCCGCGGCGGATGATCTGGACTACATCGTGCGAGGTGAGCCCGACAGGCTTGTCCACCACCAACACGCCGGAAACGAGATTGTTCACATCTTGATTCATAGTTCCCCTATCCCCAGTTTCTGAGTGATAGTCGTGCATATTAAAACGATGAATTCCTTTCTATGTTCTTTCTAACGTCATAGACGCTGATCAACTATAGGTATTTCGTCCCAACTTCTAATGCAAAGCGGCACGCGTGGCCGCCAGGACACGCTCATGCGCCTCAGCCAGGCTACCGTACACCACGGCGCCAGCGGCGGCCACATGGCCGCCCCCGCCGAATTGGGCGGCGATGCGCGCAACATCATGCCCGCCCTGGCTGCGCCAGCTGATCTTGACCTGGCCGTCGGCCTGCTCAACGAACAGCACGGTGATGGCGGCCCCTTCGATCATGGAGATGTTATTGATCAGCTCGGCGTCGTCATTGCCCGGGTAGCTCGCCGCTTTGCGGTCAGCCAGGGCCAGGCTACCCCACACCAGGCCGCCCTCCTGCTGCAGGCTGGTGAGCCCGGCACCCCAGTAACGCATGGCCTGGAACGAGCGGCGCAACAAGGCGCGCTCATACAGCGCCGGCAGATCTGCCCCCTTCTCCACCAGGTCCGCCGATAGGCGCAGGGCTTTGGGGGTCATGTTGGACGTGCGGAAGCCCATGGTATCGGTGAGAATGCCAGTAAGTAATGCATCCAGAACCGGCGGCGAGAATTCCAGGCCGAGTGTGGGGAAGTGTTCGGCCAGCAAGGCGCATGTGGCCACGGCCGCCGGGTCTACCAGGTTAAGTTCGCCAAAATTGGTGTTGCTGATGTGGTGGTCAATGTTGATGTCCACTTTTGGAAAGCCGCTCAGCGATTCGCCGCAGCGATCTTGCGTGGCCGCGTCCACCGTGACCACCAGGTCCACGGGCGCTACAGCGGAGCGAACCACCTCCGCCCAGCCGTGCAGATGCTTGAAGTCGGCCGGCACGCCATCGGCCAGCACCATCTGCACCTGCTTGCCCTGGGCCTGCAAAGCCAGGCCAAGGGCCAGTACCGATGAGACGGCATCGCCATCCGGGCGGACGTGGGAGGTTACCAATACGCGTTGCGCGGCCCGCAGGCGGGCAGCGGCTTGTTGCAATAGTTCAGTGTTCACGGCTTCTTGGCACCCGGTTTGGGTTTGCTCTCAGGTTGGTTTAGCTCAGAGATGATCTGCTCAATGCGTTGGGCACGCTCCGGCGTAGGGTCCCACACGAAGCGCAGGCGCGGAAAGGTGCGCAAGTCCAACTGACGGGCCAGTTCGCTGCGCAGGAAGCCGCTGGCATGCTTAAGGCCTGCCAGCACTTCCTTCTCGCGCTCCACGCCCTCCAGGGCAGACACGAAGATGCTGGCCACCGAGAGCTCGCGGTCCACATTCACATCGGTCACAAATATCCCCTGCAGGCGCGGGTCAGTCACGCGGAACAAGAGCAGCTCTGAGAGCAGCTCTTGCATCCGCTTGCCTATCCGTGCCGCCCGCGCCAGGGAAACCATACCCGCCTACCTATAGCTGCTACTGCGCGGCTACCAGCTCGCGCACGTAGCACTCGATGACGTCTTTTTCTTTGAAATCATCGAATTCCTTGAGATTGATACCGCACTCAAAGCCGGTCTTGACCTCTTTCACATCGTCCTTCTCGTGCTTGAGCGAGGTCAGCTCGCCCTCATAGACCAGCTTGCCTTCACGATAGACCCGCAAGAACGCGCCACGGCGCAGTTCACCTTCGGTGACGCGGCAGCCGGCGATCTTGCCAAAGCGGCTGATCTTGAAGACCTGCAGCACTTCAGCCTTGCCGATCACGCGCTCTTTGAGTTCAGGCTTGAGCATGCCCTTCAGCGCTTTCTCAACGTCTTCGGTCATGCGGTAGATGATGTCATACAGGCGGATGGATACGCCCTCTTTTTCAGCTTTGCGCTGCGCCGGGCCATCTGCCACTACGTTGAAGCCCATCACGATCGCCTTGGAGGCGGCCGCCAACTGGATATCGCTTTCGCTGATGTTGCCAGTGCCGGTGTGCAGCACATGCACACCGATCTCGCCCTCTTTGTCCTTGGACTTCATGGCTTCCAACGAGGAGACGATCGGCTCCAATGAGCCCTGCACGTCAGCCTTGACGATCAGGCGCAGTTCGCGCACATGGCCTGCCTGGAAGGCTTCGAACATGCTCTCCAGGGTCAGTGCGCCGGAGGGCGAGTTTTTCTCAGCCTTTTCCTTTTCGGCGCGCTCGGCCACGAGGTTGCGGGCTTCGCGCTCATTCTCCACCACGCGGAACGGCTCACCGGCCACGGGCACATCGTTCAGGCCCAGCACCGAAGCAGGCGTGGATGGGCCGGCCTCTTCGATCTTCTTGCCGGCAAAATCAAACATGGCGCGCAAGCGGCCATAGGCCGTGCCCACCACCACGGTATCGCCCATCTTGAGTGTGCCATTCTGCACCAGCAGCGTAGCGATCACGCCACGCGAGGGGTCGCGCTCGCCTTCGATCACGGTACCGATGACTTCACCAGCCGGGTTGGCCAGGATCTCAACATTGTCCGCCACCAGCAGGATGGCTTCCAGCAGATCTTCCAAACCGATCTTCTGTTTGGCCGATACCGGCACAACAATCGTGTCGCCCTCCCATTCGTCCGGGATCAGGCCGTTGTCGGCCAGTTGCTTTTTGACCAATTCAGGATTGGCGTTCGGGCGGTCCACCTTGGTCATGGCGACCACGATGGGCACGCGTGCCGCGCGCGCATGCGCCAGTGCTTCTTTGGTCTGCGGCATCACGCCGTCATCGGCGGCCACCACCAGGATGACTACGTCTGCGCCCTGGGCGCCGCGCGAGCGCATGGCGGTGAAGGCGGCATGGCCCGGGGTGTCCAGGAAGGTGATCAGGCGGTCTTTGTGCGATGCCTGGTATGCGCCAATATGTTGGGTAATGCCACCCGCCTCTTCGTTCACGACAGAGGTTTGGCGGATCGCATCCAGCAAGGTGGTCTTGCCGTGATCCACATGGCCCAGAATGGTCACCACCGGCGCACGCGGTTGAAGGTTTTTCTTATCCTCATTAGCGATCAGCTGGCGCCACAGGGGCACCTCGCCCACGGGCTTGCTTTCCAGCTCATCCACTTTCAGCAGGGTGGCTTCGTAGCCCATTTCGGCGGCCACAACAGCAGCGGTATCAAAATCGATGTGCTGGTTGATGTTGGCCATCACGCCGTTGGACATGAGGGTCTTGATGATCTGAATGGGGCTGGCTTCAATGGCTTCAGCCAACTCACGCACGGTGAGATTGGCGGGGAGCTCGATGGATTTGGCCTCGGTGGCTTTCACATTTTCTGCCATGTCTACATCTCCTTCTATCCATAAGAATTGCTTCCCCCGAAGCACATTCTACCAACTTGCTCAGTAGGCTGTTATATGCGCCCTCAAGGCGCATCTACAGCATTTATTTCTGCGGCAGCGCTTCAAAGAAGGCGGTCAACCGCTGCACATCGGCTTCGCTCAAGCTGGTGCGCAGCGCAGTCGCCAGGTTGTGGCGGATGCCGCGCTCCCAGCAGCTGCGTTGAGCATGCAAATAGGCGCCGCGCCCGGCCTGCTTGCCGGTTGGGTCTGCAAAGACCCCTTCCCCTGTGCGCACCAGGCGCACCAGCGTGCCCTTGGCTTCAGTTTCCCTGCAGGCTACGCAGCTGCGCTGGGGCACATGCCGGGTTCGCCCTGGTGCAGGCTTGGTTGGCTTAGCCATGCAAGTCCTATACAGTCCTTGCGAGTTAGTCTTGCTCCCATTCATCGCGCACATGCGGAATGGTGGTGTCCGTATCCGGATCGTAGTCCAGCTCGCGGAATTTCTTTTTCTTCTTTTTCTTCTTGTCGTCCTGTGCCGGCGTGCCAGGCTTGGCAGCTTTGGCGCCCAGCTTGGCGCTGCTCTTGGCAAAGATCTCTTCCAGAGATTGGCCGGGCGCGGGTCGCTCGCTCTGCATGGCGGCCAGCAGTTCTTCGTCTTCCTCAGAAAGCTGAACCGGGGCATCCGTCAATTCGGCTACCGGCGCAGTCTCTTCCACCGGCGCAGTCTCGACGACTTCGGGCTCCAGCTCAGGTTCGGCTTCCACCACGACCGGCTCGGCCTTGGGTGCGGGGGTCGGGAAGTCAAAGGTGTCGATCGCGCTCTGAATGGTCTTCAGGGTCTCGGGGCCAATGCCTTCCATGGCCAGCAGCACATCGCTGTCCAGCTTCAACTGAGTCATCAGCTCACCAATCGTGGAGTAGCCTTCACCGCTCAGTTTGATGGCCAGACTGGGAGCCAGACCCAGATCATCCAGCGGGATGTCAAAGGCGGTCTCCGGCAGCGAAGCTTCAACGTCAGCCCGCTTCTGGCGTTCAGCATCCAGAATGGCTTCACGCTGAGACTGTGCGCCGCTCTCGATGCGGTCCACAAAGCGGCCCAACAGGGTGTACTCCTCGGGCGTAAGTGGGCGCCCCTCGGCTTTCTTGGCCAGGGCGGTTTCCACCAGGGGCAGCTGCTCCGCCCATTCGGGGTTCTGCTCCAGGAAGGCGGCATCGGCTTGGGCCTTGGCCAGCGCATCCGAGGCAGCCTCGGGCAGGCTCTTGATGTCAATACGCCAGGCGGTCAGCTTGGCGGCCAGGCGGGCGTTCTGCCCGTCACGGCCGATCGCCAGACTCAGCTGGTCTTCGGGCACCACTACGGTTGCGGTCTTGCCGCCCCCGGTCTGCTCTTCAAGATACACACCGGTCACGCGGGCCGGGCTCAACGCCTTGGCAATGAATTGCGAAGGGTCAGAGCTCCATTCGATCACGTCGATCTTCTCGTCATGCAGCTCGCGCACAATGGCCTGGATGCGCACACCGCGCATGCCTACACAGGCGCCCACCGGGTCAATGCCGGCTTGCAGGGCGGAGACGGCCACCTTGGAGCGATAGCCGGGCTCGCGCGCAATCGAGCGGATCTCAACCAAGCCCTGATAGATCTCAGGCACTTCGTCTTCCAGCAGGCGGCGCAGAAAGTCTTTGTGAGCGCGGGTCAGGATGATCTCAGGCCCGCGGGTGGTGTCTTTCACTTCCAGCAGCAGGGCACGCACGCGGTCATGCACACGGAAGCGCTCACCCGGGATCTGCTGGCTGCGCGGCATCTTGCCTTCGGCCTTGCGGTCCAGACCGATCGTGATCATGTGCGGGTTGGCAGCCTGCACCACGCCGTTGACGATCTCGCCCTCCAGCGTGGAGAAGTGGTCCTTCTGCGCCAGGCGCTCGGCCTCGCGAATGCGCTGCTGGATCATCTGGCGGGCGGCCTGGGCGGCCACGCGGCCGAAGTCTTCGGGCGTGCTCTCGACCATGACGATGTCATCGAGCTGCGCTTCGGGATTTTCCTTATGAGCATCTTCCAGCGTCACTTCAGTGCGCTGATCCAACACCTCTTCGACGACCTCTTTTTCGGCGTAGATCTGCATCTCGCCGGTAGCCTCATTGATGCGCGCTTCGATCTGCTGCGCCGTGGAGGCATTGACCGTCTTGCGGTAGGCGGAGACGAGCGCAGCCTCCAGCGCGCCGATGATCACATCGCGCGGCAGCTGCTTGTCATCCAGAACTTCATTGAATGCCAGAGCAAATTCTTTCTTCATCCGTAAACTCCTGATATTGCAACCAATACTATATAAGCAAAAAAGTGGGGGTTGCCCACTTCCGTCGCCATTACTATGCGGTTACGAAGCTTGAGTATTCTAGCACCCGGATTTGGAAAAGGCAAGCGCGGTGGATAAGGAAACCGTGAGCTAGAGAGGCTTGCCCATGCGCCAGCCGGGCTCATGCAGATGGCGCTGCTGGCCGTCATGGTCAAGGAAGCTCCAGTAGCCCGTGACCCGGTGCAGTTCACTGTAGCCGTGGCGCAGATACAGGCGCATGGCGTCCGGGTTGTCCTCGGCCACGTTCAGAGCCACCCAGCTGAAGCCGCGCGCCCGCAGGTCAGCCTCGGCGTGCTGCAGCAGCCCGCTGCCCAGGCCGCGGTTGCGGTGCTCCGGCCGCACACGGAACGAGTGAATGAAGGCCCGCTGGCGGCCATCTGCGGTCTGCGGATCGTTCTCCGCATTCAGCAGCACGAACAGCTGGCCCACCAGCTCGCCGTCAGCCGCCTGCACGCCCCATAGCATGGCATTGCCTACCTGGGCGCGCTCAAACGCCAGGGCATATACCCGCCGGAAGTGAGCGAACTCGCCGTCCCACTCCAGCGCGGGCGCATCCACCGCCTGCAACGGGCGGATGCTGTAGCCCGCCGGCAGGGCGATCTGCTGGGTCTCAGCGTTGCTCACGCTCCACCCTCTCCAACAATGTGATCGCTCAGCAGTCTATCCAGCAAGGCACCCTCCTGCTGGCGCGTCTTGACCTTGCCATCCAGCCAGGCGGCGCGCAGCTGGTAGAGGATGTATTTGTAGGCAGGGCCGGGCTTGAGGCCACGTTGCATCAGTTGCTCGCCGCGGGTATACCCCTGAACATGCCGCCACTGGCGCGCATAGCGCAGCAAACGGCTGCGGAATTTGCCCGCCGGCTGCAGCAAATACACCGCATAGACCGCAAGCAGCGGCAAAGCATCCAAATGATGCGTGAAGGCGCTGTTTGGCAGGGCCTCGTACTTCCGGGCGGCCTGGCGCAACCCGGCCGCGGCGCTCGCCACCGCCGCCAGGTTGGCGTTGAAGCGCAAACGCTGCGCGGCAGCTGTCGCAACGACGGGCAGCATCTGCGCGAACCACAGCACAAACCCCAACGGCACCGGAGTGGTGCTGAAGCCCCACTCCGGCCCAGGCAGCCTGGCGCGCGCCAACCCAGCGGCAATGCGGGCATCAAAGCGCATTTGCGTGCCAGTGGCGCGCAGCACTCCATAACGCTGCAGCGAGTGCAGGATGGCCGCCCGCTGCGGCTCCAACAAGGTCAGCTCCAGCTCACTATAGATGCGCTCACCCGATACACGATCCAGCGTACCCACGCTCGCGCGCAGTTGCTGCAGCGTCTTGCGCTCGAGCTTAAAACCCAGCCGGCCGCTGAAGCGCAACGCACGGAATATGCGCGTGGGGTCATCTATGAATGACTGGTCATGCAGCACGCGGATGACGCCGGCGCGCAGATCAGTCAGGCCGCCCCATGCATCCAGAATGACGCCCGCCTGCGCGCCGTCAAGCCGCAGCGCCAGGGTGTTGATGGTGAAATCACGCCGGAACTGGTCATCGGCAATGTGCGAGAACTGCACCGCAGGCAAGGCGCCGGGCCGCGCATAGCTTTCGCGCCGCGCCGATATCAGGTCCACAAATTCAGGCAGCCCGCGGCCAGGCGCCAGGCGCCACACCGCCGTGCCAAATGCTTTGTGCGGCAACAATTCGCCGCCCAAGGCACGCTGCAGGCTGCGCCCAAAAGCGATGGCGTCGCCCTCCACCACCAGGTCCAGATCCAGGCTGGGCCGGCCCAGCAGCAGGTCGCGCACATAGCCGCCCACTACATAGAGCGGCAGCTTGCGCGCCTCCGCCGCTGCCGCCACCTGGCGCAGCAGCCGGCGGCTGGCTGGCGGCAACGGCGCCAGGGCGCGCGCCAAGGGCAGGCGAGGCGCGTCTGCTTGTAACTGGTTCAGCAATCGAACAGGTTTGGACACCAAATAATGATAGTGGAAAGCGGGCTACTTCGTAAGCAGGAAGCGGAAAGCGACCCGCCCAATGTGCACAATGTCGCCGTCCTGCAGGCGGCTGCCTTCAAGCGAAACGGGCGCATAGTTGACCCAGGTGCCGGCGTGCGAGCCCATGTCTGCAATGTGGAATTCGCCCATCTCGTCCTGCGTGATACGCGAGTGCTGCTTATCCACCGAGGGTTCAGACAATATCAGCGTGCAGGTCGGGCCGGAACCGACCGTGATCTCAGCCAGGCTCAGCGGCAACACCTGGGCCGGCTGGGCCGGGTCTTGCATGGCCAGCCGCTGCAGGGTGGCCGGGACCACAGGCTCCTCTTCTGGCTCATCCTGCAAATGCGGTACTTCATCCATACCCAGCGGCGAGTCGCGCAGGGGGTCCACCACGGGGCGCGGCACGCTGCGGCTGCGCCGGTCTCGCCTGAAGATGTGGTTAAGCCGCACCGGGTCCAGCCGCCCGGAGAGCACCATCACCAAAAAGAAGGCGCCAGCCGCGATGAGCACCACCGAGAACGCCAGCGTGGAGCCCGCCCGCGAGAGCAATGCCTGGAACCAGGTGGCGGGCGCCTGCACGCTGATCTCCACCGGGAAGTCGATACTTTCGCCGATCAGGCCCAGCTCGTCCTCCACCTCGGCTCGCAGGAAGATCTGCTGGCTTTGCGTATACGGCTTGAGGTCCCAGGCAAAGTGGGTGAACGGAGCGGTGGTGTTCTCCGCCACGATCTCATCATTGACGTACAGGGTGCTGCGCACCAGATTACGCTGAAAGCCATCCGGGAACTCGACCAGCAGCTCGATCGGCTGGCTGAACGGTGAAAGCAGCTGCGGGTCGATCGCCGCCGGGCCGCGCGCAATTTGTGCGGGCGGGCTCACCAGAATAGGATTGGGCGGCTGGATCGCCAGTGTGATGGTGAACGGCTGCGAGGTCAGGCCGTCCGCCTGGGCCTGCATGACCAGCTCGTGTTCGCCGCTGCGGCGCAGCTGTGAATAGTATTGGAAGAAATACGCGTTGCGCAACGGCGCGAAGAATGGCTCCGGAGAGTCGAGCGCCTCTGCGCCCGAGAATTGCAGCCGCTGCCCGGCCGAGTTTTCAGCCATGCCCAGCAGCAATTGCGAAGCCTCGTTTTCGAACAAAGACGGCGAATCCACCTGCCAGATGACCAACGGCACGCCCAGCGCATCCAACTGGGCCATCAGATCCGGCGCGGCCGCCTCAATATCCGCCAGGCGCGGCGTGCTGGTCACCCACCAGATGGCGGTGTTGGCGTCATCTTGGGCCGGCTGGGCCGCAATCGCCAGCGCGTTCGAGAGCGCCTGCAGATCAGGGAACAGTGTGCCAGCCGGCACCTGCAGTCCATCCAGGGCGGCCTGCCATTCGCTGACGATCCCATTGTTCACCAATGTACCTTCGGGGGTCACCAGGGTCAGCAAGGTATCGCTGGTGGAGGAGAGGGTGCTGGCCCAATCGCCAATGGCCTGTTTGATATAGTCAAAACGTGGTGTCCCCTGACCATCCCGAATGCCGAAGGGCTCGGCCGGGGTCACAACCATGATCACGCGCAAACCGATCTGCACATTGCGCAGTTGCTGGATCGGCTGGGCCACCCCATCCTCCAGCATTTGCAGCTGTTCGGCCGCCAGGTCAGTGATGCGCGCCCCGCTGGCATCCTGCGCGTCAAAATATCCCGTGATAGCGGGGAAGGCGTCGGTCTGTACTGAACGGAGTGTGATGCGCGCCCCGGTCTGCGCCGCGGCGTTGAAGGGCACCGCCGCCAGCAGCAGGGTCAGCGCAATGAGAATGCGCTTCACTTGCGGCATTCTAACCCGAGCTTTGCGCCCGCAATGTGTGTACGCGATTAAGGCAGCCGCCATGCCTCCGGCGGCTACAATCTGTGCAGTCATGGCCGCCCGCAGCCCCGCAACCATCTTCAAAGCCTTGTGGCAGCTAGGCCCGCGCGCCCTGGCGCAGTACGGGCTGTATGCGCTGCAGCTGCGCAGCGGTTGGCTGCGTGCCCAAACCCCGCCGGGTGGGCGGCCGCAGCCCAGCGGGCCGCTCGTACGCCTCCTGCAGCCGGCCCAGCCGGCCGCGCTGCGCAAGCTGCTCGGCCAGCAGGCCAAAGCCGTGCTGGCCGAGGCGGACGCAGTGCTTCGCAACCGAGTACGCCTGTTTGGCGGTGAACCGCGCCCGCTCAAGGTCAAGCTCAGCGGTGTGCTCAAGCACTGGAGCGCCTACACCCGTGCCATGCCAGACGGCAGCGACATCAAGCTGGTCTGGGAGGTGGGCCGTCTGGGCTGGGCCACTTTGTTGGCACGCGCTTATTGGCTGAGCGGTGAAGAACGCTACGCCGAGGGGTTATGGCGGCGCGTAGAGCATTTTGTCCGCCACAACCCCCCAAATCTTGGCCCACACTGGTCATCAGCCCAGGAAGTGGCGTTGCGCCTGATCTCGCTCAGTTTCAGCTACATCCTGATATCCCAAGCCAAGGCCAGCACGCCAGAGCGAGCAGCCTGGCTCAGCCAGGCTTTGGCCGGCCACGCCGAGCGCATCCCGCCCAGCCTCAGCTATGCTCGTGCACAGAACAACAATCACCTGCTGAGCGAAGCGGTGGGCTTATGGACTGCCGGGCTGATGCTGCCCCAGCACCCCAAGGCCAGCGCGTGGCGCGCCACAGGGCGCGCCAACTTTATAGAAGGCATCCGCCACCAGGTGGCGGCAGATGGCGCCTACAGCCAGCACAGCGCCAATTATCAGCGCCTGATGTTGCAACTCGCCGTCTGGGCCATGCAGCTGGCGGCTGCCGAAGGCCAGCCGCTGCCCGGCCACACGTTGACATCGCTGCGCGCCGCCTGCACCTGGCTGTTCGGCCTGCTAGACGAAGACAGTGGCCAGGCCGCCAACCTCGGTCCCAATGACGGCGCGTACATCCTGCCGTTCAGCGTGCTGGCCTTCCACGACTACCGCCCCGCGCTACAAGCCGCCGCTGCGGCGCTAAACTTGCCTGGCCTGCAACCTGGCGCGTGGGATGAGCTGCGCCTCTGGCTTGGCTTGCAAGGCAAGCTGAAGACAGTCAGCAAACGAGCAGGCAAAGCAAAAGCTCCACTGCGATTGGATAACAGAGATTCATGGGCCTATCTGCGCGCCGCCCATTTTGACGGTCGCCCCGGCCATGCCGACCAGTTGCATCTCGACCTGTGGTGGCGTGGCTTCAACATTGCGCAGGATGCGGGTACGTACTTATATAACGCGCCCAACCCATGGAACAACGCCCTGGCGGGCACGGAAGTCCACAACACGCTCATGCTCGACGATGCCGAGCAAATGAGCCGCGCCGGCCGCTTCCTATGGCTGGACTGGGCCCAGGCCACCGTGCTACAGCACAGCCCGCAGCGCGCCGTGGCACAGCACAACGGCTACCGCCGCCGCTGCCTGACCCACCGCCGCAGCGTGCAAGCAAGCAAGCACGAATGGATAGTGAAGGACGAAGTGCTGGGCGATGTTACAAACCATCGCGCTCGGCTGCACTGGCTGCTGCCAGACTGGCCCTGGCGCGTGGCTGGCGATACGCTGCATCTACGCAGCCCCCAAGGCCGCATCAGCATCCAGGTGGCGGGTCACGCGTTGAGCCTGCTGCGCGCCGGAAAGCGCGTGTATGGCACAGCCGCCGCCAGCCCCACCGCGGGCTGGATCTCGCCTACCTATGCCAGCAAGCAACCTGCATTAGCATTGGTCGTCGAGCTGGAAGGTGACGCCTTGCAAGCCGTCACCACCCGCTTCGTGTTTCCAAAATGAGCAAATCTCTTCACATTCTGCTGGTGCACCAGGCTTTTGTGGCCCTGGATGAAGCGGGCGGCACGCGCCATTATGAATTTGCGCGCTATCTGGCCCAGCACGGCCACCGCGTGACCGTGATCGCCAGCCAGACCAGCTACCTCACCGGCACAGACGCCAACAAAGGCATTGAGATCACCGCCTTTGACGGCGGCGGCAGTCTGAATATTTTGCGCGTGCGTACTCTGCCAGGCTTGCATCGCAGCTTCGCCCGCCGCATCCTCAACTTCTTCAGCTTCACGTGGAACGCTTTCTGGGCCGGTCTGCGCGTCAAGGACGTGGACGTGGTGTGGGGCACCACCCCGCCCATCTTCCAGGCGGCCGGCGCCTGGGCGCTGGCGCGCCTCAAGCGCGCTCCGCTCATGCTGGAGGTGCGCGACCTGTGGCCGGCTTTCGCCATCGCCGTGGGCGTGCTGCATAATCCTCTACTGATCGCCGCTTCCGAATGGCTGGAGCGTCTTCTTTACCGCGGCGCACACACTGTGCTGCTCAACTCGCCCGGTTTCACAGCCCATGTGCAGGCCCGCGGCGCACGCCGCGTGCGCCTGGTGCCCAACGGCGCCGATGCGGCCATGTTCGACCCGCAGGCAGATGGCGCGGCCTTCCGCGCCCAGCACGCCCTGCAGGGCAAGTTCGTCGCTCTCTACGCCGGTGCGCACGGCCTCTCAAATGATCTCGGCGTGCTGCTGCAAGCCGCCGAGCAGCTTCGGGCTCACGAAAACATCCAGCTGGTGCTGGTGGGTGATGGCAAAGACAAGTCCGCCTTGCAGGCACAGGCCGCTGCGATGCAGCTGCCCAACGTGCGCTTCATCCCGCCGCTGGCCAAAGAGGACATGGCAACCGCCCTGGCCGCCGCGGATGTGTGTATCGCCATCCTGAAGCCGCTTCCGCTGTACGCCACTGTGTACCCCAACAAGGTCTTCGATTACCTGGCCGCCGGCCGCGCCGTAGCCCTGGCCATTGATGGCGTGATCCGCCAGGTGGTGGCGGATGCCAACGCTGGCGTCTTTGTGCCGCCGGGCGACCCGCAGGCCATGGCCGCTACGCTGTTGCACCTTTCCACGCAGCCGGAGCAAGGGCGCGCCATGGGTGCGGCCGGCCGCGCCTTTCTTGAAGCGCACTTCAACCGCCCACAACTGGCCTCCCAGTTGGAAGCCATGCTGCTGGAAATGGTTGCCACCCAAGGACAGTAAAATTCCGCTTAGTCGATGGCAAAAAAGAGCAAGACCCTCAATCTGGAAGAAGGCGAACTGCGCCGCATGCTGCTGGATCGCCGTGCCGCGGATCGCAAGCGCCGCGTCGATGCCTTCAGTCAGTCAGGTGAACTGCTGCCGCTGGACGCCGAGGATACCGAAGGCGTTGACGTCGAGCCGCTGGCGGGTACGCGCATCCACGCCGACCCCGACCTACGTCTCGCCCAACCCAAGAACAAGCGCTCCCGCCTTTGGGCCGAGCGCGCCCTGCTGGCGGTCGAGCTGTTGGCGGTCGTCGGCCTCGGTTTTATCTTCATCAATGGCCTTGATCTGCTTGGCCAGCTCAACAGCGAGATCAGCAGCAACTTTGCCGGCGGCACCGCCAGCCCCGCACCGCTGTTAGGCCCGGTGGTGTTGCCTTCCGGCCACACCGCCCCCAGTGCCAACAACCCGGCCGCCCCCAACGAAGCCGAAATTCCTGACCACTTGCGCCCGCTGCTGCAAGCCTACACCGCCGCGCTGGTGATGCCCACGCCTGGCCCTGAGCAGGCCATGTCCATCAGCATTCCTGCCATCGGAGTCAACGCCCCTGTGGTGCAGGGCGATGACTGGGAGGCGCTCAAGCGCGGCGTGGGCCAGCACATTGGCAGCGCCAACCCCGGCCAGAACGGCAATCTCGTCCTCAGCGGCCACAACGACATCTACGGCGAGGTCTTTCGCCATCTCGACCAACTGCAGCCGGGCGACGAGATCATCGTACACACGGCCCAGAACAGCTACACCTACACCGTGACCGACCAGCTCTTCGTGGCGCCTACCTTTGTGCAGGTCATGTTCCCCACGCCGGATGCCACCCTGACCCTGATCAGCTGCTTCCCGTACCGCATCAACACCCAGCGCATCATCATCCAGGGCGAACTGACCCGCATTTCTGACGCGGGCTAGTATTCGCCATTCCACGGAGACGCATTGCCAAAGTTCAACGCCGCCCTGATCTATCGTCTCATCTACATTGCCTTCGGCTTCAGCACCATGGTGATGTACACCACCTACGTGGTCTACCGGGTCGAGGTGGCGGGACTGGATGCCCTGCAGCTGGTGCTGCTGGGCACCGCCCTGGAAGTCAGTATCTTTCTATTCGAAGTCCCAACCGGCGTCGTAGCGGATGTTTATAGCCGCCGCTTATCCATCATCATCGGCATATTCCTGTTCGGCATCGGCCACGCCATCGAAGGCCTGGTCCCCGTGTTCAGCATCATCCTGCTCTCCCAGGTCGTCTGGGGTTTCGGGCACACCTTCATCAGTGGAGCGCTGGATGCCTGGATCACGGATGAGGTCGGGGCCAAGAAAGTAGGCCCTGTCATCATCTCTGGCAACCAGTTGGATATTCTCGGCAGTCTGGCGGGCATCCCTATCGGTGTATGGACCGCTGAGCATTTCGGCCTCTCGTTCCCCTACTTCCTTGGCGGCGGTGTAATGGTCGCGCTGGGCATCTTTCTCATCTTCGCCATGCCCGAGCGCGGCTTCAAGCCCGTGCCCGCCAAAGAGCGCCAGGGTTGGCGCACGATGTTAAAAACTTTCAACGCCGGTCTGCAGGCCGCCCGGCGCAGCGCCGCCCTCATGGTCTTTGCCGTAGCGGCCTTGTTCGTAGGTTTGTACAGCGAAGCCTGGGATCGCCTGGCCCAGCCTTATCTGCTGCAGGTCTTCAGCTTCCCGGCGCTGGGCTCGCTGCAGCTCAGCAATGTTCAGTGGTTCGGCGTGCTCAACGTCATCTTCCTGTTGGTCGGCCTGTTGGCCAACCAGATCGCCAAGCGCGCCGTGGATACCACCCGCGGTCCGGCCGTGGCGCGCGGCTTGCAGCTGCTGTACGCCGGCATGGTGCTCGCCATGCTGCTGTTCTCGCTCACCGGCAGCTTCGCCGTGGCCCTCGTGGCCATGGTGGCCTTCAACGGCCTGCGCCGGGTCACCTTCCCGCTCACGCGCACCTGGATCAACCAGCAGATCCCCGCCAAGTCCCGCGCCACGGTGCTCTCCATGGCCGGCCAGATCGATGCCCTAGGCGAGCTGGGCGGAGGGCCGATCCTCGGCAGCGTGGGCCGCATGTACTCCATGCGCGCCGCGCTGGTCACCTCGGCCCTGGTGCTCACCCCGGTCGTGGCGCTGTTCCAACGCATCATCAATATGACCCAGGCCGTCGCCCGACCCAAAAACAAGAGCCGCTGACGCGGCTCTTGTTTTTTTTATGTCTGGAGTGCTCAGCTTACGGGGTGTACCAGCGTGCCCGCCAATCACCCGAGCCTGCCTCAGGCTCAAAGAAGTCAGCGTTGATGTGCACCATGTGTAGGAACAGCTGGCCCGGCTTCAGCGGGAACGGCGTGCCATCGGCATACTCGAAGCGGATCGGGCGCGTGCGGCCGGTCTCCTTCTCGTAGTCGCCGTTCACCGTCGACCAGTTCAGGTCGCACACCATACCGTCACGCAGCAGCTTGGCGCGGCCGCTGCGGCTCTCCATGTGCACGTCAATGATCGTGCCTGCCGCGTTGAGCTCCTCGTGCTCCACAAAGAACACGATCACATTCTCAAACGCCTGCGGTTCGCCAGTCAGGGCTTCGGTGCTCACCTCCTGCACGTCCGGCGCAAGATACGTGTTCTGGTGGCGGATGTAGGCGCCAGACGCCTCGTCATAGCTCCAGTAGGTCTGGTTGTTGATGTTGTAGAACATCGTCAGCGAGTTGGCCGGCACGCAGCCGTCCGGCGGGTTGGCGTCGAACAGGTTGCCGGTCAGGTTGGGCGGGCCGTAGATGCTTATGTTGTTGGCGGCCACTTCCTGCAGCTTGGTCACGTCAATGCCCGCCGCGCCGATGTCGTTGGCGTCATTGTTGGCCGCTTGGGCACACACCTGGATCTGCGCCAGCACGGTGGGATCAGCCCCGGCGATCACGGTGCAGCCCTCAAAGTAGCCGCGCATCACCTCGTACACCAGGCGGCCGGAGCGTACGCCTTCGATGATGATAGAGTGGCGCAGGCCGGCGTCAATGTCCAGCTTCTCGCTGGCCCCTTCGGCCAGGGTGAAGCCGTCCGTCAGGCCAGTGGAGGGGTTGGGGTCACTGTCCACATCATCCGCCGCCAGGTTGGCGCTAACAAAGTAGAAGGTTTGCAAATGGGTGGGGATGGTGAAACGCACCTGGTACGTGAAGCCGTACTGCGGCTCAACCACAAAGGAGTAGCGGCCCGCGCCGTCGGTCGTCGTGCTCGCCACCACCTGGCTGCTCAGGATCAACTCCACGCCGATGCCCGGCACACCCGGCTCGCCCGCGTCCTGCTGGGCATTGCCGTTAAGGTCATACCAGGCGACATCGCCGATGAGGAACTCACCGTCGCCCACTTCCGGCTGGCTGTCGCCAGCCTGGTCACCCAGGGTCGCATCCAGATCGATCTCGGGATAGCAGCCGTAGAACTGCGCATACAGACGCGTGTCGCCGTCGCCGATCCACCACTCGCTCACCCAGGCCGCCCACTGCAGACCAGTGGCCGGCCGGGTAGCCGCGGGCGGGAACTGCGAGATGGAGATGCCCACGACGCCCCAATCCACTGCGGCCGGCTCGCACAGCGGCTGGCCTGTCAGCGGGTTGTAGCCCGCCGGGAACTCGTCTGGCCCCATGCTTGTAGGCCCAGAAGCCACAAAGCCTGCGTCGAGCACGGCGCCCTCCGCATCCAGCGTGTGCAGGGCAGTCTGGCCGCTTAGTTGGCCAACATCGCTGTCAATGCTGTCATCGTCCCCTGTGTCCATCTGAGTGATCTCATAACCCTCTGGCGGGAAAAAGGCCAGTTGATAATTACTCTCGGTCACAACATCATCCAGAATGTATTCGCCGTCTGGGCCAGTGTGTTTCTCGTCCATTGCGTCGCCGTCGGAATTCAGCAACTGCACCAAG
Organism: Anaerolineales bacterium; assembly: GCA_025808555.1. Lineage (NCBI taxonomy): Bacteria > Bacillati > Chloroflexota > Anaerolineae > Anaerolineales > Anaerolineales bacterium. Next base: position 1,281,372 of record CP075526.1, on the reverse strand, counting down.
ACACCTTCCAGCCCTGGCTCACCATCGTCCTGCAAGCCATTGGCATTCTCGTCGAGCCAGCTGCGGCCAGTGATAGCCGCTCGAGCCGGGCCTTCTTCCACCATGGGCTCCACTTCCGTCCCAGTCTCCAAAAGCACTAGGCCGGCATCGATCGTCTCATCCACGGAAGATAGGCTAAGCGTGCGGGTGCGCCCCGTGCCGGGCTCAACATCGCTATCGAGGGCCGGGTCATCGCCCTGAAGGGGCTCCGTAAAGGTGTAGCCTTCTGGCAGTTCGAAGGCAACATAAAAAACGCCGCCCGACGACTGCACCGACAGGGCGTAGCCGCCATCCGCGTCGCTGACCGCGCTGGTTAGCGCCTCTCCATCTGCAGAATGCAGGGTAATCTCAACGCCAGCAACCCCCGGCTCGCCGGAATCCTGAATGCCGTTGCCGTTCTCATCCAACCAAACCAGGTTTCCAGCGCCTACACAGCCAGCCAAAATTACTGAACACAATGCAATTACTATGAATTGCAATCTAACATTCTTCATAGCAGCCTCCTGCTTGCAAAAATTGTATACGCAAACGCCTTTCAATCAAAATGAGCGGCGTAAAAAGTGGGCCAAAAGCGGGCGGTATAATGAAACGCGGAGCAATAAATGACAACTGATTTCTTTGATACTCGCAGCACCCTCACTGTTGGCCCTAAAACATATACCTTCTATAGCTTAAGAAAACTTGAGGAAGCCAGCCTGACCAAGCTGGACAGGCTGCCCTTCTCCATGCGCATCATGCTGGAGGCTGCCCTGCGCGGCTGCAACAACGTAGACATCCTGGAGCAGGATGTGCGCAACCTGGCCGCCTGGCAGCCCAGCGTCGAGCAGCGCGGCGCCATGCCCTTCAAGCCGGCCCGCGTGCTGTTGCAAGACTTCACCGGCGTGCCCACCATCGTAGACCTGGCCGCCATGCGTGACGCCGTCGCCAAGCTGGGCGGCGACCCCAAGAAGATCAACCCTCAAGTGCCCGTTGACCTGGTGATCGACCACTCCGTCCAGGTGGACTTCTTCGCCAGCGCCGATGCCCTGCAGCGCAACGCCGAGATCGAGTTCATGCGCAACCGCGAGCGCTACGAGTTCCTGCACTGGGGCCAGCAAGCCTTCGATAACTTCCGTGTGGTGCCCCCCGCCACCGGCATTGTGCACCAGGTCAATCTGGAGTTCCTCGCCCATGTGGTGATGACCCGCCAGGTCGGCGACGACGTTCTCGCCTTCCCGGACACCCTGGTCGGCACAGATTCGCACTCCACCATGATCAACGGCCTTGGCGTGGTCGGCTGGGGCGTGGGCGGCATCGAAGCCGAGGCCGCCATGCTGGGCCGCGCCATCGATATGCTCACGCCTGACGTGCTGGGTTTCAAACTGCACGGCAAGCTGCGCGAAGGCGTGACCCCCACCGACCTGACCCTGACCATTACCCAGATGCTGCGCAAGAAGGGCGCGGTGGACAAGTTCATTGAGTTCTACGGCCACGGACTCGACACGCTCAGCCTGGCTGACCGCGCCATGATCGCCAACATGACCCCAGAGAACGGCGGCACCATCACCTTCTTCCCGGTGGATGCCGAGACCCTGCGTTACCTGCGCGCCAGCGCCCGCACCGAGGAGCAAATCGCTCTCGTTGAGGCATACTGCCGCGAGCAGAACCTGTTCCGCGACGCCAATACGCCTGAGCCTGAATTTACCGACACGCTCGAGCTGGACCTCGACTCGGTGGAACCCAGCCTGGCTGGCCCCAAGCGCCCGCAGGACCGCGTCAGTTTGGAGAACATGCGCACCGAGTTCCATAAGGCGCTGCAAGCCCCTAAGACCGAGCGCGGCTTTGCCCTGCCCGCCGAGCGAATGGCCGACAAAGTGACTTTCGGCAGCAACGGCTCTCGCACCGAAATGGGTCACGGCGCGCTGGTCATCGCAGCCATCACTTCCTGTACCAATACCAGCAACCCTTCTGTCATGCTCGGCGCCGGCCTGCTGGCCAAAAAAGCCGTCGAGCGCGGCCTCAAGGTCAAACCCTACGTCAAGACCAGCCTGGCACCTGGCTCCCGCGTCGTGACCGAATACCTTGAGAAGGCTCAACTGATGGAACCGCTGGCCGAACTGGGCTTCAACCTGGTCGGCTACGGCTGCACCACCTGCATCGGCAACAGCGGCCCGCTGGCCGGCGAAGTGGTCAAGGCCATCACCGGCGGCGAGCTGGTCACTGCCGCCGTGCTCTCCGGCAACCGCAACTTCGAGGGTCGTATCCACCCCTACGCCCTCGCCAACTATCTCGCATCCCCGCCGCTGGTAGTGGCCTATGCCCTGGCCGGCACGGTGGATATTGACCTGACCAACGAGCCGCTGGGCATTGGCAAGAACAATGAGCCGGTCTATCTGAAGGACATCTGGCCCACCCAGCAGGAAGTCCGTGAGGCCGTTGAAACCAACGTGACCCCGGAGATGTTTGCCGAGCGCTACTCCAACGTGTTCACCGGCAACGACACCTGGAACGCTATCCAGGCCGGCAGCAGCGAGCTGTTCGACTGGAAGGCAGACTCCACCTACATCCACCAGCCGCCCTTCTTTGAAGGGCTCACCATGCAGCCCCAGCCTATCAGCGATGTGTTGGACGCTCGCGTCCTGGTCAGCTTGGGCGACTCTGTCACCACGGACCATATCTCGCCGGCAGGCTCCATCCCGGCCGACAGCGCCGCCGGCAAGTTCCTGCTCGAGAACGGCGTCACCGTCCCCAACTTCAACTCCTACGGCTCACGTCGCGGCAACGACCTGGTACTGACCCGCGGCACCTTCGCCAATATCCGTCTCAAGAACCTGATGCTGGACGGCGTGGAGGGTGGCTACACCCTGCACCTACCCGATGGCGAGCAGATGAGCATCTACGATGCCTCCCAGAAGTACAAGGCGGATGGCACACCGCTGATCGTGCTGGCCGGCAAGGAATACGGTTCCGGCTCCAGCCGTGACTGGGCCGCCAAAGGCCCCCTGCTGCTGGGCGTCAAGGCCGTCATCGCCGAATCCTTCGAGCGCATCCACCGCAGCAACCTGGTGGGCATGGGCGTGCTGCCCCTTCAGTTCAAGGGTGGCCAAAACCGCGAGACCCTCGGCCTCACCGGCCGCGAGCGCTTCTCGCTGACCGGTATTGAAGGCATGTACGGCCCCGCCGCTGACATCAACGTGGTAGCGGTGGACGAGAACGGCAAGGAGACAGCCTTCACCGTCAAGAGCCGCCTCGACACCCCGCTCGACCTTGAAGTCTACAAGCAGGGCGGCATCCTCCAAACCGTCCTGCGCGAACTGGCCAGGAACTAAGCTGCCACCCACAAAGCACAAAAAAGCCCGCCGAAACGGCGGGCTTTTTCTTGTTCATCTGTCATTGCGAGGACGTGAGGCGGCGCAGCCGCCGAGCAACGAAGCAATCTGGTTGGGCGTCTACCTAATGTAACAATGTGCATCCCGAGCGTAGCGAGGGATCCTCGCTGCCACATAGATAAAACCAGCCAAGCATAGAAGACATGCCAGCAAGGATCCTCACGCTGGCCAGGGTTCGGCGACCTGGTGTGGAATGTAAAACCCGCTCAGGATGACACGAGTGGTGTCTAGGGCGGCCATTCTTTCGTCATTTGCGAGGACGTGAGGCGGCCAGCCGCGCAGCGACGAAGCAATCTGGTTTGCGTCATCCAACAAAAAAGAGCCCGCCAATGGCGGGCTCTTTTTGATCTCGCACTCATGCCTACATCGGCACTTGCTCTTCCTTCAGGTGCATACGCCCATCCGGGCCGGGCTCATAGCTCATCTTGCCCTGCGGCACATGCGGGTCAATTTCCAGGTCGCCGCTATCCATCGCATCCCAGAAGAGCTGGAAGGGCAACTTACCCTCCTGCCACTTCTCGATCATCACCAGGCCGTGGCCCGGCAGCACCGTAAAGGCGATCTTGCGCGGGTCGCTGGGGTTCAGCAGGATCTCAGAGCGGCTGAAAGCGCCCTTGATGCCCTTGGCCTGCGCCTCGGTAGCGCACGACACCAGGTAATGATAGTAGGGAGCATCCAGCGGCACGTATTCCACCAGGTCTGGGTTGAACGCCTTCACACCGCGGTGGCCGTGCAGCTTGGAGCGCGATACCGGCACCTGCGCCTTGACCGCGCCAGCGGCCACTTCGATCCAGGGCAGCGGGCCGTCCAGGTCCATCATTTCCACCGCCTCAGAAGACGGTTTGTCATTGCGTTTGCCGTCCACATGACGCACCTGGGCGCCAGCGCCGTCCGGGCGCACGCCCACGATCAGCGCCAGGTCATCATCGGTAATGTTGCCTTTGTCTACCGGGCGGGCGCTGCCGGTGATGGTCGCCACCAGGCCTTGCACACGCGGGTCCCAGGTGCCAAAGCAGCCTTCGCTGTATTGGCTGGCGATCGAGTCATTCACCGCCGGCACAGACACCAGGTCTTCGATCCGCACCATTTCGGTAAAGAAGTTGCGCTTGCCCAGCTCCTGGCCGGCGCGGCGCATTGCCTCGGGGGTGCTCATCGCCTGCCACTCCTCGGCGGTCACCTTGGGCTCCATTATCTGGTGATTGGTGATCTCATGCGTGCTTTCAGTCGTCACCATGCGCAGGGCAATATCGGTATAAAAGCTGTCGGCGGTGGTGTTGATTGAGGCCGGAAAGGCGCCCACCAGGTCAAAATGGTAGACCCGCTCCGGGTGCTCATCGCCCACGGTCAGCAGCACGCGGATGCTCTTGGCCTGGGCCTGCAGCAAACGCAGCAGCGACATGATCGGGCCGCCGCGCAAGCCCTGTTCCATCAGCACTCGCGGCGATTCGGGCGAGAGGCCCTCAAACTCAAAATCCTTCGGGTCGGGCGGCTGCTTAGCCAGGGCCGAGCGGAAATGATCGATCTTTTCCTTGAACTCCTGCTCGGTCATATGGATCATGGTGTAAACCACCGGCGATTCCTTCAGCCCGAACTGGCGGCGCGCCATGAACATGAACGCCTTGCGCCAGGATATCGGGTCGCCGTACTGGGCCGTGGTCAGGATCACGTCCGTGCTGTCGGCGGGCGTCTCAACCACCTTGTGGCCCAGCTGGCGGAACTTGTCCAGCAGGCCGTCAGCCAGCTCTTCGATCGCCGAAGATACCGGGGTATCGCCGGGCACAAAGCTGACTTCGATCTGGCGCAACCACGAGTGCACCGGGTTGGCCACTTTTAGGGCTTCTTGGGGTATATCCATCGCTTCAACCTCTACAATTTGAGGGATTTTTATGCTGCAGGCAGCATTGCTGCTCCGCAGCGTGTTTCCTGCGCCAGGTAATGGCGCTGTGCGATAATAATCGCAAAGCAATTATCACACACAGTACAGGGTTTAACACGGAAATTCCTATGAAGATACTGGTAACCAATGATGATGGCATCACCCATCCCGGCCTTCTGGCCCTGGTGAACGCCGTAAAACCCCTGGGAGAAGTGACCGTACTCGCCCCAGACCGCAACTGGAGCGCCTCCGGCCACGTCAAGACCCTCCACCGCCCCCTGCGGGTCAAGCCCACCCAGCTGCCTGACGGCACTCCCGCCCATATGAGCGACGGGGCACCTTCAGATTGTATTGCCCTGGCTCTGCTGGGCTACTTCGACCACTCGTTTGACCTGGTGGTCTCCGGCATCAACCCCTACGCCAACATTGGCGACGATGTCACCTACTCCGGGACCGTCACCGCCGCCATGGAAGCCGCCATCGGCGGCCTGCCGGGCGTGGCCTTCTCGCTCGATTCGCCCATTGGCCTCAACAGCCAGCGAGATTTCAGCGCCGCCGCCGCCATTTGCCAGCGCGTCGCCATGCGCGTGGCAGCCGGCGGCCTGCCGCGCCACACCCTGCTCAATGTCAACATTCCCTACCTGGCGCTCGAGCAGATCAAAGGCATGCAGGTCACCCGCCTGGGGCTGCGCGTCTATCGCGATGAGCTGGTACGCCGCACTGACCCGCAGCACAACCCGTATTACTGGATCGGCGGCGAGGCGCCTACCGGCCAGCCGGATGAAGGCACCGAGGTGGGCGCATTGCAAGCCGGCTACGTCTCGATAACGCCGCTGCAAATGGATATGACCGCCTACAATCTGCTGCCCGAGCTCGCCACCTGGCAGTGGTAGCTCTGGCTTGACATCCGCACCCAGTCTGTCCTTAGTCTATGTTGCTGTGGTATCTCATCCGCATGCAACACACCCAGCACGCTGTCAAGGACATTGATGAGAATGACTAAAGCGCTCCCCCCGCCGCAGATCATTCTCATCTTCCATATTGATAAATGATTAACAATGTCGCAAAACCTTTGGGTGCTAAAATCGTAGTTAAGTGCACAGATTGTGCATCTAAGGAGAGAACGATAAGACAATGGACGTTTTGAGCGGTATCTTTTCTGCTTTTGGCCTTTCAGCCAGCGCGGGATTGAACGCCTACATCCCGCTGTTGGTCGTTTCCCTGCTGGGGCGTTACACCTCACTCATTGAGCTGAACTCCCCCTGGGACACGCTGACCAACGGCTGGATCATCGGCCTGCTGGTGGCCCTCTCTGCGATCGAATTCTTCGCAGACAAGGCCCCAATCGTCAACCACCTGAACGACGCCATCCAGACCTTTGTGCGGCCGGCAGCCGGCGCCATCGCCTTCGCCGCCAGCACCCAGGTCATTGATGGCATCAACCCGGTGGTGGCCCTGGCCGCCGGCCTGCTGATCGCCGGCACGGTGCACGTGGCCAAGGCTGGCGTCATGCGCCCGGCCGTCACTGGAGTAAGCGGCGGCACGGCCAATGTGGCCGTCGGCCTGGTGGAGGATGTGGCGGCCATCTCGGTATCCCTGATCGCCGTGCTCATCCCCCTGATCATTGGTATAGTCTTTATCCCATTGCTGGCTCTGGTGATCTGGATGCTGTGGCGCCGCGCCAACCGCAATGCGGTACAACCAACCACTAGCTAAAGTAAGAGGAAAGAAATTATGGCTCTTCGAGGTTCTTCCGGCGGCCGCAATAAATCCGGCCGCTCCAGCTCCGGCGCTCGTTCCACCAGTGGCGGCGGCAGCCGCAGCGGGCGTGGCACCAGCTCCTCCGGCGGCGGTTCACGCAGCACCGGGCTGCCCAGCCGTGGCTCCGCCGGCGCCGCTCGCCGCAGCTCTGGCAGCAACGCCCCCACCAAGACCGGCCTGTCCGGCGCGCGTGGCGGCGTCTCTCGCCGTGGTCTCTCCGGCGGTACCGCCGGTGTGCAGCAGACCCCTGGCTACAGCAACAACAGCGGCCGCCGCTTCCCGTGGGTCCTTGTGATCCTGGGTATTTTATTCCTGTGCTGCATCGTCACCTTCCTGGCCGCCTGGTTCATGGGCGACAGCGCGATGGAGATCCTGCGCCAGCTGCAATAACCAACATCGTATAAATAAAAAAACGCCGGCAGCTGCCGGCGTTTTTTTATTTGTCAAAGCGTTGCCTGAAGTGCGCTTGCAGCGCGGCTAGCCCTTGCAGGGCTAGCCGCCGCTCCTCAGTTGTGCACTCCAGCGCTTCGAACTCGTCTTCGTCAAGAACCACCTGACGCCCGTCAGGGTAGACCAGCAGATCCAGCGCAAAATCCCGGAAGATGATCTGCGCCGGCGTGATCACTGCCGGCGCAGAGATATTGCAGTACCAGCCTTTGAGATGACCATCATCCTTGTCGCGCACCTCAAAGATGTTGTACCAACGATCATCGTAGTAGCTTTCCAGAAAATGGTCGCCTTTGCTCAGCGAAATATCCACCATCTGGCCGCTCTCCGCGTTGAAGAGCGCCTCGACCACAGCTTCGTGATCGGTATAGCTAATCAACTGGCCGTTCCATTCGTACATCAACTGGCCAGCCGGGTTTTGTTTCAATACCTTGATATCAGTCATTGCGGAAAATGCGCAGCGCTTCGGCCGGGTCAAAGCTCAGATCGATCGCTTCGCCGACGGCAGGCAGTTTTGCACTGGATGGCAATTCTAGTGCAAGCGTAGCATCTTGCACCGCCACTTCCGCCAGCCACTGGCTGCCGCGGAACTGCTTACGCTGCAGGGTGCCATGCAGAGCGTACGAGCCATCCGCGCCCAGGCGTAGGCTGTCGGGCCGCAGCAGAAGCGTGGCTTCGCCCGGCGGCTGATCGCCAACCGGCACCGCTCCGAACGGCGTGTGCGCCAGCCCGTCTTGGATGCGGGCTGGGAAGAGATTTTGCATACCCAGGAAGCGCGCCACGAACTCAGTTGCGGGCTGGCGATACAGCTCCTCGGGCTTGCCAAGTTGTGCCAGTTGGCCTGCATTCAAAATCGCCACTCGGTCGGCGATGGCATAGGCCTCCTCCTGGTCATGGGTGATGTACAAGCTGGTTAGGCCCTCACCGCGCAGGATCTCGGCCAGTTGCGCCAGCAGGCGCGTGCGCAAGGCGCGGTCCAGCGAGCCGAGCGGCTCGTCCAGCATCAGCAGGTGCGGCGCGGGCGCCAGCGCCCGCGCTAGCGCCACGCGCTGCTGCTCGCCGCCGGAGAGGCTGGTGACATCGCGGCGCTCAAAGCCATCGAGGCCGACAAGATGTAATACCTGGCCAACGCGGTCAGTGATCTTCTCGACAGAGTGCCCGGCCATTTGCAAACCAAAGGCCACATTACCGAACACATCCCGATGGGGGAAGAGCGCATAATCCTGGAACATAAGCCCAAAGCCGCGGCGGTGCGGCGGTGTGTGGGTGACATCCACGCCGTCCCACAGCACCTGGCCGCTGTCTGGTGTTTCCAAGCCAGCGACGATGGATAGCAACGTGGACTTGCCGCTGCCGCTGGGACCAAGCAAAGCCAACACCTCGCCCTGCTCTACGCGCAGGTCGATCCCCGCCAAGATGGGCTTGTTGTCATACCGCTTGGTGATGTTGCGCAGTTCCAGCACTAGAACTCTCCCACGTCTGCAATGCGCAGCCGCTCGATCAGCAGCATACCGCCGCCAGTGAAGACCATCAACAAAGTGCTGAGCGCCATGGCCTGGCCGTAGGTCAATGCGCCGGGCTGGGCCAACAGACGGTAAATGAGCACCGGCATGGTGGGATATTCCGGCCGGGCGATGAGTGCGGTGGCGCCAAATTCGCCGACGGAGATGGCGAAGGCGAACAGCGCGGCCGCCAAAATAGCGCGACCGACCAGCGGCACATCGATGGTGCGCAACACCTGCGCGGGCGCGGCGCCCAGCACGGCAGCAGCCTGGCGCAGCCGTGGGCGGATGCTGCGCAGAGCTGGCACCAGGCTGCGTACCACGAAGGGCAGCGCCACTAGCGTATGCGCCAGCGGGACTAACAAAGGCGAAGCGCGCAGATCCAGCGGTGGCGTATCCAACGCCACGATGAAGCCAAGCCCCAGTGTGAGCGCCGAGGTGCCGAGCGGCAGCATCAGCAGCGGGTCAAGCAAACGAACAAGGCGACTACGAGCAGCGGCTTCGTTCGCCAGCAGCCAGGAAGCAGGCAGGCCGATAAACAAGGCCAGCGCGACTGTGGCGCCCGCATATACGAGCGAAGTCTGCACGGCGCGCAGCGGTGGGGCAAAGAAGATGTTGTTGCGCGGGTCATCGCCCAGGGCGCGGTAATAGTCCAGCGTAAAACCTGGCGCAGCGGCCTCCTGGCGGCGGTCCGTCTCCAGCCGTGTGACCGAGCGGGCGGCCAGCCCGCCCAGCGGCGCAACGAAGAAGAGCGCCAACGCCGCTAAGAACACAGCGCTGAGCCAGCGGGCAGGCTGCGCTTTCAGCGAACGCAGGCGCGGGGCGCGCTGCTCGACGGGGCGCGAGACCCGTGCCGAGAGGCGTGTATATACGATCGTAAGCGCCAGCGTGCACAGCAACTGCAGGATCGCCAGCAGGGCGGCGGTGGGCAAGTTGAATAGCGCCACGGTCTGGTAATAGATCTCGGTCTCCAGGGTGGCAAAACGCGGGCCGCCGAGCACCAGAATGACGCCAAAGGATGTGAAGTTAAAGATGAACACCAGCAGCGCGGCCGCGGCCAACGCTGGGGCCAGCATAGGCAGAGTGACGCGGGTGAAGACGCGCCAGCCATTGGCCCCCAGCGTGCTGGCCGCCTGTTCAATGCGCGGGCTGAGGCGCGACCAGAAATCACCGACCATGCGTAGCACGATGGTGGTGTTGTAAAACACATGCGCCACAAGAATGGCAGTGAAGGTATTGATTAACTCAAGCGGCTGCTGACCCATGGCAACCAAGGCCTGGTTGAACCAGCCGCGCGGCCCCAACACCGCGTTGAAGGCTGCAGCGACCACCAAAGTAGGCAGCACAAAAGGTACGCCGCTTATGGCGCGTAGCAAGCGCTTGCCAGGGAAGTCATAGCGAGCCAAAAGGTAGGCCGCCGGCAGGCCCAATGCCAGAGTTAACACTGTAGACAGCAAGGCTTGCCACAGGGTAAACCCCAATACGCGATGGATGGCGCTGTCATTCAGCAACTGCAGCAAGGCTGGCTGCCAGCCTTGCTGAAAGCTGAGCGCGAAGATACTGCCCAGCGGGTAAAGATAGAAAACCGCTAAAAAGACCAGCGGCGGCAGCCAAAGCCAATGAGCCAGTCTGTGCACAGCTATTCAGCCTGCCAACGCGTGGCGGTCTGGGGGAAGTTGGCCTCTTTCCAGGCGAAGGCTTGTTGCAGCTTGAATCGATAGATATTCCCCAGGCCAAGGAAGGGGAAGCCGTATTTAGCTTTGTAGAGCTTATCCAAGTCGGCCAGCAGTTTTGTCTCGCCCTCTGGCGAGACAATTTCCATCTCGCCTTCCAGGACGATGACGTCGTCACCGCTTTCAAGGTGGACTACCGCGGCGGCGTTGGCAGCCAGGTTGCGCGCTTTGCGCGAGTCCCATCCAGAGCTGAAGAAGAAACTATCCGCATGCCACAGACCCCATACCGGAGCGGCATGCGGACGGCCATCTTCACGCACGGTGTTGACCCAGTAGTTGCGCGCGGCCAACATCTGATCAGATACAAAAGACCACGGCAACAGCCCGCCTTTGGCAGCGGGCTGGATGCCATAGCCAGGCATGTGGGGACGGCTGGCTTTCATAGGTCTCCTTTACTGGCGTAACACCACCTGGGTCCAGGCATTGATCCATTGCTCGCGGTTGGCGGCAATATCTGCCGGGCTGACCACTGAGGTTTCGTCGGGCACTTGCAGATAGTTTACAAATTCCGGCTGCAGTTGGGCGTTCTCATTGACAGGGAAAACGAACATTTGCATCGGCATGTCCTCCTGAAAAGTGGTGGAAAGCATAAAGTCCACCCAGGCTTCAGCCAACTGGCGGTTCTGGGTACCACGCAGGATGCCCACAAATTCGATCTGGCGGAAGCAGGCACCATCCGCCACTACGGCGGCGGTGGGCGGTTCGTCCATGGGCTCTTCGGCAAATACCAGTTCAACCGGCGGGCTGGAGGCATAGGAAACGATGATGGGGCGCGGCCCGCCCCACTGGCTGAACTCAGAGTAGTAAGCCGTCTCCCAGTCGTTGACAACCTTCACGCCATTGTCCACCAGGCCCTGCCAGTAATCCAAATAGCCATCCTGACCAAAGTGACCGATGGTGGCCAGCAAGAAGGCCAGTCCGGGCGAGGAAGTGGCTGGATTTTGCACGGCCAGCAGATCTTTGTACTCCGGCTTCAGCAAGTCTTCCAGGTTGGCGGGCGGCGCAATGCCGGCCTCTGCAAAGTAGGCTTTCTCATAGTTCAGGCACACGTCACCAAAATCCACGGGCAGGGCGCGGTGCTCTGGGTCGAGTTCAAAGTAGTCGGGAATCTCGGCCAGCAGCGGCGACTCGTAGGGTTCAAAGATATTGCCATCCAAAGCGCGGCTGAGGAAAGTGTTGTCCACGCCGTAGAAGACATCTGCCAGAGGTTGATCGCCCGCCAATACAGCGGCATTGGTAGCGGAACCGGTGTCGCCCATCTTGAGGAAAGTTACGGTGACATCGTGCTCATCCTGGAAGGCGGCGACGACTTCTTCCGAGACGGCGAAGGAGTCATGCGTCATTACAGTAAGGGTGCGCGGGTCTTGCGGCGCGGCTGCGCTGCACGCAGCCAGCAGCAGGGCCAGAGTGGCGAATACAAGTTTCTTAGCCATTATTACTCCTTAGTCATAGTCGGCGGGCGTGAGCACGCACAGCAGCAGCCCACCTTCAAGTGTGATGTGTGCATCGCCAGCGGCCACTACATTGCTGACGCCACGGCTGCTGCCGAACGGGATCCGCTCGGCGTTCAGGGGATATTCCAGCCCGTGCGTGGTTACGCCCAGCGCATCGCCCGCCAGAGGGATCAACGAAACGCGACTACCCAACGGCGCATCCAGCTGCACATGGCGGCGAACAGGGAATAGGCGCTGAGGGCCGTGCAGGAAGGTGATGGGCAGATCAGTAAAGCGCGCATCCGCGGCCAGCAACAGGTTAGCCAGGCTGTGATCCCAACGACGGCCCAAGCCGCCGATGACGGTAACGGCATTGGCGCCAGCCTCCTGCGCATACAGCAACGCCAACTCAAAGTCAGTCTCATTTTTGCGGGCCGGGTGGGCGAGCAGTTGCACGCCATGGGCTTTGAGGTCCGTCTGGAGCGCAGGCTCCAGCGAATCCAGATCGCCAACCAACAGGTGCGGATATACCCCTAGCGTACGGCAGTGGCGCGAGCCGCCATCCGCTGCGATCAGCAAGTCAGCAGCAGGCAAGCCACTGGCGGGCAACTCCAATTCACCGTTGGCAAAGATCAGTGCGTGCAAAACAAAAACCTCCTGCGTGATGCCGGAGGTTGGGTACTGCATCTGCGCATTTCCTCCGCCGGCATGATCCGGATCAGGTGTACGGGTCGCAGACCTGGGTCTGCCTCTCAGCCAACGCGAGCGCAGTTTGGCGTCAGCCAAACGTGTTCGCAAGCTCCCCGAGCGTTAAGTTGTTACTTCTAGTATATCGTGTTTGCCTAGTTCAGCGGCTTACCGTTTTTGTAATTTGCGGCGTAATAATCGCACAGATCTTTTACGGGGCAAGCAGGGCAATTGGGTTTGCGCGCCATGCAGATCTCGCGCCCCAGACGAATGATGTTCAAGTGGGCAGCATAGTACGTATCTGGGGGGAAGAGTGATTCCAGATATGGATGTGCTTTCTCTACGTTCATGCCGGCCGGGCGCAGGCCCAGGCGGCCTGAGACGCGATAGACGTGCGTATCCACGGGGAAGGCGGGAATATCCAGCGAGAATTGCAAGACAATCGCGGCGGTCTTGGGGCCAACGCCGTTGAACTGGGTCAGCCAGTTGCGAGCATCATCGGCCGTATAGTCTTTCAAGAAATCCAGTGAGAGCTCACCGCGCTCTTTGGTGATGGCCTGTAGCACGGTTTTGATGCGCGGCCCTTTTTGATTGGCCAGCCCGGCTGGGCGAATGGCGGCAATGATGGACTTAGCGGGTGCGTCACGCACCTCTTCCCAGGTGGCGAATTTGTCCTTGAGCGCAAAGAAGGCGACATCTCTGTTGACGTCATTGGTGTTCTGCGAAAGGATGGTTGAGACCAGCTCGTCCAGGGCGGGCAGCGGAGTGCGCCACTCCGGCTCTCCGAAGAAATCAAGGAGACGCTCATGGATAGCCACAGCGCGGCGCGCCAGAGCCTTCATGCACGCTCCAGCGTGAAGACCGGTTCAGCCATGCCAACGGTGATGCCGCTCCAATTGGTGACGGGGCGCTGCGGACCGTAACTGCTGAGAGCGGATAATTGCTCAAGGCTTAGGACGCCGAGCTGGCGCAACACTTCCAGCGCTACGGCATGGTTAGCCCACTTGCGCGCATCCCCATCGGCGATCTTGAGGGCAATGCCAGCCGCGGGCGCGCCGGGGCCGAGCACACCAGGCGCCAGGCCGATGGCCTGAAAGCCATCGGCGCCGACCTTGGTGACCATTTGGCCTGCAGTCACTTGCATGAGGCTGGTGTCAAACCGATCCGGGCCGCCGACCATATCGGGATGGGCGCGCATGGCGTCAGCGATCTGCACACAGGCCTCGGCACGCTCTGCAGACAAGCCGCTGGGGTCAGCCAGGCGGGCATAGGCCAATGCGGTGTTGTACAGCGGCGCGGCCCAGTTGGGCGCCGAGCAGCCGTCAATGCCAATGGCAATCTCGCTGATCTGCATACCGGCCATCTCAGCAAACAGGCCGAGAATTTCCTGCTGCAACGGGTGCTCAAGTTCCACATAGCTATCCGCGTCCCAGCCGCGCATGCGCGCATAGGCCAGCATGCCGGTGTGCTTGCCTGAGCAGTTATGCCGCTCAGGGGTGGCGCGCTTGCCATCTCGTTGCAAACGCTCGGCGGTGGGGGCGTGATACGGCGGGTGTGTACCGCATTGCAATTGCGCCTCGGCAACGCCGGTCTTTTTCATCAGCCCATGCAGGACGGCCACATGCTCATCTGTGCCGGAGTGGGACGCACACATCAGCGCCAGCTCCTGTGGAGTGATGCCATAATGGCTCAAACCGCCCGCCAGCACAAAAGGCATGACTTGGAACGGCTTGGCTGCTGAACGGAGGAAGGCTTTTAGATATGGATCGCCGCACGAGGCGATCAGGTCCCCATTGAGGCTGACAACGGCAATGGCGCCATAGTGCAGCGATTCCTGCTGACCCCCGCGGCTAAGGCTAAAGACTGGGCGAAAGCCAGGTTCACCCATCAGCTATTTGCGTTTGGCGTTGGCCAGCATACGGGTCGCGTACTCTTGCATGCCGTAACGTAAGCGTTGGATGTAGAGTGGGCGCAGTTTTGAGCTGGGCTTGTAGCGATCAGCATATTTCGCGGCCAGCTTTTCAATTTCAGCGGATGCATTTTTGCTGCGGCTGATGCCGCGCAACTTTCCGTGCATGTCTTTCAAAAGGTTGTGCATTTGTTTGGCGTCACGCGCTTCAGCTTTGCCACCCCGCCCGGCAATGATCGTATAGTCTTTGTACTGGCGCGATTGCAATTCTTCTAGCTGTTCCATCCACTGGGGGATATCTGCCTGGCCAATAAAGGGCGGCTGATCGATCGTGAGGACATCCCCTATGAATAGCACGCCCTCGTTGGGAGCCAGCAGCCAACACGCATCCGGGCCTGGCCCGGGCCGGGGTTGGATATGCAGCTGGGTGTCGTCAAAGTGCATCTGCGCCGTGTGTGAGAAAGTGATGCGCGGCAGAATCCAGCGCAGGCCGGTGAGCCCCGGCGTGCTCTCCCACTCGGCGCCGCTTTCCTGGCGAACGGTCTTGAAGACCGCGGCGCGGCGGCGGAACTGGCGAGCGATCTCTTCGTGGGCCAGCACGTCCGCCTGCAGGGTCTGGGCGCCCAGCGTGCGATCAGGGTGAGCGTCGAGCTGCACCAGGCTCATGTACGGGCTGGCGCCGGCATCCTTGAGGGTCGCCAGCCAGGCGCGGCCGTCTTCGGGCTTGAGCGGCGCGTCGACCAACACGGTATGCCCAGAGAACAAAAAGGCGCCGACGGACACGCCGGCGTAGTTGCTTTCAAAGTAGATATTGCGCTTGATCTTGCGCATTACTTCAGTTCACCCGTGCGTGCGATGGGTAAAGTGAAGATAAAGCGCGAGCCCTTGCTAAGTTCACTTTCCACCCATATTTTGCCGCCGTGCCCCTCAACCGCTAACTTGCAATAAGCCAAGCCTAAACCTAGTCCCTTGGTGTTGCCGGTGGCGCCTATCTGCACGCGGGCAAATTTCTCAAAGATACGATCCTGATCGGCTTTGGGAATGCCACGGCCCTGGTCTTGCACATACAGTTCAATAAAATCCCCGCTGCGTTTGGCGCCAACGGTGATCTTTTGTCCCTGCTCGGAATACTTCAGAGCGTTCTCGACAAGGTTGATCAGCACACGACGGATCATTTCGGCGTCAGCCATCACGCGCGGCAGGCCCTTGACCACGGCGGGATCAAGCACAATTTCCTTGGCCTGGGCGCCGGGCGAAGTCGCCTCCAGAGCGGCCTGCACAATATCGGCCACGGCATTCGGCTCAGGGTTGCCGATGCGCTGGCCGGCTTCCATGCGCGAGGTGTCGAGCAGGGAGTTGGCCAGGCGCTGCACACGTTCCGTGGAGCGCATGGCAATGTCGAGCACTGAACGTATCGTCGGGTCCTGGTCAGACGGGAGCATCATCTGCAAAACATCCAGGCCGGAGACCACATTCGCCAATGGCGAGCGCAGGTCATGATAGATCATGGAGGCCAGGTCTTCGCGCAGTTGGTCCAGGCGTTTGCGCTCGGCAATATCGCGCAAGATCCACTGCAGTTGCTCCACACCTTCCACAATGATCGAATGAATGAATACTTCGACCGCAATTTGGGTATTGCCCTGGCCTTGCAATACCGACTCATAGGACACTGTGCGGCCATCTTTGAGATTTGCCATTTCTTTCCCCAGGGCCTTGTAATCCGCCTGGTGGAAATGATGCACATTCATGCTGTGCAGGCTTTCTTCGTCAAAGCCTATCCACAGTTCGGCCTGGCGATTGGCCTCGAGGATATTCCCTTGCAGATCAGTCACGAACAGGGCGTCAATGCTGTCTTCAAACAGCTCGCGGTAGCGCGCGCGAGCCGATTCCATCCGCGCAAACAGTTGAGCGTGCTCGATAGCCGTGCCGGCCAGCGTGCCGATGCCTTCGAGCACCGGCAGATCCGCCGCATCGAACACGCCGCCGCTGGGATTGAGCGCCTCGATGACGCCGATGACGTGCCCGCGGGCGCGGATCGGCGCACAGGCTACAGCCTGGGTGTTGTATCCGGTAAGCTCATCCACGGCGGCGTAAAAACGCGGGTCGGCCTGTGCATCTGGCACCACTACGCCTTCGCCCTGTTGGGCGACCCAGCCGGCAATGCCCTGGCCCAGCTGAATTTGCATGCCGAGCACCTGCTTGCTACGCTTGCCGGTGGCGGCGCGGAAGGCGAGCGTTTTGCCTGGCGCATCCAGCAGCGCCAGAGAAACTGCCTCAACATCCAATGCCTCAGTTGTTTGCTCAAGAATGGTCTGCAATACCTGGTCGAGCTGCAAGCTGGCGTTGATGGCGGAGGCGCTTTGCGCAATGGCGGTCATGATGCCGGCGTTGCGCTGGCTCTCGGCATACAGGCGCGCATTCAGTACCGCAAAGGCAGCCTGCTCACCAATGATCTTTACAAGGCTCAGATGATCTTCGGTGTAGAAGCCGGGTTCAGGGTTGGTGAGGGTCAGCACGCCCACCAGGCGCTCACGCGCCAGCAGCGGCGCGGCGACCACAGACTTGGGGCTGGCAGGCTTGCCGCTGGGGGCGGCCTGCCAGCGCGCATCTGCGCTTGTGTCTGCCACCAGCGCCGCCTGGCGGTTCTTGCGCACCCAGCCAGCCAGGCCGTCTTGCAGCGTGAACTTGAGTTGCTCGGTGGTCTCTTGAATTACTTTGTCTTTGACAATAATGATGGAATCGAGCGGCAAGCCATTGTCATCCAACACGATGATTGTGCCGCTGCTGCCGCCCACATTCTGCAGGCAAAGCTTGATGACCCGCTCCAATACCAGGCGCAGGTCTAAGGCGGAGGCCAGCTCACGGCTGACATGCACCAATAAATCTAACGAGGATTGCGGGTTGGCGCCGCGTACGGCGTCACCCTCAGAGGCTGCGGTGATAGCGGCCATTGGCTCACACGAGGAGCGGCAACCCAACCTCGTTGCCGCGACAGATTAAGTCAGTATAGCATAGCGGCATAAGCCGCTTAGGAAGGCAGTGAGGGCAATTCCAGCAACAGAACTTCCAGCGCCAGGCGGGCATTTACATTGGTTTCAAGCTGGGTAATCGCCTTTTCCACCGCCTGCAAGGCATTGGCAGCGTCAGCAAAGCCAATTTTCTGGCCCAAAGAGCTGATCTCGGCAGCGCGATCGGTGTTTGCCAGGGGTATTGAAGCCCCCGAAGCACTCACCAGCACATCCCGCCAGTAGGAGAGCCACACCAAAAGCATATTTCTGAGCTCAGGCCGGTCTTTGCTGGCCTTGTCTGCAAACGCAAAGCGCTGGACGCGGTTGGCAGGCAGCAGACGCTGCAACCCATCCAGCCAGGCCGAACGGCTCTCCAAAAGCGAAGGAACCTGCTGCATGCGGATCGCCAAGCCCGGCAAACCCTGGCTCACGGAGGCCAGTAGGTTGGCCTGCCGAGCATCTACGCCCAGGCTGGTTTGCAAAGTAGGCGCCAATTTCGCCGAAGGCAGCGGCCGCAGGCGCAGCACTTCACAGCGCGAGACGACCGTAGCAGGGATGCTGTCTGCATCCAGCGCGGTCAGGCACAGGATGACCGATGGGTTGGGCTCCTCCAGCGTCTTGAGCAAGGCATTGGCAGCCTCCTCGCTGGCATGGTGAAAGTTCAAGATCAGCGCCACCTGGAAACGTGCTTCCAGCGGAGTGCGCGAAAGCGAGCGGGTCAGCCCACGCAGCGCATCGATCTTGATCTCGCGGTCGCCCTCCTGGCGTTCGACCAACAGCAGATCCGGGTGCTGGCCGCGGCCAAAGCCGCGGCAGGCACGGCATTCGCCGCATAGCTCGCCTGGCGCCGGCGGCTGCGTGCAGTTGACCGCCTGCGCCAGGCGCAGGGCTAGGCTGCGGCGGCCAACGCCCAGCGGGCCGGTGAAAAGGTATGCGTGGCCCAGACGGCCATCTGCGATCTGGCGGCGTAGCAGGCTAACCGCCCATTCGTGGCCCAACATGCCCCAGTTGGTGTTTAAAGCAATGGGTGCTTCCATTGGAAGCACCCATTTTACTCCTGGCTGATTAAGGGTTGAGCTTAGCGCTTGCTCTTAGCTTTCGCCTTGCTCTTTGTTTTTGTCTTGGCTTTGGCCTTTGCCTTGGGCTTAGCTTTCGCTTTGGCCTTTGGTTTGGCTTTCGCTTTGGCCTTGCTCTTCGGCGCAACCTTGGCTTTGGTTTTCGCCTTGGCTTTAGCCTTGGTCTTTACTTTGGACTTTGGCGCAGCTTTCACCTTGGTCTTTGCTTTTGTCTTGGCTTTGGCCTTTGCCTTGGGCTTAGCTTTCGCCTTAGCCTTTGGTTTCGCTTTCGTCTTGGCTTTCGCCTTAGCCTCTGGCTTGGGTGCGGCCGCTGCGATCAGGGCAGAGGGCGCCTCCACAACCGGGAGCGTGGGCGTGATTGGCTCGGGCTCGGGCTCAGGTTCCGCTTCCGGCTCTGGTTCGGCTTCCGGCTCAGGTGCGGGTTCAGGCTCGCTGCTCATCCAGTCTGATGAATCGCTGGAACTTGCGTCGTACCCCATATCGTCCGCCTCAGCGGCTGCTCCCATTTCAGCAGGTTCGTCTGCCCGCAGGAAGACTTCGTCTCCGGCGCGCACCGCATCGCTGACCAGAATGGCAACATCATCCCCAGGGTGGGCCTCCTCCACGTTGTTGTGCTCGATCTGCATGGAGCTGACCAACTCGACAAGGTTTGTGCTGGAGCCCACAATATGGATCTCATCACCCACCTTCAGCGGGGCGCTGAGGCTGAGCACAGCCGCGCTGGGGCCGCCAAAAAAATGCGTGACCACACCAATTTTCTTCTCGTTGTCCATTTATTTCTCCTCCAAGACTGCTGGAATGATGAAATTACTATACATCATGTGAAGGGGGCTTTCAACGCCAAGAATCGCTACAGTACAATCACGCTATGGTAGACCTTGCTGCGGGGCTCAACCCGCAACAGCAACAAGCCTTACACGCCGGCCTGGGGCCGGTTTTGGTGCTGGCAGGCCCTGGTTCGGGCAAAACTCGTGTGCTGACCCACCGCATTGCCCACCTGATCAGCGAATTGGGCGTAAACCCCTATAACATCCTCGCGGTTACTTTCACAAACAAAGCCGCCAAAGAGATGAATTCCCGTGTAGAGGCCCTGCTGGGTGGCCGCCCGCGCGGCCTCACCCTGGGCACGTTCCATTCCACCTGCGCCCGCCTGCTGCGCCAGGAGGCCGACAACCTACCGGTCAACAAGAACTTCGTGATCTACGATTCGGATGACCAGGTGGCGCTGGTGCGCCAGGCGCTGAAGGACCTGAACATTGATGAAAAGATGCACCGCGCCGGCGGCGTGCACGCCAGCATTTCAGCCGCCAAGAACGAGCTGGCTCTGCCGGAAGATATGCCGATCAATAGCTACCGCGACGAGGTGGTGGCGCGCGTCTATCAGCGCTACCAGCAGGCCTTGATGGCCAATAACGCGGTGGATTTTGACGACCTGCTGCTGTGGTCAGCCCGGCTGCTGGAAGACAACCCCGAGGTGCGCAAACGCTATGCCACGCGCTACGAGCACATTCTGGTGGACGAGTTTCAGGACACCAACCAAGCCCAATACAGCCTGCTCAAGCATCTGGCTTCCTTGCACCGCAATATCTATGTGGTCGGGGATACCGACCAATCCATTTACCGCTGGCGCGGCGCGGATTATCGCAACGTACTGCGCTTCGAGGAAGATTACCCGGACGCGCAGGTAATTCTGCTGGAGCAGAATTACCGCTCCACCCAGCGCATCCTGGATGCTGCCATGGCGGTGATCGACCGCAACCCGCACCGCACGCGCAAGCATCTGTTCACTGACCGCGGCCACGGCAGCAAAGTGGTCTACCAGCAAACGCTAAACGAAGAAGAGACCGGCAAATTTGTGGTGGATTGCATTGCTTCAACCATCGCCGAGCGCGGAGCGCGCCCAGGCGACTTTGCCGTGATGTATCGCACCAACGCCCAATCCCGCCTGATCGAAGAAGCTTTCTTGCGCGCTAACCTGCCCTACAAGCTCGTGGGTGCACAGCGCTTTTATGGCCGCCGCGAGATCAAGGATGTGCTGAGCTATCTGCGCCTGGTCTTCAATCCGAACGATGAGATCAGCCTGGGCCGCGTGATCAATGTGCCCACCCGCCGCATTGGCATCAAGAGCCAGGCGGTCCTGCGCACCATTGCGCTGCAAAACAAAACCACGCCGGGCGCGCTGCTGATGCATATGGGCGCCAACCCAGAAGACCCGCTGTTTGCGCCCATCTCCACGCCCACTGCCCAGTCCATGGCCAAATTCGGCCAGCTGCTGGCACGCTGGCATGAGATGGCGCAAGCCGGCGCCGAGCCCATGCAAATGATGGATCGCATCCTCAACGATGTGGACTATCACGGATACCTGATGGCGGATGGCTCTGACGACGAGGCGCAAGACCGCTGGGACAACGTGCAGGAGCTGCGCCGCCTGGCCGCCGAGTACGCCGGCAAGACTTTGCCGGAGTTCCTAGAGAACATCGCCCTGGTGTCTGACCAGGACACCATTGATGAATCTGGCGAAGTGCCCACACTGCTGACGCTGCACGCTGCCAAAGGCCTGGAGTTCCCCACGGTATTCATCACCGGCTTGAACGATGGCACGCTGCCGCACCAACGCGCTCTGGATGACCCCGAAGAAATGGAAGAAGAGCGCCGCCTATTCTATGTAGGCATTACGCGCGCCAAAGACCAACTGGTGCTCGTGCACAACATGTACAAGAGCAGCTATGGCTATGCCGAGGGCACGCTGCCGTCGCGCTTTTTGGATGACCTGCCTGACGAGTTGATCGAGGGCGGCAACCAAAGCCGCCTGGAGCACCCCAATCGCCCTGACCGCTGGGAAAGCCCACGCCAACGCAGCGCGCCCATCTTGCAAACGCAGTTCAAGCCAGGCATGAATGTGCTGCACCCCACCTGGGGCGAAGGCATGGTGCTCAACAGCCGCATTCAGGATGATGATGAGATGGTGGACATTTTCTTTCAGGATGTTGGGCTCAAGAAGGTCATGGCGGCCTTCGCCAACCTGCAACCTCTACCCAAAGGCAAGTAACGATGAATATTTTCATAAGCGGCGGTGCGGGCTACATTGGCTCAGTAGTTGCAGCCGAGCTACTGTCTGCCGGGCATCAGGTCACCGTGTACGACTCGCTGGTCACAGGTCACCGCCAGGCGGTGCCAGCTGGCGCAGCATTTGTGCAAGCCGACTTGGCTGACGAAGCCGCGCTGCGCAGGGCACTCAATGACAGCAAGTTCGAGGCCGTGCTGCATTTTGCCGGTTTTATCGAAGCTGGCGAAAGCATGAAGGACCCCGGCAAGTATTTCGAGAACAATGTAACCAACTCATTCAAGCTGATCGAAGCCGCGCAGCAAGCAGGAGTGCAGCGCTTTGTGTTCTCATCCACTGCTGCGGTGTACCGCAGCAGTGATGAGCCGCTCAGCGAAGAGTCGCCACTTGGCCCTGAGAACACCTACGGCGAAACCAAGCTGATGGTAGAGCAAGCCCTGGACTGGTATCGCAGAGCGCATGGCCTGCGCTTTGCGGCACTGCGCTATTTCAACGCCTCAGGCGCAGCCCCTGACCGCGGCGAGGGCCATCAACCCGAGAGCCATCTCATCCCTCTGGTGCTGCAGGTGGCCCAGGGCCAGCGCGAGAGCATCGCGGTCTATGGCGATGATTACGACACGCCGGACGGCACGTGCATCCGTGATTACATTCACCTCGCTGATCTGGCATCCGCCCACATGTTGGCCCTGGATGCGCTGGCAGAGCGCGACCGCCTGATCTACAACCTGGGCAGTGGGCGCGGCTATTCGGTGCTCGAAGTCATTGAGGCGGCCCGCAAAGCCACCGGGCACCCGATCCCGGCCGTGCACAGCCCGCGCCGCCCGGGCGACGCCGCCCGCCTGGTGGCCTCGCCGGCGCTGATCCAGCGCGAGCTGGGCTGGCAGACTGTACACTCCAGCCTGGAGAACATCATGAGCAGCGCCTGGGCCTGGCACCAAAGCCACCCGCGCGGCTACAACCCCGCATGAAGATCTACTTCGCTTGTTCCATCATGGGCGGCCGACAGGATGAGACCGCCTACCGTCACATCGTGCAGGCCATGCTGGACGATGGGCACGAGGTGCCCACCGCCGGCAATGCCGGCATCGTGGGCACAGGCCATACCGGTCTGGAGCCGGACATGGACCCGGTGGCGGTCTACAGCCGTGATACTGGCTGGATCGATGAGAGCGATACGCTGATCGCCGAGGTCAGCACACCCTCCCACGGCGTTGGCTACGAGATCGGCTATGCCCTGGAGCACCAAAGGCCAGTGTTGTGTATTTTTCGCAAGGGGGTACGCGTCTCCAAGATGATCACGGGCAACACGATGCCGGGTCTGCAGGTGGCCGAATACGCCAACGAGCGCGAAGCCATCGAGGTCGTACGCAACTTCCTTGCAAATCTAAGTTAACTTTTTGCCAGCGGCAGCACGACGGTAAAAATGCTGCCTTCGCCCAGTTTCGAATCCACCCAAATACGGCCGCGGTGATTTTCCACGATGGTCTTGACGATCGCCAGACCCAAACCGGTGCCGGGGATGCTGGGTAGCGCATTGGTGGCGCGGTAGAAGCGGTCAAAGATCTTGGTCTGCTCGTCGAGCGGGATACCCGGACCGCTATCGGCCACATGCAAAATGAGTTGCTTCTGTTCATGGCGCAACATGATGCGCACTTCGCCGCCAGCCGGCGTGTACTTGATAGCATTGCCGATCAGGTTGGCCGCCACCTGGCCCAGTTGGGTATGACTGCCCAGCACGGCTGGCAGATCATCTGCGGGGGCAATTCGTAGAGACAGCTTTTTATCTTCGATCTGTGCCTGGAACGCGTCGATCGTCTTCTCAACAATCGCGCGCATATCTACCGGGGCAAGCTCATCGATCAAGCCTACTTCCACCCGGCCAAGGTCAAGCAGATCGTCGATCAATTCAGTGGTTGTATGCACGCTGGTCTTGACACGGCGGATGAATTCGGCCTGCTGGGGGTTGACCGGCCCGGCGCGCTCGATAAGTTCCACGTAGCCCAGGATGGCAGTGAGCGGTGAGCGTAGGTCATGCGAAACCGTATTGACAAAGTCCTTACGCAAATGGTCCAGCTCGATCAAGTTGGTAATGTCGTGCAGGCTGATCACCGTGCCCAGATCCTGGATGACCGACAAACGCGCGTTGTAGGTGCGGCCAGACGG
The DNA here is from genome assembly GCA_025808555.1 of Anaerolineales bacterium. Classification (NCBI taxonomy): domain Bacteria; kingdom Bacillati; phylum Chloroflexota; class Anaerolineae; order Anaerolineales; species Anaerolineales bacterium. Next base: position 1,257,306 of record CP075526.1, on the reverse strand, counting down.
GTTCTTGATCTCAGCACGGGCTTCAGCCGTGGCTGGCTTCTGCAGCAAGTCCTGCAGCTCCTTATTCGGCAGCACATCCTGCAGGCGGCGGCCGGCCGGATCTTTGCTACCCAGCGCAAATGCCTTGCGGAAGGCGCGGTTGACCATCAGCACTTTGTGCTCGCCGTCAACCAGAATGACACCATCATTGACCTGCTGCAAGATGCTCTCAAGCTCGGCCAGGCGGCGCGCCAAGGGGCCGGTGATGCGCCCGGTCTCCCGGCGCAACCAGCCCTCCCAGCGGTGCTTGTGCTCCAGGCCGCGGCTGGCTGCCTCCAACAGCGCTTCAGGCTCAACTGGCAGGGTCAGATACTCCACAAAGCCCAGCTGGACCCCGCGCAATAACTGCTCTTGCGAGGCCTGATTTGCCAGGAAGATGATGGGCAAAGTGGGTTGATCGGTCTTGAGGTTCTGGGCTAACTGGAAAGAATCAATGTCTGCAAAATCCCCCAGGAACAACAGGTCCAGTTTGCCAGCGCCCAGCCGACGGCGCAATTCGGCGCCACTGTGCACCAGGGTAACAGTGTAGCCGGCTGGCTGCAGCACTCCCTCAGCCAGCTGCTTGCATTCGGTCTTGTCTGGCAAAGCCAGCAACACTTGCTTAGCCACAGGCACGGAATAATAGCATGGCTGGCTTTCTAACAATGCTCTTATTGACTCTGTTTAACGGGGTCATAGAATTACAGAAGCGAACCCGAGCTGTTATGGATTACAAAGACTACTATCAGGTGCTTGGGGTAGGCCGGGATGCCAGCGCGGAAGATATCAAAAAAGCCTATCGTAAACTGGCGCTCAAATACCACCCAGACCGAAACCCGGGCGATAAGACCGCCGAAGACAAGTTCAAAGAGGTCAATGAGGCCCACCAGGTGCTCAGTGATCCGGAAAAACGCGCCCACTATGACCGCCTGGGCAGCGCCTATACGCAATGGGAGCGCGGCGGCCAGCCAAGCGGTTTTGACTGGGGCCAATGGAGCCGCAGCAATGGCAGCGGGCGCGTAGAATATGCTGACCCTGCCGATGTGTTCGGCGGGCGCATGGGTAACTTCTCTGACTTTTTTGAGCAGATCTTTGGCGGCGGCTTTGGCCAGACAGCTACACGCCAAGGCGCCCGCACCCGTACTGCCCCGGCCTACGAGCAACACATCACCATCAGTCTGGAAGAAGCTTTCCGCGGCGGAAGCCGTCTGCTCAGCCTGAATGGCAAACGCCTTGAGGTCAAGATCCCGGCGGGTGCCCAAACCGGCACCAAGATCCGCATGGCCGGCGCCGCCAACGGCAGCGATCTGTACCTGATCGTGGACGTGAGCGCCGACCCGCGCTTTACGCGTGAGGGCGACGACCTACGCACCGAAGTGCCGGTGGATTTGGCAACGGCCGCGGCTGGCGGCGAAGTACGTGTGCCCACTCTGGAGGGTGAAGTCGTGCTGACTGTGCCCGCCGGCACGCAGCCCGGCCAATCCTTCCGTCTCAAAGGCAAAGGGATGCCGAAGCTCAAACAACCCAGCACGCGCGGCGACTTGTACGCCCAGGCGCGCATACGCGTCCCTAAGATCACCAACCCTGAAGATAAAGAGCTTCTAACGAAACTTTCGCAGAACAACTAACTCACAAGAGGATCTATGAAGACACAGCGTAATCGTTCGTTCATTGCAGTCATCAGCGTGCTGGTGCTGGCAGCCATGGCCTGCGGCACGATCCAGTTGCCGGATGCCAGTGAGGCATTGCAGGATTTTGGCAACCAAGTGCAGGAGCAGGTGGAGAACCTGCAACTGCCGCAACTGCAAAACAATCCCGAAGTGCAAGTGTCCAGCGACATGCTTTCGCAGCAGGAGGCACTGATCTCGCTGTATGACGCGGTGAGCCCAGGTGTGGTGTCCATTGCGACGGTGTCGGGGCAAGGCGGCGCCCAGGGCTCCGGCTTCGTGTTTGACATGCAAGGCCACATCGTCACCAACTTTCACGTTGTGGAAGGCGCCCAATATATTGAGGTCACCTTCCCCTCTGGCTTCCAGGCCGTGGGCGAAGTGATCGGTGAGGATCGTGACTCGGATCTGGCTGTGCTCAGCATTGATGCCCCAGCCGAGGAATTGTTCCCCGTGCAACTGGGCGACTCGGATGCGTTGCAGGTGGGCCAGTATGTAGTTGCGATTGGCAACCCGTTCGGCCTGAGCGGTAGCATGAGCCTGGGCGTGGTTTCAAGCAAGGGTCGCACCCTTGAGTCCATGAACCTTGCGCCCAACTCTAACCAGTTCTTCAGTGCCGGCGACATCATCCAGACCGATGCAGCCATTAACCCCGGCAACTCCGGCGGCCCGCTGCTGAACCTGTTTGGCGAAGTGGTGGGTGTGAACCGCGCCATTCGCTCGTTCAGCTTCAACGAAACAGGCGATGCGCTCAACTCCGGGATCGGCTTTGCCATCTCGGCCAACATCGTCAAGCGTGTGGTGCCTAGCTTGATCGAGTTCGGTACCTATGAGTATCCATATCTTGGCCTGAGCAGCAGCTCCAACTTGAGTTTGGCCGCTGCGCAACAGCTGGGCCTCAAGAACAACAACGGCGCCCTTGTGGCGAGTGTAGTAGAAGGCGGTCCATCGGACCAGGCGGGCTTGCAAGAAGGCGACATGATCATCGCCATCAACGGGCGCGTGGTCAAGAATTTTGACCAACTGATCTCGTATCTGTTCGGCAATACCAGCCCGGGTGATGTGGTGATGCTGGACATCATTCGCGAAGGCCAGACGATGCAAATCGAGCTGACCCTGGGCGCACGCCCGGTAACAACGCCATAGGAACATGAGAATGACCCAAAAACGGCCCTTACGGGCCGTTTTTGGGTGTAGGCTATAAGTGCTCTCTGTTTCGCCAAGGGCTTAAAAATGAGGCGCCAGCAGACCACAAGGATCCTTTGTTTGGCTGCCGCACTGGCGGGTGCGGGCCTCGCCTGCAGTATAACGGTGGACTGGGGCAACGACTCCGTGGCAAGTTCCACCGGCACCCCACACACATTCCCAGATACTACACAACCTGTTATGCCAGGCATCGTGCTTTCGAGCGACCTGGCCAGCCAGCAAGAAGCGCTGGTCTCTTTATATGAGACCGCCAGCCAGGGCGTAGTGTCGTTGGATATAGACTCGCCGATAGGTCTGCGGCACGGCGCGGGCTTTGTGATCGACAAGGCCGGGCATATTGTGACCAACCAGCATGTGGTTGACCGGGCACGCGGGATCGAGGTTGTTTTCCACAACGGCGAGCGCGCCGCAGCCGTGGTGCTGGGTATTGATGTGGATTCGGACTTGGCGGTCATCAAGGTGGACGTGCCACCTGAGCAGCTGGTGCCCCTGGTGTTTGGAGACTCGGAGCAAGTCAAGGTGGGCCAATTGGTTGTCGCCATCGGCAACCCGTTCGGGCTGGAGGGCAGTATGTCCACCGGGGTGGTATCCAATGTGGCGCGCACCTTGCCGGGGCTTAATTCCACTCAGCTGAATGAGGAGAACATCTTCGCCGTAGGCGACTTGATCCAGACCGATGCAGCCATCAACCCCGGCAACTCCGGCGGGCCGCTGCTGAATCTGAACGGCGAAGTGATCGGCGTCAACCGTGCCATCCGCACTCTCTACTACAACCAGGACAATCAAGCGCTGAGCTCTGGCGTGGGCTTTGCCATCTCTGCCAATGTTGTGCAACGGATTGTGCCATCGCTGATCGAGAAAGGCTTGTATGAGTATCCCTTTATAGGGATGACCAGCCTGACCGACCTGAGCCTGGCGATCGCTGAAGAAGCCGGCCTGCAGCATACGCGCGGGGCCTATGTGCGCCAGGTGCTGAGCGGTGGCCCGGCTGATCAAGCCGGCCTGATCGAGGGCGACTTGATCACCCAGATCAATGGGAAAGACCTCAACTCTTCCACCGAACTGGCGGCTTACCTGTTGAGCCACAGCAGCCCAGGGGACGTAGTAAAGCTAATAGTGCTGCGGGCCGACCAACAACTAGAGCTCGAATTGACGCTTGGTTCTCGCCCGATGTCCTCGCCTTAGGAAGAATTGCAAGATGTGAGCTAAAAGGCCAAGTGGATGTACCGCCCCGTTCTTCTTATGATGAGGACGACTGAGGCTCAAAAGTGAGCCGCATAATCAGTTCGTCTTCATCAGTCTCTCCGGTATCTACAAAACCCAGCTTCTGATAAAACGGCTGTGGGCTATGCTCATCCGGGACGTAACTGAGGGTCATCTCCCTTGCGTTTGGAAGCTGCTTCACCCGTTCGATGAGCAATTGAATTGCCTGATACCCGTACCCCTTGCCTTGATGTTTAGCGTCGATCAAAAAACGCCACAAGTAATACTTCCCCTGCCCGGGGTCCTCCTCCATCATTATGAAGCCAACCGGGGTTTCATCAGCATACACGGCGCGATACCACGCTTTCGGCTCAAACAACGCTTCCGAGAGGGAATAGGCGTTGGGCGCAACAAATTTCTCCTGTTCCGGAGAAACTCTTAGGTCAAGAATTTCGCGAACATTGGTAGACGTAATGGGGCGCAAACTAACGGTTGCCATAGATGCCTTTTTTGTTTTACTCTCCCACCGGCGGGGCGGCAGACCCGCCGTAGTCCAGCACCTCGCGGTGCTGGGCGCCGGGCTTCTGCGGGCCAATGATGCCGCGCGCTTCCATCTGCTCAATGATGCGCGCCGAGCGCGTGTAGCCAATACGCATGCGGCGTTGGAGCATGGAGATGGAGGCGCGGCCGCGGCGGCGCACCAGGTCGACCGCTTCGTCAAACATATTGTCCTGCTCGCCTTGATTTTGGATCTCTTCGATCTCTTCCCAAATGGGGATTTGCTTGAGCGGCAGGCTGCTGGCGGGGGCTTCGTCGCCCTCGTGGTCAGTGGTGGTGCGGGCAGCGCCTGCATGCGCCTGGGGCGCGCTACCGGCGAAGCTGCGCCAATGGGTGGTGATGCGCGTGATCTCGCTCTCCGCAAGGAAGGCGCCTTGCAGGCGCACCGCCGCGGGTGCATCGGGCGGCTGGAAGAGCATGTCACCCTTGCCCAGCAGGCGCTCTGCGCCGGGCTGGTCCAGGATGACGCGGCTGTCGGTGGTGCTGGCCACGGCGAAGGCGATGCGGGCCGGGAAGTTGGCCTTGATGAGGCCGGTGACCACATCCACCGAGGGGCGTTGGGTGGCCAGCACCAGATGGATGCCGGTGGCGCGCGCCAGTTGGGCCATGCGGGTGATCAGCTTCTCGGTCTGGTCGGGTGCGACCATCATCAGGTCGGCCAGTTCGTCAATTATGACGACGAGATAGGGTAGCTTCTCGCCATCCTGCTGGACGCGCTGGTTGTAATCAATGATGTGGCGGGCGCCCACCTTGGCGAAGCGTTGGTAGCGCTTGTCCATCTCATGGGTGACCCATTGGAGAATGCCCACCACGCGGTCGATCTCGACGACGACCGGAGTGAGCAGGTGCGGGATGCCGTTGTAGCCGGTCAGCTCGACGCGCTTGGGGTCGATCATGATCAGGCGCAGGGTTTCTGGCGTGTTGTTGAGCAACAGGCAGCAGATTAGCGCGTTCACACAGACGGATTTACCGGAGCCGGTGGCGCCGGCGATGAGCAAGTGCGGCATGGCGGCCAGGTCAGCCGAAACGGCATTGCCGGCCACATCCTGGCCCAGGGCGAAGCGCAATGGCGAACGCAGGCGGGTGAAAGCCTCACTCTCGACAACATCGCGCAAAGCGACGCGGCCGATCTGCTCATTGGGGACTTCGATACCCACGTAGCCTTTGCCGGGCACGGGGGCCTGGACACGAATGCGCGAGGCGGCCAGCGCCAGGGCGAGATCATCGGCCAGGGCGGCGATCTTGCCGACGCGGACGCGTGTGCGGCCGCCGCGGGTCTCGACAAATTCCGGCTCTACGCCGAACTGGGTGATGGTGGGGCCGCGGTTGATCTCGACCACGCGAGCTGGAGCGCCGAAGGAATGCAGAGTCTCTTCGATAAGATCGGCGCGCTGGCGGTCCTGATCGGCGCTGAAGCTGACGACATCACCTGGGTCGAGCATATCGGGCAGGGCGGGCAGCTCCCAAGCGGGTTGCGCAGCTGGAATAGCCGCTTCAGCGATCTCTTCCGTGATCTGCTCTGCGAGCTTATTGATCTCGGCCTGTTGCTCCGGAGTGACTTGAGGCACTGCGGAAGGAGCGACGGCTGGGGCTGGTGGACTGGCGTAGCTCACGCCGGACTCGGCATAGATGGGATCAGCAGGAGTGTAGGCCTGCCATTCGGTTTGGGGGGCGCCGGCCGGGCGGCGGCTACGAATCGCGGCCAACAGGGGCGGCAACCAGGCGACCAGGCTGCTGGCGGGCAAGTCGAAGGCGAGTAGAACGGCGATCAGCAGGCCGGTCAATGCGCTGACCCACATGCCGGCGGGACCAAGGCCGCCAAGCAGCCAGCTATAGAGCCCGGCGCCGATGCGGCCGCCGCCAAGACCCTGGGCAGCCAGCTCCATGGCTGCTTCGGCATTGACGGGGAAGAGGAAGGCGTGCAGAAGCAGGAGCGTATTGCCAAACAGCAGGGCGATGCCGGCCAGGCGGCGCAAACGCAGGGGTGGAATGCGCTCAAAATGGCGCAGCACCAGCCAAACGCCGAGCACAATCAGGGCCACCGGGAAGAGATAGAGGCCCCAGCCCAGGCCGCCACGCAGCAGGCGTAGCCAGGCAGCGCCGAAGCTGCCCGGCGAGCCCGAGAAGACCAGCAGCAAGGTCAAAACGCCGACGGCGGCCAGCAGGATGCCGAGGGCATCCAGCTTGCGGTCTGGCGAGATGCTGGCCCAGAAGTTTTGGAGGGTGGGCAGCAACTGCGGCTCGTGAGACGAGTTTTTCCTGGTAGAGCGCTTCTTTTTAGCCATTTCGCTTTCTTTTTTTGAGTATAGCGCAGTGCGCCGCGAGCGTTGCGACCGCAACAACTCCAGCGGGAAGATGTTGTTCGTTTTTGCGGTGGGGGTAGGGGGTGCAACTTAAAAGATATCTGCAATTCGGAGGAACCCATCCCACAAGCGAGTCTTATGCCACAGAATGCACGCTTATAGGGGAACGCACCTGGGTTGTCAAGGAGACTAGGCAGTCAAGTTACAATCCCTTCAAGCGAGGAATTTTGTTCGAATTCACCTTTTTAGGCACATCCGCCTCGGCGCCCTCGGTGCACCGCGGGCTTTCGGCGCACATCATCAAGCACGAAGAGTACCGCTTCCTGGTGGACTGTGGCGAGGGCACCCAGCGCCAGATCCTGAAATCAGGCCTGGGCTTCAAGCGGCTGAACCACATCCTGATCACGCACGGCCACCTGGACCATATTCTGGGCCTGGCGGGCTTGTTCTCCACCTTTACGCGTTGGGAAACACTGGAAGATGTCGAGATCATGGCGGGCAAGTGGACGCTGGAACGCATTGATGCGCTGTTGTACGGCGTACGCGTGATCCCCAAGGGCAAACAGAACCCGGTGAACGTGAGTCTGCGGGCTGTGGAGCCGGGGATCATCTTTGAAACGGAAGACTTCCACATCCGCGCCTTTGCGGTGAGCCACCGCGGGCCAGACTGTCTGGGCTTCGTGTTCCAGGAGCCGGAGCGGCGCCCGTTCCTGCCCGAGAAGGCGGATGCGTTGGGCGTGCCGCACGGCCCGCAACGCCGCGACCTAGTGCAAGGCCAGGCGGTGACGCTGGTGGACGGCCGGGTGGTGCAGCCCGATGAGGTGTTGGGCGATGAGGTGAAGGGCGCCAAGCTGGTGCACATTGGCGATACCGGGCGCACGGACGATATTGTGGAACACTGCCGCGCGGCGGACGCGCTGGTGATCGAAGCGACCTATATGGAAGAGGAACGCGAGATGGCGCGCGAGTTTGCGCACCTGACGGCGCGCCAGGCGGCTGAGCTGGCGCGGGACGCGGGCGTGGGCAAGCTACTGCTGACGCATATCTCGCGCCGCTACCGCGAGAGCGATGTGCTGGCGGAGGCGCAGGCGGTGTTCCCCAATGTGGCCGTGGCGCGGGACTTTGATACGTACCAGATACGCAGGGGCGAGGTGGTCAAGATGGGAAAGCAGCGAGCGGAGTAATGCGCTGCTGCGCAGCGCGGCAGTTTGCTCCGCAAACTGCGGTGAATAGCCGCACGAGGAACGCGGACTTGTAAAAAGCCGCTCTACTTGGAAGATAAGCCACATGGATCCTTCGCTGATGAGGGTTCGGCGTCCTGGTGCGGATGTCGCGCTGCTACGCAGCGCGACGGTTTTCTGCGCAAACTGCGGTTGATAACACAAAGAGGCGGCCCGTAGGCCGCCTCTTTTGTTGCATACCTGCAAACTTACATTGCGCCGATGATGAGACCCATGACGGCAAAGACGACCACGTTGTAGCCAGCGTTGATGAGCCACAGCTTGAGCGGCCGACCCTCGTACATGTAGTTGACGGCAAGGGCGGTGGCGACCCAACCGAGACCGATCATCAAGCCATAACGCAGGCCAGCCGCCATGCCGGCGCCGCGGCCAAGCAGGCTGGCGAGGGTGAAAGCCATAACGAGCTCCAGCACGAAGGAAGTGATGAGCAGGCGGCCGAGATCAGGTGTTTGCTGGGTGCTGGCTTTGCCTTTGCCCTTGGAGCCCATGCCGATCAGGGCTTGCCAGGGCTTGGAGAAGATGAAGGTGTACCAAATGAAGCCGAGGAAGAAAGCGGCCAGGGCGGCCAAAACGACTGCAAGATAATTAATGTCCATTTTTTAGTCTCCGTTCTACGCAATAGAACACCATTCTCAGCCACTAGTTGCCTGAGGCTGGTTTGACACTGCCCCTTGCTGGCGATATACTCGCCAGCAATTAAATAGGCGAACACGCTTTCGTTCGCCCGCGCTGCGCAGCAGCGCACTCATCCAGAGAGGTGGAGGGAATCGGCCCTACGAAGCCTCGGCAACCCCCTATTAAACGGACGGTGCCAAATCCGACAGACGAATTCTGGAAGATGAGGCGATGAAGTCTAATTTCAGTCGCCTCTTGCATGAGAGGCGTTTTGCTTTAACGCCAGTAATGAGCCAAGCAGCCAGTGCGCAGGAAACTTTGCACTGCTGAGTGGCTCTAGGAGGCTTACTTTCTTGAGTACACACCGCACCTACACCCGCCGTGGCTTTTTGGATGCGCTGGCCAAGCGCGTTTTGGTCTATGACGGCGCCATGGGCACCAGCCTGCAGAAGATGAACCTGACCGCCGAGCATTACGGCGGTGAGCAGTACAACGGCTGCCCTGACTATCTCAACATCACCTATCCCGAAGCGCCGGCAGCGGTGCACCGCTCCTACCTGGAGGTAGGCGTGGATGTGGTGGAGACCAACACCTTCCGCAGCAACCGCTTGACGCTGGGCGAATACGGGCTGGGCGAGCGCACGATCGAGATCAACATGGCGGCGGCGCAACTGGCGCGCAAGCTGTGCGATGAATTCAGCACGCCCGAGCAGCCGCGCTTTGTGGCCGGTTCAATGGGCCCCAGCGGCAAGCTGCCCAGCGCGGACGACCCGACCCTCTCCGACATCACCTATGACGAGCTGGTCGAGCTGTTCCGCGAACAGGCGGTGGGCCTGATCCAGGGCGGCGTGGACGTGCTATTGATCGAGACCTCGCAGGACATTCTGGAGGTTAAGGCCGTGATCAACGGCATCCAGAAAGCCTTCGAGGACACCGGCGAAGTGCTGCCGCTGCAGTGCCAGGTGACGCTGGACGTCACCGGGCGCATGCTACTGGGCACCGACATTGCCGCGGCGCTGACGATCCTGGAAGGCATGCCGATCGATGTGATCGGCCTGAACTGCTCCACCGGGCCGGAGCACATGCGCCAGCCGATCAGCTTCCTGGGCGAGAACACGCAGCTGCCGGTTTCGGCGATCCCCAACGCGGGCCTGCCGCTCAACGTGGACGGCGAGGCGGTCTATCCGCTGGAACCGGCTCCGTATGCGGAAGCGATGTTCGAGTTCGTGCACAAGCATCATGTGGGCGTTGTGGGCGGCTGTTGTGGCACCACGCCAGAGCACCTTAAGCAGCTGATCGAAAAGCTGAACCAGCACCCTGCCCCCCCGCGCGCCGACAAGACCGAGGCGCGTTTGTCGTCCTCGATCCAGGCCACCACCATGATCCAGGAGCCGCCGCCATTGCTGATCGGCGAACGGTTGAATGCCACCGGCAGCCGCCAGTTCAAGCGCCTGCTGATGAACGAGGATTTTGACGGCATTCTGGAAATGGCGCGCGAGCAGATCGCCGGCGGCGCACACACGCTGGACGTCAGCGTGGCGCTGACCGAGCGGCCGGACGAGCTGTATCTGATGAGCAAAGTGGTCAAGAAGCTGGCGATGGGCATCGAAGCCCCGCTGGTGATCGACTCCACCGAACCGGACGTCATGGAAGCCGCCCTCAAGATCGCGCCGGGGCGTTGCTTGCTGAACTCCACGCATTTGGAAGCCGGCCGCCCCAAGATGGACCAGGTGCTGCGCCTCGCCAAGGAGCACAACGCCGCGGTACTGATCCTGACGATTGACGAGAGCGGCATGGCCAAGACGGCCGAGCGCAAGTTTGAGGTGGCCAAGCACATCCATGACATTGCGGTGGATGAGTTCGGTTTCCGCCCCGAGGACCTGGTGTTTGATGTGCTCACCTTCCCGTTGAGCACCGGCCAGGAGGAATTCAACAACAGCGCGGTGGAGACGATCAACGCCATTCGCGAGATCAAAGAGAAGCTGCCGGGCTGCTTCACCTCGCTGGGCGTGAGCAACGTCAGCTTTGGCCTCAGTAAAGCGGCTCGCCCGGTGCTGAACAGCATGATGCTGCACTTCTGCGTGCAGGCCGGGCTGGACATGGCGATCGTACATGCCAGCAAGGTCAAGCCGTACGCCGAGATCCCCGAAGAAGAGCGCGTGCTGATGGAAGACCTCATCTTCAACAAGCGCCCCGACGCGCTGCAGAAGGTGATCGAGTTCTACGAGAACCGCGCCCCCAGCGAAGAGGAAGGCGCCGAGGATCCCACCGAGGGCATGACCTCGGAGGAGAAGCTGCACTGGAGCATCCTGCACCGCCACAAAGAAGGCGTGGAAGACGCCATTGACGAAGTGATCGGGCGCAAGGCGCATGAAAGCGACCACGAGACCGCGGTCAATTTGCTCAACAACACCTTGCTGCCGGCGATGAAAGAAGTCGGCGACAAGTTTGGCGCGGGCGAACTGATCCTGCCGTTCGTGCTGCAATCCGCTGAAGTGATGAAGAAATCGGTCAACCATCTGGAGAATTATCTGGAGAAGGTGGAGGGCGTCAGCAAGGGCAAGGTGGTGCTGGCGACCGTGTACGGTGACGTGCACGACATCGGCAAGAACCTCACCAAGACGATCCTGGTCAACAACGGGTACGAAGTGTATGACCTCGGCAAGCAAGTGCCCGCCGAAACGATCATCAGCAAGGCGCAGGAAGTAGGCGCCACGGCCATCGGCTTGAGCGCGTTGCTGGTGAGCACCAGCAAGCAAATGCCGCTGATCGTCAATGAGCTGCAACGGCGCGGGTTGAAGTACCCCGTGCTGGTGGGCGGAGCGGCGATCAACCGCCGCTTCGGCTGGCGCATCCTTTATACCGAAGGCGGCGCGCCCTACCAGCCGGGCGTGTTCTACTGCCAGGACGCTTTTGAGGGCCTGGAGACGATGGACAAGCTGATCGACGAACCCAAGCGGACGGCGCTGATCGACGAAGTGTTCGGCAAGGCGGCCAAAGAACTGGAGCGCGAGAGCAAGCCGCGCACCACGGCGCGGGTGACCGGCCGCTCGGCTGTAGGCCCGGCGGCCAAGATTCCCACGCCGCCCAAATGGGGCGTGCACGTAGTGAACAATATGCCGCTGGACCTGGTGTTCGAGTGCTTGTACAAGAACGAGCTGTACCGGCTCTCGTGGGGCGCCAAGAACAAACAGGGCGCCGAGTGGGAACAGATCTCCAAGGAATTTGACGAGCGCCTGGCGCGCATGGAGCGCCACGCCAAGCAGACCGGCTGGCTGAAGCCGCAAGGCGTCTACGGCTACTGGCCGGCCCAGGCGCAGGGCGAAGACCTGCTGGTGTACGACCCCGCCAGCATCGGCTCCGGCAAGCCTGCCGAACTGACCCGTTTCAGCTTCCCGCGCCAGCCCAGCGGTGAGCTGCTGTGCCTGGCCGACTATTTTGCTCAGGTCGAGAGCGGCATCATGGACGTGGTGGCCCTGCAAGTGGTGACAGTGGGCCAGCAGGCCACCGACGAGCTGGAGAAGCTGCAAGCCACCGGAGACTACACCGAGGCGTATTTCATGCACGGCCTGGCGGTGCAAACCGCCGAGGCCACGGCAGAATTTTTGCACCGGCACATCAAGCGCGAACTTGGGCTCGAGCCCAAGCAAGGCAAGCGCTATTCGTGGGGTTATCCGGCCATCCCGGAAGTGGATGACCACACCAAGGTGTTCGAACTGCTGCCCGCCGGGCGTGAGCTGGGTATGAGCCTGACGGAGGGCTTCCAGCTGATGCCGGAACAGTCCACCGCGGCGATCATTCTGCACCACCCTGAGGCCAAGTATTACAGCGTGGGCGAGAGCCGGGTGGAGCAACTGATGCGGGAACGGGAATAGTAGATGTCAGATTTTCTGAAAGCACTTGGTGGGCCTACCCCCCTCCTGGCAGACGGCGCCATGGGTACCGTGCTGCATGAACGCGGCGTAGCGTTTGCGCGCAGCTTCGATGAGCTCAACTTGGTAGACCCGGAACTGGTCACCAGTATTCATGCTGAATACATTGCCGCCGGCGCAGAGATCGTGATGACCAACACCTTTGGCGCCAACCGCTACCGCCTGACCGAGCATGGCCTGGAAGAGCAAGTAGCCGAGATCAACCAGCGCGGCGTGGAGCTGGCGCGCAAAGCGGCCGAGGGCGCCGGGCGCCCGGTGTGGGTGGCCGGCGACATTGGCCCGCTAGGTGTGCGCCTGGCCCCCTTCGGGCGGGTACAGCCCGAGGAAGCCCGTGCTGCGTTCGAAGAGCAGATCCACGGCCTGCTGCTGGGCAAACCGGATCTCTTGATCATCGAAACCATGACCGATCTATACGAGGTGCGCGAAGCAGTTCAGGCCGCCAAGGCGTTGACTGAGCTGCCCGTGCTGGCTTCGATGACCTTTACGCGGGATGACCGCACTTTGCTGGGCGACACGCCCAGCAAAGTGGCAATGAAGATGCACGAAGCTGGATCCGACATCATCGGCATCAACTGCTCCGGCGGCCCGGCGCAACTGCTTCGCATCCTCAAGCAGATGCAAGAGGCGGTGCCGGGCGCCAAATTCTCGGTGATGCCGAATGCTGGCTGGCCGGAGCAGGCTGCCGGGCGCATTCTGTACCCGGCCGGGCCGGAATACTTCGGCCAGTATGCCCAGGCCTTCGCCCGCGCCGGGGCCAGCATTGTGGGTGGCTGCTGTGGCAGCACGCCGGCGCACATCAAGGCCATGCGCGCCGCGCTGGATGACCCGCAATCAGTGGAACCGGTAGAGAACGGCCAGCTGCGCATCATCGAGCGTACCGAAAAGGTGACCGGCACGGACAAGGGTTCCGAGCTGGCTGAGAAGTTCGCCAGAGGGCGCTTTGTGGTGGCAGTGGAGATGGACCCGCCGCGCGGCCTCTCCACCAGCAAGCTGCGCCGCGGCGCAGAGCTGCTAGAGGACGCCGGGGCCGACGTCATCAACGTGGCCGACAGCCCGATGGCGCGCATGCGCATGAGCCCGTGGGCGGTGTGCGATGTGATCCAGCGCGAGGTGCAGATCGACACGACGCTGCACTTCCCCACCCGCGGCCGCAACCTGCTGCGTGTGCAGGGCGACCTGTTGGCAGCACATGTGCTCGGCATCCGCAATGTGTTCGTGGTGATGGGCGACCCGACCGCGATCGGCGATTATCCCGATGCAATGGACAATTACGACCTGGCCCCTACCGGCCTGATCAAACTCATCAAGCAAGGCTTTAACTCGGGCGTAGACCATGCGGGGGCAGAGATCGGCCAGCCGACCTCTTTCTTTGTGGGAGCGGCGCTCAACCTGGCGCCGCCTGACCCGGAACGCGAGATCAAGCTGCTCAAGCGCAAGCTGGCCAACGGCGCTGATTTCTTTTTGACCCAGCCAGTGTATGAGCCAGCCAAGGCGCGTGAATTCTTGCAACGCCTGGCCGATTCCGGCCAACCGTTGCAAAAGCCGGTGCTGGTGGGCGTGCTGCCGTTGTTCAGCGTGCGCCATAGCACCTTCCTCAACAATGAGGTACCGGGTATCTCGATCCCTGAGGAAATCCACTCCCGCATTGAGGGGGCCGGCAACAAGGAAAAGACCGCGGCCGAGGGTATCAAGATCGCCGCCGAGATCATCGAAGAAATAAGAAGTTGGGGACAAGGCGTCTACCTCATGCCGCCCTTCAGCCGTTACGACCTGGCGGCCGAGCTGATCGACAAGATAAGAGCTAGCGATCACTAGCTCTTACCTTGTATTCGTTAGATCCCTCGCTACCTAAGCACGCAGTTGTGCGCCCAGTTCCTGGGTAATACGGCGAACAATGCGCTCGCGCAGCTTGGCGACTTCGTCGTCCGTTAGCGTGCGCTCGGGGTGCTGATAGGTGAGCTGGTAGGCCAGGCTCTTTTTGCCCGCGCCGATGTTCTCGCCGCGATAGACATCAAAGAGGGCTACATCGGCAAGTAGGTTGCCGCCGGTCTGGGCGATCATGGCCTCGACCTGCCCGGCAGGCAGGCTTTCGTCCACCACCAGCGCCAGGTCCTCGATCACCGGCGGGTATTGCGGCACCGGGCGCGAGTCGAAGCGCTCGGGCACCAGTTCGCCCAGCACATCCAGGTTGAGTGTGATGGCCTGCAAGGTGTGGGTGCCCAGGTCGTACTGGCTGTGGACCTGCGGATGTAGCTCGCCGAAGACGGCCAGCTGGCGCTCGCCGGCCAGGACGCGGGCGCATTTACCGGGGTGGAAACTGGGGTGCGCGCCGGTCTCGTACTTCAGGCCATGCAGGCCGAGGCCGGACAGAAGCTCAGCCACCACGCCTTTGGCGGCATAGAAGTCATAGGCGGCGCTATCGGCAGTCTGCCAGCCGGCTGGCTGCTGCTGGCCGCCGAGCACCACCACGAGGCGCTGGAGCTCGTCCGGCAGAGTCTCCTCTGAGGCGTGGAAGACGGGGCCAACCTCGAAAAGGGCGATGCGCTGGCGCATGCGAGCATTGCGCTCAGCAATTTCCAGCACAGAAGAGAGCAGGCTCTTGCGCAGCACCGTGCGCTCCTGCGAGATGACGTTGGCCAGCTTGACGTACGGCTTGTCGTCCGGCGGGGTGCCAGGCGGCAGGCGGCGCGCTTCAATTTCTGGCGCGGTAAGGCGATAGGTCATGACCTCCTGAATGCCCATGCGCGCCAGGGCATCCTTCACGCGTTCTTCAAGTTCAAGCTTGGGGTTGCCATGCTGCGGGGGCAACGGGTCGGCAATGCGGGTGGCGGGGATGTTGTCGTAGCCGTAGATGCGGGCGACCTCTTCCATCAGGTCAGCCTTGCCGACCACGCCGGTTTCAATATCCATTCGGTGGTCGGGCACGGTGACCAGCAGGCTTTTGCCGTGCGCGGCAACCGTGAAGCCGAGTTTCTTGAGGATGTCGCCGATCTGCTTGTTGGTGAGGGCCACGCCGAGCCAGCGCTGCGCGTCAGCCGAGCTGATCTCGACCTGAACATCCTTGGCAGGCTTGGGGTACTTGTCTACCAGGCCTTCGTTCACTACGCCGCCCGCCCACTGGCGCATCAGCTCCAGGCCGCGGCTGACGCCGCGCGGCGCCATGGCAGGGTGCACGCCGCGCGAGAAGCGATAGGCCGCCTCGGAGGACATGCGCTGGGCCACCAGCGTTTTGCGGACATTGATAAAGTTCCACGACGCGCCTTCGAGCAGTACATTGCGCGTATTCTCAGTGACTTCGGACTCGAGGCCGCCCATGACCCCGCCGATGGAAAGCGAGCCGGCGGTGTCGCAAACCAGCACGGTGAAATCATCCAGCTTGTGTTCCACGCCATCCAAGGTGGTGAGGGTTTCGCCCTGCTTGGCCGGGCGAGTGATGATGGTCGGCGTTTTGCCTTTGGCACGCTGCACCAGCACGTCGTAATCGAAGGCGTGCAGCGGCTCGCCAAGCTCCAGCATGGCGTAGTTGGTGGCGTCAACGATGTTGTTGATCGGGCGCATACCCGCCAGGCGCAGGCGTTGCTGCACCCAGGCCGGGCTGGGGCCGATCTCCACATCTTTGATGAGCCCAAGCACAAAGCGCGGGTTGAGCTCTTTGTCCTGGATATCGATCTTGACCTTGCCTTTGATGCTGGGGCCAGCCGCCTTGACAGCGGTAGGCATGGACTTGAGCTTGCGGCCGGTGAGGGCTGCGATCTCACGCGCCACGCCGTACACATTGGCGTCACGGGCGATATTGGGCGTAATGGCGATGGTGAGCACGGCATCACCGAGCACATCAGCCAGTGGGGTACCGGCCTGCGTGTCCTCGGGCAAAAAGATGATGCCTTCGTGCTCCTCAGAAATGCCAAGCTCCTTGGCAGAGCAGACCATCGAGTACGAATCCACCCCGCGGATCTTGGTACGCTTGAGCACCGTCTTGTGCATGCCTTCCTGGTGGCCGTCATAGATCTCGGCGCCTTCTTTGGCATAGGCCACTTTCAAGGGCGGCTTGAGTTCGCCTTTGTCGCGGTACTCGAATAGATTCGGTGCGCCGGTGAGGACGGTGTGCTCTTGCTGGCCATCAAACAGACGGCACAGCACTAGACGGTCAGCATTGGGGTGCGGACCAACTTCACGAATTTCGGCCACGACCAACTTCTCGGAATCCCAAGAGAGCCCGCTGACCTTGGTTTGCTGCAGACCAGATGGCATGGGCAGGCCGATGTAGTGAATCTCTTCGACCTCAAGGCCGGCCACGGTCAAGGTGTGAGCGAGCTCCTCAAGATTGATGCCGTCAAGGTCAACAAACTCTTTGAGCCAGGAAAGAGGCGTTTTCATTAGAACTGCTCCAAGAAGCGCATATCGTTGCGCCAGAAATAGCGAATATCCTCGATGCGGTAGCGCAACATGGTCAGGCGCTCTGGGCCCATACCGAAGGCAAAGCCGGAATATTTCTCCGGGTCATAGCCGCCGTTGCGCAGCACATTGGGGTGCACCATGCCGCTGCCAAGGATCTCCAGCCAGCCACTGTGCTTGCACACCGAGCAGCCCTTGCCGCTGCACACGAAGCATTCCACATCCATCTCAGCACTGGGCTCGGTGAAGGGAAAATGCGAGGCACGGAAGCGTGTGCGCACATTGGCGTTGAAGAAGCGCTGGGCAAAATCAGTGAGCGTTCCCTTGAGGTCGCCGAAGGTGATGTTCTCTCCAACAGCGAGGCCTTCGACCTGGGTGAACTGCACTTCAGAGCGTGAGGAGACCTGCTCAAAGCGGTAGCACATGCCCGGCAGCACAATGCGGATGGGCGGCGGGTTACCCGGATCCTTGGCGGCGTATTCACGCATGGCATGGATCTGGCCGGCCGAGGTGTGAGTGCGCAACAGGGTCGGGTTCTCCGGGTCGCCGCCTTCTACGTAAAACGAATCCTGCATCTCGCGCGCCGGATGATTGGGAGGGAAGTTGAGCAACAGGAAGTTGTATTCATCCGTCTCAACATCCCGCGAGCGATAGACCTGAAAGCCCATTTGAGCAAAGATGGCGTTGATACGGCGCAGGGTCTGCGTGATGGGGTGCAGGCGGCCAAGCGCCAGAGCGCGGCCGGGCAGGGTCACATCCAGCTTCTCGCTGCTGAGCGACTCGCGCAGGCGCGCACCTTGCAGCGCGGCGCGCTTCTCTTCAAAGGCAGCTTCCAGCGCCAGCTTGACCTCGTTGGCCTGCTTGCCGGCCAGTGGGCGTTCTTCAGCGCTGAGCTGGCCCAGGCTCTTCATTGCCTGGGTTATAGCCGCGTTGCGGCCCAGCTGGGCCACCTTCCATTGTTCCAGCGCAGCCTCATCCTGCACGGCGTTGAGCGCGGCCAGTGCCTGCTCACGTATGTTCTGCAAATTCTCCATTCAAATGCCTCCAAAAAACAAAAAAACTCCAGTCCACTCAAGGGACGGGAGCTCCGCGGTACCACCCAGATTGCAGCCGCATAACGGCTACCACTCAGCCAACGGCCACATGGTGGCGTATGGCTTTCCCTGTATCGTGGGAGTACGGTTTCAGCTACTAGCAGGCTGTAAGCCTGGCATTCACCAAAACGACTCGAGAGGGAACTTCAGCACAGGTCACTGGGCGGGCTTGCAGTCTGGGCCGCGCCTCCCTGGGCAGCAATTGGCTGCGCCTACTTTCCTCTGTCAACGTCTTATATTGCGATGTGCGCCTATTATGCGCTAAAGATTGCCAGTGTCAAGCTGGAGCGGCCACGGCGGCCTGCTCGGCCAGCAATTCCTTCAAGCGGGGATGGTCGGCGTAGTAACCGCGATATTTCTCGGGCAGCATCACGGCAATACGGCACATGATCTCATCCGTGCCGCGCTCCAATTCGGCTTGGCGGTTGCCAGGCGTGAACGGCGGCAAGGTGAATGGGTCCCCAATGGTGGCGGTCAGGACCGGCTTGCGCAGGCGCAGCCAGTCGCCCGCGGAATCCTCCGTGCCGGTGATGGCCATAGGGTAAATGGGCGCGCCGCTGGATATAGCCAAGTAGGACGCACCCTCCTTGGCTTTGAGCATGGCGTGAGTTGGGCTGCGGGTGCCCTCGGGTGCCAAGCCGAACAGGCGGCCCTCTTTGAGGGCCTGCAGGGCTTTGCGCAAGGCGTTCATGTCGACATTTTCGCGGTCCAGCCAGATGCCGTCTGCCACTTTGATGAAGAAGGAGTACAGCGGGTTCTTTTTATGCTTATCTGCCACCCAGCCGGTCATATCCGCGCGGCGAATACACACCAGCCCGAGGGCTGGGTCAAGGAAGCCAAGGTGGTTAATGGCGACAATGGCAGCACCGGTGCGAGGAAGCTTCTCAACACCCTTGAGGGTGACATCGCAAAGATGCTTGAGAGCAAAGTCTACAAAGCGCAGCAACTGGTCGTAATTCATAGTGAAGGGGCATTCTATCAAGGAAACATGTCCTGCTCTGTGCAGTATCTGCACGAAAAGCAGAGATGCTACACATGCCTGGACTGTATAATTTCCGCTCCCATGCAAAAACCCATTCTCTCTTTTGCTCTCGTGCTGCTGCTGGCGGCATGCGGCGGACGCGGGCCCAGCACGCCACAAGCCACCCTGCAAATGCCAGAGGCGGCCACCGCCACGCCGCCGCAGTTCGCTGCGCAGGTGAACGGCGAAGGCATTACCGCTGAAAGCTTTAATGCCAATATGCGAATGTTTCAGGAGGCGCAAAGCCAAACTGGCACACTTCTGGCAACAACGGATGCACGCCAAACCGTCATCGATAGCCTGGTGGACCGCCTGCTGCTGGCCCAGGCTGCCCGCAATGCCGGCTTTGTGGCCGACGAGGCCCTGCTGGACGAGCGACTGGCCAGCGTGATCGAGCAGGCTGGCGGCCAGGCCACCTTTGACAGCTGGCTGGCGAAATACGGCCTGAGCCAGGCTAGCTACCGTGAGGAGTTGCGCCTGGAACTGGAAGCGGCGCACATGGTGGCGGAGATCAGTGCGGGCGTGCCAGCCACGGCCGAGCAAGTGCAGGCCCGCCAGGTGCTGCTGCCAGACCAGTTCTCAGCGGAGCGCTTGTTGGCGCAGCTGCAAGACGGCGCCAGTTTTGAAAGCGTGGTGCAGAACAATGACCCACGGCGCCTGGGCACGCTAGGCTGGTTCCCGCGTGGCTACCTGCTGCAGCCCGAAGTGGAAGATGCCGCCTTTGCACTGCAACCGGGTGAGTACAGTGGCGTGGTGGAGAGCAGCCTGGGCTTTCACCTGATCGAGGTGCTGGGGCGCGAGACCGAGCGCCCGCTGAGCCCACAAGCCCGCCTGGTGCTGCAAACCCAGGCGGTGCAAGACTGGCTAAGCCAGCAACGCTCAGGTTCGACAATCGAAATTCGATTGCCGTAAGAGACGCTGATATATAGACTTGAGCTGGCGGTAGCATGCCAGCCGGGAGCGAGAATGGACGAGTTCGACTTCAAAGAAGAGAAGCCACGCAAGCCCAAAGGCAAATTTGGCTCGGCGGTGCTTAATGTAGGCAGCCTGCTAGCCCTGCTGGCCTCGCTGTGTTCGGGCGGCTACTTTTTGCAGCTGTTCCTCGACCCGGAGAGTGAGTGGAATCCGCTGCCCCCGGTAACGGCGACGATCGCACCCACGCAGACCTCAGTGTTGCCAACGGCAACACTGGAGCCGACCGCCGAGGCGACGGCGCAGCCGAGCGCCACACCGGAACCCTCGCCCACCGTGCAGCCGCTGATCTACAACCTGCAAGACGGCAGCCCGGCCTATCTGGACGCGACCCTGTTCCGCCCCGAGCAGGCGTGCAACTTCATGGGCGTGTTCGGCCAGGTGTTCGGGCTGGATGATGTGCCGCTAACTGGCGTCCGCGTGCAGGTGGCGGGCACGCTCAACAATGAGGCGGTGGACAAGCTGGGTCTGACCGGTGCGGCGACGCAGTATGGCGCAGGCGCTTATTACGAGATCCAGTTGGGCAATGCCCCGCTAGCCAGCGAGAATGCACTGCAAATCGTGCTGCTGAACGAGAACGGCGAACCGCTTTCGAGTTCGACAGCATTCAGCACGCGTGCTGAATGCAATCAGAACCTGATACTGATCAATTTCAAACAAATACCCTGAACGAAAAAACGCCCGGTCACCCGGGCGTTTTTATTAGGCCAAGACGGCTTTTTGTAGCTGTTCGCAGACCAGGTCAACCTGATCTGCGGTCATCACGCTGGAGAAGGGCAAGGCCAGGCTGCGGGCACCCAGGTCTTCGGTGATGGGGAAATCGCCCGGCTGATAGCCAAAACGATCACGTATGTATTTTTGCAAATGGATGGGGGCGAAGTATGGGCGCACGGGAACGCCTGCTTCAGCCAGGTTGGCGATGACGCGCTGGCGGTCGATCTGCGGGGCCAGGCGGACCACATAGACGAACCAGCTCATGCGCGTAGTGGCGGGCATCACCTCGGGTGTCTCCACCAACTCAAAGTCTTGCAAACGCTCGGCATACCAGGCGGCCACCTGGCCGCGACGGGCGACCATCTCATCGAGGCGCTGCAATTGCACGCGGCCGAGGGCCGCGCTCATTTCAGTGATGCGATAGTTGTAGCCCAGGTAGGTGTGCTCGAGCCAGGTGTCGCCTTCGGCGCGGCCCTGGTTGCGCAGAGCGCGCATCAATGCGGCAGCCTCGTCATCATCGGTGACGATGATGCCGCCCTCACCGGTGGTCATTTGCTTATTGGGATAGAAGGCGAACACGCCGGATTGGCCGAAACGACCAGCCGCTGTTCCCTTGTAGGTTGCGCCCAGCGCCTCGCACGAATCTTCGATAAGCGTCAGCGCGTATTCGTCTGCAGTGGGCTGGATGGCAGCGTAGTCGGCCGGCTGGCCAAAGACGTCCACGGCCAGCACGGCTTTGGCAGCCTGGGCTCCGGCTGCGCCGCGGCGCGGCAGCCAGCGGGCGGCGGCATCGCCGCCGGTGCGCAGGTCGGCGGCGGCTTGCTGCAGTAAGGCCGGGTCAATATTGCCGGTGCGCGGGTCAATATCTACGAAGACCGGCACGGCATTCTCGTACAGCAACACATTGGTGGAAGCGACGAAGGAGAACGGCGTAGTCAGCACCACATCCCCGGTGCCGATGCCGGCGGCGCGCACGCACAGGTGCAAACCGGCGGTGCCGGAGTTGACCGCGATGGCATGCTTGCTGCCCACGTAGGCGCTGACCTCAGCTTCAAAGCCGCTGGTGTGCTGGCCCATGCTGAGCACGGGCGATTCCATCACCTGCATCACTGCGGCGCGTTCAGCCGCGGTGAGATCCGGCGAGGACATGGGGACGCGAGGTTTATTCATAACGGGGCGCGGCGATTATCTCACAGCAAGAATGTAGCTGCGGCCAACAGCGCCAGAATGCTGAACAAGCCGCTGAGAAAATTGACCCAATCGTTGCTCATCCAGGCCCAGCCGCGGCGGCGCGTGGTAGCCGTGCCACAACTGTGCAGAGGGTGCTGCTCGGTCTCCTTTTTGCAGTCAGGGCAGTAGTAGATCGCCTGCACGGTAGCGCCGATAAGTGAGTCAAAGTACGAGCCAAGGATGCCAGCCAACAGCACCGAGAACAGGAAGCCTGCCTGCATGAAACCCGCTCCTACAAAGCCAGCCACGAGAGCGATCAGCAGCGCGCCGCCAGCCGCGGCCAGGCTGCCCACCAGCGAAACCCCGCCAGACGTGCCCTTGGGCACGCGCTGGCCGGTGGTGATGAGCTGCGGCTGGCCAGGGCTGAGCACGCCAAGTTCCGTGGCCCAAGTATCCGCCGTGGCGCCAGCCAGGGCGGCGGCGAAGGCCGGCCAAGCAATGCCATCGGGAAGCCAGCCGAGCGCGCCGAGGGCGAGCGCCAGCAAGGCCGGGCCGCCGTTGGCGAGCACCTGGGCCCAATCACGCTGGCCGCCCTTGGAGAAGGTCTTGGCGAGCGCCTTCTTGCGTTTGGAGAAGAGGCGAGTGAGGACGCTGGAGGAGACGAAGAAGGCCACCAGCACGATGGCAGCGGGAAAGCCACCGATGCCAAAGGTGAGCCCGCCCAGCAGCACAGCCGCCAGTGCCCCGCTGGGGGCCAGCATGCGCAGGCGCCAGGCGGCCGCCGCCAGGCCGGCGGCAATGGCCATACCGATAGCGAGTTGCTGCCAGTCAACCGCCAGAAAGATCTCGAACATAATTGTGGATAACTCGTCTGTTTGTGTGGATAACCTTACAGGATGCTCACAATAATGGCTGCCAAAAACAGGCCGCTGGTCACCAGGCTGCTACCCCACAGTAGAACGGACAGGCTATCTCCTTGCGGTTCTCGGAAGAAAAGCAAGCCCAGCAACAAATTGCCCACGTAGAAGAGCAAATTCAGGCCCGGGAGCAGCAAAAGCTGGCTGCCGGCCACGCTGGGCAGCTGGGTACCGTCCGGTCCGAAGCCCAGGTTCACCGCAGGCAGGCTTGGCCCGAGGAAGCCGACCAGGAGCAGCAAAAGCAGGGCTGCGCCAGCGCCAAACGCCATCAGACGGCGCGGCAGGGGCAGCGCCCAGGCCTCCACGAGGACGAAGCTGGGGGCAGTGGAGCGCGCCCGCAGGGGGCGCAGGCTGCCGCGCAAGGATTCGCGCTTGATGGCGGAAACGAACTGGGCATCCTTCTCCGGGCTGAGGACATATACGCGCTCAGCCGTGCCGAGTAGCACAAGGCGGTTCTTGTCGGAGGCCATGTATTCCACCGTGCCCAGCTCAGTATCCTGCACCTGGCCCAGCACAGAGCCGGGCCAGATGGCGCGGGGCAGCGG
Organism: Anaerolineales bacterium; assembly: GCA_025808555.1. Lineage (NCBI taxonomy): Bacteria > Bacillati > Chloroflexota > Anaerolineae > Anaerolineales > Anaerolineales bacterium. The sequence goes on along the minus strand of CP075526.1, from coordinate 1,233,735 downwards.
CGGCGGCGTCTCAAGCTCGCCCCAGCGAGCAATATCAACGATCGCATCGTAGGGCAGATCAACAGCGCGTAAACCCCAACGCAGGCGCAACCCATCGCGGCTGATCCAGTAGCCAGACTTGTGCAAACAGTACAGGCGGTAAAACAGCAGTGGCAGCAGCAAGCAGATCAGCGAGCCAGCCACCAGCAGAACGATGCCCACCACCCCTGGCGGCTGGGCCAGGGCCAACAGGAACAGCACGCCAGCCGTAGTGAGCACGAGCAAGGCCGCCGACACATGCAGGCCGGTGCCGCGGCGGCGCGGCGGGTCAAATTGCAGAGAGGCATGGGTAGCTTGCGCCATACGCCTATATTAATCCAAGCCAAATCAGATCGTGCAGAACTCGCCGTGCGCTCTCGCTTGACCCTGTGAAATGCGGCATATACAATCCACCTGTGCTTTCATTAACAAGTACCCCTCAGAAGCGCAACCCACTTATTAAGCAGATTCAGCAATGGGGCCTGGGCAGCCTGGCGGCCGCTCTTTTGGAGCACGGCGGCGCGTTCGCCAGCCTGGCGGCGCAAGGCCTGTATGTGGCCGAGCCGCTGCTGGCAGCATGGACGCCTGATCAAGGCGTGCGTGAGCTTGCGGCCATGCTGGAAGACCCGCAGCAACGCGCACAACTGGTCAACACTCTGCGAGAGCCGCGCCAATGATCCCATCCCCACTGGCGATCGTGGCCCTGGTTGCGGCATTGATTCTGCTCTTTTCGGTATGGAAGGGCGGCAAGCGCCGCACGCTGCGCCACATCCCCGCCATCCAACGTTTGCAACGCAGCATTGAGCTTTCAGTCGAAGACGGCTCACGCTTGCAGGTCAACCTGGGCCATGGCGGCCTGCTTGGTCCGCAAAGCGCCGCGGCGCTGGCCGGGCTGACGCTGCTGCAACAATTGGCCGAGATCGCCGCCGACAGTGACCTGCCACCCGTGGCGACCAGCGGCGAAGGCACGCTGATGCTGCTGGCGCAGGATACGTTGCGCGGCACCTATCAGCGATTGGGGATCCGTGACCAATTCAATTTTGGTTTGGCGCAGACCACGGGCGTGACGCCGTTCTCGTACGCGGCAGGCACCCTGCCCTCGGTGCTGGACCGCGCCGCACTCTCCACCGCGATGGTGGGCTCGTTCGGCGCAGAGGCGGGTCTGATCGCCGATGCGGCGCAGCGCACTGAAGGCTTCAGCCTGGGCGGCAGCAACGACCTGAGCGCGCAAGCCGTGCTGTTCGCGGCGGCGCACGAGCCGCTATTGGGCGAAGAGCTGTATGCGGCTGGCGCGTATACCAACGCAGGCGCGGCGCACGAAGCCAGCCTGCGCACGCAGGATGTGCTGCGCTGGGTGGTGATCGTTCTCATCATGATCACGGCGGTTTCGCCGCTGTTGGGCGGTGGCCAGTGAAGTTACGCGCGCCCATTTCCACGGCTGTGGCGATCAGCTTCGGCTTACTGGTGATGCTGGGTATCTTTATTCCCGACCTGGCTGACTTCCGCAACCGGATCCTGAACTGGGCCATGCTGCTGGCAGCGATGGCGCTGTTGCTGGGCCTGCTGAACCTGGCCCAGGTGCACTGGCAACGGATACGCGGGCGCGAGAAGCCTGTGTACAGTGCGGTCCTGATCATTGCGATGGTTGTGACATTTGCGGTCACATTGCTGCAAGGCAGCGACAGCGCCACAGCCGAATGGATATTCAATTACCTGGTGGTGCCGATCGAGACCAGCTTGATGGCCGTGTTGGCCGTCAGCCTCACGCTGGCAGCGGCGCGCGTATTCCAGCAGCGCACGGAACTGATGAACATCGTCTTCATCGCCACCCTGTTGCTGTTGCTGGTGGGGGCCGGCCCTCTGTTTGGCGTGGAGTTGCCGTATTTCACCCGCGTGGTCAACCCGTATATCAACAACGTATTGGCGCTGGGCGCGATGCGCGGCTTATTGATCGGCGTGGCGCTGGGCACCATCACCACCGGAGTACGCATCCTTATCGGGGCTGACCGCCCATATGGGGCCTAACCATGAGCACGCCCCATCACGACCCTGAAGAGAACCTGCCAGACTGGCTTAAGGCGCTACGTCAAAAGCAGAGCGAGCAGGCCGCCGAGGACGCGGCCGCTGAGGCCGATAACGCAGCAGAGTCCCAAGCCAACCCAGAGTCTGAGCCAGACTGGCTGGCAGATATCCGCCGGCGCCACAGCGGCGAAGACGACGTTGAGAGCGAACGCGCCCTGACGGACACGCAGCCCAATAAGCCATTCCGGCTGGAGAGCAGGCGTCTGGAAGCGTCTGCCCTTGAGGACAGCGAAGAGTCCGAGGCAGAAGACGCGCTGCCTGACTGGCTGGAGCCCGAGGCAGACGAATTTGACGAAGATGAACCGGAGGCAACGCCAGCTTTTGGAGACGCCGCTGCGGCACCCACCAGCGATCTACCCAGCTGGCTGCAAGGCCCAACTGATGCCGAGCCGGTTTCCAGCGGAGCCTTCTACGACAACTACGAAAACATGGAGCCGCTTACCCCGGCAGAAGTCGAGAATGCCGGCCCACTGGCCGGATTGAGCGGCGTGCTACCCGCTGAGCCGGAGGTGGCCAAGATCGGCAAGGCGCCTGTGTTCTCCACCCGGCTGGAGGTCAGCGAGGGCCAGTTCCGCCATGCAGCTATGCTACAGAGCCTGATCGCCAATGAGGGGCAGCCCAAAGCTGACCTGGCCGGCGATACCCGCCGGCCGGCGCGGCTGCTGAACCTGCTGATGGCAGGCGCCATGCTGGCTGCAGCCCTGGCGCCACTGCTGGGCGGGCAGATGCGTTCGCCGCGGCCGGAGCCTGAGGCGCTACCGGGCGGCACCGCCATGTTCAATGCCATTGATGTGCTGCCCGCCGCTGCGCCCGTGTTGGTGGTATTCGATGTGCAGCCGGCCCTATATGGCGAGCTGCGCGCGGCGGCCAACCCGGTCATCAGCCATTTGCTTGACCGCCAGGCGCGCCTGACCTTTGTTTCGACCCAGCCCACCGGCCCAGGTTTAGTAGAGCGCATGCTGCAAAGCGACTTTGCCCAAGTGCCGCTGGTGGCCAGCAAGGACTACGTCTCGCTGGGCTACCTGCCGGGCGGCATGGCGGCGGTACGCAGCTTTGCCAGCAACCCGCGCCAAGCCACGCTCTCAGCCCCGGCCACGTTCGCACAGCCCTGGCAACGCAGCAGCCTGCAGGGGATTCAAGGCCTGGATGATTTTGCACTGGTGCTGCTGGTGGTGAGCGAAGGCGAGGATGCGCGCACTTGGTTGGAGCAAGCCACACCCGAGCTAAGCAAGGGCCTGCTGGTGGTGAGCAGCGCACAGGCCGCCCCCGTGTTGCGCGCCTATTTGAACATGCAGCCCAGCCAGGTCGAGGCGCTGGTGGCCGGGGTCAGTGGCGGCGCGCACTATGAACGATTGCGAGCGCGCGACAGCTTGAGCGTCACCTATTGGGACTCGTACAGCTATCAGCTCGGAGCGGCGGTGCTGATCATTGTGCTGGGTGGGTTATACGGCCGCCTGATCCATACACCCACGGAGAAGAAGGCATGATACCGGCCGACCTGCTGACCCAGATCGGCATCCTGCTGGCGGCGGCGCTGACGCTGGTCACGCTTTCGTATATCTTTGGCGACCACCCCGTGTTCCGTCTGGTGCTGCACATTTTCATCGGCGCTGCGGCCGGGTATGCCGGGGCGATCGCGGTGCAGGATGTGATATTGCCGCAACTCATCTTCCCGGTGATCGAGCTGACCAGCGGGGCGAGCAGCCTCGACCCGGTGGATGTGGGCATGCGCCTGGGCCTGAGCGCGTTGCTGCTCACCAAGCTCTCGCCGCGCACGGCGCGCTTAGGCAACCCGGTAACGGCGATGCTGGTGGGCGTGGGCGCGGCGCTGGCGATCGGCGGCGCCATCCAGGGCACGTTGCTGCCCCAGATCAACGGCAGCGCGCAGATCTTTGATGTGGCCGGTTTTGATCTGGCGCTGCAGGGCGGCTATTACGGCGAGAGCCTGCAGATCATTCTGCAGGGCATGCTGGCTCTTCTGGCGATGGTGAGCACGCTGGCCTATTTCCATTTCGGGGCTGAGGCACGCGGCAAGCAGGCGCCGCTGCGCAATGTTCTGGTGGATGTGCTGGCTTGGGCGGGCAGCCTCTTCATTGCGATCACACTGGCCACGCTGTTCAGCGGTGTGCTGCTTTCAGGCATGGGGGCGCTGACCGAACGGCTGGACTTTTTGTATTCAACGCTTTCCGCGTTGTTGGGTGCGCCATGAGCGAAGGCCGCCCGCAAATCTCGAGCTCACTGGTGGCCATCGATCTGGGCAGCGTGAACACCCGCGCCCAGTTCTTTGACGCGGTCGAAGGCCGCTATCGCTTTATTGCCGCGGGCGAAGCGGCGACCACAGCCGGCGCGCCAACCTTTGATACCAATCATGGCGTGCTGCAGGCCTTGAGCCAACTGCAGGAGATCACCGGCCGCCAGCTGCTCAACGAGCGCGGCCTGCTGCTGGCGCCGGACGCGGAGGGCAACACCGGGGCCAACGCGCTCACCGCAACGTTCTCGGCCGGCCCGCCGTTGCGCGTCATCACTGTAGGCCTACTGGAAGGCGTATCGCTGCATAGCGTCAACAACCTGGTGGATTCGTTCCACTGTGAGATCGTGGACAGCCTGAGCCTGGGCGACCGCCGCAGTCCCGAGAAAGTGATTGATGCGGTCTCAAAGAACCTGCCGGATCTGATCGTGGTGGCTGGCGGCACCCATCGGGGCGCTTCGCGCTCGGTAGTGCGGCTGGCCAATTACTTGGCCCTGGCGCTGAAGCTGCTGCCAGAGAGCGCCCGCCCGCCGATCCTGTTCGTTGGCAATGAAAATCTGCAGAGCGAGATCGACGCGCTGCTGGCGCCGCTCACCAAAGTGTACAAGGCCGCCAACATCCGCCCCAGCCTGGACCAGGAGAACCCTGGCCCGGCCGAGGCGGCGATGAGTCAGTTGATCTACGAAGTGCAGGCTGAGAAGCTGGGTGGCCTGCGCCTGCTCAACCAGCTGGCCGAGACGCGCCTGAGCCATGCGGCGCAGGCATTTGGGCGCACGGTGCGCTTTTTGAGCACGGTGATCGATGCGCCCAAGGGCATGCTGGGAGTGGACCTGGGGGCCTCCAGCACCACGGTGGCCTCCGCGTTTGGCGGCGAGCTGGAAGTGCGCAGTTTTCCGAACCTGGGCATGGGCCGCGGGCTGGCGGGCATGCTGGCCGAAACGCAGCTGCAGCAGATCACGCGCTGGCTGCCTTACGACATCCCCGATGAGTTTGTGCTTGATTATTTGTATAACAAGCCACTGCTGCCACAAACGCTACCCTCCACCCCGCACGAGCTTGCAATCGAGATGGCCGCCGCCCGCCAGGTGGTGCGCCTGGCGATCGGCAAGAGCCTACCCATGTTCCCCGCCCACGCCATCTATCCGCTGATGGGCACGGTGCCGTGGTTTGACCGCATTCTGGTCTCTGGCAGCACCTTGACGCGCCATCCGCGCCTAGAGCAAAGCCTGCTGGCGGTGCTGGATGCGGTGCAGCCCGTGGGTATTGTCACCATCATTCTGGATCAGAACAATCTGGCCGCGTCGTTAGGCGCGGCAGCCGCGGTGGATGCAGTGCTGGCCGTGCAAGTGCTGGAATCCAACGCATTCATGAACCTGGGCACCGTGATTGTGCCGGTGGGCTCCGCCCGCACGGGAAGCACCGTGCTGCGCGTGCAAATGGTGCGCGAAGGGCAGAAGGAAGAAGTGGTTGAGATCCCCGAAGGCGGCATCACCATGCTGCCGCTGGCGCCGGGCAAGGCAGCCGACCTGTTCGTGCAGCCATTACAGAACATGAACATTGGCCTCGGCGCAGGGCGCGGCGGCTGGATCCGCCGGGTGGTGGGCGGCGCCTTTGGGCTTATTTTTGACACACGCGGCCGGCCGATCCAAATGCCGACAGGGTTCAACAAGCGTCAGGAACTGCTGCAGACCTGGGAACGCACGCTGACGGGGGGCCAATAATGCTGGCTCCCATCACATACATCCAGCCATTGACCACGTTGCGGCGCACGCGCCAACTGCCGGTGGAAGGGCTCATCATAGTAGGCTTGGGCGACCGCTTGCGCGCCACGGATGTGATCGCCCGCACAGGGCTGCACAAGCAGCACATCATGCTTGATGCCACCCGCGCCCTCGGCATGCCCGCCAACCGCGTCAGCAAACTGATCCAGCGGGTGGTGGGCGAAGAGGTGGAAGGGGGCGCCATATTGGCTGGCAGCCGCGGGCTGGCCAGCCGCCAGCTGCGCGCCCCAGCCGCTGGCAAGATCGCCGCGATCAGCGAGGGCCAGATCCTGCTGCAGATCAGCGATGAGAGCGCCCAGGTGCAGGCACGCCTGCCGGGCCTGGTGATCGATATTGACCCGGGGCAAAGCGTGACCCTGGAATGCATTTGTGCGTGGGTGCAGTGTTTGTGGGGCAACGACTTAGTGGCGGAAGGCAACCTGCACATGGTGGCAGACGGCCCGCAACACCAATTGACGGCCGACCAGATCGATATGAGCCTGCGCGGCGCGATCCTGGTGGCGGGCCACTGCAGCCAGCGCCAGGCGCTGGAGCTGGCCGGGCAAGTGCCGATCCGCGGCCTGATCCTGGGCAGCATGGCCACCCGCCTGCTGCCGGTTGCCGAAAAGATGGAGTATCCCATCGCTGTTTTGGAGGGCTTTGGCAAAATTCCACTCAATAGCGATGCTCTCAAGTTGCTTTCAATGCATGAGGGAACCGCGGTGGCGCTTAATGCACAAGCCAACAATCCGCACACAGGGGAACGACCTGAAGTCATCATTCCACTGACAGATGCGGGCCACCCACCCCAGCCGGTGGAAATTCAAAGCTTCCGCATCGGGCAGACGGTACGCGTGCTGTCTGGCAGGTACAAAGGTCAGCTGGGCGAGATCATCGAATTGCGCGAGAATGTGATCTACGAGAGCCAGTTGCGCGGCCCAGCAGCCGAGCTGACCCTGGCAGACGGCGGGCGGGGCCGGGTGCCGCTGGCAAACATCGAGCTTCTAGGGTAAAAATAAGCTGCAATGCTAGACGACGCCGATCTGGATCTGCCATCTGAGCAGCCTGAACCGCCAAAACGTTCAGGCGGCCGCAATTTTCTTGTAGTTGCCGGCATTCTGGGCGGCCTCATGCTGCTTGCCTTGATCGCGCTGGCTGTATATGCGCTGGTCATCCTGCCCCAGCAGCAACGCGCCGCGCCGGATGAAGGTGCAGCCCAGGTAACCAACACCCAGATCGTACAGACCCAGCAACCAAGCAACACGGCCACTGCGCAAAACACCCCCACGCGCACCGCAACCGCTACACGCACACCGGTGCCGCCTACTGCCACCAACACGCCGGTGACACCGCTGTTCACCAGCAACCCGGCCGCCACGCAAACGGTGGAGGCGCTGCTGACCCAGGCGGCCCTGGCGCAGGAGCAGGCCGCAGCCACCACGGACCCGGGGGAAGCGACTGCCACCACTGCGCCAACCGCCACGCCAAGCGCACTGCCGCAAAGCGGCCTGGCGGATGACATCGGCGGGCCGGGCATTTTGGCCATGGGAGCCATGCTGCTGCTGGCGATCGTCTTCACGGCGCGCAGACTGCGCATGAACGCGTGATGCGAACAGACTCAAAAAAAAAGACCCGCAGTTGCGGGTCTTTTTATTTAAGGAAACTCAACGTGTGCCCGAGCACATGACGAGCGACTTCGTACTTGGTCAGCAAAGGCAACTCGTGCTGGCTGCCGTCTTTGGATAGCAGGATGACGCGGTTGGTATCCACCTCAAAGCCAGCATCCTGGGCGCTGACATCGTTGGCTACGATCATGTCAAGCCCTTTTGAAGCCAGCTTGCCTTGCGCGTTGGCGAGCAGGTCATTGCTTTCAGCTGCAAAGCCCACCAGCACGCGCGGCTTGTTGGGCTGCTGGCTGACCTCTTTCAGGATGTCCGGGTTAGCGGCCAATTCCACGCTAGGCACGCCTTCGGCGCGCTTGATCTTCTTCGCAGCCGCGCTACTGGGGCGAAAGTCTGCCACGGCGGCAGCCATCAGCAGCATATCCGCCCTTGCGGCATGCTTCAGCACCGCATCGCGCATTTCAACTGCAGTTTGCACGTGCACCAGTTGAGCGCCAACCGGTGGGGTTAGCGCGGTGGGTCCGGAAACCAGGGTCACCTGGGCGCCCATATCCAGCGCGGCCTGGGCCAGCGCATAGCCCTGCTTGCCGGAGGAGCGATTGGCGATCACGCGCACGGGGTCGATCGGCTCTTGTGTACCGCCAGCAGTGACCAGCACGCGGCGGCCAGCCAGCGGCCCGCCGACGGCCAGCGCTACACGAGCATAACCAGCCAGCTCGGCCGGCTCCAGCATGCGGCCGACCCCACTGAGGCCAGAGGCCAGGTGGCCGCTGACCGGGCCATGGATGTGTGCGCCACGGGCGCGTAAGGTTTCCAGACTGGCTTGGGTGGCCGGGTGGTCATACATGCCACCGTCCATGGCAGGGGCCAGCATCAGCGGCGTGGTGGCGGCCAGAGCGGTCAGGGTGAGCAAGTTATCAGCCTGGCCGACGGCCAGTTTGGAGAGCGTGTTGGCAGTGGCGGGAGCGATTAGGAGCAGGTTTGCCTCTTTGCCCAGTTTCACGTGCAACACGTGGCCTTCGGGGCCCCACAGGTCAGCATCCACGTAGGCGCGGCGGCCAGTAACCGACTGGAAGGTAAGCGGCTTGATGAAGTGCTCGGCAGCAGTGGTCAGGATGACATCCACCTCGGCGCCCAGCTGGGTGAGTTTGGAGGCCAGATCGGCAGCCTTGTAACAGGCGATCGAGCCGGTGACGCCGAGGACAATACGTTTGGAGGCGAGTGGCAGCATCAGTTCTCCAGTTGGGCCAACAGTGTGCGGGCAAAGTGTTGCGCCGCCCCCGGGCTGTAATCAAGAAACAGATTAGGCTCGATCAGTTCAAGCTCCATGAGGTAGAACGCATCTTCTCGCAGAATACCATCCACGCGAGCATAGGCCAGCGGCCTGTGCTGCGTCTGCGCACCCAGTAGATTGCTTACAGTTTCCAGAACGCGCGCGGCTTGTGCAATCAATTCTGGCGAGGCTTCTACGGCCTCAGTGCTGGCGCCATAGCCCATCTGGGTGCGAAAGTCGCCGGATTTTGGCGTCTTGAGTACGGCGTGGCTATATTGATCCCCGAAGAAGAGTAGCGAGTACTCCCCTACGGATTGCACCTCTGGCATGAACTCCTGCACGACCGCGTCACCAAGGGCAAGGACTTCGGGCTGGTGGGTGTTCCACTCGGCCTCGTCTTCGATGACGTAGGTATGGTACGAGTCAGCTGAGACCAGCGGCTTAAGGGCGGCCTGGGTCCAGCCGCGCTGCTGCACGGCGGCATAGGGCTGTGGCTGGCCTTGCGCCAGCCACAGGGAGGGCACAATACGGATGCCGTCAGCTTCCAGCTCGGCTAAGTAGCGCTTGTGCATATTCCAGCGAATAACAGGCAGAGGATTCAAAACCGGCACACCGGCCCTTTCTAGCGCATTCAGCCAGGCCGTGAACTCCGCAGCGCGGATATGGTAATCCCATGTGGAGCGAATAACGACGGCGCGGTACTGCGCCCAGTCCACGTCTGCATCCCAGATCACAGGGGCTACTGCTGCGCCCAATTCAGTCAGCGCAGCCTGTGCTAACTGGTCGCTGGGAATCAGCTGCGGCCACTCGGTATCTGTGGCGAAGGCGATGGGTTTAGCCATTACTGGTTGAGCCCCCAGATAATGCGCAACCCATCCAAGGTGAGCCAGGGAGCAAGGATCTGGATCACGTCTGTTTCCTTGGCGATGATCTCGGCCAGGCCGCCTGTGCCGATCACCTTCATCTCCGGCCCAAGCTCAGCGCGGAAGCGGGCCACCAGGCCTTCCACCAGGCCAACATAACCAAAGAGCAGGCCAGACTGCATGGCGTGGGTGGTGTTGCGCCCAATGGGGCCAGGCGGGCGCTGCAGGTCTACGCGGGAGAGCTTGGCCGCACGCGAGAACAGCGCTTCGGCGGCGATGCCGATGCCGGGGGCGATGGCCCCGCCCAGGTATTCGCCGCTGGCGGTGATGGCGTCAAAGGTGGTGCCGGTGCCAAAATCCACCACGCAGGCAGGGCCGCCGTAGAGGTGCTGTACGGCGGCAGCATCTACAATGCGGTCAGCGCCGACGGTGCGCGGATCTTCGTAGAGGACCCGCACGCCGGTCTTCACGCCGGCGTCCACAACCAGCGGGTCCTTCTGCAAATAGGTGCGACAGGCTTCGACGATCTTGCCGGTCAGCGGCGGGACGACCGAGGCCATGCAGATGCCGGTGAGCTGGCTGATGGGGATGCCAGCGTGCTGGAACATGCCAATGAACTGCAAGCCGTACTCATCCGGCATGCTGCTATGGTTGGTGGCCACGCGCCAGCGCGGTCCAAGGGTATCGCCATCGTACAGACCTAAAGTGACGTTGGTATTGCCAATATCTACGGCGAGAAGCATAGAAATTGCCTTTCTAGTCCAAAATAATGTTGTCGATCAGGCGTGTTTTGCCAAAATACACGGCCATCGAGAGCAACGCGCCCTCGGTGATCGTGTCCAGCTCGTGCAGGGTGAGCGGATCGGCGCATGAGACGTATTGAACACGAGCCAATGGTTCGTGTTCAATGGTGTTTTGCATAAGCGCGCGCAGGACCGCGGCATTGCGCTCGCCGGCGGCGTAGGTGGTGCGGGCGGCCTGTAGGGCACGGTACAGTACAGGGGCGGCTGCCCGTTCGGCCTCGTTGAGATATTTATTGCGGCTGGAGAGCGCCAGGCCATCGGCCTCGCGCTGGGTGGGGCCGACCACGATCTCGAGCGGAAAGTTAATGTCGATCACCATGCGCTGGATCACAGCGACTTGCTGGGCGTCCTTCTGGCCGAAAAAGGCTTTACCCGGCTGTACGGCATTGAACAGCTTGGCCACCACCGTGGCAACGCCGCGGAAGTGGCCGGGGCGCATACCGCCCTCCAATGGCTGAGTGATATTTTCCAGATCGATCCAGGTTTGGAAACCGGGCGGATACATGACCTCGGGCGTTGGCAGCCATACCAAGTCCACCCCGGCATCTTGCAACATTTGCAGATCACGTGGAATGTCACGTGGGTAGGCGGACAAATCTTCATTGGGGCCGAACTGGGCCGGGTTGACGAAGATACTGACCACGACCGATTGGCATTGCTGCTTGGCAAGCTGCACCAGCGAGATATGCCCGGCATGCAAATAGCCCATGGTGGGCACAAAACCAATAGTGCCCGGCAAGGCGGCACGGGCGGTGCGTAACTCGGCGAGAGTGGTGACAGTCTTCATGCCGGCCTCAGCGCTTGTACCAGTTTCCAGATGGTCTCGGTGGCAGGCGTGGGCACGCCGGCCTGCTGGCCGGCACGCACGATGGCGCCACTGATAGCGTCTACCTCGGTCAGCGCGCCGCGCTGGGCATCCTGATACATGGAAGAGTGATTGGCTGCGGTGCGACGGGCCACATCTTGGGCTGCGGCAACTGGGTCGGAAAAAGTGAGCGGGACGTTTAGGGCAGCGGCAACCGCGGCAGCCTCAGCGGCCAGTTGAGCGCTGAGCTCCGCCGCGGCGGGACGAGTGAGTAGCTCGCCGTTGGGGACGGCGAGCAGCGCGGTGAGCGGGTTGATGGCGGCGTTGATGACCAGCTTGCTCCATTGCAGCGATGTCACATCCTGCCCGATATTGACCTGGAAACCGGACGCGGTGAACAACGACGCAAACTCGGCCTGCGCGGGATGGGCTCCGAGCGAGATCACCCCCTCGCCGCCCCAGCGCACGACCCCGGGGGCCACCAAGGTGGCTCCGGTAGTGATGACGCCGATAGCAACACGCGCCGCGCCGAGCACGCGCTCCAACTCTTCCTGATTGCCGAGACCGTTTTGCAATGTGAGGGCAACCCCGTCCGGTGCAAGGCAAGCCTGCAGTTGCTGGGAGGCGCGGAGCGTTTGCCAGGCCTTGACTAGTACCAGGGCGCGGCGCGCACCTGCGAAAACCTCCAGGTCATTGCTGGCGCGCACGGGATAGGTGGTACGCGTGCCATCCACTTCCAGCGTGACGCCGGAACTTTGCAGGGCGTGCAACCCTTCAGGCCAGGTGGCGAGCAGGTCCACTTGCTCGCCTGTGGCCGCCAGACGGGCGGCGAACAAGCATGCCAGCGCGCCGCTGCCTACGATGAGCACGGACACTTACTCTCCCAACTCCTTGAGCAGCGCATCCCAGGCTTCGTCTTTGATAGGTACGCTGTGTTCATCAGTGGGAAAACTGTGGTCCCGCACCTCTTTGATAAATACGCCAAAAGCATCCACCATGGTGGTGTGCATATCGGCATATTTTTTAACGAATTTGGGGGTGAAGCGATCGAACAAACCAAGCAGATCATGCGTGACGAGCACCTGGCCGTCACAGCCCACGCCAGCGCCAATGCCGATGGTGGGGATGGTGAGCTTTTTGGAGACCCACTCGGCCAGGCGGTCTGGCACAGACTCGAGCACCACGCTGAAGGCGCCAGCCTCCTGCAGGGCTAGGGCATCTTCGATCAGCTTGCGGGCGGCCGACTTGGTGCGAGCTTGTGGGCGGAAGCCGCCGAGCGTATTGACGCTCTGCGGCGTAAGACCCAGATGGCCCATGACCGGAATGCCGGCGGCTACGATCTGGCGCACGGCTTCAGCGCGCTCCTGACCACCCTCCAGCTTGACGGCGTCCATGCCGGCTTCCTGCAAGAAGCGCCCAGCGTTGGCAACGGCCTGCTGAACAGACACCTGGTAGGACATGAAGGGCAGATCGCCGATCAGCATCGGCGTCTGGGCGCCACGCGCCACGGCCTTGCAGTGGTGGAGCATATCTTCCATGGTGACAGGCAGCGTATTGGGATAGCCCAGCACGACCATGCCCAGCGAATCGCCCACCAGAATGGCGTCCACCCCGGCGCGCTCCTGGGCCAGGGCGGTGGGGTAGTCATAGGCGGTCAGCATGGTGATTGGCTGGCCGTCTTTCTTCATTTGCCTGAAGGTGCGCGTGGTGACTTTGGGGCGGCTGGCGGTTGCCGCTTTCTTAGGCGCCTCTGTAGACATCAAACCTCCCGCACAATAGCGCTGGGGATAAAAAAACCGCCCCAGCTTGAAAGGCGGCATATGCAATTGCGCCATTTTGGCACCCTGCACACTACCGTCTCGGCCCCAAAATGGGGTCCAAGCAGCAAGTTAATTATAGCGCGGCGTACGCTGGCGGCCTCTTGCTCGTTATAATTTACGCAATCGGATCAAGGAGAAAATGACGATGAGGCAATTCTTTGCTTTTCTACTGGGGGTCGTGAGCGGAGCGCTGATCGGCAGCAGCATCGCCATTCTGGCCGCCCCAAGCTCAGGCGAGGACCTGCGCGGTGAGCTGCGCAACCGCTGGAACCGCGTGCGCGATGAGTTGAGCGAGGCGGCCGGCGAGCGCCGTTATGAACTGGAGCGCCAGCTGAGTTCCATGCGCAACCCTGTGCGTGAGATCCCGCTGGAAGACCGCTAGAACGTAGTGCAACAAAAAAGGCCGCCCTAAGGGCGGCCTTTTTTATTTCGCTTGCGTCTATTCAAACCAGAATTGGTAGGCGGCGGCTTGGCGGGTGAAACGGGTAGCGCCCATCACCACAAGCGTCACCTCATCGTCACCCTGTAGATCAACCTGCAACGTATTCCCTGCCGGCACGTCGAGGATCTCGACGGTAGGCGTAGCGCCGTGGTGAATGAGCGCCAGGCGGAAACTCTGCGGCAGGGCATTCTCGATGCGGGCAAAGCCGGCCGCTTCCCAGCCGCCGCTGCCGCTCTCAAAGTCTTCGAAGTAGTTAATGGCCGGGATGGAAACATCATCCACCATGAAGCCTTCGCCATTTACGGCGGCATCGGTGATGTATTCGAAGCGCAGGAGCACCTGCTGGCCAGCATAGGCCGAGATGTCCACGCTCTCCTTGATCCAGGAGCCGGGCTCCGACCCGCCGGAGAAGCCGGTGTAGCCCCAGCCATAGTTGCCGCCGGTGGGGTTGGAGCCTGTGCCGTTAGGGGTTTGCAAAAAGTCCCACGTGACGCCGCCATTGGTGGAAGCGAGCACGTACCCATAATCCCAGTCTTCTTCGATGTTGTACCAAATGTAGTAGTCCAGGCTCACGGGGCCGCTGACCTCGCGCAGGTCAAATTCACGCGTCAGGGTCATATCAGACTCATCGCCTTTGTTTGACCAGAAGGCATAACGGCCAGAGTAGGCGTCTTGCGGGATCAACTGGGTGCTGGTGGAGCCGCTGAAGTTGAGGGTGCCGCTGCAGGTGATGGTGATGTAGTCCACGCCATACTGCTTGACATCACGAGTTTGCGGGGCGCTGGGGCAATCGCTGACAGTCTCGGTGGCATAGGTGCGCACATAGACCTCATCCCCGTACTGACGGTAGTGGTAGCGGCCATCGGCAACGCCAGCATCATTAAGGTAATTGGTTATCACCCAGTCCAGCACGACATCATCCGCCAGGATCTGCTGGCCGGTGATTCCATCGGTGGCAGCTTCAAGAAGCAGCACATTGTCAATGGAGTCTAGTCCGTTGGCGGGATCGGCTACCAGGGCCTGGGTGGCCTCGTTACCAAAGCGTTCCAAAAAGTAAGTGACGAAGGAAAAGGCAGCGCCATAGTACGGTGTTGTGTAGTCATGGTTGGGCCAGTCATTCAACTGGTGATCAGGGTTGCTAGCATATTGCTGAATGAAGCCGGTGTGCACGTAGCCGTTTAGCAAGGTAGCCAGCTCAGACAACCCCTCGTTGAGCCAACTGGTTTCATTGCGGTCTGTGTTCCAGTGAATCATGTGCTGATACTCATGAGCCAGCACGCCATAGGTGTACTCATCATCCAGCGGGCTGTTGCCAGCGTTGATGAGGAACATCTCGTGGGCGTTGGAATCCGGGCGGGCGATGGGGTGAATTTCATCGGCCGAGGAGAAGTAGCCCGCCACATTGAAACCCATTCCGGTGGTGTAGAGGATGTAGATGTGCGGGTCGTTATCGATACCAGGTGACCACTCGCTGCCGAAGAAGCTGCGGTTGATAGGGTACATCTGGGTCTCAAAGGCACGCGCCAAGCGCTCCAGATCGCCCTGGTCAAAGTTCACGCCGTTCTCGATCCAGAAGTAGACGATATCGCCAGCATAGCGCAGGGTGGCGTTTCGCAGCGAAGTCTCATTGGTGTCGCTGTTGGTGACATAGAAGCTCTTCTGATCACCAACGCTAGAGGGACCAGCGTAGGGTACGGAGTCTGGAATGCTGAGGATGCCTTGCAGGCGGCTGGCGATATCGGCCGGATCATTCTCCGGCACGATGGTTTGCTCGAGCACACGCAGGGTTTCATCCGACGCAGGGTCATTGTTGATGACCACGTTGGGGGTTGGCGCCTGCGTATTTGGCCCGGTGTAATCAGCGGGCAGATCGAGCTCGCTCTCCCAGAACCACAAGAAGCCCAGGCCGCCCACGGCGGCGCATGCGATGCAGGCGATCAGCAGAGAAACCAGCACGATCGCCAGAATTAACAAGGTTCGTCTATTCATTTAGCCCTTTCAGTTGGTCAGGCTGTTGTGGGTACACCCCAGCCAGGAGGCCGAATATAACCCACATGATAGGGAAGGTGAATGAATCCTGGGTGAAATTGCGCATCAAGGTTGCCAGCCAGGCGAACAAGCCTGCCACGGCAACGAAGCGATAGAAGCCATCACCTGAGCGCCACATGTGACGCAATAAAGCCAGGAAAGAAATAAAGAACACCATGAAGAACCAGAAACCAGGCAGCCCGGTCTCGGCCAGCAGGCGAATATGCAAGTTCTTGATATTAGGGATGATGGTCGAATCAGGGCTGAGCTGGCGGGCGATCTCTGGGATGGTGTAGGACCAGTCGGGGAACTCAGGGAACAGGTACAGGCCGCTAGCACCCAGCCCTACCCCAGTCAGCGGAGCCACTTCGAAGACGTGATAGCCGGCAACCGCGTAGGCCAAACGCGGGCCGGCGCTGATGTCGATGACGTACTCAACCAGATTGCGCTCTTCATTCTCGCTGGGTTCCCACAGGCTGGTGATGTAGTCATAACTGGCGAGGAAGCTGCCAGCGGCGACCAGGGCGGCAATGGCGGCCAACACCAGGCCGAAGCGCAAGGCCAAAGCAGCCGGCTGTTTTTGGCCGCTCGATTTTAGGCTACGGGATTGGCCGCGGCGAAATTGGGCACGCGGGGCACGACGGAACGGCGTACGGCGGAACGGCGCACGACGGAACGGCGCACGATACCAATCCCAAGCGCGTTGCAGCGCGCCGCGTCCCACCAGCGCCAGCACCGCACCGGCGCATACGAGTGCTACCAGCAGGCCGCCGCGTGAATAGGTGAGCAACAGCACACCCAGACTGAGCAGCAACAACACTGGCTCCAACCAACGCCAGTGGGTCAGCGAGCTACGCAACAGCAGTGCGGCGAACAAGAACGGCATGTACAAACCCACCAGTTGGTCGGCCAGCCACGAAGGCTCATACGCCAGGCCGCTCACCCGCTGAGTAAATAACGGGTGCTCGGAAAAAGCAAGCTGTACCGAATTGGCCCAGGCCGAGGTTACCAGTTCAGTGTGAATGGCGAGGGCCTGCACAAAACTCCACAGAATGGTGACGGCCAAGCCTGCGTACAACCAACGCAGCGAGAAATGCACATCCTGACGGGTGCGATTCATCCAGAAGGCGGCGACGAAGAAGGCTAGTCCAACAAGCAGCGACATCCAACCGCGCAGAATGCGGCCATCCACCTCGGCGCCGCGTAAGGGTTCAGGCGCATACAAGATGGCGATGGCGCTGGACGCGGCGGCGAAAAGGAGGAACACCAGGAGGGGACGTAAGTTGACCGGCAGCGGTAGCCGGCGCTGGCGAAAGTGCAACAACAGTAACACTGGCAAAAGCAGGGCCAGCGGCAGCATGGAGAAAGGCTTGATCTGCGCCAGGCCCAGCGGGCCGGGGATGTAGCGGAAGGTGGTGATGGGCAGGCCAAACAGGACCAATGCCCACAAAGCCTGCGAGGCGCGTTTGAGGTTGCCGGTGGACAGCCAGGCATCCATTAGCGCACCGGGCGCAAGCGGGCCGGCGTCAGCAGCACGTACAGCGGGGCAGCCAGCGCACCAGCCACAGAGCCGAGCAACATGTAGGTAGCCAGGCTGACATTGCGCTGCACGGGTAGCTCGGCGGCCTGGCTGACGTAAAGCTCCGTGTACATGGAGATGCCCTGGGTGTGCTCGGCTAGAAATTGCATTTCCGTCATGAGCTCGAACAAGGCAGACTCATCGGGAGGTTCCACGGCCAGTAACTCGCTCATGCGGGCACGGGCCGCCTGCAAATCCGGCGAAGCCACGGCGGCGGCCTGCACCGCATTGACGAAGGCCTGCGCCCAGCTGGAGGCCAGTGCTTGAGCAGTGGCTGGATCAGGCGAGGTGGCGTAAAAACGCCAACCACCATCCGATGGATGGCTTAGTCCAAGCACGCGACTGCGCAGTTCCTGCACGCTGTAGCCGGGCACAATCTCAGCCACCACAGCTAGCACCTGGTCAGACCAGGCCAGCTCTTCCATGCGCTCGGTCTCACGGAAAAGGAAATGGAACAGGTCACGCTCGGGGAAGTATTGCCAGGCCTCTTCCAGATTGGCGTCCACCACTACGGTAGCGCGGGCGCGGTAGTTTGGCGGCCAAAGCTGGTAGACGCCCCAGGCCAGCACAGCGCCCAGTAGCGCGCCCAGCAGCCAAAGGCGCCAGGCCGCCAGAATTTCAGCCAGAGGGTCAGCGGGGAGAGTTTCGCGTTTTTTAGCCATATGTTATTCAGCAATGCCGGCCTGACGTTGGCGGCGGGCGCGCAACAGGGGAAATAATAGCTTACGCAACCAATATTTAGCGCGCATAAGCGAAAAATAGCCGCCGCCCTCACGTTTGTGAACACGCAGCATGTCTTCCCAGGCGCGCATATCGTTCTGCAGGGTCTTGGAATCAGCATGTAAGCGGAACTGGGCCCAAAGCCGCGGCAGATAGCGCAGACGACTGCGCTTGGCAATATTCACCCACAGGTCGTAATCCATGGCGAACTGCAGACTGGCGTCCAGCGGGCGCCACAGGTTGCCGCGCCATACGGTGGCCTGTTGCGGAATGTGTACATAGCCGCGCAACATACGCGCATAGTCGGTCTGGGCGGCGGGGAAGCGGCCGCGCGGCTTGCCCGCCGCGTCGATGAACTCGGTATCGCCATAGACCAAGCCTACTTCTGGATGCTGCTCAAGGAACTCTACGGCTTCACGGATAGCGTGCGCTAGCAAGATGTCATCGGCATTGATCCAAGCCTGGTACTGACCGCGGGCGCGCGCAAAGCCCTTGTTGATGGCATCCGCCTGGCCCTGGTCCGGCTCCGAGACCCACCAGTGCAACTGGCTGGCATAGCGCTTGATGAGATCGACGCTGCCGTCGGTAGAACCACCATCCACTATTATGTACTGGATGTTTGCATAATCTTGAGACAGCACGGACTCAATCGTGTGCTGCAGATACTGTGCCTGGTTATACGAAGGCGTGACGATGGTGACCAGCGGTTGAACCATATCAATATTCCCGGCGCTGAAAAACACGGCGCAAACCGCCCAACCCAAACAAGCTAAGGAAAGCGAAGAAGATACGCGGCAAATGGCGCAGCAAGCGTCCAGGCTGCAAGCTGGCTACCCGCCCGAAGGAGCGCAAGGCCGCAGCGGCCTGGCCGCCATCGAGCAGATAGCGGGCGTCAAATACGTGCGCGCCAGCCAACACTTGGCGGTGGTGGGCGGCAATGAGCTCGCGCATGTGCGGCTGGCTGCCGGCCCAAGCCAGGATGCGCATGGCCTCGCGGCCGAAACCGGCCGCCTCGCCCACGTTCTTGGCGCTGGCATGGTGGCGGGCGGCGGCCCACACCGCGGGCACATACATGGCCGGGGCTTGCTGCAGCATACGCAGCCAGAGCTGGTGGTCAAGCAGATAACGGTAGCTTGCATCCAGCGGGCCGGCCTGCTGCAGGACAGCCCGGCGCATGAACACGGTGGGCTGACCGATGATCTCAAAGGAAAGCAGATCAAGCAGGGAGAACTGGCGATAGTGGATGGTGTTGAAGATGCGGCCGGTGCGATCTATGGAATCCAGATCGGCGTAGACTATGCCCGCCTGAGGATTTTGCTGCAATGCAGCCACGGCCTGCGCCACTGCGCCCGGGCGATAGAAATCATCAGAGTTGAGCCAGGCGACAAATTCCCCCTTGGTGCGTGCCAAGCCCTTGTTGATAGCATCGGCCTGACCCTGGTCTGGCTCGGATACCCACCAGTCCAGTTTGTTGGCATAGCGCTTGATAAGCTCCACGCTACCGTCGTTTGAGCCACCGTCAACGACAAAGTATTCCAAATTAGGGTAATCCTGCCCAGTAACTGACAGGATCGTATCTTCAAGAAAGGCAGCCTGGTTGTACGAAGGAGTAATTATGGAAACAAGTGGCTGATCGGAAGAAGCCATTACTTGGCTCCCAGATCGTAGATGATGAAATCTTGAGTCCGCACATACACGCGGGCATTGGCTTCGAGATAGGCTTTGAGCTCGGCCTGGCGCTCAAATTCCCCAAATTCGGTGATAAGGAAATACTGCACATCTGCAGTGCGATCTTCAAAATAGTCTTCAAAGCTGCCCCAGTCGCTGCCGCGCATCTCAGCCAGATCAAACTCAGCCGTAATAGGCCATAAGCGCAAATTCCAGCCGCCATAATAGTTGAGCAGATAGCCGTAGCCATCCACCAGGCCGATGGTGTTGCCATCATTTGGAATTGCGGCGCCTACGCGCTCCCAATAGGCAGGCGCTTCGCGATAGTCAGCAGCAAACAAGGTGGAGCGGAAGATCCACGCCGAATGTACGAGCACACCGAGCACGACCGCCAGGGCCAGCGCCTGCCACAGGCGTGCTTGCTGCTGTAGTTTCTCGTGCAACGTGCCGAGGGCAGCAACCATGCCCAGAGCGATGACGGGCACAAGTTGCAGATGGTAGTACGAGTGGGTGGTGGTTTGATGCGGCAGCAAGATGCCATAGGCCACATAGCCGATCCAAATCCCGACCAGCATGCCGCGCGGGTGGCGTGGTGCTAACAACGTGCCGATGCCAGCGGCCAGCAAGGCTCCGCTGCTAAAAAGGCCTTCCAGCATCTTCACCCAAAAGATGTAGAACGAGGGAGCAAACGCTTGTGGCAAAAGAGCAAGGATCCAATCTTGCAGATAAGAGCCTGAGGTGTCGCCTATGTTGAGCAGGTAGTAGCCTGCAGCGGGCAGCGCACTGAGCAGTGCCATAACCCACACCTGGCGATTGCGCAATGCGGTCTTGAACCCAAGCGTAGACAACACTAAAGCCAGCATGAAGCCCATGACAATAAACACGGCCACAATTTTGACTAACACAGCCAGGCCGGCACTAGCCCCGGCAATGAGGACCCACTTCCACTCTTGCTGCTGAGACCAGCGATACGCGGCATAAGCCGCCAACACCAACAGAGCCACCATCAGCGGGTCTGGCTGGAAGGAGCGACTAGCCTGGGCGGCAAATGGCAAAAAGCTGAAATAGGCTACCGCAAGCAACGCGGGAAGGCGGCCACCCAGGCGGCGGGCGAGCCCATAGAGGGGAATGCCTGCCAGGATCCACGCTAACGAATTGACGATCCGGGCAACCCAGAGCTGTGGCCCACCCACCAGGCTATAGCCAAAAGCCACGATGGTTTCCAGAATGGGCGGTTCGAGTTCGCCGACCACGTTGCGCATACTCACCATGCGCTCCTGGACGGCTGGATCGGGATCCGGGTGCATTTCAAAGTAGATACTGCGAGCCACGATAGCGCCATGCAACTGGCGCGTGGTGTGAAAATCGAGCGGGGGATCCGTGAGATCCAGCATGCGCAAGGCGAAGCCAAGCAGCAGGAGCACCGCAAGCAGGATCTTTGCTGTACGCGAAGAAGGTTCCAGAAGGGATGGGCGAGGTTGCGAAGCTTTTCGGAGGCTCATGTGGGGCTAGAAGAGCGAATTATATTCAACCTTCGGGAAGACTGTGAGCTTACCTCCGATCGTGGCATCCAGCACCTGGCGCCCATCGGCCTCGTAGGCCTGGCGCGCCATGGAGTATGAGCGCTCCGAAGTATCCAGATCAGGCAGCTGCCAGCGGAAACCGGCGCCGAAGTAGCCGGCGCTGAAATGATCCTTATCCTCGCCCTGAGAGGTTACGGTGGTGTTGGGTGTGCCCTTGGCACTGAAGTTATGGTCAACACCAATAAGAATGACGGTTTCAAAACCCATGTAATACGCCAATTGCAAAGCTACGTAGGTTACCGTGGCGCCTTCCCATAGACGGCGACGAGCATCGGTGGCAAAGGTGGGGCCGTCGTAGGTGCTGTGCAGGAACATAGTGTGCTCGTCTGGCTGAATGAAGCGGCGCGAACGCCAGGAGAGGAACTTGGGCATCTGCAACGCCCGGATCTCTGGCACAGTTTGTTCAATGACGAGGTCATTGACGCACACAAAGTAGCTGGTGGCAAAGCCCCACTCGGGGAACGCCAGATAAACGCGGTTCATGCCAAAGGTCAGCTCATGTTTAAGCTTACTGACATCCGTGCTGCGCAAGCTAGGCCCATTGCCGAGTATAAAAGCGCGTTTACCACGCTGGCTATCTTTGAGGGCGCCCAGGCGGGCAATGCTTTCCCGCCGCCAGGGATGCAGAGTTGCCGCCGGCCAGGCGGCGGCATGGCGCAGCGCCAGCAGGCCGGCGCTGCCCGCCTGCCAGAGCGGCTGCGGCGTGGCTTGCTTGATGCGCTGTTTGAAAGAACTCATTCTGTGCTGAGCCGCGCCAGCGCACCGCCATCCACCACCAGAGACTGGCCGGTAATGTAGCCAGACGCTTCCCCATCGCCCAGGAAGTAAATGCTGCGGGCGATCTCTTCGGGTGTGGCCAGGCGCTTAAGCAGAATTTTGCCGGCCAGGTCCGCTTTGCGCTGCTGCATATCAGCACCTTGCACATGGCCGCGGTCCAACCCAGCCTGCAGCATGGGTGTATCCGTGGCGCCCGGCAAGATGGCATTGGCGCGCACGCCATCCTTAGCAAATTCAATGGCCATGGCGCGGGTCAGCGCCAACAGGCCACCCTTGGAGCTGGCATAGGCGCCAATATCAGCTGAGGTGGCGAAGGCATGTACGGAGCTGACGTTCACCACCGCGCCACGCGCGGCGGCCAAGGCCGGATATAGATCGCGCGCGAGCAGGAAGGGTGCACGCAAGTTGATGGCGTGCACCCGGTCCCATTCGTCTGCGCTGGTGGCGGCCAAGGACTTGGCGACTTGCAACGCGGCGTTGTTGACGAGCACATGTAAATGGCCGCCGAGCTGCTGGGTGAGCTGGTCTACGACAGCGTCCACCTCGCCCGCAACCGCAAGGTCAACGCCGATGAAGGTGACACCGTCGGGCAAAGCGGGGGTAGGCTGAGCCTGGTCAATAGCCCAAACACGCCAGCCTAGCTGGTGGTAGTGCTCTACGCAGGCGCGGCCAATGCCGCCTGCGGCTCCGGTGATAACAACGTGACGGGGGCTGGTCATAAGCTGATTTTAGCGGGGCGGGTAGTCTGCCGGGTCTAAATCATCGGCAGCAATTCCCAGCCCGTCGAGTAGATTGCGGATGGTGTTCCAATGCACGCGCTCCCAGGAAAAGGGGCTGGCATTGGAGTTGTGCGGCGCCAGCAGCACATTGTCCATGCTGCGCAGCGGGCTATCCGCTGGCAAAGGCTCGTGCTCAAACACATCCAGCATGGCGCCGGCCAGCTTGCCCGCCTGCAACGCGGCGATGAGGGCAGGCTCATCCACCAGCGGGCCGCGGGCGGTGTTGATCACCACGGCATGCGGTTGCAGGTGCGCGATCGTCTGCGCGTTGAGAATGTGATGGCTGGTGGGGTTGAGGTCTGCATTGAGGCTGACAAAGTCTGCCTGAGACAGCAGCTCCTCCAGCGAGACCATATCTACACCTGTCTCAGCCAGAAAACTATCCGGCACGTCGGCGGTATCGTAGCCCAGCAGGCGCATGCCAAAACCGCGCGCTCGGCGGACGACGGCTTTGCCAATACGCCCCACCCCGATCACACCCAGTGTGCATTCGAACAGGGAGCGGCCGGGCAGCTTCCTCCACTCGCCGGCCTTGATGGCCTTATCCAGCCAGGGCGTCTGGCGAGCAAAGCTGAGCACGCCTGCCATAACCGAGTCGGCCACTGGGTCTGTGAAGGCATCCGGCGTATTGCGGATCTGGATGCCGAGTTCGGCGGCAGCCACCCGGTCGATCGAGTCGATACCGGTACCCCATTTGGAGATCACCTTCAGACGCGGGGCGCAGGCCGCCAGCACTTCGGCGGTGTAGCGGTCATCGCCGCAGACTGCGCCGTCAAACTGGCCGGCATACTGTAGGATCTGCTCGGCCTCCATGCGCTCTTCTACTTTCGGGACTATGAGCTCTAGGCCATAATGCGCAAACACGGGGCGAAAGCGCTCTACGGTGGGCAGCATGTAAGGTGCGGAAAGCAAAATGGTTTTGGTCATGAGGTCTTCTGTCGCTGCTGCATCAAAAAGTCGGCAATTTGGAAATCAAGCTCTTCGTCAATATCCCAGGCCTCATTGCGCGGGATGGGGAACATGAGTGGGCTGGCGCCAATACGGTGGCTGTGTTGAGCCAGGCTGGCGCGGCTAAAGATGTAAATGCACGAATTTTCTTCGTAAACGGGCGGCAGGTCCTGGGTGCGCAGGAGCTCTTTGGGGTTGTGATTCACGGCCTTACCTTCGGCATCATAGAAGCGGGTCTGCAGGCCAGTCACACTGAATAGCGAATCTACCTTGGGCAACGCGGCAACAAAGGCATCAATGGCGCGCCCGATAGTTTCACTACGCAGCAAGGGATTGGTGCTGTGGGTCTGCAAATAGAAGTCAGCTGGAATTTGGGCTGTATCGTGCAGCAGGATCTCGTTCATGGGCACTTCGCCGGCGCGCAGGTGTTCAGGGCGCTCGATCACGCGCACGGCCGGAAAGTGCTCCGCCAGCCCAGCCTTAATGCTGGGGCTGTCGGTATCCACGGCGATCTCGGCGATACCGCGGCTGGCCTGCAAGGCACGCAGAATGTGATGGAACAGCGGCGCTCCCGCCAGAGCGCGGTAATTCTTGCCAGGCACGCGCTCGGACTGGTCTCGCATGGGAACAAGGGCGACGATTCTTGGCGTGTTCATAGGCATAGGCTAGGCTGATTTATCCCGCGGGCGCGCGCTTTGTGACGTCGCAAGGCGCGGCTCCAGTGCATCCGGCGGGTAGTAGAAGACACGCTTGAGTTGGCTGCTGGGCTGGGCGGGGTCACGGTAGCCGCGGTAGGTGCCCCAGTATTGCAGAAAACGAAAGCGCGGGATGTTGATCATCTGGCGTAAAAACTGCCCCTGGCGCAATGCGGCGGCATAGTCTGACAGTGTGTTTCGCACGAAAAGGCTTAGCAAATTGACAAAGCTGAAAGTGCTGGCGGGCAAGATCTGCCGCAGGGCTATGGCTTCACGACGGTGACGGTTCATGATCTGGGCTGCGGTCTCATTATGTACATGGTACACGCCGGCCTCGGCCACGTAGGCAATTTTGTAGCCCTCAGCATGGGCCGTACTGGCCCATGCCAAGTCTTCCAACCCGGTCAATTCTTCATCAAAGGGTATGGTCTCCCAGACGCTCTTGCGCAGCGCCGAGTTGGCGTTATTGGCAAAGCCGTGCGGCTGGGCCGGAGTGGAGTGCTCAGGAAACCACTTGCGGAAGTGCTGGCTTTCCGAAAACTGGCTCTCGTCCGTGCCGCGCTGTTTGCCGTAGGCCATGGCCACCTGGGGGTCTGCAAACGGGGCCACGAGGTTCCTGAGCCAATCATCGTGCTCGGGGAAGACATGGGCGCTGGCAAGCACCATCACATCGCCGCTGGCTTTGCGGATGCCCAGGTTAAGTGAGCGGCCAAAGGTGAAGTCTTGCGGCTTGATGTGCACAATTTTGGCCCTATGACGGCGCGCAATGGCCAGTGTGCGGTCAGTGGAGCCGGAGTCGACCAGGATGACTTCAGGGTTGGGCAGGCTTTGGCTCGCGATGGCGGTTAGCAGGCGGCCAAGGTGTTTCTCTTCATTTAGAGCGCGGACGATAATGGAGATGTGCGGTGTTTTTTTTGTGCTTCGGGGCTTGCCGGTGGGCATTTAAGAATATTACCAGCGCTACTGCGGCGGCGCGTGGTGGGGATCGGTAGGTTGGGGTACGTTGCTAAGCGATACCAGCCCTTTTTCAACCAATAGGGCAATCACCTGCCAGACCTCCTGAAAGCTGAGGTGCAGCTCATCAGCAATATCGGCCACACGGCGCGTGCCGTCACAGCGATCCATGATCTCAAAGCGGCGTTTGTGCCCGGCGGCATCGCTCTTGTAATCCACCCAGAGGCCGTAGCCGGAGGCGAAGACTTCGCCCTTAAAGTGGTTGACCACGTAGCGGTTGTGCATAAATGCATCAATAAGCTTAAGCACCAGCTCTACTGACTGTTTCAACCGCTCCTGCGAGACGATGGCAGGCGTATCCAGGCTGGAGTGGTACTCAGGGTAAGGGGCAAAGCGCGAGCCGGGCAGATGCGGATCCACCACCCGCGAGAGCGAAAGCATGGGCACGCGCACACCGGGGGCGTTGAACTGGCGCTCGTCGTTATCAATGACGGTTCGGAAGCCGCCCACATAAGCGCCGGGCTCGGCGCCCGCCAACGCATTCACGAGGGCGCGGTCAGCGGCGCTGAAGGGCTGGAAGGATTGCTGTAGAGCGTGGGGTGCATCATTGCCCAGCATCTCGAGAAAGAGGCCCCCGAGCATATTCGGAATCTCGCTCTCGTGCTGGCTGAGGTAGGCGATCGAACCCTGGGTTTCAGGGAACAGCAGCAGGCGTACGCCGTAGTACGGCGCATGCCCGGCAGCGGCCGCCGCCAACAGACGACGGGCCACTTCCACACCGACCACCACGCCCGTGAGGTCATCATTCACCATGGCGGGATGGTCCAAGTGGGCAGCGAGCACGAAGTTCTCCGGGCGCTGGCCGGGGATATAGACTTCGCCAATTTTCAGCGTGCCGAGCGTGAATTCAGAGCGAATTACAACGCGATAACGCTCATCAGTGAGCGAATCGCGTAGGTTTTGGCTGGCGCATAAACCCCAATCACGCTGGTAATACTTAAAGACGTAGGGAATGGCGTCTGGGTGGGCTGGATGTACATTCAGGTGCGCCAATAGCTCTTCGCGGCTGACCTCACCTTCGAACGGTAGCGAATACGAGACGACATGCAGAGGATGGTCAGCATAGTCAAGTAAGCGATGACCTTGCAGTGTTTCGAGATAGGCCTCGTGACAGGTCCACTTCTCTGGCACAGTCCAGCTCCACACTTTCGTGCCACTGGGCACTTCATGGATCGTCATGGGCACTTCTTGCGCCAGGCGATGCAAGGCTCGATCGTAGTCATCCGAGATCAGGTCACGCTTCAGGAACCACAACTCCTCGATGAGTTGCATCATGCTGGCCATTAGTGGGCTGTCTCCGGGCGGTTGCTGACCAAGGCCCAAGGGTCTACCCGCAGCAAGGCATCCGTAGCAGTCACAAAATCCTGCAAGCGGCAGACTGAGAGGCTGCCGTGATTGAGAGTTTGCGTACGCCAATCACCATTGGCGCGCAGCGCTTGCTCAATAGGCGCCAGACGCAAGTGGGGATCAATATCCATATCACGCACGAACATGCGGTAGCTGCGCGGCTGCCAAGCGCCATCGATTTTGATCTTGCCGGGGAATTCCTTCCAGTAGCGATAAGGGACAGGTGCGCGCTGCTCACTATAGTGCACCATGGAGGCGGCTTGAATATCTGCGCCTAACAGCAAAAGCTTGAAATCTGCCTGCAGCATGCGGTCAAACGTCGAGCCATCATCAAAAGCGGAGGGAGTATCGCGCTGGGCCAAGTCGCCGGCCAGCGCTCCCAGCGCGGCGACGGACTGCATGGGGTGGAGCGTACGGTACGCTCCGGGCTGCTGGCGCACAAATTCTGAGAAGACCCCCATGCCCTGTGAGGGTGTGGTGGCCGGGTCGTATTGGCCGGTCTTGGCAAACTCGAAGGAGAAGGTTGGCACTACCAGAGTGCCATGCTGGCCAATTGCGCCTTGCAACGCCTCAAGATAAGTAACAAGGCCGCCTTCCGGCTTGCCGAGGAACTGCACGGCAGAGTGAATGAGCAGGCCATCGCCGGCCTGGATGCCGAGGGCTTGGAGAACACCATCCAATTGTTGGCGAGTGAGGGCTGGTAGCGCCATCAGAGCACCTTGCGCACCAGCGTAAGATCCAGCGCAAAGCCTTGCTTGCGCCAGAAAGCCAGGCCAGCTTCATTGCCAGCCTGCACCTGCACTTCGACGGAATGCACGCCCAGCTCAGTAAACTTCTGCATGGCAGTTTGGGCCAGTTGAGCAGCCAGCCCGCCGCCGCGGGCTGCCTCTTTTACGTACAGGTCACTGATCTCGCCAACTTGCTGACCGCCCAGATAAGCCGGGCTTTGTTTCACCCGCGCCATCAAAAAACCCAGCGCCTGCCCATCTTGTTCAGCCAGCCACAGAAAGCTAAAACGCCCGAGAGTGCGCTGAAAGCTCTCGGCCCATTTTTGTGGGGCATTCTCTACTTCAGGAAAAGCCAGGCCAAGACTGCGATGATACGCATCCAGTTGCTTCCAGAGCGCAGCCGCGCCGGGCAGATCTTCCACACCCCCAGCGCGGATAGTTACCCCCATGCGCGCGCCTCCCGCACGATGGCCGGCCACTGCGCTGGGTCGAGCCCATATTGGGCCAAGAAGGCATACGCCAAACGTTCGAGACCAAATGCCACACAGCCGGTGTGAGCAGGTTTGCCGTCAGGCAGCGTGATCTTGAGATGGCGGCCAAAGAAATCCTGGTGATAGTTGTACGAACCCACCGCCAGCGTGCTGCCTTTGAAAGGCAAGCGGGCGCGGATCTCGTACTTGAGTTGGAAGGCGTTCTGGAAGGCGGTTTGCTTGCGGAACTCGCCAACGAAAAAGGGATCGTTAGCGCTCTCCACCATGTATGCCAGCCCAAGTTCGGCCAGCCAGGGGGTTACTTTCTTGCGGGCGGCTTCGCGATTGTCCAGCACATAGTCAGCCGGGCCAACGAAGATGATCTCGCGCATGGTGAAATCCCACAGGCGTTCGAGGCTGTTGAGATTGCTGGATTCGTAGCGGAAGCAATGACCGACCGCAGTGGCAGCCAGCTGGCCGCCCGGCAAGGGTTTATCGGCCAGGCCAAAGTAGAAGTGGTAGCACACCGCCGGGGAGAGCAACGCCTGGATCTTGGAGAACGATTCCATCGACGCGTTCAAGCCGGTAGGCTCATAGGCGGCATGCTCTGCGAAGTCGCTGATGATGTGCAGATCCTCGCGGAGGTGGGTGGCGAAGGTCAGCGAGTGCGGGAAAGCACGGAAGTAACCGACGCGCCCCAGCATCTCGGCCGAGATGAGCGTCGGAAAACGCTGCGGGGCAGCGCCAAATTCGGCGGCCAGCTCCAGAAAATAGTCTTCGAACACGCTGATAAGGTTGGCCAACAGCGGCCCGAAGCTGTATACGCCCGTAGTTTCGCGGTGCACCTCACCACGCTGCTCAAGCTCCGGCATGGGATCAGTTGAATGAGGCACGGGGCGCTGAAGGTAATCTTCCAGCACCTCCACTTTTGGTTTCGCATTCCCGCTGGCCATGTCCGTAACCACACTTTGGATCTTGGCTTCCAGGTCGGCGGGGGCGGGAGCGCGCAGCTGCAGGTCGATGCGGCCGCCATCAGGGGCGATGCTGGCCGAGGCGATGGCCTCGTCGACATATGCCAGCTTGGCCTGCACCTGACCTACTAGATGGGCTGGGATGGGAATACTAGGCTTGAGAGAGAGGTGCTCAGCCATGCTTGCTCTGAATATGGGCCAGGATGGCCGGCACACTAATGAGGGTGCTGATGGTTTCGGCAGTAATTTCAATCCCGAAGGCGGTTTCCAGCCCAACCATGAGGTCCATATGCCCCATTGAATCCCAGGCGGGTAACTCGCCAAATTGCAGATCAGGGGTGATGTCTTCGGGCGCAGCCTTGAAGACATCAATAAATACAGATCGAAGCCTCAAAAAATTCGTATCCTGCATACTTGTCTTATACCAGAAAGGGCTTGTGTTCCACCAAGCCGTCACGCACCGTTTTGATGGCCGGCGACTGCTCGACGCGCAAAGCGTTAAAAGGGAAGTCCCGCAGGTTCACATAGCCCATACTAGTGGGCTCCACAAAGCGCTCAAAAGGCAGGCTGGTCCTGAAAAGCTGGAAGTAGAGCACACGCCGTGCCTCATGTACAAAAGCCTCCGGCTGCGGCACTTTGTCGGCGGCCAGGAAAGCTTCGGCCTGGTGCTTGTATTCACTCAGACTGGCAGGAAAATACAACGTAGGGTATTGCGTGTAGCGAGCCGCCCCAGCGCAGAGAGCCGGCTTGCCCATGATAGAAGCTTCCAGCCCGATCGAAGAGTTGTAGAGCATGACAAAGTGCGCTTTAGCGATCAATGCGTACGAGTCCACATAGTCCGTCGGTGGGATGAAGACAACATTGGGCAAAGCCAGCAAGCCGCGCGCCTGCACCCACTCAGCTACGCTTTGGCGGCTCTGCTTGGTGGAGCCAGGGCGCATCTCATCTGGATGGGCGCGGATGACGAACAACGTGCGCGGATTGGTTTGGATGAGCTCGGCTACATGATCAAGCCAGGCGAACATGTCCGTGAACAGCACATTGGCATGTACCTGACTGGTATCAAAAATGACATTGGTAAAGACTGGCACCAACTTATCGAACTGGGCTGCTTTTGCCAGAAAGGCTTCGTCCAGCGCTTGAATATCTTGCCAGAAGCGGATGCCGGCCATGCTGAAATCGCCTTTGAAACGGCGACTTAGGTAATTGTCCAACCGATGGTTTTCTGCTTCACCCAGTTGAAAACTCTCAGGGATTTCCATGGGATAGGCCGTGGCTTCGCCTGCAGTAAAGAACGCACTCAGCGGCTGCAGGCCGACTTCATGCGTTATCACGCGCAAGCCGCGCTGCAAAGCGATCTGGCGCGCCACAGCCTCAGGGAACATGATGCCATTGAAAACCACCACAGCCAGCAGGTCCCTGCCATCTATGAAGGCAGCAAACTCACGGGCCACATTGTTGGCGGAGAGGATGTATTCGCGCAACAAGATACGCGTGGGCTCATCGTCTGCCAAGTCATGGCGGCGCAACGCCCAACGCAGCGAGGGCAGCACCAAGTGGCCGAGCGGTAAGCCGCCGTACTCCACAGCCAGCAAATCATCAACGCTCAAGGACTGCAGGCGAGCGATCAAAGCGGCGTCGGGCTGGTAGCCGAACCCCTGCGCCTGCGCACCGGCATACATCCGGCGCGATTGGGCCATGCAGGCCGCGCACGGCGGCGCCTGGGTGGCATCGTCCGGGTTGGTGCCCAGCACGCAGCGGCTCATGCCCGCGTTGCACACGAAGTGCAAAACGGGCACGCCTTCCAGACGCAAGCCCCACGAGGCCAGCAGCGAAAACGCCGCATTCTGGCTGAGATGGCCCAGGCGCGTAGAGGCATTGAAGAACACCACCGGCTTGTGCTGCGCCTGCTCGGCGGCCGCTACGGCGCGGGCGGTGCGCGCCAAACGCACCCGGCTACGCAACGTAGCGGGTGCGCGTTGGAGTTTGTTGGCTATTCGCTTGAGCACAGTGAACCCAGCCGCGTAGAGCGGCAAAAATTACTTGGCGCGGCGCAGCTTCTCGAGGGAGGGCTTCTCGCTATCGTATACGCGCTTTACGCCGTCACCCAGGGCTTGCTCGGTGACACGGATGTATTTCACCAACTTCTGCAAGCCGCCCGGTTCCACCGAGGCGGCCTGGTCGCTGCCCCACATGGCACGGTCAAGCGTGATGTGGCGCTCAATAAAGCAGGAACCGAGGGCCACAGCCACCGCAGAAAGCACTAACCCGACCTCGTGGCCAGAGTAGCCCACTGGGCAGGCAAACTTTTGGCGCAGGGTTTCGATCATGCGCAGATTCAGCTCATCCGGCTCACAGGGATAGGTGCTGGTGGTGTGAGTGAGCATGGTGTTGCCCATATCCACATGCTTAATGGCTTCGTCGATCTGCTCCATGGTAGACATGCCTGTGGAGAGCACCACCGGACGGCCAGTCTTGCGCACATGGTCCAGCAGGGCATGATCGGTCAGGGACGCCGAGGGAATCTTGTAGCAAGGCGTGTCAAACTTCTCCATGAAATCAACAGCCGGCTCGTCCCACACAGAGACGAACCAGTCAATGCCCTTGGCCTTGCAGTGCGCATCGATCTCGGCATATTCCTTCTCGCCGAACTCAACTTTATTACGGTAATCCATGTAGCTGATGTAGCCCCACGGGGTCTCGCGCATCTTGTCGCGCTGGTCGGGCGGCACAGCCAATTCTGGCGTGCGCTTCTGGAACTTGATAGCATCCGCCCCGGCCCACTTGGCCAGATCGATCAATTGCTTGGCAACATCCAGGCTGCCATTGTGGTTGATGCCGATCTCACCGACGATATACACCGGGTGGCCATCCCCCACCATGCGTTTGCCAAGCTTTAATTCTCGAGTCATTCGTTCGTCCTTTGGGCGTTTATCGCCATGATTAAATCACAAAGCTCGCGCACTGCGCCATGCCCACCGCGCTGCGTGAGACGCTGGTCGGCCTGGCGCAACACAGCGGGGTGCGAATCGGCCACGGCCACAGCGCAGCCCGCGATGGGGAAGCACGGTAGATCATTGGTGTCGTTGCCGAGGAATAAAGTAGCTTCCGCAGGCACACTCAGCTCCGCCAGTAGCTGGCGCAATGCCTCGCCTTTTTCCTTGATCCCCTGGCGATAGCCAATCTGGAGCTTCTCGCAGCGACGGGCCACAACGGGGTTGCCCTCACGCGAAAGCACGAAGACCTGCACGCCGCTTTGCTTCAGTTTCTCAAGCCCCAGACTGTCACTACGGTTGGCAGCGATCGATTCCTTGCCGTTCTCATCCATCCAGACGCGGTTGTCGCTCAGCACCCCGTCAAAATCCAGCACCAGCAGCTTGACCTGCTTGGGGTACGGGCGTGGCAGAGGGCCAGGCCACACGGCGTCCAATTCCCCCGAGGTGGCCAGCCATTCACCACGCTGCCAGTCATTCATGGTGTCAATGTCCACGCTGTAGCGCGGGTCTACCAACACGGGCAGTATCATCTCGCCGCTCATGGAGTGTTTGTTTAGGATGACTGAACTGCGAATTGCATCAACATGGCCGGTCTGCCAATAGGTGGCGGGCAGGTTTTGGCGCGGGGCGTTGTAGGGTTCCCCGATCCCCTTGACCTTGAGCAGCGGCTGCATCTGCCCATTGGCATCCACGCGCCACATCTTGTGGGGGTTTTGGCCGCTGGGCACTACCCCGCGGGCCGAATCGGCTTTGGGGTTCTTGAGCAACAGCTGCACGGCCTCATCCACTAGGCCGCGCGGGCGCAAGGGAGAGGTGGGGCGCAGCTGCACCACGATCTGCGGCTTGTAGCCTTCGTTCTTGGCGAGCCAGGTGAGCGCATGCTCAAACACCGGCAGGTCTAGCGTGTTGTCCTGGGCAAACTCCGCCGGGCGGATGAAAGGCGCCTCGGCCCCAAGCTCACGCGCAATGCGGGCCATATCCTCATCATCGGTGGAGATGATGGTGCGCGTCACGGTTTCCGCTTGCAGGGCGGCGGCGATGCTGAATGCCAGCAGCGGGTGCCCGGCGAACAGGCGCACATTTTTGCGCGGAATGCTCTTGGAGCCGCCGCGGGCCGGAATGATGGCCAAGACTTCAGGCTTGCTAGACTTCATTGCTACCATGCCGTCCAGCCGCCATCGACGACTAAATTCGCACCTGTCATATAGCTCGAAGCGTCGGAGGCCAGGAACAACAGCGCGCCGTTCATTTCATCCTGCTGGGCCATGCGGCCCATGGCAGCACGGGCGGAATAGGCTTTGACGAACTCTTCGTCTTGCGTGTTGCGCACGCCGCCGGGGGTGAGCGCATTCACGCGGATGTTCTGCGTGCCGTAGTAGGTCGCCAGATATTTGGTGAGGCCCAGGATGCCGGCTTTGGTAACGGTGTAATCCACCGGCTTGAAGGAAGGCGGATGACCCTCGCGCTGGTAAATACGCTGGTCAGGCCCGCCCAAGCCGTACGTGGAGCAGATATTGATGATGACCCCACCCTTCTGAGAAAGCATGTGCGGCACTGCCGCCTGACTGAACAGGAACGCGCCAGTGAGATTAACCGAGAGGGAATTGTTCCAATTCTCCAGGCTGTATTCTTCAAACGAGCTGTTGTGCTTACCTACTTCACCGGCATCAAACTTGGGGTCGAGCGCGGCGCTATT